>NZ_FOMW01000005.1 GCF_900112755.1 Sulfitobacter brevis | reverse complement strand
GTCTGGCAGAGGCCAGCTCAAGCCTTCAACATCGGCGCGCCGAAAATACTCCGATATCGTCGCGCGGCCCACCGACAGGCTTTGCGCAACACGGCGTCCTGAAAATCCATCTGATCGAAGCCGCAAAGCTTCCCGTATCTTCCGCATTGGCAATCTCTTCATTGGGCTCTCTCTCGTTCAAATGAACGCCAGAGTAGCCCTGCTACAGATCGCCTCGCAGTCGCTTAAATCGTGTCAAAATAGGGGTGGCCGGATGCCCCGGAATCCATGGCCGGATCAAATCGGTATGGGTGGCCGGATGCTATCGGTACAGGTGGCCGGATCACCCCGGAATACGCAAAGAACAGCGCCGCGACCATCGAAAGCTTGGAGCGGCGGCGTATTGAGCAGGAGCAGCAAATCTCGTCACTGCGCGCTAAACACACCCAGTCCATCATTGACGGCGAGGAATTCGACGCAGGCCCGATCCGGGTGGCTGAAGACGAGCTTACCGCGATCATAACTGCGCAGCGGACCCTTGTGGAGCTTCAGAAGGAGCATGAACGCCGGGAGGCTGAGGCGCTTGAAAAGCTGTCCGACAAGGAAAAACGCAAACGTATTGCCGATCAGATCCGCAAGATGGAGCGCGACTGGCTGGATCAAGTCAAAGCCGTTGAGGATGCTGCCCGGAAGATGGCGGCAGCCTATGGGCGCGCCGAGGACGCCCGAAAGACGCTGCACGTTGCACTGATGAGTCAGGGCACAAGTTCTATCGGTCTGATGTCTAATGGCTTTGAGATTCGTGTGGGTACCGGACTGTCTGCAATCCTCGCCAAGCAAATCGGCAAAGGAAACCTTGGTCAAATCAAGTTGCCTGCGTCCACGCGTGACGTAAACCTGCCTTGGGTCGATGTTGAACTGCCTGTTTGCCGTGACGTAGAGCAAACCATCAAGCGCTTGCTGTCAAACGAAATGGAGACGGCTTGAACCGAGATGGCAATCACTCAATTGCGCTTCCGTCTGGCGGGAGCAGTTCAGGTTCGGGGCGCGTTTAGCCATGGAGCCTGATGAACTTGCCCGCAACTTCCCCTTAGACCCGTCGCAACCAGAACTAGGCATGATTGTTCACCCCCTCGCCGTTCAGGCGCTGGAGCGTGCCTTGTCGCGCCTTCTGAAGCACAAGGGAAGCCAAGTGGCGGTGCCTGTAAGCAAGCAGGAGGCATGTGTCATCGCCAGTGCATCCGACAGGACGATCACCAGAGCGGAGTGCTGGCTTGTGGTAGGGATCAGCCGCCAAGGAGAGGCGGTCTATGCCCTAATGTATTCGACCGAACCTGATGGGCATAGAGAAGTCCTGAAAAGATTTTCCAGCGAGTTGGAGCATCTCTTGTAGGGGCCCGAAGCGTATACAGATCCATTTCCGTGGGGTATTATAATACTCAAAGATAGAGAAGAGAGATAGCAAATGGCGACCCTAGCCTTAACAGCCTTAACAGCAATCAAGGGCGCAGGCCTTTCGACAATCCTCTCCGCTGCTGGAGCGGGTATCGGTGCCGTCGGCGCAATCCAAAGCGGCAACGCACAAAACGCGGCGGCACAATATCAGGCCGCGCAGCTGGAAGCCTCCGGCAAAGCGGAGCGTGCGTCGTCCCAGCGTGAAGCCGAAGAGCAACAGCGTCAGACGCGGCTCATGCATTCGCGGGCGCGTGCCGTTGGCGCTGCGTCTGGGGGCGGCATTGATCTGGAACTGGCCGGAGACATTGAGGCAGAAGGCGAATACAGCGCGCTAACCGCCCTATGGGAAGGCGCTGAAGCGGCAAAGGGTCGGAACGCCCAGGCGGCAGCATCGCGGCTTGAGGGCAAGGCCGCGAAGAAAGCAGGATACCTGAAAGGCGCGAGCAAAGTGTTCTCCGGCGCTGCTAGCCTATATGAAAGCTTAGCACCCAGCAGGACAATATTGAGCAACGGGCAGAGCTTGCTGGAGAAGTACGGTTAAGGCTTAGTTACTTCTGACCCCGCACCTGGCCCCCCATGATATCACGATGAATTAGTCGACGGGGATTTACCAGAAAATTAGACGGGACTTCTCATGGCATACGTTATTGAAAAATGACATTCGAGGTTCTTAGCAAGGGCGGCAATGGAGTATGGCCAAATTAGGATCAACTTCGAATTTCGGGTTGGGGGGATGCAACCTCAATCAAAATACTCTTTGGTTGCTAAGCCGCTAACTGCGCTGACAGACGCAACCCACGACGCACTGCAACAGCTCGTCGGGATAGGAGGGCTTTCTGACTATCGGTGCGTCTATACCGTTGATTACTTGGCCATTGACCGGAATATTCCCTGTGTGAAATACGAAGGGAACGGACAATTTTTTCAGCTTTTTTGCAACTGCTTCAGACGTATGCCCCCCAAGGTTCACATCAATTACTGCGCCGTGAAGTGCTCTTCCCTTCACAACCGCGTCTAGGGCGTCCAAAGCGGATTTTGCAGAGTAGCAGGGACCAAGAACTTCTGCGCCTGCGGTTTCAAGCGTCATTGCGACGTCGAGGCTGATGATTGGTTCATCTTCAACTATTAAAACAAGACAGCCCAGAAGGGGTCGAGGGTTATCCATCTGTCCTAGTCCCTTCAGCTTTCGATGTTGAGGTACGCAAAACGTCTGCACTCTTTCTTGCTAGTACGGCCCAACTACCCAACTCGCCAATTGTTTCCTTGGAAAATGATATCTATAGAGTTCGGCGAAACGTCCTCGAGGATGGGGTCGCGCTGTCGCGCTGTCGGCGGTTAGCTACAGAGGACCGCCAGATGCCAAAAACGTACCCTCCCGGGGTGAAAGCTGCCGAACTCAACGAACAGATCCTGCGGAGCCTGATTGATTACGCGATTGTTACACTGGACGCCGATGGGGTCGTCACCAGTTGCAACGATGGCGCTGAGCTAATTCTTGGCTGGCCAGCAGCTGAAATTATTGGCCAAACCGCCGATGTGTTCTTCACACTGGAAGATGTGGCACGAAACCGTCCAGAAGTTGAAATGCAGACCGCGCTTAAGGAAGGTCGCGCCGACGATATTCGGTGGCACCGACGCAAAGACGGTAGCCACTTTTGGGGCAGCGGGCTGATGATGCCCCTCCTTGAAGAGGCGATGAGGAAATCGCAAAATACGCCCTGCGGCAGCGGTTTCGTTAAGATTTTTCGTGACCGCACCTTCCAGCACGAGGCAAACGCAAAGATTGCCAAGCTAGAGAACCGCGCATCACTCGCGATGCGTCGATCCGGAACTGTGGGCGTCTATGACTTTGATATCGAATCGAAGATTATTGTCGCGGATACCGTGGCCGCTGAACTGCACAACGTTCCAGCGCATTCGGCTGAAGAGGGAATGCCCTATGCTGCCATCTTCGACGGAATCCATGCTGAGGATGTGCCCAAGGTGCGGCGTGCGTTTGAAGAATCGATCAGTGAGGGTCTCGACTTTGATCAGATATATAGGTCCGCACAGCCTGATCTAAGTCCTCGTTGGATCCATTCCCAGGCGACTGTGGGCTTAGACGAAAACAACAAGCCTTCCCGCATTTCGGGGATTGTCGTTGACATAACCGATCAGCACAAGCGCTCACGCATGCAAGAGATGCGGCTTCGTTTCCTGGATGAGGTGCGTGATATTCAATCCGGCGATGAAGTCGCGCAACTTGCTACCCGCACCATCGTCGAAACGCTTTACGCTTCTCGAGCCCGATACGGATATATCGCAAGCGATGGAGAGTTGATCGATGTTCGCGCCGACTGGAATGTTGACGTTGGGCCAAGGCTGATCGGGAGACTTCACTACAGCGACTTCGGCAGCTTCTCGTCGATTTTACAGGATGGTGCACCCGTCATCGTTTCTGACGTCAGAGAGGACACCCGCGTAGAGGATCCGGCGGCGCTTGAAGCAATTGGTATCCGCTCCCTGGTTAACCTGCCTTTGCTGGTGCGTGGTGACTTGAAGGCCGTCTTGTTCGTCACCGACCCTCGTGCAAGGGAGTGGTCCGACTCAGAAGTTGAATTTATGCGTTCTATTTTCGAGCGCACGCATGCCGCGATTGAAGGTTTTCGGTATGAGGCTGAACGAGACATCATGACCGCAGAACTCGCACACCGAATGAAAAACATGCTTAGCATTGCACAAGTCGTGGTCAATCAGACCCTGAGGGGGTCCGAGAATATTGCGGAAGCCCGCACATCTATTTTTTCGCGGCTGAACGCCTTGAGTGATGCACAGGACGTACTGACACGGGGTGACCACCAAGCGGCCCCTATCAAGAGTGTCGTAGAGGCTGCCCTGAATGCGTTCTCGTCACTTTCTGATCGTGTCACAATGCACGGACCGAACGTGAAATTGACATCGCAACAGTCCCTTGGCCTGTCCTTAGCTCTGCATGAGTTGGCAACGAATGCGGTAAAGCACGGCGCGATGTCTGGTGAGGCTGGTGAAGTCCACATCATTTGGAACAACACCGATTCCGGATTTGACTTTATCTGGGAGGAAAGCGACGGCCCGGAAGTTGCGGCCCCGGCAGCTCGTGGGTTTGGCTCCACCATCCTTGACCGGGTTGTGGGTGGATACTTTAACGGGAAAGCGTCGGTGACATTCAATACAGCTGGGGTGCGGTTCCACATCGTCGGGAGCCTCTAACTGGAGCCTATCCCGAATTCGTTCAAGCTGGCCGTCAGTTGCGGCGGGGAAATGTTAGATGCGCCTGAAACCATGTCACCGGGCTAAACTTCCTCCGTTTTTATCGCGACTTAGGCACTTCTAAGCGGCTGTGGCTTGAGAGCATCAAAAATAGAGGTAGAGTCCGAAAGTCGGGGTGCATGGCGCAAGCCTGCATTTGACCGAGGCGTTAGCTAAGAAAAAAATCTAACGACGACCATGTAGAGCGCCACAAACCAAAGAACCGTCACGACCGCCACAAACAGCTTTAGCCCAAAACTCCGCCGCTGGCGGCTGCTAAGCTTTCTCGGACCTGATTCTACTTTAGGCATAGCAAATCCTCCGCTGCATTCGTTCCTATCAGAACTAACGTAAAATTTCTAATGTATTCGCAATAGGCTAGGCGGATTCATGCGAATCCAATTCGAACACAAAAACGTTTGTGAGCCGCCACAAATTCAATAACTCGTGGCGGCTGATAGATGTTGAGTGGGTAGGCTCTGGAGGGATGGAACCTGCCCGCCCAAACGACATTATTTGGCAAACAAGATCCCCACAACGACGTAAGAGGCAATCAGGATTGCTGTTGGAAGATGGCGCTCAAGCTTTGCGCGGTACGCCTTCGATAGGTGCTGATCCGAAAGATATCGACCGGACTGCCGACGCGCAAAATGTTTCATGATTAACGCTCATACTAGACCCCTCTCCAATGCACAGGAAATGGGACCCGTATGTGGCCCTCCCGTGAAAGTAGTATGGTGCAAGCGCAAGACGTTACCTCATTGTCGCCTTATTGTCCCCGAGACCGCTAGTTGTCACCAAACGCTGACGAAAATGGCAACCCGCATCAAGGCGCGGGCTGTTCGTCGCGCAGGCAAGTTATTGAAGCAGACTGAGGCTGCAAGAGGGGCTAGGACCGACCTGCTACCTAGTGCGGGCGACCACACTTAGTCAGACGCGGCGAGAAACGTCGAAATTTTCAAGCACCAACAGGTTCATGTCCGGCAACTACACAGGATCCGCGATGTATTCCCGTGATCTTCTCGAAACGCAGTTTCTCCTGAGTTATCTTTTGGATGAGCCTGGCCGTCCCGAAGCATGGCTATCATCGGACCCTAAAAGCTCTCCGGAAGAATACAAACCTGTTGTCATCCGTAAATATTTGGATAAGCGCGATGGCTTCGTGAAGAGAAAGCGAGAGCAAAGCTATAAGGCGCTTTCGACGCTTGGAGCCCATCCATCTCCCGGTGGGCTAGAATTGAAGCGGGACGGCGGCAGAGCGATCCACGGAGGGCCATTTAAGCAACGGGACACTTTGGAGCAGTGCATACAAGAGGCCGCGAGAGTCATTCTCCCACTCTGCGGAATATTGCACAAATACTGCGTTTCTGAAATAGAGAGTGGCCGCAGCATGGCAAGTCGGCTCTCCCTTATTTTGCAGCGAACTCAATTGAAGTACTTCAATTCTTAGACTAAGTTTAGGCGCATTCCGAACTGACCGCCCCTCATGAAAAGTGTTGAGACATTCATAGGCATTCAAACCCGCAGGTTTGAAGTTTCCGCCAAAAAAATGCGTGAGCTGGAATCAATTTGTGCGGGGCTCCTACCATCACGCCGCCCAAAAGAAACAATTTGTTTGACTTGGAACGCATTTTCCACACCGCAATTTTTGCAGCTTTGAAAGGGGCCTGGTATACGATTGGATGGTGTTTGTGCTTTGGACGCGGACGGAGATGTAGTCCCAACTGGTTAAGTCTTCACGGTTCCAAAAATCTAACGTCGTAAAAGATTTTGGCGATGAAGCTTCATCGCTCCCCCATCTCAATAGACAGAAGAGCGATAGCGCATTCTAGCGCATCAAGACTAATGGCAGTGTACGCGCCCACCATTGCTGTTGTCCGCATGACAGCATTGGCCTACGGGCGAAGATTTCCGACATCCGCCACCATGAGCGTCTGCAATCATGGCCGAAAAAGTTAGTGCAACGGCAGCGGTAGCAATTGTGATAAATTTCATTTTCAATTTCCTAAAGGTGCAAAGGGCAAGTGAGTTTAATAAATACGCCTCGTAGCCATAGCTACCACCACAGCAAGAGGCACGGTTAAAGAATTGTAAAGAAATATCTGATGCTGATGGTCACACAGACCAGCACCCTCGGACACAGACTTTCAACATCACAAGGGTATCCTCGCCGTGTTAAATCTGGATAACGAGGCTACTGCCTTCCGCCAATACTCACTACCTCAGCGGGCTGTCGATGATCGCGTTTTTAGTCACTTGCATGGGAAGGATTCCACCATAGCTTCGCGGATCAAGCTTCGCGCAGGCAAGTGTCTAATAGCCGGGTTTTGTTCGAAATATCCTATGACAATATCGACAATCTGTCCGCGCTCTACGGATACAGGAGCACAGATGCCCAGAATTGAATTCACCATCCCGTCAAGTTCTTCCGCAGTTCCTTTTGCTCCGCTTACGACTAGGGCCTCGAAAGCACCAATCTTGATCCCTTCCCACGCACCAATGATGTATCCGATACAATAGCCACCTCTTATGTCCGCTTCATCAAGGTGGTCACACGCTGCTGCAATCTCATTGCCCGACGCTGTTTGTGCCGCTAGCGGAGCACTCGTCATACAGAGCAGAACAGCGAGCAATTTCATTCTTCTGATGCCCCCGCCTTGTTTACAGCAATGCCTAGACCGCGTGCAATGTCCCCACCTCTGAGAAACTGAATGCCGTGACTCTCAAGAGCAGATTGGATGGCCTCAGCACTAGAGTGCTGTAGGCCACCTTTCCCGGTCTCAAACCGACTGATCGTCGTAAATGAGACCTCGGCCATTGCCGCTAAATCACGAACGCCAATTCTCAGCGCGCCTCGTGCCATTCTTACCTGTTCTGGCGTCATTTGATTACCTCATAATCATTTTTGCATACACAGTATTGACATTCTGCTTAACGTTGGCCATATTGCATACAGGATATGCAATTAAGCTAACGGAGTAAACCCATGACAGCCGCAGCCACATATAGCCTCACCAAGATCATGACAGACGCCCATACCGCCGCGAAAGCCTGTCTGGGCCACGCCGTCTACAAAGGCCGCTCATACGCCAGCCTGTTTGCAGGCCAACTTTCAAGAGTTTGGGCTGAGGCTAAACGGCGTGTCGCAACCGCAAAGTTTGATGCGACAATGTCTCAATCAGACCGCACCCGAGCAGCTATCGCGAGCTTGGAGAGCAAGGACCGCTGGACGCAGGCCGACTATGCCCGCATTGGCGTCCTACGCGCTGCCCTGAGGGCCGCAGAGGAACACGAAGCGCTTTCGCCTGACTACGCCGCCAAGCGCTACCTGATCGCCTCTGCCGGTGGCCGTTTCTGCGCCGTAACCTTCACGAAGGTAGACGGAACCGAGCGCACTATGCAGGTGCAGCCAGCCACTTTGCAGCACCATGTCAAAGGTGACAGCGCCACAGAGGCAGGGAAACGGGCCACAGCGACCCGTAAGGCTCGCCACCCTCACCTGATGCCGGTTTGGGACGCAAAGGCCCAAGCGCCCCGCTCCGTCAATCTGGCAACTATCTCGCGGATCGCGATGGACGGAGTTGTCCACGAATACCGCGCCTAACCCGCCCACAACCAAACAACAGTGGCCGAACGCCACACGAACGGAGGAAACCCACATGTCCAATATCAAACACGCACTACAGGCCCTGCAAGATGCCCGCCAAGCCCATGAGGCCGCTATTTCAATCGGGGATGCCTGTCAGACCGCAAACGGAGGGAAGGCCTCGCCTGCAAAGGAAGTTGCCATCGGTAATGCCGCAGAAGCTGTCGGTAAGGCTGAACGCGCCCTCATGGCCATTGAACCGCAAACCCCGATTGATGCTTTACGGAAGGTGAAGGCCCTGATTTGCGAAGGTATGGTCGATGAAGCCATCGCAGCCCTTCGTGCTGATGCCGAGCGTTTGTCCGAACCTAAGCGTGACCCACTGGCCGACCTCGACGCCCGGTGTCGCCCGCTTCGGAAGCTGATCAACAGCGTAGACAACAGCGACCCGTTGCTTGACGACATGATCGAGGAACTGCACCGCCTTGAAGGCGAAATGTTGAAGCACGTGCCGACGACCGCCGAAGGGCTGGCCGCGTTGGCTAACCTTCACTGGCAGACCGAAGGACCGGTCTCGCACATGGGGTCGACCGACTGGCAGGAATCCATGCGCAACCCGGCCTACGTGGCCATGCTAAACCTTCGCACCGGCGCGCGTCGTCTGGCAGGGGAGGCAAGTCAATGACCACGAGCCTCGCCTCTGCAATCACCAATGCATACGACCTCAGCAGCATTCTACGCGTTTGCGTTCGCTCCCTTGAGGGTGACGCACCCGAGCAACCGGGAGACGGGGCGGCAACAGCGCACACGGTGAAGCTTGCCGGAAATATGGTTGGTGACCTGATAAGCACCCTTGAACTGGTCGAACTGAGAGGGGAGGGACCAGACCAAGATGCCAGCCTGAGAACCGGTGCAGTCGCCCTGCTGGATCAATGGAAGGCAGCCAGACGGAGCAGAGACGCATTGATGCAGTTGCTGCCGACTGAACAAGAGGCCGAACCTGCGGACCTTGGCACTCTCGACGTAACGATTGAACGGCTGGCCGAACAGATTTCTTGCCATCAGCCGCAGTTGGATGAGGATGCAGCTACAATGCTGGAATGGTGCGTGGAGGACTGCGCAGGGGAATTGCTTTGTGAGCAGTATCCGCGCGCTCAGAAGGCCGTGATCGAATACCTGCGGACCAAGGCCTAGCGAACCCGCCTGCGCCCCTCTGCCGGGGCGCGGGCAACGCGGTGGGGGCCGCATTGGAGACTGTCAGCAAATGAATTGCTACACCAACAACCGGAACTGGTCCGACAGGTTTTTGCCTGAGATAAAGCAGTTGATCGGCGGATATCTCTTGGAGACTGCAGCCGATCCATTCGACCATTTCCAAGCCACTGACCTGATGATGCTGGATGCCCGCGATATGCGGGTTGCAGCACGGGTGCGGCGTCCCGGCTATGCACAACGCTATCCCTACCAGTTCACTATACGCTCTGCCGTTGCCTCCGGTGCGCAAACAGAGCTCTCCAAGATTGTTAACGGCAATGGTGATTGGATGTTCTACGGACACTCCAACGCGACAGAGACGGGCCTTGATGCTTGGTGGCTGATTGACCTGCGGGCGTTCAGAGCAGCGTTGATACGGAACAGGGTGAATGCTCCGCAGATCCAGATGGGCGACCAGCGCAATGCGGACGGGACACGCTTCAAGTGGTTTGATGTGCGGTCGTTTCCGGCTGATCCGCCACTTGTGGTGGCGGCAAGTGCCCTACACTGAAAACTGATTTCGCTGCATAGCTGACAGCCACTTGCGACGAGAAGTCTGCCAATATCCTTAAATAAGCGTTTCGATCCGCATGGACTGCAGAAGGACAAAGATTTTATTCTGTGGTATAGGTGATTCAACCAAGCTCTATTTGTGGTTTACCCCAATTGCCGGGAGTAGCTGATGATCAAATTGCTGCATGTTGATGATGACACTGACATTCTCGAAATTGCTAGGATATCGCTGGAGTTTTCCGGCGACATCGAAGTAGTCCAATGTTCATCAGGTGAAGAAGCTCTGGCTGCAGTAGCAGAGTTCATTCCGGATGTTTTTCTGCTAGACGTCATGATGCCGGGAATGACCGGACCCAAAACCCTTGAGGAACTGCGCAAACTGCCGGGACTGGCAGAAGTGCCCGCTATTTTTATGACCGCCCGCGCGAATGCCGATGAGCACAAAGAGCTCTGGGACGTCGGTGCGTTAGAGGTTATCAGCAAACCTTTCGACCCTATGTCACTAAGCCAGCAGATTAAGGCAGTGTTAGCGAACAGATTGACAAAGGACTTGGCCTGATCGCACACCTTAGCCATCACATCTCAATCAAGAACAGTTTGTTTCATTTTTTCGCGGAGACGCCCTGCTCTCGGCAAACTGTCGACACATTTTCGCCTTTAATCCTCGCTCTACTAGATATGCAAACTTGTCTCCGAGTTGCCGAAGTAGTGAGCGCCATGCGTAATGATAATGAATTATTGATTGATCTGACATTGCCGCCAGATAGTGAAATGCGCCACCTGTATATCGAGCGCGTTGCGAAACTAGCCCTATGGTTGGTGATCACGTTCGCCGTGATGCTCGTTGCACCCTATTTGATCTGAAACGGCTTCCAATTTGGACACTGCGTCACCAGGTCGTTGTAATTTTCACATAAGTGTCTGGCAGTGCGGTAGTGCGAAGATTCTTACTCGAACTCGCCTATCACGGATCAAAGCTAAGTGTTATACCTACTGATAAATTTGCACACAACAAAATGGCTGATCACAAATGTCACCGTACGACAAACACGAGGATCAAGAATATTCAATACCACGCCACCGGAACCTTGAGGCTTACGAATTCCCTAGCTTAAGCAGCGTATTGAAGAGGAAGCGCGTCTCGATTGTTGTCGTGTTCGTCTGCCTTGTGGCAATTGGTGCATGGCTGGTAATCTGACGCAGAACCGATACGCACTGCTAAGGCCTTAGACGAAACGAGCACCGTCAGCGCGCCGTAGATGGACTACGCAAGCGAGCTTGACGCCGACGGCATGCGGTTCGAGTGACTTGACCTTAGGAATTTTCCCGCCGACCGGACCACGGTCTGGCTTCGAAAAAACAGACGTAACGTTATGTAATCGAAAGATTGTCCTATTATTCCAAAATAATCACATTTTCGAAAAATCGGTTTTAGATCAAACGCAGATGAACTTTTAGCACATGCAGATAGTTCTTCTTGGGATGCTCCAATGAATACCTAGGAGACAAACCCATGGCCGCATTTTTGATCGCCTACCAATCTGCCAACTTTCAGAGCGCTGCTGATTTGGAAAAGATGCTGGCTGGTTTCGAAGCAGTTCCGTTAGGGGAGCGCGTGTGGGGGCTTGAGACAGATTGGGACGAGCTAGAACTCAGCAAGTGGCTTGAAAACCAGCTAAACGCTGAGGATTTTGCGACAGTAATGCGACTTCGCCCAAGCCCAGGCCAGATAAGCTCTGTTATCTCGCCTTCAGCCAAAAGATGGCTTGTTCAAGCGCAGGGCCGCAAAGTTCAGTAGTGGGCACTGCCCAAACCTGGCGACCCGACCTTGGCACAACAAATGTTCCAGCCTAGGGCATTTGGTCGCTTGAACTTGCGCTTCGGTTCAGCGAGTAATCAATAAAACTCGCAGCAATTTCCGACGAGGTGGTTTCATGCCTTCCTACTTGATCTTGCACGCCGCAGCCACTTCTAAGGCGTCGGACGACCTAGGAGCCATGATGCGCGGAGCTGGTGCGGTTCCTATTGGCGATTGCCTCTGGGGGCTTGAGGTCGATTTAGATGAGCAGAACCTTTGGGAATGGTTGGAGAGCGAGCTGCATGTCGGAGATTCAGTGACAGTAATTGAGCTTCGCCCGAACCCCGGTCAGATAAGTCCTAAGCATTCGGTTGAAGCCATGAGTTGGCTGGCTCGAACCCTTTACCGTAAGGCCCACTAGCCTTGTAGGGGCACGAACAAGGGGGGCAATGCTACAAAGCGGCGGCATAGGGATAACCTCGGAGATTTCACGTTAATTTTTTTGCATAATGTGCACTCAGGTTAACATAGATTATAGCGCCCCTCGTACAAATCTGTAGATGTGACCGCGCAAACGGCCCGAACCGTATCCAAACAACAAGAAAGTACGTTGGAGCCGAATGTCTTCCGAAAATAATGAGAATGAACCTAGTTTCATTCGCAAAGCTCGCCGCTGGCGGTGGTCGTATTGGCTGGCCGTAGCGACCTTAGCAATCCTGTGGTTTCTCGCGGCCTATGAAGTGATCAGCTACCTGATGGGCGGCTAGCGACCTCGCAGCCTAGTGAAGTGATTATCAGCCAAACATTCTTGCCATTGCGATGCCTGAGATTACCTCAAGTATCATGTCTCATGATGGTAAGAAAAAGAAGAAGCCCAAGCAGGGGCGTGAGAGCGAGGGCTGGGCCCTTGCGGTTGCTATAGGCTTGCTTTGGGCTTTAGCTCTGTTGGTTGCCTGGTCTGCATAGCGACATGACCAGGATGGGATTATAATACCACGGATATTTTGGGGAACGGGTCGGGGGCGGTTCAGATGGTTCGATGTGAGGCCATTTCCAGCAGATCCGCCACTGGTGGTGGCAGGATCATGATTGAGCCAAAAGAGATGTGCCTTTAATCAGTAGGTAATGACCCACTACGCAGCAACTTGTTGCCCCTGCGGCTGAACGCGCGAATGCACAAATAACTTTGGATAGTCTAGCCTGCCGTTAAAGCGGAACACTTGTGCATTTACTGTACACGAGATGAGCCGGTCGGCGATAAATGCGGACTGAGCTCGGTTGATATACCCGAGACAGTCGCCGTCGCCATTCAAGACCTGAACCGCATTTTGATCGTGCTGATTATCTCGCTCGTGAACCAGCTGAACTGTGTCTCCTGCCACCATGCCAACGGCATTTTGCTCATATCGACGATACCCAGCTACATCAAAGATGTAGTCGAATTGGCCATCAAAGCCATCGAATGTCTCAGCAACACCAAAACTGTCGCTCGTAAGACGAGCGCCAGTATATGCAAGCAGACTTAAAGGAGTGAACTCCGCGTCGGCACTCAGCCCAAATGTTGCTTTGAACCTGTCAAAATCGGCCCTTCCGATTGGCGGAAGCCTACGCATCAGTATTGCTTCTACGTTGTCTGGGCGTGGTTCCGATTGATATGTGCTGATCGGCAGCCCTGGGTAGCCTTCAAAGCCAAGATCAAAGGCTGGGGCAAGACGCTCGTCACTAAGATATCGGAATTGGATACCGTCACTCGAATCCCTGAGTTCGCCAACGACATGCCTATCGCGCGGCTCACCAGCCTCAAGTGGCAGCTGCCACGTGAGCAGCGCGCGAGTAGTCTGTATAGGATTCTCAATCATCCGATTCGCTCCTGACGAAGGAGGCGCCTAACTCGATCCCTCCCGCAATGCAACACAGAAAGTATATGCTGCGCTCTCTGAGTTGTCATCAAGTAGTTCTTGGGCAGCTCGACAATGTTACATAGGTCATCCAAAAAATTTTCTACTGGACCCAAGTCTAGGTCCGCGCACTGCTGGAAGGATGAAGTCTGATTTTGACCTCTATTTAAAAAGTAGGCGTTTACTTCGTTAAATAGTCCGCCCTTTTTCGCGGGTTCTTCTACTCTAAGGTGGTGACGACCGCTCCTAGAGAAATTATCTACTTTCTCAGCAATCAGCCCTCCACCGGCATTAAACCACTTAGTCAAGCCTTTCGCTTCAATCCCGCAGCCAAGGCTCGAGCCGTTATCGTACAGTGCCGCCATCTTGACCTGATCAGATGACTGGATGACCGCCCAGTTCTCTGCATGCCTGTCGATGTTGGAGATTAAAGTATCAAAGGCGAGCGCTTGCCCCCAAAACGCATAATAGAGTTCCTCCGAAACCCCTATGCCTTGTTCGTAGATACGTTCGATGAGGCGGACGGTATGCCGAGTTCCCTTGTCAAAATCGAATTCCGGGTCGCATTCAACGCAAAATTGGTAGCCAAAAATCATGCTTTCGCGACTGGGGTCGTAAATATACCTGTGCAGCGTTCCAACCCGACCCGCCCGACTAGCTATGGCCGAGGTTTGAACGGGCCAATCCAAGAGATCACCCGCTATGAACGATGCCACCATCTCGGACCAAATCTGGGCCGGTCGCAGCTCCTTCGGCTCCTTGAATACAAAATGGGTGCCATCAGGAGCTATCACCGTATTCTTGTCTCGCGTGCCAGCAAGCGGCTCTTCAGTCACAGGCCAGTCATCTACATGGACTATTTCTAAAGAAGTGTGATTTGTGACAGCTACCATAGACGCCTCATACTAGGTACTATTGGTTGCCGTCACCCCCCTCCGCATCGCTTGAGTTGTAGAAGCGCGTATAGAACGAATCTCGAGTTTTTGATTATCGCGTAAATGGGGACGAACCCAAGCGATTCGAGCGCCGAACCGGATAAGCGGAATAATTCGGGATACCTCCGCAGCATCGCGATCAAAAGGCAGCTTTGTCCCCCATGTGTCCCCCCAAAAGGAGTGGGAACACCACCTAAACCGATAATAGCCAGCAAGTAACTGAATAAAAGGGTAAAAGTGGTGAGCCGTGTTGGGTTCGAACCAACGACCTACTGATTAAAAGTCAGTTGCTCTACCAACTGAGCTAACGGCCCACTGGCGCGGTACTTAGAAAGGTCGGCGCGGGGGGTCAAGCCCAAAACCTGCATTTAATGCGACACATGCTGGATAAGTTCACTTCGCGCCGTTATATGCGCGGCATGTGCAGTGATTTTACCAACGGTTTGCCCTTCATGAAAATGCACGGGCTGGGAAACGACTTTGTCGTGCTGGACGCGCGTGCCCGATCTTGGGCCGTGACGCCTGCGCTGGCCAAGGGAATCGGCCATCGTCAGTTTGGCGTGGGATTTGACCAGCTTGCGGTCATTTCCAAGGGCACTGGCGATGCACATCTGACATTCTATAACGCCGATGGCAGCCTCTCCGCTGCCTGTGGCAACGCGACCCGCTGTATTGCACGCCATCTGATGGACGAATCCGGTGCGACCCGTCTGCACCTGACCACCGCACGCGGTGATCTGGCCGCGGTTGATGCAGGCAAGGGGCTGACTTCGGTCAATATGGGCCACCCGCAGCTTGCATGGGACGAGATCCCGCTGGCCCGCGAAATGGACACCCTGGCGCTGCCCATCGATGGCGCACCGACCGCGACCGGCATGGGCAATCCGCATTGCACCTTTTTCGTCGATGACGTGGCCGTTGTGGCGCTCGAAGCCTTTGGCGCAGAGATGGAGCATCACCCGCTGTTTCCCGAACGCACCAATGTTCAGGTCGCCCAGATCATCGGCCCCGACCACATCCGCATGCGGGTCTGGGAGCGCGGCGTCGGCATCACACTCGCCTCGGGTTCCTCGTCCTGCGCCACGGCAGTCGCAGCGGCCCGCAGGGGCCTCACAGGGCGTTCCGTGTGCATCGACCTTGATGGGGGTAGCCTGCAGATCGACTGGCGCGAGGATGGCGTGTGGATGACCGGACCGACCATGCATGTGGCCAGCGGCGTGCTGACCCCTGCCTTTCTGGCGAGCCTGACATGAGCGCGCCTGTCTTCTCCAACCACGGCTGCCGCCTGAACGCTTACGAAGTCGAGGCGATGAAGGATCTGGCCCAGCAGGCGGGCGTGCAAAATGCCGTAGTGGTCAATACCTGCGCCGTCACCGCCGAAGCCGTGCGCAAAGCGCGTCAGGACATCCGAAAGCTGCGCAAGGCCCACCCGGACGCGCGTCTGATCGTCACCGGATGCGCTGCCCAGACCGAGCCGGACACCTTTGCGAATATGGCCGAAGTCGACGTGGTAATTGGCAATACCGAAAAGATGCAGGGCGCGACGTGGTCCGGCCTTGCCGCCGATTTCATCGGGGAAAGCGAAGCGCTACAGGTCGACGACATCATGTCGGTGACCGAGACCGCTGGCCATTTGATCGACGGCTTCGGCACCCGTTCACGCGCCTATGTGCAGGTTCAAAACGGCTGTGACCACCGTTGCACCTTTTGCATCATCCCTTTCGGGCGCGGCAACTCGCGTTCGGTCGCGGCGGGGGTTGTCGTCGACCAGATCAAGCGTTTGGTTGATAAGGGGTTCAACGAGGTTGTGCTGACGGGCGTCGATCTGACCTCATGGGGGGCTGATCTTCCGTCAGAGCCGAAACTGGGCGATCTGGTCATGCGTATCTTGCGATTGGTGCCCGATTTGCCGCGCCTGCGGATCTCCTCCATCGATTCGATCGAGGTCGACGACAACCTGATGCAGGCCATTGCGACCGAACCGCGCCTGATGCCGCATCTGCACCTGAGCCTGCAACATGGCGATGACATGATCCTGAAACGGATGAAGCGCCGCCATCTGCGCGACGATGCGATCAACTTTACCACCGAGGCCAAGCGCCTGCGCCCTGACATGACCTTTGGCGCTGACATCATCGCGGGCTTCCCGACCGAGACCGAGGCGATGTTCGAAAACTCGCTGCGGCTGGTCGAGGAGTGCGATCTGACATGGCTGCACGTTTTCCCCTATTCTGCCCGCCCTGGCACCCCCGCCGCCCGGATGCCCCCCGTGAATGGCCTTGCCATCAAAGAACGCGCCGCAAGGCTACGCGCGGTAGGTGATGCGCAGGTACAGGCGCATCTGGCCGCTCAAGTCGGGGTGACGCATCAGGTTTTGATGGAAAGCCCCCTCATGGGCCGCACCGCGCAGTTTGCCGAGGTACACTTCAATGCGCCGCAAACTGAGGGCACGATCGTAGAAACGTTGATCTCCGGTCACGAAACTGTGCATCTTCTAGCGCTTTAGTCACGCTTGGTTAAAAAGCCGTCCCGCTCTAGGCTCGCACCGTCAAGGAGGACACATAATGAGCGATGTTATTGAATGGGTGCTGGAAATGCGCGTGCAGGACGGCCAAGCCGACGCCGTGCAACCGCTGATCGACGAGATGGTCGCCGCTACGAAAGCGGACGAACAAGGCGCGCTGCACTACGAATATTACATGACGCCAGATCGCAGTACCTGCACGGTGCTTGAGCGCTATGCCGACAATGCCGCCGTGATGGCCCATCTGGGCAATTTCGGGGCCAAATTTGCTGAGCGGTTTATGACCGTGTTCACACCCGAACGCTTCAATGTGTACGGCCCTGCCAATGACGAGGTGCGCGCCGCACTTGCGGGGTTTGGTGCAAACCATCTCGAACAGGCGGCGGGTTTTCACCGCTAAGCCACACAGCGATTATCCGGCAGTAGCGCGCCGGGTTTTCAAGCTAGTGCGGAGGAAGGCCACGATAAAAATCGCGGTCATCACCAGAATGATCGTCGGCGCAGGCGCACTGTCGATGAAAAAGCTGACATAGAGACCTAAAACGCCTGAAACCAGCGTCACCGCGACCGAAATCGGCAGCATCAGCGAGAACCGATTGGTCAACAAAAACGCAATCGCTCCGGGTGCGATCAGCAGGCCGATCGACAGGATAATCCCGATCGCCGAAAGTGTCGCGACAATGGTCATCGTGATCAGCGTCAGCAGCCCATAATGCAGCCAGCCGACCGGCAGGCCGACAGCTTTGGCCTGAATAGGGTCGAATGCGTGCAACAGAAAGTCCTGCCGTTTCGCGATGATGATCCCGCCGACGATGGCGGCAATAATCCCTGCAGTCCACAGATCGTTCGCGTTCACCCCCAGCATGTTACCGAAGAGGATGTGGTCCAGATGCACGTCGGTTCTGATCTTGGTGTAGAGCACGATACCAAAGCCGAACATGCCGGAGAAGACAATCCCCATCACCGTGTCTTGCTTGACGCGGCTGTTATCTGACAGAAACCCGGTCGCCAGCGCGCAGACCATCCCCGCGGCAAACGCACCGATGATCAGTGGAATGCCAATCAGATAGGCCACCACCACCCCCGGCAGGACGGCATGGCTGATCGCATCGCCCATCAGGGACCAGCCTTTGAGCACCAGAAAACACGACAGTAGGCTCGTCGGCACGGCGAGGATCGCCATCATCCAGAAAGCCTTGGTCATAAAGGCGAATTGGAAGGGTTGGAGAAGCGTCTCGATCATTTCGCCTCCAACGCTCTGCGTGCCTTGCGGCGGGCGGCAAAATACCCGTGTTTCGGCGCGAAAAAGAACGCGATCAGGAAGATCACTGTCTGCAAGCTAACGATCAGCCCGCCGGTTGCGCCGTCAACGAAAAAGCTGAGGTAGGCACCGGTGAAACTGGTCAGCGCACCGATTAACACGCTCAGCATCAACAGCCGCGGGAAACGGTCGGTCAGCAGGTAAGCGGTGGCACCCGGCGTGACAACCATCGCGATCACCAGAAACGCCCCCACCGTCTGAAGTGCCGCCACGCAGGAGGCCGAGAGGAGGGTGAAAAACACCACCTTCAGCACATCGGGCCGGAGCCCCACCGACCGCGCGTGATTTTCATCAAAGAAGGTCACCATCAGGTCTTTCCACTTGGCCAGCAAAACCGCCAGCGTCACGAACCCGATGATCGCCAGCTGCAGCGTATCCGACGGCGTGATCGCAAGGATATTGCCCATCGTGATGGTCTCGATACTGACCGACATCGGCGACAGTGACACCATGAACAGGCCCAGCCCGAAGAACGAGGTGAAGATCAGCCCGATGATAGTGTCTTCTTTCAGTCCCGAACGCTGACTTAGAAACAGCATCGTCCCCGCCGCCAATCCACCAGCCGCAAAAGCGCCCAAAGCGAAAGGCAGACCCAGCATGTAAGCCCCCGCCACACCCGGCACGATGGAATGGCTCAGCGCGTCACCGATCAGCGACCAGCCCTTTAGCATCAAATAGGCGGAGAGGAAGGCACAGACGCCACCGACCAACGCGCTGACCCACATCGCATTGAACATATAGCCATACGAAAACGGGAGCAGCAGCGTCTCGATCATTTCTGATCCTCGTCGCTATAGACAACAAATGGGCGCTCGTCGTCGGTGATCACCCTGATCTGTCGAGTGTCGTCATCATCGTGCAGATCGGCACCGCCGAGCACAAAGTGCCGCAACACGCCGCCAAAGGCGCGTTCCAGGTTCTCATGGGTGAAGGTCGTCTCGGTCGGGCCGTAGGCCAGCACGGTTTCCTTGACCAGCACGGTACGGTCACAAAACTCCGGCACAGAGCCAAGGTTGTGGGTCGAGACCAACATCACGCGCCCCTCATCGCGCATCTCGCGCAGCAGCGCGATGATCGCGTCCTCGGTTTGTACATCGACGCCAGTAAACGGCTCGTCAAGCAGGATCACCTTGCCCTCTTGGGCCAGCGCGCGGGCGAGAAACACCCGCTTGCGCTGCCCGCCCGAAAGCTCGCCAATCTGGCGGTGGCGGAACTCGGTCATGTTAACCCGTCCAAGCGCTTGCGTCACAGCGGCGTAGTCGGCAGCGGCAGGACGGCGCAAAAAGCCCATCTTGCCGTAGCGCCCCATCATCACCACATCTTCAACCAGCACCGGAAAGGTCCAATCGACCTCCTCGGACTGCGGCACATAGGCGACGATATTCTGCTTTAGAGCCTGTTTGACTGGCATCCCCAGCACCGTGATCTCGCCCTTGGCGGCGGGCACAAAGCCCATGATTGCCTTAAACAGGGTCGATTTGCCTGCACCATTGACGCCAACCAATCCGGTGATCGTGCCAGTGGGAATTTCAAACGACGCATCGCGCAGGGCTGTGTTGCCATTGCGATAGGTTACGGTAACGTCGCTGGCCTTGATACCGGACCCTGTGCTCATTCGGACAGCCCATTCACGATGGTTTCAGAGGTGATACGCAGCAGGTCGATATAGGTCGGCACTGGCCCGTCTTCTTCGGTCAGGCTGTCGACATAGAGCACCCCGCCATAGGCGACGCCGGTTTCGCGGGCAACCTGCTCGGCAGGGGCTTGGTTGACGGTGCTTTCACAGAACACCGCCTTGATGTCATTGTCGCGCACCCCGTCGATCACCTTGCGAACCTGTTGCGGCGTGCCTTGGCTGTCGGCGTTGATCGGCCAGAGATACAGCTCTTTCATCTCGAAGTCGCGGGCAAGATAGCTGAATGCGCCCTCACAGGTGACCAGCCAGCGTTGAGGCTCGGGGATTTCGAGGATCGCTTCTTTTAGCGGGCCAATCGTATCGGTGATTTGCTGCTTATAGGCCTCGGCATTGGCGGCATATATCTCGGCGTTTTCGGGGTCATGCTCGGCAAAGGCATCGCGAATGTTATCGACATAGATCAGCGCGTTGCTGAGGCTCATCCACGCATGCGGGTTGGGTTTGCCGTTATACTCGCCTTCGGCAATGCTCATCGGCTCAATCCCGTCGCTGAGCGTTACGCTCGGCACGTCGGAGAGGTTGGAGAAGAACTGTGCAAACCACAGCTCAAGGTTCAGCCCGTTCCAGAGCACCAGATCAGCACCCTGCGCGCGTATGATGTCGCGCGGGGTCGGTTGATAGCCGTGAATCTCCGCCCCGGCCTTAGTGATGCTTTCGACAATCGCCACATCCCCCGCCACATTGCGCGCCATATCGGCAATCACGGTAAAGGTCGTCACAGCTTTGAACTTGTCCTCTTTGGCCATGGCGACTGCGGGCAGTAAAAGCGCCGCAGTCAGGGCAAGGATGAGGGGCCTTAAGCGCATGTCGTATCCTTTTGTAGCGTCAGGCAACACGTCTCCCGAATTAGTAGGAGAAATACTTTGCAGTGTAAATGCTATTGATAATGATTCTCAACAAGAGCACCAGCCCTCTTTTACCTAGGCGCATCTGGCGAAATTGCGACCCTGCAAGATAAAGAAAACCCCCGCAGCGGCTGCCACGGGGGGTTATTCAGATTTCAAAAGACGCGATGCAATCAGTCGCGGCGCTTGTACTTGACCGGACCCCAGATCCGCTTGTTGGTCAGGTACAACAGCACCGACAACAGCGTCAGAAACAGCACGCCGGCAAAACCGGCCTGCTTGCGTGCGCCCAATTTCGGCTCGGCGGTCCACATCAGGAAGGCAGAGACGTCCTCGGCCATGTGGTGCAGATCATTGGCGTGACCATCCGCAAACTCGACCTGCTCGTCACCCAGTGGCGGCGCCATTGAGATCCAGCCGCCCGGAAAGGCGGTATTCTCGTAGAAGGTCGTGCCCGCTTGTTCCTTGGTCTCACCGGTATAGCTGGTCAGCAGCGCGGTGATGTACTCAGGTCCACCAAAGCCATAAAGCAACTGGTTGATCCCCAGACCGTAGGGGCCGTGGAACGCCGCACGCTTCTTTGCCATCAACGACAGGTCAGGTGCGTTTTCAAGGTTCGAACCGGGGAAGTGGTCAACCGGTGTACCGGCGCGGGTATCGTCCAGTTCGGGGTCGAAAACGTCCCACTGCTTGGAATACTCGATCACCTGATCTTCGGGCAAGTTCGGGCCTGTTTCGTCACCCAAGGTCCGCAGTGCGACATATTGCAGGCCGTGGCACGCCGAGCAGACCTCGGTGTAAATCTGCAAACCGCGCTGAAGCTGGTTGACGTCATAGCTGCCGAATGGGCCGTCGAACGAGAAGTCGATGTTCTCGATATGCGGTGTGGCATGGGCATCATCGTCGCCGTGGTCTTCGTCGGCCATTGCAGCGGCTTCATGCTCGGCGGCGTCGTCGCCATGCGCGGCTTCTTCGGTCGCTTCCTCGGCAGGTTGCTCTTCAACAACTGCCTCGGTTGCTTCCTCAGCAGGCTGCTCTTCAGTGGCTTCCTCGGTCATTTCCTCAGCGGGCTGCTCTTCAACAGCTTCTTCGGTAACTTCCTCGACAGGCTGCTCTTCAACAGCTGCTTCAGCGGCAGGCTCTTCTGCGACAGGCGCCTCTGCCGGTGCGGCAGCGGGCTCTGTCGAGCTTGTGGTGTCCGCCGCAGGCTCTTCTGCGACGGGTTCAACTGTGGGCTCAACCGTAGGCTCTGTGGCAGGCTGGGGGTCAGCCTGCGGTGCCGGTGTGGTTTGCGGCACCTCTTCGGTGGTGGTTGTCGTGTCCTGAGCCTGTGCGAGCGCACCGGACAGGGCAAAAGCCGTCGCCAGAGCCGTCGTAAGGATGGATTTAGGTGTCATTTTCATATCCATTACTCCGCCGGATTCACGATCGTCTTGGTGCCACCGACCTTGGGGGCATAATGCGCATCAAAGTCTTCTTCGATGGTCGCAGGCTGCGACAGCGGTTTTTCGATCACACCCAAAAGCGGCAGGATGACCAAGAAATACGCGAACCAATAGGCCGACGCGATCAGCGAGAAGCTGGCATAGGGTTCTTCGGCAGGCATCGCCCCCAGCCACATCAGGGCAAAAAAGTCGATTACCAGCAGAGCGAACCACCACTTGAACATCGGACGGTAGCGGCCCGAACGCACGCTGGAGGTATCGAGCCATGGCACCAGCGCCATAACCGCAATCGCCCCGAACATCGCCAGAACCCCAAAGAATTTGGCGTCGATGATGCCACCGGTCACGAAGGACGCGATTTGCACAACCCAAACCTCGGAGGTGAAAGCACGCAGGATCGCGTAGAACGGCAGGAAGTACCATTCGGGCACGATATGCGCAGGCGTCGCCAGCGGGTTCGCTTCGATATAGTTGTCAGGGTGGCCAAGGTAGTTTGGCATAAAGCCGACGATGGCAAAGAAAACCGTGAGGATCACCGCCAGAGCGAAGAGATCCTTGATCACGAAGTAGGGCCAGAACGGCAGCGTGTCTTTCTCGGCCTCTTCCTTTGATCCGCGGCGCACTTCAACACCGGTGGGGTTGTTGTTGCCCGTGGTGTGGAAGGCCCAGATATGCACGATCACCAGACCTGCAATCACGAAGGGCAGCAGATAGTGCAGCGAGAAGAAGCGGTTCAGCGTGGCGTTGTCCACGGCGGGCCCGCCCAGCAGCAAGGTCTGCAGGCTTTCCCCGATGAACGGGATCGCGCCGAACAGGCCGGTGATCACTGTCGCACCCCAGAAGGACATCTGACCCCAAGGCAGAACGTAGCCCATGAAACCGGTCGCCATCATCAGCAGATAAATCAGCATGCCGATGATCCAGGTGATCTCACGCGGGGCTTTGTAAGACCCGTAGTAGAGACCGCGGAAAATGTGGGCATAGACCGCAACAAAGAACAACGAGGCGCCGTTCATGTGCAGATAGCGCAGCATATAGCCGCCGTTCACGTTGCGCATGATGTGTTCGATCGAAGCGAACGCCATATCAACCTGCGGCGTGTAATGCATCGCCAGCACGATGCCGGTGACGATTTGCAACGCCAGACAGAATGTCAGCACGATGCCCCAGATCCACATCCAGTTCAGGTTTCTGGGGGTGGGGATCATCAATGTATCATAGAGCAGACCAACAACGGGAAGGCGGCTGTGCAGCCACTTCTCTCCGCCGGACTTAGGCTCGTAATGGTCGTGTGGTATTCCAGCCATCTGTCTGCTCCTTAACCCAGTTTAATCGTGGTTTCGTCGAGGAATTCGGCGACCGGCACATCAAGGTTGCGCGGTGCCGGACCTTTGCGGATACGGCCCGCTGTGTCGTAGTGCGACCCGTGGCAAGGGCAGAACCAACCGCCAAAATCACCTGCGTCGCCCAGAGGCACACAGCCAAGGTGAGTACACACGCCGATCATCACCAGCCATTCGCCGGTTTCATCCAGCGCGCGGTTTGCATCGGTGGCCTGCGCATCGCCCGCAAGGTTCGCGTTCTGTGCGATGGGGTCGGGAAGCGCGCTGACGTCGGTGTCTTTCGCTTCGGCGATTTCCGCTTCGGTGCGGCGGCGGATGAAAACCGGCTTGCCGAGCCATTTAACGGTCAACTGTGTGCCCGGCTCTAGGCCGCCCACATCGACGCGGATCGACGACAACGCCAAAACGTCGGCAGAGGGGTTCATCTGGTTGACCAGCGGCCAAAAGGCAGCCCCAGCCGCAACGGCTCCGGCCCCTGCGGTTGCATAATAGAGGAAATCCCTCCGGTTGCCTGCGTGATCATCAGCTTGTGACACGGGTTTTCTCCACTTCTAGACCCGACACGGGCCATCAAACTTCGAGACGGCACGCAAATGCCGCCTTTGTTCAGTGCGGTATCTATCGGGACAGGCCGCGCCCGTCCAGATGCCAATGCCATACAAAAAGTCGCACCCTGTAGGGTGCGACGCAAAAACAACCACTTTTTTGCAAATTATGCCGCCGGAGGCCGGGTTGCCTGCATGGAAGGCCGCGATTCGAAGGTTTTGAACCACGCTGCCAGTGCATCGTTGCCAGTGCGCCAACCGCGATCGCCCAATCTGAACTCGACATAGGCCAGCGCACAACCAACCGCGATCTGGCCCATATCAACCGGACCACTCAGTTGGCTGACCCAGCGGGTGTTGAGCGTGGCGCAAGCGCGGGCAATTTTGCCCCACTGGCCTTCTACCCATGCGTCCATGCGTTTGTCTTCGGGGCGCAGTTTGCCTTCATAGACCATCAATAGTGCCGCATCGAGGATACCGTCCGCTGTGGCCTCCAGCGTCAGCACATCCCAGCGGTGCTGGCCCTTGCCGTAAAGCTTGGCGCCCGCACGGTCGTCCAGATAGGCGCAGATGACGCGACTGTCATAAAGCGTCGGGCCATCGGGCCGCTCCAGCGCGGGCACCTTGCCCAGCGGATTGCGCGAGATCAGGCTATCATCCGGCGCGATGGGGGTGGTGGCGGTATCAGCAAGTGCCACATCAGCAAGCTGGCCAGTTTCGTGCAGCAGCACCATCACCTTGCGGACATAGGGCGAGGTTTTCGAATAGGAAAGTTTCATCGGTCAGTTCCTTTGGGTTTCGCCCCGAGTATTGCGGCAGCCGCGCGCCGCCGCAATCGTGCAGTGCGCCTGCCGAGCGATTCGCCCCTCTTTAGGCGGGCAAATCGCGCATCATCGCGGCGATATCCTCGGCTTCACTTCCAAAGCCAAAGCGCGCCGCCTGCGCCGCAGCGCTAAGCCGAACCGCCTCGGCCTTGTTCTGGCTCAGCTTCCACGTGCCATCGATCCCGGTGATCCGCATCCGGCAGGGCACGATCATCCGCATCAACTTCTCTAGCGCTTCGGGTGTCATCTTGGTGGTCGTCCAAGGCGCTTTGGGCAGCAGTTGCGCCTCATAGAACGCTGATTGCCGGTCGAGAATATCGCGCAACGCGTCCTGCGGCAGCATATCCAGCGTGCCGGTTAAATGCACCGCGACGTAGTTCCACGTCGGCACCTGATCGTCGACACCGTACCAATCGGGGGAGATATAGGTATCGGGCCCCGATACCGCGATCTTGGCAGGCAAACCGGTTTTCAACGCCCGCGCAATCGGGTTGGAGCGGACCAGATGCAATTCGGCAAGATCGCCCGCGTTATCGAGCAAGAAAGGTACATGGCTTAGCAGCGGGAACTCCGCACCGTTCACCGCCAAAAGACCAAAGCCACGCTTGCGGGCGAAGGCTACGTTTCGCGGGGCGTCGGCGTCATGGTAGATCGGGTTGGGGTGCATCGCTTTTCGGCCCTTTTGCGGTCGGATCAACACAGGTGTGGCGCGATTAGGGGCTGCTTGCAACGGGCAGGCCGCCCTAGCCCAGGTAGGCGCGCAACTCCGGCGGCGGATTATCCATAAGCGCGGCGGCAGGTTGCGGTGCATGGGCACGCCCGCCTTCGACAAAAATCACCTGATCCGCGATCCGGCGCACATCTTGCGGCGCATGGGTGACCATCATGAGGGCGGCACCGGTCTCCTCGATCAGACTTTGCACCAAATCGAGCATCTCGTTGCGCAGCGCGGGGCCGAGCGCGGCAAAGGGTTCATCCAGCAACACAAGCGGTCTTGCCTGCACCAAAACCCGCGCCAATGCGGCACGGCTTTGTTGGCCCCCCGACAGGGCTCCGGGACGTTTATCCGCATGATCCTGCAATCCGACTCGCGCCAGTGCCTGCGCCACCCGATCTTTCTCGTCCCGTTGCAGCCGCAGATCTGGGCGCAGACCAAGGCCGACATTCTGCTGCACGCTTAGATGCGGAAACAGGTTGTTGTCCTGAAACAACATGGTCATCGGACGGTCAGCGGGGTCGGCTTGCGTTATATCGCTACCCTGCCACAGCAAACGACCCCCGCTCAGCGAGATAAATCCGCAAATCGCGTTTAACAGGGTCGATTTACCGGCACCCGAAGGACCGATGACCGCGTATTTGGTGCGTGGCTCCAGCACCATATCGGCGGAGAGGGCAAAATCGGTCTGCCGGATTTCGAACTTTTCAAGCTTCAGCATGCCAGCGCCCTCCTTTGTCGCAAATCCAGAAAGCCCCGAGCGCTAGCGTCAAAAGGATCAGCGCGGCACCTGCTGCAGCCTCCATCTGATAGGCGCCCATTAGGCGGTACATTTGCAGCGGTAGGGTCACACGGTCCTGATCGGCAAACAAGGCAATCACCCCCAAATCGCCCATCGACAGGGCAGCGGTCAGCCCGGCGGCAAACCCCGCCTGCGCGCGCACCCGCGGCAGCAGCACCCAGCGCCACAGCGGCCAGCCGCGCAGGCCCAGGGTCGCGCTCAACCTGCCGTAATCCTGCACTGTGTCGCGCAAGCGCGGCACCATGATCCGCAATGCAAAGGGCAAGGCCATCAAGGCATTGACCAGCGCGGTGACCGGCAAGGCCAGCGTTGCAGGGGCGGCAACCGGATGGATCAGAATAAACCACCCCGTTCCGATCATCAGTGGTGATGCTGACAGCCCCAGCAATCCAATCGCCTCGACCCCGCCACGACGGCTGCTGGCGATCCACCCCGCCATCGGCAGCGCCAGAACGCCTAAAACAACGACGCTGATACAGCCCACGAAAATCGACTGCCCCGCCGCCTTCCAGACCACGGGCGGCACAGCTGCCAGCCCCCAGGTCCCGCGCCAAAGGATCGCACTGAGCGGGAGCAGCAGAAATCCGGCGGCAAGGGTGATGCATATAGTGTCGAGGGCGCGGGCGGTTCCGCCACGCTCCCATCGTTGCACGGGGCGGTCGAGGCCGCTGCCAAGGCTGACAGGTGGGATGACCCAGAGCGCGATCAGCGCCGCGCCGCCTGCCAGCACCAGTTGCGCAAGCGACAATCGCGCTGCGCGGCCAAGGTCAAAATCGAACTGGAAGGCCTGATAAATCGCCAGTTCCACAGTGGTCGCGCGCGGCCCGCCCCCCAGCGTCAGCGCGACCGCAAAGCTGGTCAGGCAAATCACAAATATCAGCGCCGCCACACCGGGCAGCACCTGCCGTAGCATCGGCCATTCGATCGCGCGAAACGCAGCAAAAGGGGTGAGCCGAAGCTGTGCGGCAAGCCGGAACCGCTCGGACGGGAGAGTTTGCCAGCCCTGCAATAACAGCCGCGTTGCTAAGGGCAGATTAAAAAACACATGCGCCAGCACCACGCCGTGCAGCCCGTAGATCGAAACCGGCGGCAGCCCGACCGCGCCCAGCGCAAGGTTGAACCAACCCGCACGGCCAAACACGGTGAGCAGCCCGATAACAGCCACGATCACTGGCAGAATAAACGGCGCACCCAGCAGGGTGACCAAAACGCCGCGTCCGAAAAATCGCCGCCGCGCCAAGGCCCGCGCCACTGGCACAGCGCAAATCGTCGAAATCACCGCTGACAGGACCGCCTGCACCACGGTAAAGCGCAGCGCCGCCCAGTCTGAAGGTGAAAGCCCCGCGCCGACTTCGGCGCGGGACATCACAGCACCCAAAGCGGCAAGGATCAACAGCAGCACCAAGGCTGCTGCCGCGATCCCGCCGCGCGGGCTTATTGCGACAACGCGCCGAGCCACTCTTGCAAGGCCTCATCCCGCAGGGCGGGTACGTCGTCATTGGCGATAAGCAGCGCCTTTTCCGGCACCGACAGCGTTTCGAACCCTTTGGGCAGTCCTGCCGCCGGGGTCACCGCAGGATACATCCAGTTGGTTGTCGGCAAGACCGATTGGGCGGCGTCCGATACCATAAACTCGATGAATTGCTGGGCCAGTTCCGGCTGGTCCGAGGCGGCAAGCCGTCCCATGACCTCGATTTGCATATAGTTACCTTCGTCAAAAACCGCTGCCGATTTGGTCGCGTCTTCTTCGGCGATCAGGTGATAGGCGGGCGAAGTTGTGTAGCTCAGCACCATGTCGGCCTCGCCCTCAAGAAACAGGCCATAAGCCTCGGACCAGCCCTTGGTGACGGTGACCACATTGTCTGCCAGACCTTCCCAGATACCGGCAGCCTCGTCGCCATACGCCGCCTTGACCCACATCAGCAGCCCCAAACCGGGGGTGGAGGACCGCGGGTCTTGGATCACAATCTTGAGGTCGCTCGCCGCGAGATCGGTGAAGTTTTTCGGGGGTGTCATGTCAGAGTTATGCACAAAGGCAAAATAGCCCCAGTCATAGGGGGCAAAGGTGTCGTCTTCCCAAGCCACGGGCAGGGTATAATCTGCCTTGATCGTGGTGGGGGTAAACAGGCCCGTTGCCTTGGCCGTGGCGATCAGGCTGGTATCGATGCCCAAAAGCACATCCGCCTCGGAGCGTTCGCCCTCCAGCTTGAGCCGCGCCAGCAAGGCCGCGCCGTCGCCCATGCCCTCAAACTTCAGGGTGCAGGCGCACTCTGCTTCAAATGCCGTCTTGATCGCAGGGCCAGGACCCCATTCAGAAACAAAGCTGTCATAGGTATAGACCGTAAGCTCGGGTGTTTCGGCATATGCTGCCGAGGCCCCCAAAATGCCCGCTGCAAGTGTAAGATACTTCATCGCATCCTCCTTTTGCGGCGAAAGGGAAAAAGGATGGAGTGATGTCCAGACCTTCCCTCCGCCGGTGTTAACCGGTTCAGGTTCAACGGGTCAGCTTGCGCAATCTCAGCCATTAAATGGCCCCCCGAGGTGCCTGCAGGCCTAAGACGCAGCCAAAGGATTTGCAAGCCAAATCCCCTTGAGGCCCCCCGCCCTGCCCTTTAAGGAATGAAGGCAACAGGAGACCGCGCCCATGTCAGTAAACAGCTTTGGACATCTCTTTCGCGTCACCACTTGGGGCGAGAGCCACGGGCCTGCGATTGGCGCGACCGTTGATGGCTGCCCTCCCGGCGTGCCGGTAGACGCCGAGATGATCCAGCACTGGCTGGACAAGCGCAAACCGGGGCAGAACAAATACACTACCCAACGGCGTGAGGCCGACGAGGTGCGCATCCTCTCGGGGGTGTTCGAGGGTGTAACAACCGGCACGCCAGTGCAGTTGTTGATCGAGAATACCGACCAGCGGTCCAAGGACTACGGCGATATCAAGGACAAGTTCCGCCCCGGTCACGCCGACATTACCTATTACCAGAAATACGGCATCCGCGACTATCGCGGCGGCGGGCGGTCTTCGGCGCGCGAAACCGCGAGCCGTGTGGCGGCGGGCGGGTTGGCACGCGAAGCGATCAAGACGCTGGCGCCCAATGTGCAAATTAGCGGCTATATGGTGCAGATGGGACCCCACAAGATTGACCGCGACGCCTTTGACGCCGCCGAGATCGAGCGCAACCCGTTCTGGGTGCCTGACGCCAAAGCGGCAGGCGACTGGGCAGACTACCTCGACGGGCTGCGCAAATCCGGCAGCAGCGTCGGCGCGATCATCGAAATCGTGGCGCGCGGTGTGCCTGCGGGGCTGGGTGCACCGGTTTATGGCAAGCTCGACACCGATCTTGCCGCTGCGATGATGAGCATCAATGCCGTGAAGGGCGTGGAGATTGGCGAAGGCATGTCCGCCGCGATGTTGACCGGAGAGTTGAACGCCGACGAGATATTCATGGGCCAAGACGGGCCGCAGTATTCCTCAAATCATGCAGGCGGCATATTGGGCGGGATCAGCACGGGGCAAGACATCGTCGTGCGCTTTGCGGTCAAGCCGACCTCCAGCATCCTGACCACGCGCCGGACCATCACCAAAGACGGCGAGGAGACCGAGATCATCACCAAGGGCCGCCACGATCCTTGCGTTGGCATCCGCGCCGTTCCCGTCGGCGAGGCGATGATGGCCTGTGTCCTGCTTGACCATATGTTGCTGCATCGCGGTCAGGTCGGCGAAAATCGCGGCAAGATCGGACCCTCCAAGTGACACTTCCGAGGGCTGTGCGTTGAAGGTAGAGGATTTCTCTGCGCGTCCGGGGCTTGGCGTCCTGCTCAAGGTCATGGCGATCTTTTTGTTCACTTGCATGTCTGCCATCATCAAGAGGACAGCCGAACTTGATGTGCCGTCAGGCGAAGCAGTGTTCTTCCGCTCGTTCTTTGCCATTCCGGTGATCCTTGTCTGGCTGGCGCAGATGGGCCAGTTGCGGGTCGGATTGATTGCAGTGAACCCGATGGGCCATGTCTGGCGCGGGCTTTTTGGTTCAATCGCGATGGGGCTCACCTTTACCGGTCTTGGTATGCTGCCCCTGCCCGAAGTTACGGCGATCGGATTTGCTACGCCGATCTTTACGGTCATTCTGGCGGCGATCCTATTGGGTGAGAAAATCCGCCTGATCCGCGTGAGCGCCGTGGCGGTTGGGTTGGTCGGCGTGCTGATCATCCTTTGGCCCCGCTTTGACGGCAACGAGGTGATGGAAGCGACAGCCACCATCGGCGCTGTGCTGATCCTGATCGCCACGATGATGCGCAGTCTCGTGCAAATTCACCTACGGCAACTGGTGCAGACCGAACATACCGCCGCCATTGTCTTTTACTTTTCTGCGACCGCCTCGTTGCTGGCGCTTCTGACCCTTCCCTTTGGCTGGGTGTTGCCGACCGGCGAGACGTTGATGCTGCTGGTCTCGGCAGGGATCGTCGGCGGGGTGGCGCAGATACTGGTCACATCGTCCTATCGCTTTGGCTCTGCATCGATGCTGGCTCCCTATGACTATACCTCGATGCTGTTTGCCATCGGGCTGGGGTATTTCCTGTTCGACGAACTGCCCACAACGATGATGCTGGCCGGTTCGGCGCTGGTAATCTCGGCCGGAGCCTTGGTGATCTGGCGTGAACGGCAGCTGGGGCTGGAGCGCGGCAAAGCGCGATCTGTCACCGATCCGAAAGCCTGACCTTTACCCTGCTGGTGATGCGCCTATGGTGCCCGTCAAATCGTGAAGGAGACCCCCCATGTCCGAGACCACCGACCACAAGCAAAAAATGCAGGAACGTCAGGCCGAACAGCGTGCCAAAGTGTCCGAGCTGCAAGACCCCGAAAAAGGTCTGGTGCTGGTCCATACCGGCGCGGGCAAGGGCAAATCCTCCTCCGCCTTCGGCGTCGCGATCCGCGCGCTTGGCTGGAAGCAGGACGTCGGCGTCGTGCAGTTCATCAAGGGTAAATGGAAAACCGGCGAGCGGTTGTTCTTTGACCGGATGGGCGGTGTTGACTGGCACACCATGGGCGAGGGTTTCACCTGGGACACCCAAGACAAGGAACGCGACATCGCTGCCGCCCAAGCCGCCTTTGCCAAAGCGCGCGAGATGATGGCCAGCGGAAAGTACAATCTAGTGGTGCTGGACGAGATCAATATCGCGATGCGCTATGACTATATCTCCGTCGAGGACGTGCTCGCAGCGCTGAACGCGCGGGACCCGAAAACCGGCGTGATCCTGACGGGCCGCGATGCAAAACCGGCGCTTTGTGACTATGCCGATCTGGTGACCGAGTTTGCAGAGGTGAAGCATCCGTTCAAGGCCGGGATCAAGGCGCAAAAAGGCGTCGATTACTAATAGCAAAGGGCGGCCATTGGCCGCCCTTAATGTTTCCCGTGAAGCAATTGCGCTTAAGCGCGAACCAGCTTTTCGTAAGATTCCGCGATATCACGGGTCATCGTGCCGACCTCGAAGTGGTAGTCTCCGATCTGACCAACGGGCGTGACCTCGGCGGCAGTGCCGGTCAGCCAGCATTGCTCGAACCCTTCAAGCTCTTCGGGCATGATGTGGCGCTCGTGTACCTTGATGTTTTTATCGCGCAGCATGCCGATGACGGTCTGGCGGGTGATGCCGTTCAAGAAGCAATCGGGATCCGGCGTGTGGACCTCGCCATCTTTGACGAAGAAGATATTCGCGCCCGTCGCCTCGGCCACATAGCCGCGATAATCAAACATCATCGCATCGGAACAGCCTTTGGCTTCGGCGGCATGTTTGGACATGGTGCAGATCATATAAAGCCCCGCTGCCTTGGCATGGCTGGGGATAGTTTCGGGGCTTGGGCGCTTCCATTTCGAGATGTCGAGCTTGGCGCCCTTCATCTTGGCGTCACCATAATAGGCACCCCACTCCCATGCGGCGATGGCAAGGCGCACGGGGTTGCGCGCGGAAGCAACACCCATGTCTTCACCCGCACCACGCCACGCGATGGCGCGCACATAGGCATCCTGCAAGCCCGAGGCGGCAAGAACTTCGACCTTGGCGGCTTCAATTTCATCGACTGTATAGGGCACTTCAAAGTCGATCATCTGGGCAGAGCGCTTCAGGCGTTCAGAATGTTCGCGGCTCTTGAAGATTTTGCCGTTGTAGGCGCGTTCGCCCTCAAAAACGGAAGAAGCATAATGCATCGCATGGGTCAGGATATGGACGTTGGCATCGCGCCAGTCGACCATTTTGCCATCCATCCAGATGTGCCCGTCTCGATTGTCGTAGGCTGCGCCTGCCATGGTGTATCCTTTCCCGCTCGGAGTGTTGTGTTTGCGAATATTGCGCCAATATACCCAAGTTGAGACATTAAATTACGCAAAAGCCTCGATTCGATAGCCTTTCACTCTTGGAATGTCAACATGACTGACTTAAACTGCGGACCGGTATACAAAGGGATTTTCCATGGCAGACGGGCGCGGGCTTTCTTCGGGCAACAGCGACAGCCTGCTGTTTCTCACTGACGAACAAATACGTCAGGGCAGCGAAGCCATGTTTTTTGCGTACCGTGGATTTACCGCAGACCCTGACCGGATTTTGATTGATCTTGCCTACGGGCGGGCGCACCACCGCGCGATCCACTTCATCAATCGCGCACCGGGCACCACGGTTAACAACCTGCTGAACATCCTCGGTGTGACAAAACAGTCACTCAACCGTGTCTTGCGCACGCTGATTTCGGATGGTCTGGTACAAAGCAGGGTGGGCCGGAACGACAAACGTGAACGCCATCTGTATCTGACCGATCCGGGCCGCGCCTTGGAACAGCAGTTGTCAGACGCACAGCGCGCCCGCATGCGGGCCGCATTTCGCGATGCAGGGCCGGAAGCGGTGGCCGGATTTCGCACCGTATTGGAGGCTATGATGGATCCCGAACTGCGCCAAAGCTATATCCGGCTCAAGGATAGCAGCACATGAGCGCAGGCGACGCCCATCTGCTGATCGTTGACGATGACGAGCGCATTCGCACGCTGTTGCAAAAGTTTTTGATGCGGCACGGGTTTTTGGTAACCTCGGCCCGCGATGCGGCCCATGCCCGCCGGATTTTGGCAGGGCTGGAATTTGATCTGATCGTGCTGGATGTGATGATGCCCGGCGAGGACGGGCTGGCTCTGACACGGTCGCTGCGCGAGACATTGCAAACGCCGATCCTGCTGCTGACCGCCAAGGGCGAAACCGGCAACCGGATCGAGGGGCTGGAGGCAGGCGCCGACGATTATCTGCCCAAACCCTTCGAGCCTAAAGAGCTGTTGCTGCGCATTAACGCAATCCTGCGGCGGATGCCTGACACCCGCGCCGAAGATGCCGCGCCCAAGGTTCTGACGCTTGGCACGATCCGCTATGATCTGGAACGTGGCGAATTATGGCAAGGTGACGATCTGGTTCGGCTGACTGCGACAGAAATCCAATTGATGAAGATATTCTCGGCCCAGCCGGGGACTGCATTAAGCCGCGCCAAGCTGGTTGAGGAGCTTGGGCGCGATCGCGGGCAGGCGCAAGAACGGGCGGTGGATGTGCAGATCACCCGTTTGCGTCGCAAGATCGAGGATAACCCCAAGCAGCCGCAGTACCTTCAGACGGTGCGCGGCTCGGGCTATATGCTGGCGCCCGATTGAGGTTGCGGAGCTGACCGCAACCTGGGGCTCCAAACCCTCAGACCCCCTTGGAGTTTAACCGGCCAATTGAAGCCAGAGGGTGCTGGTCTTGGCGCGCGGCGGGGATTAAGATTGCGCCAAACTGCTATTAATGAGGCTGCAATGACCGACACCCCCGTTGAAGAAATGAACTTTGAAACTGCAATGGCGGAGCTTGAGAAGGTTTTGGGCCAGCTTGAGCGCGGCGATGTGGCTTTGGACGAAAGCATCGCGCTTTATGAGCGTGGTGCGAAGCTGAAGGCGCGGTGTGAAGCCAAGTTAAAAGAGGCCGAAGAAAAGGTCGCTGCGATCACCTTGGATAGCGATGGCAACCCTGCCGGACTGAAACCTCTGGACCCCCAGTAGGCGGGCGTGGGGGTACTGTTTGAGCAAGCGCTGGCCGAGGCTGCCGCGCGCGCCGAGCGACGCATTGTCTCAGCTCTAGGCGACGCGCAGGGTCCGGTGGCGGATGCGATGCGCTATGCGGTGACAGGCGGCAAGGGTTTGCGCTCCTTTCTGGTATTCGAGTCGGCGCGGCTCCACGGGGTTGCCGCTGATGACGCGGCCGCACCAGCGGCAGCGATTGAAGCGATGCACAGCTATTCGTTAGTTCATGATGATTTGCCCTGCATGGATGACGACGATCTGCGCCGTGGGCAACCGACGGTGCACCGTAAATGGGACGAGGCGACAGCTGTTCTGGCGGGCGATGCCTTGCAGACGCTGGCCTTTCAACTGGTTGCTGAAACCCCCTGCCCGCCCGAGGCAGCTTGTGCGTTGATCGCCAGCTTGGCGCAGGCGGCGGGCGTGCGGGGCATGGTGGGCGGTCAGGCGATGGATATTGCCGCAGAGACCGCCGCCGCGCCTTTGTCGCTGGCGCAGATCACCGCGTTGCAGACGGGCAAGACCGGTGCGCTTTTTGAATGGGCCGCTTTGGCGGGGCCACGGATGGCAGGCGCACAGACGCGTGCGTTGCAGGCCTACGCCCGCGACCTTGGTCTGGCCTTTCAGATCGCTGACGACATTCTCGATATTGAGGGCGATGCGGCCACTGTCGGTAAGGCCACGGGCAAGGATGCCAATGCGGGCAAGGCGACATTCGTGTCGCATCTGGGTTTGGACGGGGCAAAGCAGCGTGCGCGCGACCTCGTGCAATCGGCCTGCGATGCCCTATCTGTCTACGGAGCCGAGGGCGAAACCTTGCGACAGGCCGCTGCCTTCGTTATTGCCCGAAACAGTTGATCCGCCGTGCCGCAGGAGGCCATTCATGTCCCAAACGCCCAAGACACCGCTGCTGGACCAAGTTGCCCGCCCGCACGACCTGAAACGCTTTAGCGATGCCGAGTTGCACCAGCTGGCAAGCGAAGTCCGCGCCGAGACGATTTCGGCGGTGTCCGAGACCGGTGGCCACTTGGGTGCAGGGCTCGGGGTGGTAGAGCTGACCGTGGCACTCCATGCGATCTTTGACACCCCGCGTGACAAGATCATCTGGGATGTCGGGCACCAGTGTTACCCGCACAAAATCCTGACCGAGCGGCGGGATCGCATTCGCACCCTGCGGCAGAAAGACGGGCTCAGCGGATTTACCAAGCGTAGTGAAAGCCCCTACGACCCCTTTGGTGCGGCCCATTCCTCGACCTCGATCAGCGCGGCCTTGGGATTTGCCGTGGCGCGGGATTTGGGTGGCGATATCCCCGAGGGTCTGGGTGATGCGATCGCGGTGATCGGTGACGGGGCGATGTCGGCGGGTATGGCCTATGAGGCGCTGAATAATGCAGGCGATTTGGGCAAGCGGTTGATCGTCATCCTCAACGATAACGAGATGTCGATTGCGCCACCTGTGGGCGCGATGTCGTCTTACCTGAGCCGTCTTTATGCCGAGGCGCCGTTTCAGGATTTGAAAGCGGCGGCCAAAGGCGCGGTCAGCTTGCTGCCCTATCCGTTCCGTGAAGGGGCCAAGCGCGCCAAGGATATGCTCAAAGGGATGGCAGTGGGCGGCACCCTGTTCGAGCAGTTGGGCTTTTCCTATCTTGGGCCGATTGACGGGCATGACCTGAACCAGTTGCTGCCGGTTCTGCGCACTGTCAAAGACCGCGCCACCGGTCCTATTCTGATCCATGTGCTCACCAAAAAGGGCAAGGGGTACGGTCCTGCCGAAGCTGCCCGCGACAAGGGCCACGGCGTGGCCAAGTTCGACGTGGTGACGGGTGAGCAAAAGAAAACGCCCTCGAATGCGCCGAGCTATACCTCGGTGTTTGGCGACACGCTGGTCGAACTGGCGGCGCTGGACGACAAGATTTGCGCGGTTACGGCGGCGATGCCGGATGGCACGGGGTTGAACCTGTTTGCTGAGCGCTACCCTTCACGCTGCTTTGATGTAGGCATTGCCGAACAACACGGCGTGACCTTTTCGGCAGCGATGGCGGCGGGCGGGATGAAACCGTTCTGCGCGATCTATTCGACATTCTTGCAGCGGGGTTATGATCAGGTCGTGCATGATGTCGCGATCCAGCGTTTACCGGTGCGCTTTGCCATTGACCGCGCGGGCTTGGTCGGTGCTGACGGGGCCACCCATGCCGGTGCGTTTGACGTGGCTTTTCTTGCCAACTTGCCAGGGTTTGTGGTGATGGCCGCCGCAGACGAGGCCGAGCTGAAACATATGGTTGCGACCGCTGCGGCCTATGACGACGGACCGATCGCCTTCCGGTTTCCACGCGGCGAGGGCAATGGCGTGACCATGCCAGAACGCGGCGAGCCGATAGAGATCGGTAAGGGCCGGATCATCGCGAAAGGTGCAAAAGTTGCGCTCTTGTCGTTCGGCACCCGTCTTGCCGAAGTTGAAAAAGCCGCCGAAGCGCTGCGGGCCAAGGGCATCACGCCGACCATCGCGGATGCGCGCTTTGCCAAGCCACTAGACCGGGAGATGATCCTGACACTGGCCAATGACCACGAGGCGCTGATCACTATCGAAGAAGGGGCTGTTGGCGGATTTGGCTCGCATGTGGCGCAACTACTGGCCGATGAAGGCGTGTTCGATACTGGGCTGAAGTTCCGCTCGATGGTGCTGCCTGATACATTTATCGATCAGGCAAGCCCTGCCGATATGTACGAAGTGGCTGGCATGAGTGCCGAACAGATCGAGGCAAAAGTGCTAAATGTGCTGGGGATTTCGAGCATCGGGGCAAAGCGGGCCTAAGCCCGGCGCCCGCGCTACTCTACGTCACGCTGCGCCAGCAGGGCTGCAAGCTTTTGCTCGATACCTTCCAACCGCGCTGTCATATCATCGCGGTAGGCTCCGGTTTCGGCGTTTTCTTCTTCATGGTGGGCGTCTTGCATCGAGTTTACGATGAGGCCAACCAGCAGGTTTACCACGGCGAAGGTGGTGACCATGATGAAGGGGATGAAGAACAGCCACGCCAGTGGGTAAATCTCCATCACGGGCCGGACGATCCCCATCGACCAGCTTTCCAGCGTCATGATCTGGAATAACGAATACCCCGACCGCGCCAGTGTGCCGAACCATTCGGGGAAGGTGCCGGCGAAGAGTTTGGTGGCAATGACCGCGCCGATGTAGAAAATCAGCGCCATCAGCAGAAATACCGACCCCATGCCGGGCAGGGCCGAGATGAAGCCTTCGACAACGCGGCGCAAACGCGGTGCGGTCGACAATAGCCGCAACACCCGCAGGATGCGCAATGCCCGCAGCGCGGTGAAGCCTTGTGCGGCAGGCACCAGCGATGTTGCCACGATGACGAAGTCAAAGATGTTCCAGCCATCGCGAAAGAAACGCCCGCGATAGGCAACGATCTTGGCCAGTAATTCCGCCACGAAGACCGACAGGCAGGCGATATCAAGCGCATAGATCAACGTGCCAAACCGCGCCATGATCGCAGGTGATGTTTCCATCCCCAACAGCACGGCATTAAAGATAATCACCGCCATGATCGCATTGATCACACGTGCATCTTCCAGAAATGACCGGAGTTTTTCCCGCATTAGTGCCGCCCTGCCTGAAGTCTCTTTGGCTCTATATGGCGACGAGGTGGAAGGGTCACAAGCACCGACTGTCAGATCAGCAAGGCCAAGCCCAGACCTGCGGACGCGATGGCCAGAATATAACCGAAGAGCACATAAAGTCCGTCGCGGGTGAACAATCCAAAGGCCATCAGCCCGACCGTCAGCGCCCCCAGCGATGTGACCATCGGCAGCACTTCTAACATCGGCCAGCCCAGCGGGATCACGATACAGGCCGCCAATGTCAACCACCGCATCGGGCCACTGGTCAGGATCCGCATGCGCTTGTGGGAATGGCGATCAACAAAGGCGCAGGGCTTGCGCATCCACTGCACGGCCTTCTTGAGCCGCCTAGCCGACATTTCGCGGCGCAATAAGAAATCAGGAAGCCAAAGGCTGCGCCGACCATAGAGCGCCTGTGCTGACAGCAAGATGATGATGCAGGCCGATATCGTCGGCGCTCCGGGAATGCCCGAGAGCGGCGAGACCATCAAAAGCGATACCATAAGGATGAAGGGGGTCACCGACCGGTCGCCAAACTCGGCGATGATGTCGCGGACCGAAACGCTGCCGGCTGTCGCCGCGTGTTCCATACCGTCCAGCAGATGCGACAGTGTGTGGTCGTCGGTGTCGGACATCTGCGCTCCCCTTATGCGGTCTCGTCCTCCAACAACGCCGCGAGGCCGCTGCGGTAATCTTTGAACTGCGGTTGCCAGCCCAACGACGCCTTGGCGTGATCGTTCCGAACCTTTTTGCTTTCAGAGTAAAAGCTGCGGGCCATAGGGGACAGATCGGCCTTATCGAAGTCTACTGCAGGCGGCAGGGGGAGGCCCAGCAACTCGGCGGCGTGGCCGATCACGTCCTGCGGCGGGGCAGGATCATCGTCACATAAATTATAGATCGCCCCGCGTTGAGGGGCCGCGATCGAAAGCTCCAGCGCCAATGCGATATCCTCGACATGGATGCGCGAAAACACCTGACCTTGCTTGATGATACGCCGAGCCGTGCCTTTGCGCACCTTTGCAAAAGGCCCGCGTCCGTGGCCGTAGATGCCCGCGAGCCGGAAGATATGCAGCGGAAGATCGGGAATGGCCGCCCATGCCTGTTCGGCCGCGACCCGTGCATGGCCGCGTCTCGTGGCAGGAGCCAGCGGCGTGGTTTCATCCACCCACTCGCCCTGATGATCCCCGTAAACGCCGGTGGTCGACAGATAGCCAACCCAGCGAATCCGTCCAGCGCGGCGGGCGATTTCATCACCCAACGCGAGCAACACGGGATCCCCATCGGGTTGCGGACCGGCAGAGATCAGCAGATGCGCGCATTGGTCAAGGTAGGGGGCAAGATCGGTTCCAAGCCAGAGCAATGGGGTCACACCGGTCTGGCGGATTTCATCCATTTTGTCTGCGCTGCGGGTGGTGCCGTAAATTGTCCAGCCTTGCGGGATCAGGCGGCGTGCCAATGCCCGCGCGCTATAACCATGGCCGAACGAGAGTAACGTTTTTTCCATTCCGCTAAACTGGCTTTTGTTGACGCAATCGGCAAGGGGCCGCGCGCAATTCACGCGCAGCGGCCATAGGTTTTGCGATCAGCTCTTAAGCCGCGTCAGGGTGATATAGCCGAATTCTGGCCCGGCCCACTGATGCGATTTGCGCATCCGGCCGCCCGAAGTTTCAACCCAATATTCATTGCTGAATTTAGTGTGGTTATAGACGCAATCTTCACGCATTCGGAACGTCGAAACACGTTGATCAACGATTTGCAAAGTCTCGCGGCCTAATTGCGTCATATCGCAGGAAAACGCGATGGTTTGCGCCGTGCCGTCCAGCCTGTCGATGGTCAGCAACCGCTCACCGCCCCCACCTTGGCCGTCAAATCCCGCAATTGCCGCTGCCGCGCTGGCCGAACGGATGTCTCCGCCCAGACCTTTGGTGCCAACCAAAACGCCTTCTCGCAGGATGATTTGCAGGCCGTCAGATGACTTCCACACTTCGACCTTACCGGGCGTGGAGTCGTTTCGGGTGGCAACTAATTGCAAGAAATCCTGCAATCCAGTGTTGTCGGGTTCGGCTTCCATCACCTCCCCGGGGGTGCTGTTTAGCTGGTCGCGCGTGACCACAAGGCGAATGGCGGGTCTTTCTTCCGAAGCCCCGACGCCTCGGACTTTGCTAACCAGCACGCTGCCAGCGTTCAGAAGCAAGCTGTTGTTATCAGTGCCGCCGTCACTATTGCCATTTGAACAGGCGGCCAAAGTCACAGCGCAAACCAGCAAAGCACTCAGTTTCAAAAACGTCATTCCCATACCCTCGACCACTGGCCTACCACGGCGTTCTTATGGCCGGATCTTACTTGCTCATATAGTCGGCCCGGCACTGCCAAACGTGCTCCGCCGTCTCGTTGGATCGGTCTGACTGTCGTCGAAACGGTGCGTTTTCCGGGAGTACCGATGAACCAGCTCACAGGAACCGTAAAGTTGATGCCCTTGTCAAACGAGCCCTCACCGAAATCCGAGGCAGAAACATCCGTGACTGTAAAGAAACCGCCGACGCGCCAGCCGTTGTCGAACTCGCGGGTAAGAGTGGCCGTCGCACCGTAGTCGCCAGCGAGATACCGGCCAACGTCTAGCTGCCCATGATAGCCGCGTCCAAATTCGTAATAGGCCGATGCATGGCCCGTCGCCACGCTATAGTCCTGAAAGCCGAGGCCTGAGAAAGCACGCTGCTTCACATAATTCGTCTCAACGCCCAGAGCCAACCTACTGGCGACAGGTTTCCAAAGCAGTTCACCTGAAACACCACCGAACATCCGTTCTAGATAGCCCGCCGTAATCCGGGCATAGAGATCGTTTCCGGGTTTCCATTGCTTGGAGATATAGGCGGTCTCTACCGACAGATCGCTGCCCTGCGAATAGAGCACCCCATTGGTGCGCACCGGCTCGATTTTCGAACCACCTGATCTGCTGGAATCGCCGACGTTGCCAGCCAAGCGGTATTTCAGGTTTGCGCCCAAGGACCAGCCCGGGCTTGGCTTGTAGTTGAGGACCAGTTCAACGCCCGCATCTACACGCACCGGTTGATCGGGATCGAAATAGCTCGGCGCGAGATAGGGCCCCAAGGACCATGAAAAATCGGGGTAGAGATCATTGTTGTAAACCGCATTGGCCAAGCGCGGAGACGCCTCGCCGATGCCGGTGACGGTCAAGAGCGCATCTGCGGCCAGCGGATCAAATTCCAGCGCCTCCAGATCAGACCGCCGAATTGTGACAGCCGATTGCGCGAGGTTGTTCTCCATCAAAACAATGCGGAATGTTTCGATTGAGGCGGGCAGCACCTCGGCCATTGCCCGTGCGGCCCGACCAATTGCCAGCGACCGCGCCTGATAGCGCTCGTTGCGGAACCGCATTTCGGCCGACGAAGACGTCACTTGAAGCGCTTCTATGGTAAGGCCGTTTTGCTCTAGCACAGGTTTAAGCTGATCGCGCAACGCCCGTGGAGCGCTTTCGTTGGTGATCCAGTCGGTGGCGTAGGCTTGCGGCTGAAGGGCACGGTTAGGGCGTTGTTTGATGGGGGCCGTCGGCGCAATGCGGATCGGGGTCATCGGTTTTTTCGGGTTAAACTGAAGCTGGAAGTTCACACCGATTTCAGAGCCGTAAAGGTAATATGCGCCGATACGCATCCGCTCGGAGTATTGATATTCGGCGCCGAAATTGAACCGTGACTTCTTGGTAAACACATCCCGCTGCACTGCCTCTTGGGTATAGGCGTCGGAACTGTATTCGGCTTTGATGGCCCATTTATCATCTATGTGCCATTCCACGCCGCCAAAAGGCGCGGCGGGGCCTCGAAACCACTGGTCATAGGAGGGTTTGCCGCCCGTGCTGCTCACATCAAAGCTGGACCGTCCCCCGCCGAACGGCGCGCCAATCGCGCCGGAACTGCCCAATCTGCCCCAGCCCAAACCCGCCGTGACATTTACCTTACCAGCAACACGGGGGTGCTCGAACACCTTTGTCGCGACAATATATTCGCCAGCATAAATCCCCGTGCCGGCAAAATCCTGCAAACCAACGGTCACAGCGGGCCAAAACTTGCTTTCTTTCTTGAGCAGATAGCGCACGTCGAAACTGCGGTCGCGGTAAACAGCGTAGCCGCCAATTTTATTAGCCTCGCCAACATCAATGCCGGAATAGCGAAAGCTGGCTGACAGTCGGGGTGTGGCCTGAAATGTCAGCGTCATGCGAGAATTTCCGCCGAAATACGAGACGCCGAGGCCAAATTGCCCGTCGGGCAACTGCGCTGCTACAGGCATATCTATCAAACCCGGGGAGCCGTAGAAGTTTAACGTCACGCGGTCAGGCACGTTAAAGATGTCATGGTCAGCTGCTGACACGACGTCAGTGCCTAGCATTCCCGATCCAAGTGCCAGCCCGCCAGCTATTGATAGCGTGGTTATTCTAAACTGCTTTAGCTGACGCACGATCCAACCCTTTACGAAGCCCTAAGTTTGTTAATGTTCTGGCACGTGCCTCAACAACAAAGCAACACATTGCCAACGGCGTGGAACATAGAGTTACGCGTTAGAGACTTTCCTGCGACAGGTCAGTCGCGCAATCCTCACGATATGCAGTGCACGATTTCAGGAGATTAACCGGATCTGGGTCGCGGCCTCAAAGCCTTCAACCCAGCGATGCACAACGCTGCGTGCCATATCTTCGTCACTCGCGATATAGGCCTCGCGCAGGCGCCGCAGAGCCGAGGCGATCTCGATCTGCGAGAGACCCAGTTCGTCGGCCGCGAAAATCTTGGGATGGACGGTGGCGAGCAATGCGCCAGAGAGAGTCAGTTCTTCGGTCATCTTTTCACCGGGGCGCAAGCCGGTAAATTCAATCTCGATGTCTCCGTCAGGATTATTGGCATCGCGCACGGTATAGCCCGCGCTTTCAATGACCTGCCGTGCCAGCTGCGTGATCGCCACCGGCTTGCCCATATCCAGCACAAAAACCTCGCCGCCTTTGGCGATAGCGCCCGCTTGCAGTACCAGTTTGACCGCCTCTTGCACCGTCATGAAATAGCGCGAGACGGACGGGTCCGTAACGGTCAGCGGGCCCCCACGGCTCAACTGGTCTTGAAATAGCGGGACCACCGACCCCGACGAGCCCAGAACATTGCCAAACCGCACCATCGAAAAGATTGGCCCACCCGATTGGCCATGCCTGCGGGCCAGATCCTGCACCACCAGTTCGGCCAGCCGTTTGGACGCGCCCATAATATTTGTCGGGCGCACCGCCTTGTCGGAGGAGATGAGAATAAACCGCTCCACCCCGGCTTTGGCTGCCTGTTCGGCCAGAGCCTGTGTGCCGAACACATTATTGACCAGCCCCGACAGTGGATTGGCCTCGACCAAGGGGACGTGCTTGTAAGCTGCAGCATGCAGAATGATTTCGACCTTATGGTCCGTCAGCACCTTACGGACCTGCCGTGTATCAGTGATGGAGCCTAGCACAGGCACGATCTTGATCTTGGTACCGTCGGTGATCTGGCTCAACTCCATATCGATCTGGTAGAGCGCCAGTTCGCTGAGTTCAAAAAGCACCAGCTTATCGGGCCGGCACACCAGTACCTGCCGACACAGCTCGGAGCCGATAGACCCGCCCGCGCCGGAAACCATCACTACCTTGCCCCGATAGCACCCTGCACCGTCAATCAGAGGGTTGGTTACCTCGTCACGATTGAGAAAGCGGTGCGCAAGAACGGGCTCAAGCTTATCGACCAGAGCCTCTTCGCCGATCAACTGTGCGAAGGACGGCAACATCTGGACCTCAAGCCCCATCTTCTCCAGTCGGCGCGCGATTTGCGCCTGCTTGGGTGGGCTGAGCGACGGGACGGCCAGCAGGACGCGGTTGATTTTCTTTTCGCGAGCGACCTCGGCAATGCGGAGCGGGTTGTAGACCGGCAGATGCGCCACGGTCAGTCCTTGGATTGCAACGTTGTCATCGACAAAAGCCACCGCCTCGATCAACTCGTGGCTGCGCAGCGCCGAAACAAGCTGGGTGCCTGTGGTGCCCGCACCATAGATTAACACGCGGCAGCGCGCTTTCGACCGGCGGTAGACCGCCAGCACAAGCTGCAACAACACTGCCCGGCTGATCACAACCAGCGAAAAGAACGCCGCGCCAAATACCAGATGCACACCCAAGGGCAGACCGGTTTTCATGATGTTTGATATCGTCAGGGAAGAGAACACCAGAAACAGCGCGAAAACGCCGGTCATTCCGATAGCCGCGGTTTCGTAGGCGTTCAGTCGGATCGAACAGACGCCCAGCCAGATTGACACCCCAATACCAATCAACAGGACATAAGGTAAAACGGGCATATAGAGCACGAAGTTATTTGCAAGCGTGCCGGAAAGTCCATGAACGGAGAGCGCGAATAACACCGAGAGCAGGACTAAAACCGAGTCCAAGGCCAACATAATGACCCGTTTATTCCGCTTAGTAAGTGACGTTAAAAAATTTAACATGTCAGGTGTTACCCTCAATCAATACGCCCGCACACACTCTGCAAAGACACAACCGTGCAAAATCCAGATCGCGCGTGCTGGTGTCAAAAAGAATCGTTTCAATATGCGTACTTGATACAACAATTCATGCAGATAACACAGATGTGTCTTAATCAGCCTGCGCTAAATGACAAGAGCGAAGCGGCTTTCCGTTAACTTTCAGCGCCTTTTGGCCTGTCGCTCCGCCTAAATAGATTGCTGATTGTCTGAAAAACAAGCTCGAAATCATAACATGTAGACTGATTTCGTTGATAAATCAGGTCCAGTTTGGCTTTTCTGGGGACGCATATCTTGCAGTAGACATTGTTGGTCTCCTCGGGCGTCGTACAGCGGTTCAGCAAGCGCTCCTCATGCTTGTGAAACCTGATTGTCGCCAGTCCCGTAACACCGGGACGTGACTTTAACACCTGCGCATAGAGCTCGGGGAACTGTTCGACATACTCCCTGAGCGGCGGGCGCGGACCGACAAAGCTCAAATCTCCATTGAGAATGTTCCAAAGCTGGGGGAACTCGTCTAGCCGTTTGGCCCGCAACCATGCCCCCGTGGACGTGATCCGCGCCTTTTTGTTGCCGCCCGAAACCCCCGTGTCGCCCTCGACGACCGTCATTGTGCGCAGCTTCCACAGCTTGAACGGCTGGTTCGGGGCGGACATACGCTCTGCCACGTGAAACAGGGGGCGCCCTTCTTTGACGAGTAACCATATCAGCAGGCCGAGGAGGATCGGGCCAAGTATAATCACAAGCAGACTTGCAAAGAATAAATCAAAAATGCGCTTGCGCCACGTCATCTCAGTCACTCACTCCCGCGCCCGAAACATGCGCCACTCGGAAACCATCCCCTCAGCGGTGCTGTCACGGGGTCGGAAATCAACATATCGCTCAAGACTGCGGGTGCAAAGCGCCACTTTCGCGATAGCACCCAGCTGAGCGGGCCGCGGAACCCATGGCAACTGTGCCGCATCCAGAAGTGCGCCCATCTCAATCGCTCCCGGCGCGGCGATATTGATCACCTCCGGCAAGGAGGGGGCTTGGCAAAGCGTGGACAGGACGCGCGTCAGGGTGTCGGGGCCGATATAGCTGCGCTGCGGGGTACTGCCGTCCGCAAATTGATCAAGATGCATGGACCGTGTCCACCCGCCCAAAATCGCATCAGCGCCTGCGACATTGCCGATCCTCAGGGCGGTCACCGGCTGACCCAAAGCCTGCCCCTGCGTGCAGGCGACTTGCTCCATCTCCAGCTTGGCGCGACCATAGTCCGAGACAGGGGTACAAACATCATCCTCTGACAGCACCTTATCTGACGTGCCGTAGACAGCCGCCGAGGAGGCCACAAACACCCGACTAACACCCGCTTGATACGCCAGCGTCACAGCAGCCTGCGCGAGATCAATATTCAGCGTCATCGCTGAAGTATCCTGTGCCGCGCGCGCAGGCGTCACCCCTGACAGGCAAATTACCGCCTGCGCCCCCCGCATTGAAGCAACTGCCATGGCGGGTTCGTCTAGCAGATCGTAAGTGACAAAATCCGGCTGCGCAATGCGGCTGTGACAGATCAACCTTTGCGGTCCCTGCCAAAAGCCGCGCAACATTGCGCCCAGTTTGCCAGACGCGCCTAGAACCAGGACCGCGCCATTTCCTGCCTGTCTGTCTGAAATCATTGACGCCATGCCCCGAGCCAGTATCTTGCACCACAAGGAATTCCAACAGTGTGCGTTATATTTGCAGGCTGTACTTACATAAATCTGTGGCTTTCCATAAGAGAGCCTCTGTGATCTCCCTGCGGGACAAACACTAACAAGAGCGGTTTTGCTGAATATGAGCTTGTCTCAAAAACACTTTGTCTTCGTTTTGCTATTTTTAACGCTTTCCGCCTGTTCTGGTTTGCCCCGCGGTGCGGCTATCGAACGCGAAGTTTTAAAAACACAAGACGAACCGACCACTGACATCGCCGTCTATCCGGTCACGCGGGCATTCTTGCCTATCGTCGCGGAATGGCCCCGTACCGGCCAGCGCAGCTATAGCTGGATCGGCAGCTCCGGCGGCTCAGACGCCCAGATTATCCGGCCTGGCGACTCTTTGAATGTGTTAATCTGGGACAGCAGCGAAAATTCGCTGCTTACCAGTGCCGAGCAGCGCGTCGCCACGCTACCCGCAATCCGCGTGTCTGAAGCGGGCACAGTATATCTGCCGTATATTGGCAAAGTGCGGGTGTCGGGTCGTACACCTGACAGTGCCCGAGCGCTCATCCAGCGTATGCTGGAACCTATCGTGCCCTCGGCACAGGTTCAGTTGGCGATGGCCGAAGGGCGCGGCAATTCCGTTGACCTCGTCGGCGGCGTCAGTAGTCCGGGCAATGTAGTGTTGCCGGACAACAACTTCACCGTGCTTGCCGCGCTTTCGTCGGGGGGCGGTGTGTCGACGGGGTTGAACAACCCGCAGATTAAGCTGGTGCGAGGCAGCAATATCTATGCCACCTCGATCAGCCGTCTTTATGACAACCCGCAGCTTGATACCCGCTTACAAGGTGGCGACAAGGTCATCGTGGAAGAAGACCGCCGGTATTTCCTGTCTCTCGGGGCAGCGGGCAACGAGGCTCAGTTCAAGTTCAACCGCGACGACATTTCGGCTTTGGATGCGATGTCAATTGTTGGGGGTATCAACGACTTCCGCGCCAATCCGCAAGGCATCCTGATCTTGCGGGAGTACCCGACCAGCGCCGTGAGTGCCGGCGTGCGCGGGCCGCGCAAGACGCGGGTGGTGTTTACGCTTGATTTGACCACCTCCGATGGTCTTTTTTCGGCGCGTAACTTCAACATCCACTCTGGTGATCTGGTGCTGGCGACCGAAAGCCCGCTGACCAATACCCGGACGATTATTGGTCTGGTCGGTTCAGCCTTTGGCATCATCAACGCGGCCAGCGGCCTGTCGAATTAAGGCAGGCTGATCCGCTTTTCTTCGGGCACCAGCGCATTGATCTGTGCGATGTGTTCCGGCAGGCAGCGGGTCAGGAAGTCGTAATTCTCGACCACATGCGCCCGTGCCGCGCCGCCCAGATGTGCGAACTCGGCGGGGCGTGCGAGAACGTCAATCACCTGCGCGGCCAGTGCCTTGGGGTCAAAGAAATCAACCAGCAGCCCGGTTTCGCCATGGGTGAGCGCCTCACGCACCGGCTCGACGTCCGAGGCGAGAATCGTGGCCCCCATCGCCATTGATTCAAGCAAGGACCACGACAGCACAAACGGCATTGTCAGATAGATATGGCAGCGACTGATCTGGATGATTTTCTGATAGGCCGCAAAAGGCACCTGACCCAAGAAATGCACCCGCTCCCAATCTATCTGCCCTTTAAGCTCGGCCTCCATCTCGGCGCGTAACCCGCCGGGGTGCTTGCTTTTGCCGCCATAGGATGTGTCGTTGCCGCCGATAATCAGTACCCGTGCATTCGGCCGCTCTGACAAGATGCGCGGCAGCGCTCGCATAAAGGTATGATAGCCGCGGGTCCGCTCCAGATTGCGGGCCATATAGGTCAGGACTTCGTCGTCGCGGGTCAGGTCGCGGTCAATCCTGCCCAGCCGCAGCCGGACATCTGGGTCTGGTTGCAATTGGTCTGTACGGATCCCGTCGTGACAGACGTACATCCGATCGTGGAAGCTTTTGGGAAAGCGGTCGCGCTGCCAGTATGTCGGCGCGTGGCCCTGATCTACAACATCGATATTGGCCAGCGGCACCGCATTACGGGCCTGCATCAGAAACGGAGTATGCTCTGAAAGCGGCTCTTCGGGGTCGAAGCCCACCGACCCACCGGTCAGGTTATAATAGTATTCAAACAATCCGATGATTGGTACGTCATCCCAAATCTGCTTGAAAAAGGTAAGCTCACCCCAACCGACATGGCCGATCACGATATCGGGCTTAAAGCCCTCGTCCTGCTCCAGTGCGCGGGCGGCCATCGCGGCGCCAAAGCCGGTGCCGGTTGCATCTTCCCAGACCCGGGAGAGACCATAACTGTCTTTCCGCGCAGTTCGGTGTGGTTGATAGAGCCGCATTTCGACCCCCGCAAACGACGGGGCATTCTTGCGCTGGGTCAGGAAATAGATCCGGTGACCGCCTTGGGCTGCCAGCCATTGCACCAACTCGCGGTACTGGCCGGGCATGTTTTGATGCACGAAAAGGATGTTCATGGAATGCTTTCGCCTACTTTGGCCAGTGTCGTGTTAAGATGATCAATGGCCGTGGCCAATCGCGACCTGTGCCCCCGCATGGGCGGCACAGAGTTCGAAGTGTCAGGCCGCGTAATCCGACCCTTCAGCATCCAGTATCGCCTTTAGCTCTGCCAGATGGCGGGCGTCCTGCTCGGGATAGTCCTCAAGCTGGCGGGCGGTCTTTTCAGCGATGTCATCGGGGATCCGGCGCAGCGGCATGCCAGTTTGCAATGCACGGATATAGGTCTCTGCCGCGCGTTCAAAATAGTAAAGCCTGTTGAAGGTGTCTGCCACCGTATCACCGATAACCAGCACCCCGTGCGAGCCCATCACCATGACTTTTTGCTTGGGATCGGTCAGCAAGGCGGCACACCGCGCGCCCTCGTCCGCAAACGCTAACCCGCCATAATCTTCGTCGATCACGATGCGGTCGAAAAAGGTGCAACAGTTCTGGTCAATCGGTGGCAAGCGGCTGTCTTGCATACACGCCAGCACTGTCGCGAAAATCGAGTGAACGTGCATCACGCAACGGGCGTGCGGGCAGGCAGCATGAACACCCCCGTGCAGGCCCCAAGCGGTCGGATCGGGCGCGTTCGGGCCTGCGTATGTTTCGGGGTCATTGGCATCAACCACCAAAAGATCGCTCGCCTTGACCCTGCTGAAATGAACCTGGTTTGGGTTCATTAAAAATTGCGAGCCGTCATCGTTGACCGAAAGCGAAAAGTGGTTCGCCACCCCTTCGTGCATGTTCAGCCGCGCGGTCCAGCGCAAAGCGGCGGCCAGATCGACGCGCTCCTGCCAATGGTCCATGTTGGGTCTGATCTGGGTAACGCTCATCGTAGAAATTCCTTCGGTTTAATATACTCTGTTGCCTGCAAGCATGGCCCGCGCAGGGGCAAGCTACCATCTCTCAGCCATTGCGCGCCACAGTGCCGCAACCGCTTGAACCTGTGCAGAGCCTGTGGCACCTTTGGTCATGACGCAAGAACCTTTCCCTTCATGGCCCGATGTCGCCCCCAAACTCGTTAATGTTGCCGCGGGCCGCAGCCCTGCCGACATGATTATCACTGGCGGCATTTGGGTCAACGTCCATACGCGCGAAACCCTGCCCGATCATGACATCGCCATCGTCGCCGGGCGGATCGCCTTTGTCGGGCCGGACGCCAGCCATTGCCGCGGCCCCGACACTCAAATCATTGATGCCAAAGGGCGTTTCATGGTGCCGGGACTGTGCGACGGGCATATGCACATTGAATCCGGCATGCTGACACCCGCCGAATTTGCCCGCGCCGTGATCCCGCATGGCACGACCAGCATGTTCACCGACCCCCATGAGATCGCGAATGTTCTAGGCCTCGACGGGGTGCGGATGATGCACGACGAGGCGATGCTGCAGCCGGTGAATATTTTCACCCAGATGCCCTCCTGTGCGCCCTCTGCTCCCGGCATGGAAACCACTGGTTTCGAGATCACCGCCGAAGATGTGGCCGAGGCGATGACATGGCCGGGCATTGTGGGCTTGGGGGAGATGATGAACTTCCCCGGCGTGATCAACGCCGATCCGCAGATGCTGGCCGAAATCGCCGCCACCCAGCGCGCCGGCAAGACCGTCGGCGGCCATTATGCTTCTCCCGATCTGGGGCCTGCCTTTGCGGCCTATGTAGCGGGCGGGCCTGCGGATGATCATGAGGGCACCTGCGAGGCCGACGCCATTGCGCGGATGCGACAGGGAATGCGCTCGATGATCCGGCTTGGCTCGGCTTGGTATGATGTTGAAAGCCAGATAACCGCGATTACCGAAAAGGGCCTCGACCCGCGCAACATGATCTTATGCACCGATGATTGCCATTCCGGCACCTTGGTGAACGAAGGGCACATGAACCGCGTCGTCCGCCATGCAATAAGCTGCGGCTGCGATCCTTTGGTTGCACTGCAAATGGCGACGATCAACACCGCTACCCATTTCGGGCTGGAGCGTGAGATTGGTTCGCTCACCCCAGGCCGTCGGGCCGACGTGATCCTGACCCCCGCGCTGGATACGCTCAAGATAGAGACTGTGATCTCACGCGGCCAAGTGGTGGCGCAGGACGGTGTGTGCTTGGTGGAGTGCCCGCATTTCGACTGGCCGCAAAGCGCACGCGCCACAGTAAACATGGCCCGCCCGCTCAAGGATGACGACTTTCATATCCCCGCGCCACAAGGTGCCAATGCAGTTACGGCCAATGTCATCGGGGTGGTTGAAAATCAGGCTCCGACACGGGCGCTCAAGTTTGAACTGCCGGTTACCGACGGGCGGGTGCAATCCAGCGGCGATGTCTGCCAGATCGCCTTGGTCGAGCGGCATCGCGCAACCGGGACCGTAGTGAATGCGCTCGTTTCCGGCTTTGGCTATGAGGGGCCGATGGCGATGGCCTCCACCGTGGCACACGACAGTCATCACATGATCGTCGTCGGCACGGATACCGCCCAGATGGCGTTGGCGGCGAACCGACTGCGTGAGGTAGGAGGCGGCATCACCATCTTCCGCGATGGCACCGAGCTGGCGCTGGTTGATCTTCCGATTGCGGGGCTGATGTCGGACGCCCCCGCCGCCGAGGTTGCCCGTAAGGCAGAAGCGATGATGCAGGCGATGCGCGATTGCGGATGCACCCTCAACAACGCCTATATGCAACATTCGCTCCTGGCACTGGTGGTTATTCCGGAACTGCGGATTTCAGATCTCGGGCTGGTCGATGTGCGTACATTTGAATTTATCCCATTGTTAGAGCCACTTTCATGACCAAAATACTGACCCCAAACGCCCTGCCGGACGAGAAGTTCGATGACGCGACCGCTGCTGTTGATCGGCTGACCGAGCTTTACATGCAGGCAACCCAATTCCTGCGTGATGAGTTCGCAAATGCGATGGAGAGCGCGCCGCAGAATGTGCGCATCAGAGCCTATTACCCCGAAGTGCGGTTTCGCACCAAGACCTATGCCCGCGTCGACAGCCGCCTATCCTTTGGGCATGTTTCTTCACCCGGGACATTTTCTGCAACGATCACACGGCCGGACCTGTTTCGCAATTACCTGATCCAGCAGATTGGCCTACTGATCGAAAACCACGGCCAGCCGGTGATTATTGGGCCGTCGGACACGCCGATCCCTGTGCATTTCGCGGTGACCGGTGACAACGCCATGAACGTGCCGCAGGAGGGGGCCGCCGATTTCACCCTGCGCGACGTCTTTGACGTGCCGGACCTGAGCACCACCAATGATGACATCGTGAACGGTACTTATACGCCAGTGGACGATGTGCGCCCATTGGCGCCCTTCACCGCGCAGCGCGTCGACTATTCACTCGCGCGGCTCGCCCATTACACAGCCACCGACCCCGAACATTTTCAGGTGCATGTGCTGTTTACCAACTACCAGTTCTATGTGACCGAGTTTGAGGATTACGCCCGCAAGATGCTGGATGATCCCGACAGCGGCTATACCGCCTTTGTCTCGACCGGAAACGCCGAGATAACCCGCGGTGATGCGCCATTGCCCGACTCGCTGCGCACGCCGCAGATGCCGACCTATCACCTCAAACGGGCGGACGGATCAGGCATTACCTTGGTCAATATCGGCGTCGGCCCCTCGAACGCAAAAACTGCGACCGACCATATCGCCGTGCTGCGCCCTCACGCGTGGTTAATGGTTGGCCATTGTGCGGGGCTGCGCAATACGCAGGCCTTGGGTGATTTCGTGCTGGCCCATGCCTATCTGCGCGAAGATCACGTACTGGATGACGATCTGCCGGTCTGGGTGCCGATCCCCGCGCTTGCGGAAATCCAGATTGCTTTGGAAAAAGCGGTGGCGCAGGTTACCCAGCTTGAAGGTTATGAGTTGAAGCGCATCATGCGGACCGGCACCGTGGCTACCATCGACAACCGCAATTGGGAACTGCGCGATCAATCCGGTCCAGTGCAGCGATTGAGCCAGTCCCGCTCCATCGCGCTGGATATGGAGAGCGCCACAATCGCGGCCAACGGCTATCGCTTTCGGGTGCCTTACGGGACGCTGCTTTGTGTCTCCGACAAGCCACTGCACGGCGAGCTCAAGCTACCTGGCATGGCCTCAGACTTCTATAAAACACAGGTTTCGCGGCATTTGATGATCGGCATCCGCGCGATGGAGCTGTTGCGCAGCACGCCGTTGGAGCGTATTCACAGTCGGAAATTGCGCTCATTTGACGAAACTGCCTTTCTCTGAGCGCCAAAAACAGCAAAAAAACGCTGTTATCCATATTTTAAACGCCACTATTCGTTGTGTTATCCTACAACATGCCGTTACATTCCGCGCACAGGGCCCAAAACTCGGGCGGTCTAAGGAGATAAAAACATGGCAACCAAACCAATGACAAAGACCCAACTTGTCGCCGCACTGGCAGACGAGATGGACACAGACAAAAAAGCCGCAGGCGCGGCGCTTGATGCCGTCTGCGCACTGATCACACGCGAAGTGTCCGGTGGCGGCGCTGTTACCCTGCCTGGCGTTGGCAAAATCTATTGCCGTGAGCGTCCCGAGCGGATGGTACGCAACCCTGCGACGGGTGAGCAGTTCAAAAAAGAAGCCGACAAGGTTGTTAAGATGACAATCGCGAAGGCTCTGAAAGACAGCGTCAACGAATAAGTCGTCTGTCGATCATATCGATCGATTGTAAAAGGGCCGCCCATTGGGTGGCCTTTTTCTTTACTAACCCGCCGGAAAGCCGCTGAAACCTGTCCCGTTGCCACTGGACATCGCCGCTTGCCCAGAGCAGGTTCAGCGCATTGTAGACCACGACACATTATCGCCGGATCGGAGAACATATGGACTTTCGCGCAATTCTGGCGGGGCTGGTCTTTGCTCTCATGTGGTCCTCCGCCTTCACCTCTGCGCGCTATATCGTAATGGACGCCTCACCGCTTTTGGCGCTCTCCCTGCGCTATCTGGTGTCAGGCCTGCTGGGGGTAGGTATCGCGCTGGCCTTGGGCCAAAGCTGGCGGCTGACGCCTGCCCAATGGCGTGCAACGGTGATTTTTGGCGTGCTGCAGAACGCGGTCTATTTGGGTCTGAACTTCGTCGCGATGCAAACCATCGACGCCTCGCTCGCGGCAATCATCGCCTCCACCATGCCGCTACTCGTCGGTCTGGCCGCGTGGTTGTTTCTGGGTGAAAAGCTGCGCCCTATCGGCATCGCCGGATTGCTGGCCGGTGTGGTCGGCGTTGGATTGATTATGGGCGCACGTCTTAATGCGGGGGTCGACATGTTTGGCCTGATCTTATGCGGCATCGGGGTGCTGGCGCTGACCGCTGCCACTTTGCTGGTGCGCGGTGCGACTTCGGGCGGAAATTTCCTGATGATCGTCGGGCTGCAGATGCTGGTCGGCTGTGTCACGCTCAGCTTCGCGACCCTGCTGTTTGAGACGCCGCGCATCAATCCGACATGGACGCTGGCCATCGCCTTTGCCTATACCTGCCTCGTTCCGGGCCTGTCGGCGACGGTGGTCTGGTTCTGGCTGGTAAACCGTATCGGGGCGACCCGGGCGGCGACCTTCCACTTTCTCAACCCGTTCTTCGGCGTGGCTATCGCAGCGGTCTTGCTGAGCGAAAAAGTCGGGCCCCGCGACGCACTGGGTGTTGCCGTCATCGCCGCTGGCATCCTTGCTGTGCAAATCTCCCGCCAGAAAAGAAGCGGTCAGACGGCACCCTAGCGTTTTCGAAACACCGCAATCCGTGCGGTATCATCCTTATGCTCTACATCCGCGCCCAGCCCGTAGATCGTTACAGACTGAAATTTCAGCCCGTCCACTTGCGGCTCTAGCGCTGAAAACTTTTCAGCAAACCCTCTCGCTTCGAAATGGGCGTCATTGATTGCCAGCACAAAAACCGCCCCCGTACGCGCAATCCTTAACAATTCATCCAGTGCTTCGGGGCCAACGTGGCCGTGCGTGAAGGTACCGGAACTGACAATCGCGCCATACGTGCCATCGGCAATATCCAGCGGTTTGGTCAGATCGGCTTCGATTGTCTTGCGATAGATTTTCTTTTCAGCCGCAACAGCGAGCATCTGCGGCGAGATATCGACGGCGTCTATCTCCAGCAATCCGCGCGCCGGAATACTTTCGGCGAGCAGCCCTGTCCCCGCCCCCACATCCAGAACCGTGGTGCTGGCCAAACCGTTTTTCGCAAATATCAGCGCCACCATCTTGGGGAGGTGATAATCCATGCGGCTGGCAAAATTTCCATCATAGGTCTTGGCCCAGTCAGCATAAACCTCGCGATTCTGTTCAGGCGTTTGCAGCGCATATGCGGTTTCTAGGTCTGACTTTGGGTCGGTAGGCATTCAATCGCTCCTCTGCACCAAGCCTACTTAACCGCAATCCTTTGAACAAAAGCTTTATTACTTAAAATTATCTCGGGGCTTTGATCACAATCCATTGCACAAGGCATACAAACACTTTGAATTTCGCCCTTTCACCCCATCTAATGAGCCAGATCACCCGCGAAAGGTTTGCCTATGTCCCGCTATCAAAAAGACCCCGACGCCATTGCCAAGCTGTCGCCGGAAGAATTCCGTGTCACCCAGCAGAGCGGCACAGAACGCCCCGGCACCGGCCCGCTCCTTGGGAATAAAGAGCCGGGCATTTATGTCGATATCGTATCGGGCGAGCCGCTGTTCGCCTCCGGTGACAAATATGAAAGCGGTTGTGGCTGGCCCAGCTTCACCAAACCCATCGAGCCTGCCCATGTCGCCGAGATTAGTGACAATACGTTAGGCATGGTGCGTACCGAGGTCCGTAGCACCCATGGTGACAGCCATCTGGGCCATGTCTTTCCCGATGGCCCGCGCGATCGCGGCGGCCTGCGTTATTGCATCAATTCTGCCTCGCTGCGGTTTGTTCATCGCGACAACATGGAGGCCGAGGGCTATGAAGATTATCTTGATCAAGTGGAGGACGTAGCATGAGTGAAGAACGCGCCATATTGGCAGGGGGTTGTTTCTGGGGCATGCAGGACCTGATCCGCAAGCGCACGGGCGTGATCTCCACGCGGGTGGGTTATTCCGGCGGCGATGTGCCAAATGCCACCTACCGTGATCATGGCACCCACGCCGAAGCCATCGAGATCATTTTTGACCCTGACAAGACCTCCTATCGCGAGATGCTGGAGTTCTTCTTTCAGATCCACGACCCGACGACCGAAAACCGTCAGGGGAATGACCGTGGGGTGAGCTATCGCTCGGCGATCTACTATGTGGACGAAACCCAGAAAGCGACCGCTTTAGACACGATTGCAGATGTGGAAGCCTCCGGCATCTGGCCCGGCAAGGTCGTCACCGAAGTAGAGCCTGTGGGCGACTTCTGGGACGCCGAGCCTGAGCATCAAGATTACCTTGAGCGGGTTCCGAACGGATATACTTGCCACTTTGCCCGCCCTGATTGGGTCCTGCCGCGCCGCGCTGCAGCAGAGTAGATGCGCTTGGCTCCCGCTCTCTTGCAGAGCGGGAGCTGCCCTAGGCCGCGACGCGCGGGCGCCCTGCGGCCTCCACCGTCACAGTGGCTTCAACGAATATCTCGCGCGATTCCACGCCGGCTGTCCGGACATCGCGCACCACGCTGACCTGTATGTCCGCAGCCCCCGCAGCTTGCGCGTCGGCCATGGCATGTTCGCGCAACGTGCTTTCCAGCAGATCGAGTGCGGCGTCTTGATCGGTAAAGTCTTGCGGCCCTTCCGTCAGATGCACCCGAAAGCGCCCCTCGGCGGGCGATGTGACCGTCCCGCTTTGCCGCATGGTCACCCGCCCGACGACCGCACCTATCGCGTTGGCAACGGCGGCGTGCTCGGGCAGGATCATCTCGCAGCGCAGTGCCTTGCCCACGGCGGGGTAATAGCTCGCCGCTGAAGCACCCAATCCGATTACCGGAACGTCGAGGCCCGTATCAATCCGCACCAACCCCTGATGCCCCGCCATGCCGCGCTGCATGAGCACATGCCGCGCCAATACCTCAGGCGCCACATCGAAACCGGGATCTTCTTCAGCAAAAGCAGTCTCTAACAAGGCAAGTGATGTTTGATAGGTCAGCCGGTCAATGATAATCTGTGCGACCGGCTCAGCGCTTGTTGAAAACACATCTCCCGCGCCCGTCCGTCTGCGTGCGAAAAGCTGAAGCGCCTTTCGTGCAGCTCCCGCATCCCAGTCCATCACCCTGCCGAGCGCATGGCTGGCATCTGACGGCGTGACCCCCGCAACCTGCACCAAGCCGCGTGACACCAACCTACCCAGCGCACCGTGGTCGATGCGGGCACGTAGCACATCCTCCAAAGGGCGGGCCTGCGTACCAATCCGCTCAAGCAATGCCGCGTCTCTTGGGCTGACGCCCTCTGCGGTCTGTCCCTGAACCGCCCGCACAAATCGTCCGTCATATTCACCTGGCGTGGACCGCCTGAGCTGCGCATCCAGCGCGTCATGCACCACCTCGGGCGCTTCTACGGCCAGAAGCGCGATTGGCAGCACCCGTTTTGGTCCCAGCGTTACCCCGCCCCGCAAGCCTTCGGAGACGAAGTGCACTTCACTGTCGCCGCCCAAACCCGTGGTGCGCATCGCAACGGCCTCGACCATCGTGCGGTACGGTCCAACCCGCGCGCCCGCCGGATCAATCGCGGGGCGTCCATTACGCAATAGCGCCACGTCTGTGGTGGTGCCACCGATGTCACTAACCAACGCGTGGGACATGTTGGTCATCCACCGCGCGCCCACAATCGACGCGGCTGGCCCGCTTAGAATAGTCTCTATCGGACGCTCTCTTGCCTGCGCACTTGAAATCAAGGCCCCGTCGCCGCGCACCACCATCAGCGGCGCGTGGATGCCAAGTTCCAACAGCATATCCTCTGCACGGCCGATAAGACGGTCAATCATGCCGATCAGACGGGCATTCAAAATCGCCGTCATCGCACGTTTAGGCCCATTCAACTTGGCCGAAAGCTGGTGCGATGCCGAAACCGGACGCCCGGTGACTTCCGCGATCAAAGCAGCAGCCCGCAGTTCATGCGCAGGGTTACGTGTGGCGAACTGTGCCGCCACAGCAAATCCGCTCACGTCAGCTTTATGTGTCCCTAAAAAAGCGATAAGCGCTGCTTCATCTAAAGCGGCCGCCTCTGCCCCCGCATGGTCATGGCCACCTTTAAGCACAATCGCCGGATCGCCCTTTAGCGCATCCGCCAATCCATGCGCCTCCAGATCCTTTTCGCGAAACCCGATATAGATCAGCGCCACCCGTCCGCCCTGCCCCTCAACCAGCGCGTTGGTCGCAAGCGTCGTCGAGAGCGATGCCATCGAAATCTCTTCGGGCGCAACGCCTGCCTCGGTCAAGACCGAGCGCACGGCATTGCCTACCCCGATCGCCAAATCTTGACGCGTGGTCAACGCCTTGGCCGAGGCAACAACATCGCGGTCGTTACGGATCAAAACTGCATCGGTATAGGTACCGCCGGTATCGACGCCTAACAATAACGCCACAGAAATCTCCTCAGTGGTTCACGGCGTTTGTTTCGGATTATGCGCGACAGGTCCAGCCTGTTCGCGTCATCCGTTGGTTAACTGCGCCACAGCCCAGCGCGCGGCATCCGCAACCGCCGCATCCGCATCCTCCAGCAGCCCCGCCGCGACCGGCAGCAGCCCCGCCGTGCCGGAATTCCCGATCGCGTAGAGTACATTGCGCACGAACCGGTCCCGCCCGATCCGCTTGACCGCCGAGCCCGAGAACCGCGCCCGAAATCCTGCATCATCCAACCCCGCCAAGTCCGCCAGGTCAGGGGCCTGCGGGTCGGGCCTGCGATAGCGAATATCGCTGGCAGCAACGGCGAACTTGTTCCAAGGACAAATCGCCAGACAATCATCACACCCATAAATGCGGTTGCCCATCTTGGCCCGCAATTCCAACGGCACCGGCCCTGCGTGCTCAATGGTCAGATATGAAATGCAGCGCCGCGCGTCCAATTGGTAAGGCTGGGGGAATGCATTGGTCGGGCAGATATCCTGGCAGGCCGTGCAACTGCCACAATGATCGATCCCGGCGGGGTCTGTCTCAAGCTCCAAGGTCGTGAAAACAGAGCCTATAAAAGCCCAGTTGCCAAAATCTCGGCTCAGCAGATTGGTGTGCTTACCCTGCCAGCCTAAGCCCGCGGCCTGCGCCAAAGCCTTCTCAGGCACAGGGGCCGTGTCGACAAACACCTTCACCTCGCAAGCCTCCTGCGCGATCAGCCACCGCGCTAAACGCTTCAACCGCTTCTTCACCACATCATGATAATCGCGCCCCTGCGCATAGACAGACATTGCTGCCTTCTCAGGAGATCCGAGCACATCAAGCGGGTTGTGATCCGGTGCATAACTTTCTGCCAACATGATTACGGTCCGCGCTTCGGGCCAAAGTGCTGCGGGGTTCTCGCGCCACGCTTGCCGCTCTTCCATCCACGCCATTTGACCGTGATATCCCGCCTCCAAAAACGCCGACAAACGGGGCGGCACCTCTGGCACATCCCAAGGGCGACACAACCGACAAGCCACAAACCCCTCAGCCAGAGCCTGTTGCACCAGCCGATCTTTCAGGTCTGTACTCTTGTTGGTCAAAGATTATCCTCGGGGGTTTGGGAACTGACAGCCCCCAACGACCAAACCTAGAAATCGAGGTCGTTATAATGACGCGGCGGTGGAAAACCCGACACCTGATCTGCAAGCAAAGCGCGGAATGCAGGGCGCGATTTGATCTTGGCGTACCAATCCTTCACCGCGTCGGACCGATTCCAGTCCACATCAGAGATATAATCAAGCGACGACAAATGCGCAGCCGCTGCGAAATCAGCCAAGGTCATATTATCACCAGCCAGCCAGCGTCGATGGTCCAGCAACCACGCCATATAATCCAGATGATATTTGATCGCCTTGGCACCAGCTTTGACGTTGGTACTGTCGGGATAGCCCTGCTTCATCATCTTCTTGTTCACCCGCTCGTAGAGCAACTTCGACGTCACTTCGCGGTGGAACTTGTCGTCAAACCAGCTGACCAAACGGCGGACCTCAAGTCGTTGCAGCGGGTCTTGCGGCAGCAGGCTCGGCTCAGGGCGGGTTTCCTCGATATACTCACAGATCGCCGCGCTTTCAGACATCATGATGCCATCCAAACGCAACACAGGCACCTTGCCCGCCGGGTTGCGGCGCATGAAATCGGGGTCTTGTTCCCAATACCGCTCCTCAACAAGCTCGACCTCGATTTTTTTCTCGGCAAGGCTCAGCCGGACCTTCCGGCAAAACGGAGAAAGCGGGACGTGAAACAATCGGGCCATTTACTAAGATCCGGTCAAATAGGGGTGCAGTGTCTCTCAATGCCTTGAAAGGTAGGGGTGTTCAACTCTCGAAACAAGCAGACCGTCCATCCGCGCGTATCGTCGCCGCTCCGGACAATATTTGCGAGGTCCGTTTTCGAACAAATCCCGAAGGGTCAGACGCCGAACGGTCCTTGGGGGCTGGCAAGATGGCAGCAAGCCGCGCGGCTTGAGTATCGCTTAGCCCGTCGGGGGCGACGCCGAAATAGTGCCGCGACGCCGCATCAATGCCAAAAACACCCTCATCAAACTCGGCCACGTTCAAATAGACTTCAAGGATCCGCCTCTTGGTCCAGATCGCTTCAAGGATCGGGGTGATCAATGCCTCCATCGCCTTGCGCACCCAGGAACGACCTTGCCACAGATAGACGTTCTTAACGGTTTGCTGGCTGATCGTAGAGGCCCCGCGCGCCGATCCTTGCGCTATCGCCAATCGAATCGCAGCCATATCAAAGCCCCAGTGCTCGCAAAAATTCGCGTCTTCAGCAGCAACAGCGGCGCGGGCCATGACCGGTGCAACGTTTTCCATTGCCACCCACTGATGTTTCACGCCACCAAGCCGCTGTGCCTCGGAGAACATATAGACGTTGGTCGGCGGATTAATCACCGTGCCCAACACCACAAACAGTACCACGAGCAGAAAGGCCGCGGACGTAAGCCGCAACATCATCACCGTCAGCCACCGCGAAAGCGACCGCCGTTTTCTGGGTTTTGCATCTTCAGACTGTTTTTTCTGCCGGACCATTTTTCTGCTATAAGGGTCAACGGCGGGTTTGTGAACGGGGATCGCGCCGCGCGATCTGTTCTGCCAGATACCTGCCAATCAGCGCTGAACCCTTGGGCGAGGGATGGGTGTTGTCGCCTGCAAACTGTGCCCTGTCCTTCCGGTCGATCACATCTTCGGAGTCTGCGAAAGTCACGCCACTTTGTCCGGCGGCAAAGCGGGCGATACGGTTTTCCATCTCAACCAGATCATCGCGGCATCCCGCGAACGAGCCTTGGCCTGACCCTGCGTAATACCCCATCCACAAAACCTGAGCACCCGTGCTGGCACGCACTTTGCGGATGAAGGCAGGGATCGCTCCAGTGGTCGCATCAGGGCTGATTAACCCGTCAACCACAGCGTCACAGGCACCACAGCCGCAATCACTGGCCAGATCATTGGCGCCGCCGTTCATCACCACCCAGTTCCACCTGCCCTCCGGCATCTGGCGCTGGATGTCGAAACCGACCGCCCCCGCAAGCCCCGAGGCATTGTCAAACTGGGCGCCCGCAACGGCGCGACTAATCACCGGCCGCTCAAGTGTTTTTGCCATGGTATCCGGTATCGATGCGCCGCTCGTCCCATTCCATGCCATCACGGAATCGCCGATGACGACAATGTCGCCACCGCCGCGCGGGGCGGGATCGGTGCAAGCGGTTAGCATCAGAGCCAGAAGGATCGCACTCACCACAGGCCGCATGCTCTCATCCCCTTTGATCGAAGCTCTTCTAACTCTGCCATAACATAGTGCGTCGCAGCGTTCGTCAACGCAGTGTGGCGAAACGCAATCTGGCGGACAACGATCCAGTCGTTGCCCGCCCGATCAAGGCGATTGCAGAGCTGAGCCTCTATTCCGCCGGAACCGCCGACTTCTCGATCGTCAGAGGTGCGGGCAAATGGACCAACATTTCTTTGGGACAGATCTGAAGGAAGTTATTTTTCTCGCTGTCCCAATGTTGCAGGATATCCCCTGCTTTGCGGCTATCCGTCTCGGCGTGGTGACGCTCCAGCAGGTCTTTCAACTCAGCAGTCCAATGATCAACGGTGACCCCGCAAGTGACGATAGTCTCACGGTTCATCAGCGCCTCGGCCTTGCCTTCGGGATCATAGAGATAGGCCATTCCGCCCGTCATGCCGGCGGCAAAGTTCGCGCCAATCTCGCCTAGAATGACCGCAACGCCGCCTGTCATGTATTCACAGCCATTGCTGCCGCAGCCTTCGATCACCACTTTGGCACCCGAATTGCGCACGGCGAAACGTTCGCCCGCGCGGCCCGCGGCGAAAAGATAACCCGCCGTTGCGCCATAGAGCACTGTGTTGCCGATGATGGTGTTCTCGGACGCTACAATCGGGCTCGACATCGGAGGGCGCACCACAATTGTACCGCCCGACAAGCCTTTGCCAACATAGTCGTTGGCATCGCCCGAGACTTCGAGCTTCAACCCTCTGACCGCAAAGGCGCCCAATGATTGACCGGCAGAACCGGTCAGCTTCACCGTCAGGTGATCAGGCTGCAACTTGTTGTTCATCCCGAACTTGCTGACGATATGGCTCGACGTGCGGGTGCCGACGGTACGGTGGGTGTTTTGCACCGCATAACTCAGCTGCATCTTCTCGCCGTCTTCCAAGAAGCGAGCCGCATCACGCACGATCTTGGCATCCAGTGTGTCGAGCACCGCATTACGTGGCTTGTCGCGGTTATAGACGTTGTGATGCGCACCATCGACGGTGATCAGCAGCGGGTTGAGATCCAGATCATCCAGATGCGCCGAGCCACGGCTAACCTGCGTCAGCAAGTCCGCACGCCCGATTACATCATCAAGGCTGCGCGCCCCGATGCTGGCCAGAATTTCGCGAACTTCGGTCGCGTAGTGAGTGATGAGGTTCACGACCTTATCGGCATTGCCGGTGAATTTGTCGCGCAGCGCTTCGTCCTGTGTACAGACTCCTACAGGGCAGGTGTTGGACTGGCACTGGCGCACCATAATACAGCCCATCGCAATCAGCGCTGCGGTGCCAATGCCGTATTCCTCAGCCCCCAGCATCGCCGCCATGACGATATCGCGACCTGTGCGCAAACCACCGTCGGTCCGCAAAGTGACGCGGTCGCGCAGGTTGTTCATGCTCAGCACCTGATGCGCCTCTGTCAGGCCCATTTCCCAAGGTAGACCCGCATATTTGATCGAGGTCGCGGGCGACGCACCGGTGCCGCCGTTATGGCCCGAGATCAGGATCACATCGGCCTTTGCCTTGGCGACACCCGCCGCAATCGTCCCCACACCCGAAGAAGCCACCAGCTTCACCGTCACCTTACAGCGCGGGTTTATCTGCTTGAGGTCATAGATCAACTGCGCAAGGTCTTCGATAGAGTAGATATCATGGTGCGGCGGCGGTGAAATCAGCGTCACACCCTTGGTCGAATGCCGCAGACGGGCGATCAGGTCGGTGACCTTCATGCCGGGCAACTGGCCGCCCTCACCGGGCTTGGCACCTTGTGCGACCTTAATTTCAAGTTCTTCGCACTGGTTGAGGTATTCCGCCGTCACACCAAAGCGACCCGAGGCAACCTGCTTGATCTTGGCGCTTGGATTGTCGCCATTTGGCTCCGGCACGAAATGCGCCGGATCTTCGCCGCCCTCGCCACTATCGGATTTGGCACCGATCCGGTTCATCGCCACGTTCAGGGTCTTGTGGGCCTCAGGGCTTAGGGCCCCAAGACTCATGCCCGGCGTGACAAACCGTTTGCGGATGGTGGTGATGCTTTCGACTTCTTCCAAACCCACAGGCGCGCCCAAGGGCTTAATATCGAGCAAGTCACGCAAATGGATCGGCGGATTCGACGCCATTTTGGCCGAATACTGCTTCCACATCTGGTATGACGCTTTGGTGCAGGCAACCTGCAACATATGCATCGATGACGCCTCCCAAGCGTGGGTTTCGCCACTGGCACGCGCCTTGTAGAAACCCCCGATGGGCATAACAACGCCATCGCCCAGCCAACCGCGCTGATGCACTTCTTCGGCTTTGCGCTGAATACCTGTCACACCGATGCCGGAAATCCGGCTGGTCATCCCCGGGAAGAACTCGGCGCACATGGCACGGCTCAGGCCCACGGCCTCAAAGTTCAGACCACCGCGATAAGAGGAAATCACACTGATCCCCATCTTGGCCATAATTTTCAGCAGACCCTGATCAATTGCTTCGCGATAATGCGACATCGCCTTGGTTAGAGACAAATCAAGCAGACCGCGACCGATCCGGTCAGCCAGTGAATCCTCGGCCAGATAGGCGTTCACGATGGTCGCACCGCAGCCGATCAGCACCGCAAAATAATGCGCGTCCATACATTCGGCGGACCGCACGTTGAGCGAACAGAAGGTCCGCAGACCCTTGCGCGTCAGGTGGCTGTGCACGGCGCTGGTCGCAAGGATCATCGGCATCGCCACACGGCCCTCGCCGCTGTGCTGGTCGGTGAGCACGATATGCCCCGCGCCCGATCGCACGGCGTCTTCGGCTTCGGCTCTAATGCGCGCCAATCCTTGGCTCAAGTGGGTGCTGCCTGCCTCGAAAGTGCAGTCGATGGCGTAGAGATCAGCGTTAAAATGGCTCATCAACTCGTCGAACTGCGCATTGCCGACAAACGGGCTATCTAGCACCAGAATTTCGGTCTGGGCGCTGCTTTCGTCCAGCACGTTCTTGAGGTTACCGAACCGCGTCTTCAGGCTCATCACGCGGAATTCGCGCAAGCTGTCGATCGGCGGGTTGGTCACCTGACTAAAGTTCTGGCGGAAGAAGTGGCTGAGCGGGCGGTACTGCGTGCTCAACACGGCAGAAGGGGTATCGTCACCCATGCTGGCCAGCGTTTCCTTGCCGTCCTCTGCCATTGGCGCGAGAATCTGCTCAAGGTCTTCAACGGTATAGCCCGCTGCCACCTGACGGCGGCGCAACTCGTTACCCTCGAACAGCGGCTTTTCCTCAACCGAGGCCAAGGGCTCGTCCAGCTCGTTAATCTTGCCGACCCATTCGCCGAACGGCTGGTTAGCGGCCATTTTGTCTTTGATTTCAGTATCGTGATAGAGTCTGCCTTCGGTCATATCGACCGAGATCAGCTGCCCTGGCCCCAACGCGCCTTTACGGACAACATTTGCCTCGTCCAGCGGCACCATGCCGGCTTCGGAGCCCGCGATCAGCATGCCGTCGGCAGTCACCACATAGCGCATCGGACGCAGACCATTACGGTCAAGACCGGCACAAACCCAGCGTCCATCGGTCATCGCCAAGGCGGCGGGGCCGTCCCACGGCTCCATCACCGAATTGCAGTAAGAATACATGTCGCGCCACGCTTGTGGCAATTCGACCGCCTGCTTGGACCAGCTTTCCGGCACCAGCATTGTTTTCGCCATCGGCGCGGACCGGCCTGCGCGCACCAGAACCTCGAAAACCGAATCTAACGCTGCGGAATCAGACGATCCGGCAGCGACGATTGGTTTGATATCTTCAGCCATGTCGCCAAAGGTACCCGAAGCCATGCGGATCTCGTGGCTCTTCATCCAGTTCAGGTTGCCCTTCAGCGTGTTGATCTCGCCGTTGTGGGCCAACATGCGGAACGGCTGGGCCAGCCACCACTGCGGAAAGGTGTTGGTGGAGTAACGCTGGTGGTAAATCGCGAAGGCGCTGACAAAACCGTCATCCTTCAGGTCGGGATAGAACTCCGCGACCTGTTCGGCCAGCATCATGCCTTTGTAGATGATCGAACGGCAGGACATCGAGGCGATGTACATCTGCGGCACCTGTGCAGCGATGGCGGCTTTTTCGATCCGGCGGCGGATCACGTATAGCTCGCGCTCGAATGTTTCCTCGTCCACGCCCTTGGCATTCGAAATCAGGATCTGCTCGATCTCTGGGCGGGTCGCATTGGCCTTTTCGCCTAGAACAGAGACATCAACCGGCACGTGGCGCCAGCCGTAGATGTAATAGCCCATACGCAGAACTTCGGTCTCCACGATGGTCCGGCACGTTTCTTGCGCGGCGAAGTTGGTGCGCGGCAGGAAGACCTGACCCACTGCAATCAGCTCGTTCTCACGCGGTGTGTGGCCGGTGCGCTTGACCTGATCATAAAAGAACGGGACCGGAATTTGCACGTGGATGCCAGCGCCGTCGCCGGTCATGCCGTCTGCGTCCACAGCACCCCGGTGCCAGATTGCTTTCAGCGCCTTGATCCCGTTCAGCACGACCTCGCGGCTTTTGGAACCATCAATGTTGACGACCAGCCCGACCCCGCAGGAGGAATGCTCTTCCTCAGGGGAATAGAGACCCTTTTCGGCCATCATCGCGCGTTTTGCTTCCTCGCGGGCAACCCATTCGTCGTTATACTTGGTCATGGCTTGGTTCCTTCCACAAGCGCCGCGCATCCCGCTTGGATTTCGGCTCTGGTTTTTGTTGTAACGTCCGGCGAGGGGCGGGCCCTGCGGTCAATTCTGATGTAGGGTGCGGGCCTAGTACCGGCCCGCCAAAGTTCTTGTCGGTCGCTATTCAGCGGCAACTGCCTGCGGTAGGGCGAGCTTGGCCAAGATTGTCTCGGCACAGTCGCGCCCGTCCTTGATTGCCCAAACCACAAGCGAGGCACCGCGCACGATGTCACCCACAGCGTAAACGCCTTCCAGCGCAGTGGCGCCCGTAACGTAGTCAGCCTTGATTGTGCCCCAGCGGTTCACCGGCAGGTCCGGTTCGCTCCACAGGGTCGGCAGGTCTTCGGGCTCGAACCCCAATGCCATGATCACCAGATCGGCGTCTTCCACATAGTCGGAGCCTTCGATCAACTCGGGCGCTTGACGACCTGTCACATCGGGCTGGCCCAGACGCATCTTCTGCACCATCACGCCCGTGACCGGATCACCGACAAACCCCTTGGGCGCTGTCAGCCATTCGAACACCACGCCTTCTTCCTCGGCGTTTTGCACTTCGCGTTGGCTGCCCGGCATGTTGGCACGGTCACGGCGGTAAAGACATTTGACGCTCTCGGCCCCTTGGCGGATCGATGTGCGCACACAGTCCATCGCGGTATCACCGCCACCGATTACAACGACCTTTTTGCCCTTGGCGTCCAGACGGCCGCTCTCGAACTCTTCGACCGTGTCGCCAAAGCTCTTGCGGTTGCTGGCGGTCAGGAAATCAATGGCGCGCTCAACGCCCAAGCCACCAACACCCGGCGCGCGAATCTCGCGTGTTTTATATACGCCCGTCGCGATGATCACGGCGTCATGCTTGGCACGGATATCGGCAAAGCTGATGTCGTTGCCGACGTCGCAGTTCAACACAAAGGTCACGCCGCCGTCTTCAAGCTGCTTGTTGCGGCGCATGACCACGTCTTTCTCAAGCTTGAAACCGGGGATGCCGTAAATCAGCAAACCGCCAGCGCGGTCGTAGCGATCATAAATAGTCACCTGCACCCCCGCGCGGCGCAGCACGTCAGCGGCGGCCAGACCACCGGGGCCCGCGCCAATGATGCCGACGCTTTCAGCCCGCTCAACGCTGGGCGCAATCGGTTTGACCCAACCCTGCTCCCACGCCGTATCGGTGATGTATTTCTCGACCGCGCCGATGGTAACCGTGCCGTGTCCGGATTGTTCGATAACACAGTTGCCTTCGCACAGACGGTCTTGGGGGCAGATGCGACCACAGATTTCGGGGAACGTATTGGTAGCTTGACTGACCTCATAGGCCTCCTGCAGGCGACCTTCGGCAGTCAGACGCAGCCAGTCGGGAATGTTGTTCTGCAACGGGCAATGGCTTTGGCAATAAGGCACGCCACACTGCGAACAGCGGCTCGACTGCTCTTTCGCCTTGGTGTCGGCATATTCGGCGTAAATTTCGTGGAAATCTGACCGGCGCAGATCGGGCGGCCGTTTTTCGGGCATGTCCCGCTCAATGTTCACGAATTTCAGCATCGGTTGCTTCGCCATTGTTCCGCCCTCGTCCAAACCAATCGGACCCCCCGAATAGTCTAGTTCAGAAACGAAATAAAGTAAGCAGTGCTGACCTATCTAGTAGATATTTATCGGGCGGCGATCGTTTGGCTGCGTTTTAACAGCTAATTTAGTTCCGATTCGGAACCATCCATCAATAACCCGCCGCTAGTAAGGCTAAAGCAATCCCGCCGATGATGATTCGCCACCAGCCAAACAGCGCATAGCCGTGTTTGCTGACGTACCCGAGCAGCCAGCGGACCACCAAGAGTGCGCTGAGAAACGCCATGACAAAGCCGACGGCGATCTCTCCCATTGCCGAGGCATCCAGAACATCGCGGTTTTTATAAAGATCATAGGCAAAAGCGCCCGCCATCGTCGGCATCGACAAAAAGAACGAAAATTCCGCCGCAGCGCGCTTGCTGGCCCCCAGCATCAACGCCCCGACAATCGTCGCGCCCGACCGTGAAACACCCGGCACCATCGCCAGACACTGGATAAACCCGATCTTGAGGGCCATCGCCAAAGGGAAGTCCATAGCATCATCGTGGCGGGGCTCTGGCGCGACCCTGTCGACGAACAAAAGCACGATGCCGCCGAGGATCAACATGATCGCAATCAGCATCGGCGTCTCAAATAACACCGTTTTGATGAAGTCATGGGCCAATACGCCGATAAAAACTGCTGGCAGGAAGGCGATCAGCACAGACAGGATGAACCGCCGTGATTGCGGATCGTGCGGCGCGCTTGAGAACACAGCCCACAGTCGTGACGCGTAGAGCAGCAGAATGGCCAAGACCGCGCCAAGCTGGATCACCACCTCAAAAGTACGGCCCGCGCTTTCAAACCCCAGAAAATGCCCGACCAGCAGCAGGTGCCCAGTGGACGAAACCGGAATGAACTCGGTCAGCCCTTCGATCAGCCCCAAAAAGGCTGCAACAATCGTTGTGGAGGTTTCCATTAGCCGCGCCGCAGGTTCGCAGCAGAATCCTTGATTGCGTCATATTGGCCAGAGGGGCGGAAGCGCCACAGATAGTCAGGCAGTACCGCCTCCATCGACACCGGCGTAATACCTAGATCATCAAAGCCTTTGCTCTGCGGCCCGACGACATTGTCATGCGCGAGGTTGGCAAGCTGGTCGCGGGTCAAAATCGAGTTTGTGAAAAGCCCTGCTGTCACCGCCTGCAGCATATCAAAGCTGAACGCCATGATGCCTGCAATCCACTGCGGCATATTCAGCACCAAGCGACGACGGTGGATTACCCCCAACATGCGCTGCATCAACGCGCGCAATGTCTCAGTATCCGGCCCACCAAGCTCATAGACTCCGGCAGGCGCTTCGCCCTTAACCGCTTTCTCCGCAGCATGGGCCACGTCATCTACGTAAACAGGCTGAAACAGGCTATCGCCGCCCGCCAAAGGCAGGATTGGCCCCATACGGGTCATCCCTGCAAACCGGTTAAAAAAGTCGTCCTCAGACCCGAACATGATCGAGGGACGCAAAATTACGGCCTGAGGCATATGCTCCAGCACACCCGCCTCGCCGCGCGCCTTGCTGCTGGCGTAGTCACTGTTGGCGTCTGCATCTGCACCAATCGCCGAGATTAGCACCATTCGCGCCACGCCCTCTTCCGCAGCGAGCCGCGCAATACGCGCAGGGGCCTCGGCTTGAACGGCGTCAAAACGGTTCTTGCCCTTCTCAACCAGAATACCCACGCAATTCACCACGGCATCGGCACCCATCAGTGCTGCACGAACCGAGGCATCATCGCGCACGTTGCACAAGATCGGCTCAACCTGACCGACGGCACCATAGGGCCGCACAAACATCGCCTCGTTGGGGTTGCGCACAGCGACCCGCACGCGCCAACCAGCCTTGGCCATGCGCCGTGCAATATAGCGCCCGACGAAACCCGACCCGCCGTAGATGGTGACCAGCTTGGACATGGCGATGCTCCTGCATATTCAAAATACGCCCCTGATGTACCCCTCCGCCGTTTGACGAACAAGACGCAATCGCGGGCTGCCCGCCCGTGGCGGGCGAGCAAAGTAGATTATTCCATCAAAAAGCAATTGACAGCCACGCGCCACCCACTTAGATGCACGCTTCACGGGCCCAGGTGGCGGAATGGTAGACGCGCTAGCTTCAGGTGCTAGTACTGGCAACGGTGTGGAGGTTCGAGTCCTCTCCTGGGCACCATAGCAAATTTAAGGCCCTTGAAAACTTTGGTTTTCGGGGGTTTTGCTTTTTAATACCCTACTACTAACGGAGAGTTTGGCAGGTCTGCATCGCTCTCCCGCAGAGACTGCGATCTAGATCTTTTTTTGTATCTACTTGAGCGCATGCGCCTTTTTCACTTGATCGCCGCAACAGGAAGCTGCGCTTCATCTCGACTGAGAACCTTTCAAATCCTTACGTTCTGGTCTAGATTCTCCCTATCAGCCTTAAGGAAGGCAGTAGCCGAGGGTTCATGAGTGCTTAGTAAGTTTTTGGTGTCCGGAGTTATTGGGGTAGCACTTCTGGTGCAGGGATGCGTCGCAGCCAACGTTGTGGGCGGCACAGTTGGCGCGGGGGTTTTCGTCGGTAAAACCGCGATCAAGGGAGCAGTGGGAACTGGCAAGGTCGTCTACAAGGGCAGCAGAGCGACGGTGAGCCACATCAGTTCGAGGAACGCGGCCCCGACCCTCTTTTGCGGCAATGCTTATGGCACTAACAGCAGCTCATCCCAAGGCCAGAGTTATTGCCCCTAGCCGCAGAGTAGCGCCCAGCCGACAATTCTGAACGTTGAAGTTACTTTCCAAATGTCTGATTTTCGCCGTTCGGGTAGGCGTTCATCACTTCCATATCCTCTACTACAATCTCCTGCTCTTTCTCCGCTTCTCGCACGACCTGTGCCAGCGTGCTGCGCGCCAGAGCCGCCAGATCGGCCGGCAGATCATCGCGGTACACGGCCCATGACGGGTAGGGAAACATCGGCGCCTCCGCCACAATATGAAGCCGCCCGCTGTCCAGATGCCGCTTTACTGAACGGGCAGGCAGATATGCAGCCGCCTTGCGGTTCACAATATAGTCCATCGCAAGCGCCCCCAAAGCCATCGAGCGGCCCGAATCCGTGAGATGCGGCAAGGAGATTGCGAGCGCGTGGGTGAACTCGGGGCCCCAATCCACCGACACGAAATCACGCCCCAAATCCAATGTCGCATCCGGATAGGAGGCCACGAGAATAAGCTCATCGTCCAGTGCGGGCTCGGCGATCAGGCCGGGCCGGAGCTGCGGCGTGTAGAGCAAGGCTGCCTGCACCACGCCTTCCATCAGATAACGGGTAATCCGGTCGGTCATGCCCAATTCCGTGTGGACGCTCAGCTCGGGCATCTGCTCCTGCATTGCGTCGATCCACCGGAAGCCCAGCCGTGGCCAGAGTGAATACTGCGCCCCGATGCTGATTGCCCGCGAATATCCTTCTGGGATCGCAATTTGCTGCCGCGCCTCCTCCCAGATCTTCAACAGACTCAGGGCATAGCGTTCGAATTGCTTGCCTTCCGAGGTAAGCACCGCCCCTGCCTTGGAACGGGTGAACAAGGGATGGCCGAGGCTGTCTTCTAACCGCTGAATACGCAGGCTGACAGCTGACTGCGTGACAAACAATCGATCACAGGCAGCAACGAACGAGCCTGAATTCGCAACCTCGATAAAGGTTTTTATGAGAGTTACATCCATTTTAACCATCCATGCGTATTACGCGTTTTAAGCATCATTCTTATTCGTTTTTCTGTCCTTAAGGTATCAGCTATATCAATACCTGTGAAGCCGGACAGACGCATTTTTCATGGATGCGCCAGTGTGGTCGGGAATGTCGCTCCCGTCGCCACGCCCCCTCGGGCCGGTTTCACAATCTGCGATGGAACGTCGAAAGGAACGCGAAATGTTTACTGTAAAGAAGACGATGATTGTTGGTTTGGTTGGCGCGATGGTGGCTTTGTCAGCATGTTCGACCGATCAGGTGGTAGACACCACAGGCTCGACCGTTGGCTTTGTGACCAAGACCGCCGTCAAAGGCACCATCGGTGCGGGCAAGCTGGCCGTACGGGGGGTCAAGAAAGTTGCAGGTTCCGAATAACTTCAGAACCGGAATACTATCAAAATGTCCATGACTGGCGTGCCGATGGGTGCGCCAGTTTTGCGTTCAAGCCCGGCCAGATCCAGCGCAGTGGCCCGCGCCACACGACCCGCCGCCAATGCCCTTGCGCAGAACGATCCCGCCCCTCACTCGGATTTCGACAATGGCGCCTTGCCTGCCATGACTTGCAATACAAACGAGCCCGATGCGGTGATCATCAGAAAGCCGTGAAAAGCCTCGATGCCCGTAATAAACCGCAGGTGCCCTTGCGGGTTCAGGTCCCCGCGCCCGAGGGTCGTGAAGTTCACCAGCGAGAAATAGAAGTAATCCATCAGCGTAACGTTTTTGGCATCCGGCCCCGAGACTTTCAGGGTTCCCAGATCAAGGCCCTGCACGGCCCAGACAAAGATTAACGTATAGATGAATGCCTCAACCACATGGGCCGTGGTAATCGCACTGACGGTGACGGCCAGATGCCTGCCATGCGCTGTCCGATTGCTGCCAGCAATCCAGTCCGAGACATGCTTGAGCATGAAATAATGGATCGTCGTACAGATCGCGACGAGCAGAACTGAAAGTAAAATTGCTTGAAACATGACGTTACAACTGCCGCTGCCGCGCGTTGGTTCCCGATGTCAGGCACTTCGCTGAGGCCCGGTCCGGGTTCGCGGGTCGAGCTGCCGGGAGGAACATGAACAGCCGCTGTGTTAGAGCGGCTGTTCAAACCAAAACGTCACTCAATGCCGTTGGCGCGTTGCAGCGCACGGACGTAAGCCACGATATTGGTCACGTCTGACTGCGTTACACCTGCCACGGGGGGCATGTTACCGAACTTCCAATGATGGGCGCGCACGCCGTTTTTAGCCGCCAGCAAGAACGCCATATCGCCGTGGTGGCTGGGCTCATAAATCTTGTGCACCAGTGGCGGTGCCACCCCGTCCTGTCCCTGCGCGTTAGTGCCATGGCAATCTGCGCAAACCGCCGCAAAGGCCCGCTCGCCCATCTGCTCTTCTTGGGTCAGGCTTGCAGGCAAGCTCACCTCAGCAAGCGCCCCTTCAGGCAATGCCGCCGTCTCGGCGCTTTGCCCGGTGCCGCCCTGCTGGCCGAAATAGAACAACCCTGCAACGACCGCCAGAACCGCCCCGATAATAATGCCCCATTTCATATGGTTTCTCCCTTTTTAAGCAACATGTGTAGGTTTCGAAACAGCCGCCAGACCTGCCCGCCGGGGTAGTCTTGAGACATTGCTGCGGCCTTGCGCAGTCGCCTCCCGCTCCGCCGAAAAGAACGTCACAATCTCATGGTATCTGATCCGGCTCTCTGCTGACATCTGATAGTAGCGAAATAGCTCTTTCAGCGGCGCGGAAAAGTCTTTGTGTGCGGCCAGAACCGCTACCAAGGCCCCCAGACTGATCCGCCCCTCCAGTACGAAATAGCCCCCAAGCGAATAGAACAGAAACGGCGTGAGCGCGGTGAGGAAGTTGTTGAGCGCCTTGATGAAGTACTTTAGCCGGAAAATCCGCTGGCGAATGCTCTCGAGCTCGCGAAAACCTCGGCCCGCACGGACAAAGGAGTTGGTGGCTTCAGCCTCGGTTAACTCCTCGCTCAGGTGGCGCCCCATCAGACGAACCTCGCGGATGCGCAGACGCGACAGCATATTCACCTTTTGCTGAAGCTTTGGCAGCAGAATGATCTGTATCGGCAGGACCGTCAGCGCGGCCGCCCCGAGCAACGGGTCTTGGATGAACATAAAAGTGAGGATCGTCGCCAAGGTCCCGCCCTGTAAAAGCGGCAGGGTCAGAACATCCCCCGCGAACCCGCCGATGGGTTCGACCTCTTGGGCGAGAATCGGGATGATCTCGCTCTCTCGCACGGCTGCCGGATCGCGTTGCCAGCGCCGATAAATCAACAACCGCAGGCGCCGCAGGAACCGCTCGGACAGGTCACCTTTCAGCACGTTCATCGCGTATTTATTCAGCCCGTTCAGGGTGATCGCGACAAGATAGGCCATGCAGAGCGCCAGCAGCAGCGCGACCTGATCCAATTCGAATCCAAGCACCGAAACCGGAAAACGCTCCGCCTCCAGCGCGTTGTTCACGATCTGCTTGGGCAGCTCCAGCGTGATATAAAGGATCGGCATTGCCAGTATGCTCAGCAGGATGATTACAGCCTGCTGGCGACGGGAATGGCGCAACACCGCTCGAAACAGGCTTGGGTCGAGACCCCGTACCGATGAGGCGATGCCGGGTGCCTTTTCTTGCCGCGATTTCAGCCACAGCATGCCGCGCGCCGCGAGATACAGCACCGCCGCGCAGAGCATGAGCGGGACGATTACGACGATGAGATGGATGAAGGGGTGAATCCACACCGGTGCGGCTGTGTTGTAGTCATAACCGATCAGCGCGGCCAGATCATGAACTGTCCTGTGATATGTTTGTAGCAAGGGGTAATCCTGTATGTCTCTGCCAATTCAGGTGCCGCGTTTGCCGCGACCAAGATCTGCAGATCGCCCGCCCTTTGTGACGTTAAACCTGCGGCTTTATTTCTCTGAATTTTCAGCCTGCGATGAAGCTGGGAGGGAGGGAGACGCCGTCCCCAGAGTGACTGCAAAGCTATCAGCACGGCGTCATCTGGGGCACTGTGTGATCGGGCGTTAGGCCGCTATCTCACATGGCGAGGTGGCAAAGGGCCTTTGAGCGGCCCGACAACACTTCATGCGTTTGGCGGGCGCAGAGCCTGTTTTGCACCGCCCGAAACCAGGCGCAGCAGCGGCGCGGGGTCGTGACGGTCATTTAGCTGTGACGGGCCGTCGCTTGGCAGAACCTGCACGAAGAGCAGCGTACAACTACCGCTGCAACACGGCTCGCCACCCGAAGGTTCTCCGGCATGGGGTGTCGGCCCGGCGCGTTCATCCGACGCATGGCACAGCTTCGCGGCGCGGGTGTCCGCTGCTGCCACCTTGCCTGGCGTGTCCATGAAGAAATGACGCTCCGACGCCTTGGTGAGCGGGCTATGCCCTGCGTGAGCCGCAGACGGAGGAAGGCTGATGATGGCCGCCACCAAGAGGCAGATTATGACGCGCAAAGCGTTTGATATGTAAAAGCGACGGCCCATTGCGCCAGATTTGAAGAAGCGGCGCAGACCTGTCAACGCTTCCCCCAACTGGAAGCGGCTACACGTTCACGTGAGCCACGCGGGGCGGTCGGGCGTCAAAGCCATGCCAGCGTCGCTGCCGCCAACACTAGATACCGTGAGGCCTTGGCGATTGTGACAAGGATCAGAAACGGCCCCAAAGGTTCGCGCATGATACCCGCAACCACCGTCAGCGGGTCACCGATCAGGGGTAGCCAACTGCCCAGCAACGACCAGCGTCCATAACGATGGTACCAGCCTTGGGCACGCGCCAATTGGCGCTCTGACGTCGGAAACCAGCGCCTGTCTTTGTAGTTGAGCAAATAGCGCCCGAGATACCAGTTGATCACCGATCCGAGCACATTGCCGACCGTGGCTACGAGGATCAACGCCGCGACTGGATGGGTCGAAGTCGCCAATAACCCGACCAACACCGCCTCGGATTGCATCGGCAGGATCGTTGCCGCCACCAAAGCCGCGGCAAAGAGACTGAGATAGGCAATCACAGCAGAGCATCGGGCGGGATCCGCCCTGCGACATTAGGCGTAAAAATCGAAAGGGGCAGCAGGAGGGTCATGACGTGCACATACAGCTTTTTACCCCAACCGCATCAGACGAGTTCCCAATCTTGGTCAAGCAGCCAATGCGCTGCTTGATACACTCACAGGGCGGTTTTCTGTCGGGCGCTGCGCCACGGCTTCGGGTAGCAGGGCATCGTCCATCAGATCCTCGATAAAGACGCTAAGCAATTGCGAACGCCCGGCAACGCCTGCTTTGCGGTAGATCGCATTGGTCTGCGCCTTGATCGTCCCTTCGGAGGTGCCGCGCAGATCAGCGATATCGCGGGTATTCAGACCTTTAACCAAGAATAGCGCGACATCATTTTCGGCAGGTGTCAGGCCCCAAGCAGTGAAATGCTCGACAATCAGTTGGGAAAATCCGGTGGCGCATTTACGCACCTTTTCTTCTGCAATACGGGCGCGCTTCAGGCTCATTCGCATCGCGATCCAGCCCATAACAACACCCAGCAGCAAACCGATTGCCAGCACGCTTTGCTGGTAGTCGTGACTTTGCCAGATCAGGATTTGCGGCTCGATCCCCCATGCATCCAAAAGCGCGCAGGACGCATAAAATATCGCCGCCGATGCTTGCAACGTGGCGATGACCCAGAGGCCTACTTTTCTGTATTTGTTCATAAATCTAACAACCTTGCTTATACCCCGTGATATAAGTCCAAGGTCGCAAACCGCAACGGCGTTGCCAGTCAATCAATCGTTACAGGCGACAGTGCTTGGCGATCAACGTGAGATACGACCGTCGTTAAGGTTTTCAGGGAAGGTTTTGTAGATGGTCACAGTGCCTTCAACTCGGTCTTCGACGCGCAGGCTGTAATCGCCGTCAACCAAGCGTTGTTCGATCACTACGGCATCGTTGTCGCCGTTGGTGGAGTAGCTGACATTGGTGTCGGATTTATCGTTATAGCCGATCTGCTGACCTTCGATGCCTTGTGCAAAAGATGCGGTTCCGGCCAGTGTTACAAGAAGGGCGGCTGCTGTGATGTTCAGTTTCATGTCGTGTTCCTTTTAAGTCTTCCCGAACAGGAGTGTTGGGTTCGAGACCGTCTAAGACCAGCCTCGTCGGGATGAGCTGGATAAAAGGACGCAGCATCAGACTTACACTCAACAGAAGTTTAAAAACGACGACGTAAACCCGGCGTAAGTGGGGCTAAACCTGAGTTTAGGAGGCCGCTTAAAACGCTTCATCTGCCTCCCGATCAGGCAGGGTATGGGATTTGTGGGCGAATCCTTATCCAAGCGGATGCCGTTGGACCAATTTTGGCGTGCTATTCCCGCTGCGCTGTTAGATGATGGATTGGTCGCGCCCCCAACGAAAGTACGCTTCGTGAAAGCCCTCCAGCAGATTTTCGTCCTCATATTGGTCCTCGCAGCAGGTCTTTATGTCTGGATCGCCTACGTTCCGGCGGCCCAACCATTGCTCGCGCGCCTTGGTCTGCTTGATCTCTTGGGGATCGAATTTCAGGCGGCAGTGGCTGACGCACCGTCGGGCAGGCCGCGCGGCGCGGGCGGTCCGGTGCAGGTGGTCACTGTTTTGGCGGGCACACAGTCGCTGGCAGATCGGGTCACAGCCATCGGCGACGGGCGGGCGCTACGCTCGGTCACAGTTCGTTCAAACGCTGTCGGCGTGATCACCGAACTGACACTCCCTGCCGGCAGCACAGTCAAAGCCGGCACAGTGATCGCGCGACTTCAGGATGAGGCTGAACAGATCGCGCTGGAACAGGCCCAGATCCGCCTCGAAGACGCCCGAACCGAACAGGAGCGGATCACGCGGCTCGAAAAAACCGGCACGGTCACCGAAGTGCGCCTGCGCGAGGCGGATGTGGCGCTGCGCAGTGCCGAGCTCGGGGTGCGACAAGCCGAGTTTGATTTTTCACAACGCAAGATCGTCGCACCCATCTCGGGCTGGGTCGGGATTGTCGATTTCGAGGTCGGAGACCGTGTGAATGCGCAGGACGTGCTGGCAACCATCACCGACCGCTCTGACATCGTGATCGAATTTCGGGTACCCGAACGCGTGGTCGGCAAGATGAAAGTCGGCCAGCCGATCACCGCAATGCCGCTTGGCCTGCGCGATTTGCAGATCACCGGAGAGATCAGCGCCATCGATAGTATCGTTGACCGTGCCAGCCGCACCATGCTGGTGCAGGGCCGTGTCGCCAATACCGACGACCTGCTGCGCGCCGGCATGGCGTTTTCGGTCATCATGACATTTGCCGGTGAAACGCTGCTGTCGATCGCGCCTTTGGCGGTGCAATGGTCCAGCGATGGTCCCTATGTCTGGGCCGTGCGAGATGGGAAAGCCGTGCAGGTCGCGGTCGAAATCGCCCAGCGCAACAGCGATTCCGTGTTGGTCAGGTCAGAACACCTGCAAGCGAACGAACAAGTGGTAACAGAAGGCGTCCAGACCCTTAGGGAAGGTGCCGAAGTCGCGCCGGTGAGTGCTGATGGCGCTGCAACCGATTTTTCCGGCCCGTCGCGAAAGGCCACATTGTGACCCTCCCCCCAGCCGCCACAGCAGAGCAAGCCGCCCCCCGATCTCCCGGCACGGCCCTGTTTGTGCGGCGTCCGATCCTTGCCTTCGTGTTGAACGCGTTGATCATCCTTGCAGGTGTGGCCGGGCTTTTTGGAGCTGAAATTCGCGAGCTTCCGAATGTGGACCGTCCTGTGGTCACCGTGACCACCCGCATGTCAGGTGCCTCGCCTGAATCGGTGGATCAGGAGTTGACGGGACGCATCGAAGGCGCGGTTGGGCGGGTATCGGGCGTGCGGTCGATCTCGTCGAACTCGCGCTTTGGCCGCAGCCGCGTAACGATGGAATTTAACGACACCGTCGATATCGATGTTGCTGCCACTGATGTGCGCGACGCGGTGGCGCGGATCGCCAACCAGCTGCCCGAGGGCGCCGACCAGCCCGAGATCGTTAAGGCCGACGCCAACGCCCAACCGGTGATGCGGATTGCCGTCACCTCGGCAGGGCGTTCCCCGCAAGAATTAACACGCATCGTGCGCGACAGGGTCGAAGATCGGCTGATTTCGGTCAACGGCGTCGCAGACCTGCAAATCTACGGCGACAGGGAGCCGGTTTTTCGGGTCGACATCGACCAGCTTGCCTTGGCCAGTCGCGGGCTGACCTTGGGTGATATACAAAGAACCTTGGCCAACGTCGCCTATGATGCGCCTGCGGGCGATCTGGCGGGCGACAGCCAGTCGATCAATGTGCGCACCACCGCAAGTGTTGCCACGGCTGCAGCTTTTGAAGCGCTGGAAATCCGCAACGATGTGGCGCTGGGCGATGTGGCGCAGGTTACGCTTGGCCCCGCACCGGGAGAAACCGTGCTGCGCGCCAACGGGCAATTGGGGTTAGGCATCGGGATCATCCGGCAGGCCACGTCAAACACGCTCGAAATCTCCAAAAGCGTGCGAGCAGTTGTTGCCGAGCTCGACAGCACCCTGCCCGATGATGTGCAGATTTTTGTCACTTCCGATGATGCGACATTTATCTCCGGCTCAATCCGCGAGGTGCTGACGACCCTCGGTTTTGCGGTGCTGATCGTGGTAGCGGTGATCTTTGTATTCCTGCGCGACGTCCGCGCCACGTTGATCCCTGCGCTAACCCTTCCTGTCGCATTGATCGGCACCTTAGCCGCGATCTATCTGGTCGGGTTTTCCATCAATATCCTGACTCTGCTGGCGCTGGTTCTCGCAACGGGGATGGTGGTGGATGATGCGATCGTTGTGCTCGAAAACATCGTCCGACAACGCGCGGCAGGCATGGGGCCGCGTGCGGCGGCGGTGCTGGGCACGTCGCAGGTATTCTTTGCCGTTGTCACAACAACGGCCACCCTTGCCGCGGTCTTTGTGCCGCTATCCTTTCTGCCCGGTCAGGCGGGCGGGCTGTTTCGGGAATTCGGCTTTACCCTCGCGATTGCCGTATCTCTGTCGTCAATCGTCGCGCTCAGCCTTTGTCCGGTTTTGGCAAGCCGTCTGCTGACGCGCCCGCCCGATCCTGATCCCCGTGGGCCGATGGTCTGGCTCGGCAACCGGCTGTTTGCGCTTTACGAAACAACCCTACGCGCGGCCTTGGCGATGCCATTTGTAATAGTGTTGGTCGCGCTCTTTGTCGCGGTCACGGCAGCGCTTGTCGCAGGCAGCATCCGTCAGGAGCTGACACCCGCCGAAGATCGCGCTGTCGCCTTGCTCAGCGTGACCGCCCCGCAGGGTGTATCGCTCGACTATACCCAAGTTAAAATGCACCAGATCGAAGATATCGTCGCACCGCTGCGAGAAAGCGGTGAGATCACCAATGTCTTTTCCATCACGGGCTTTGGCGCGGATAACCGGGGCTTTATGGTCTTTACTCTCGCCAAATGGGAGGATCGCACCCGTGGCCAGCAGGAGATTGTCGCAGAGATCAACGGCAAGCTGCGCGGCGTCATCGGGGTGCGGGCCTTTGCGATCCAGCCGAACTCTCTGGGCATTCGCGGTGCAGGGCGAGGTCTGGCGTTTGCGATTACGGGCAACAGCTATGACCAGCTTGGCACCGTGGCCGAAAAAATGGTCGAGCGGCTGAGCCAGAACCCTGCGATGGGGCAGGTTCGCTTGGAATATGAACGCACCCAACCGCAGCTATTCGTGCAGATCGACCGCGCTTTGGCGGCAGATCTCGGCGTTGATATCGCCGGTTTGGGCCAAGCCCTACAAGCGGTGCTGGATGGCCGTGAAGTTGCTTCGGTGTTTATCGACGATACCAGTTATGGCGTGCAAATGCTCTCGACCGGTGATCCGGTGAATGACCCTAGCGATCTTGAGAATGTATTCATCCAGTCGGGCAGCGGGCAGATGGTGCCGCTCGCCAGTTTTGTCACGCTGGACGAACGCGCTGTCGCGCCCGAACTGAACCGCGAAGGCCAGAACCGCGCGGTTGAGATTTCCGCAGGGCTGACACCTGATATGTCGCTCGGCAATGCGTTGGCCGAGGTACGCGCGATCGCCGATGAGGTGCTGGCAGAAGAAAACCGCATCGTGCCATTGGCCGAGGCCGCAACGCTCGACCAGACGAACGCGGGGCTCTTTGTGACATTCGGCTTTGCGATTGTTGTCGTGTTTTTGGTGCTCGCGGCCCAGTTTGAAAGCTTTGTATCGGCCATTGTCGTGATGGCGACCGTGCCTTTGGGGCTGGCCTGCGCGGTCTTTGCATTGTTGATGACAGGACAAAGCCTGAATGTGTACAGCCAGATCGGACTGGTCATGTTGATTGGTATCATGGCCAAGAATGGCATTCTGATCGTCGAGTTTGCCAATCAATTGCGCGATAGAGGGCAGGACATTCATTCGGCAATCCTTGATGCCGCGACCATCCGTCTGCGGCCCGTGATGATGACGATGACCTCGACCGTCTTGGGCGGTGTGCCGTTGATCCTCTCTGCGGGAGCAGGGGCCGAGGCGCGTGAAGCCTTGGGCTGGGTCATCGTTGGGGGCCTTGGCATGGCGACACTGTCGACACTCTATTTGACGCCGGTGGCCTATCTGCTGCTCGCAAGATTTTCGACACCCAAAGCCAAGGAGGAGCAACGCCTTCAACAGGAGCTTAGAGAGGCGCAGCCGGTCTAGGGGTGGCCTGCGAAAAGCACCCCAATTGCCGCTGGAAAGATACGGAGCACACAGTAGTGTAGCGCTAAACCCGACATTTGTAGAGGACTGGAACTTAAAATGCGCCCCGATGACATTCTCGCCGAATTCTTGCTGCCCACGAAAGAGCTGCGCCACGACCTGCCGTTCTTCACCAAAACGCTCGGCATGCGGTTGGAGAATATCTTCCCTGCGGATGACCCCTCGGTCGCGACATTCTCGGGCCACGGCCTTCGCTTGCGGATCGAAAAGGGGGCCGATGTGCCCCCCGGCGTGCTGCGTATTCTTACCGACAGCCCCGATGACTTCGCCGGAGGCCAACGCGAACTCATCGCCCCCAACGGCACCCGCGTCCTTGTGGTGCCGCTGTCGCCCGCCGTCGAACATCCCGCCACCCAGCATGAATTTGCCGTGCGCCGCCTGCGCGATGAAGCGCCTTGGGTGATCGGCCGTGCGGGCATGCATTACCGCGATCTTATCCCGACACGGCTGGGCGGGTCGATCATTGCCAGCCACATCCGCATCCCCGATGGCGGGCCGGTGCCGGATATGGTGCATTATCACACCGTCGGATTTCAGCTGATCTTTTGCTACAAGGGTTGGGTCGATGTGCTGTATGAGGATCAGGGCGATGTGATCCGCCTGCACGCGGGCGATTGCGTCACCCAGCCGCCCGGCATCCGCCACCGTGTCGTGGAGGCCTCCCCCGAGATTGAGGTGATCGAGATCGGCGTGCCGGCAGATCATGTCACCACCATCGACCACGATTTCACCCTGCCCAACGGCAAGGGCGATCCGGCGCGCGAGTGGGACGGGCAGACCTTTGTCCACCACATCAAAGACAAGGCCGAATGGCACCCTTTCCGCGTACCGGGCTTCACCGCGCGGGATACCGGCATCACGGCGGGCACCAAGGGCGTGGCGGGCATTCAGGTCGTGCGGCGCAGCGAAGGCATCCCGCCCGCCAGCCGCCATGACGCCGATATCCATTTCACCTTTGTCATGGACGGCACGATGACGCTCACTGCCGAAGGGGAGGCGGATCGCGATTTGCAAAAAGGCGATGCCTTTGTGATCCCGCCGCAGATGGTGGCGCAATACAAAGACTGTTCCGACGATCTGGAATTGCTCGAAGTTGCGCTGCGCGGGGACTTCACGACCACGTTGGCCTAACTCTCCGCCCCTCTCAACGTGTTACGCAAATTTTGCAAATATGCAGATCATGTAACATTTAACTTGCCTCGAATCACCTCGGGGATTACCTTCTTTCTAAAGCTTTAGGAGTTTCTACATGCATGCCTTCATCTGTGACGCACAGCGTACCCCCATTGGCCGCTTTGGCGGCGCTTTGTCTTCGGTGCGTGCCGATGACCTTGCTGCGATCCCGATTGCGGCCTTGATGGCGCGTAATCCGGACGTTGACTGGACACGGGTAGATGATGTGGTGCTGGGCTGCGCCAACCAAGCGGGCGAAGATAACCGCAACGTGGCGCGGATGGCCGCGCTGCTGGCGGGTCTGCCTGTCGATGTGCCCGGCTCCACGATCAACCGGCTCTGTGCTTCGGGGATGGACGCTGTCGGCTCGGTCGCGCGGGCGATCCGTGCAGGCGACATGGATATGGCGATTGCAGGCGGCGTCGAGAGCATGACCCGCGCGCCCTTCGTCATGCCGAAGGCCGAAACCGCCTTTTCGCGCAACAACGCGGTCTATGACACCACCATTGGCTGGCGCTTTGTGAATCCGAAGATGAAAGCGAAATACGGCGTCGATTCGATGCCTGAAACCGCCGACAACGTTGCCGAGGACCACAGCGTGAACCGCGCCGATCAGGACGCTTTTGCGCTGCGCAGCCAGCAACGCTGGGCCGCCGCTGACAAGGCTGGCATCTTTGCAGACGAGATTGCCCCCGTGACTATTCCGCAGCGCAAAGGCGATCCGATCATCGTGAACCGCGACGAACACCCGCGCCCCGACACAACCGGCGAAGCGCTTGGCAAGCTGCGTGCCATCAATGGCCCCGACCTCACCGTAACGGCAGGCAATGCCTCCGGCGTGAACGACGGTGCGGCCGCCCTGCTGGTCGCCAATGAACAGGCAGCCAAGGACAACGGACTGACGCCAATCGCTCGCGTCGTCGCGATGTCTGCCGCCGGGGTTGAGCCGCGTGTGATGGGTATTGGGCCAATCCCCGCCTGCCAAAAGGTACTGGCCCGCGCAGGTCTCACCATCGACCAGATGGATGTGATAGAATTGAACGAAGCCTTCGCCTCGCAAGGTCTCGCGACCCTGCGCGCTTTGGGCGTGGCGGACGACGCACCGCATGTAAATGCCAACGGCGGCGCGATTGCCATCGGCCACCCGCTGGGCATGTCCGGCGCGCGGCTGGTGATGACGGCGGCATTGCAACTGCAACGCACAGGCGGGCGCTATGCGCTTTGCACCATGTGCGTCGGCGTGGGCCAAGGCGTGGCTCTCATACTTGAAAGGGTCTGACGATGTATGCACAGATGATCAAATCCACCGGACAGGGCGTTAAATCCCTCGACGAGATGGAGCCTGAGGAACGCGCCTTTCAGGAGCGTATTGACGCGGGCGGCAAGATCGAACCGAAAGACTGGATGCCGGAAGGGTACCGTAAAAACCTGATCCGCCAGATCGGCCAGCACGCCCATTCGGAAATCGTCGGCCAGCTTCCCGAAGGCAACTGGATCACCCGTGCACCGACCTTGGAGCGCAAAGCAATCCTGCTTGCCAAAGTGCAGGACGAGGCGGGCCACGGGCTCTACCTGTATTGCGCGGCTGAAACGCTGGGCGTGACCCGTGATGACCTGACCCGCGACCTGCTGTCGGGTAAGATGAAGTATTCGTCGATCTTCAATTATCCGACCCTAACATGGGCCGATATGGGCGCTGTCGGCTGGTTGGTCGATGGTGCGGCGATCATGAATCAGGTGCCATTGCAGCGCACTTCTTATGGCCCTTATGCCCGCGCGATGGTGCGTATCTGCAAAGAGGAATCCTTCCACCAGCGGCAGGGTTTCGACATCATGATGAAAATGGCAAACGGCACCGAGGCGCAGCACAAGATGGCGCAGGATGCCTTGAACCGTTTCTGGTTTCCGTCGCTGATGATGTTCGGCCCTTCGGACGCGGAATCCGTGCACTCAGCCCAGTCTATGGCGTGGAAAATCAAGATGAACACCAATGACGAGTTGCGTCAAAAGTTCGTCGATCAGACCGCCCCACAAGCCGCCTACCTTGGCCTCACGATCCCCGATGACACCCTCAAACTGAACGAGGAAACCGGCCATTACACGTTTGCCGAACCTGATTGGGAAGAGTTCTTTGACGTGCTGAAGGGCAACGGCCCTTGCAACACCGAACGGCTGGAGGCCCGAAACAAGGCTTGGGACGAGGGCCGTTGGGTCCGCGAGGGTCTTATCGCCCACGCCGAAAAGAAGCGCAGCAGAAAAATGGCAGCGGAGTAAGATAATGAGCAGCCCTGAGTCCAGCCCCTACAACGAAGATGACGCCAGCCCGCACGGCGAAACCCGCAAGACCGAATGGCCGTTGTGGGAAGTCTTCATCCGTGGTCAGCACGGGTTGAGCCATCGCCACGTTGGCAGCCTGCACGCCGCAGACGCTGAAATGGCGATCAAGAACGCCCGCGATGTCTATACCCGCCGCAACGAAGGTGTGAGCATCTGGACCGTGCGTGCCAGCGACATTGCCGCCTCCTCGCCCGAGGAGAAAGGCTCGCTCTATGAGCCTGCGAACGACAAGGTGTACCGCCACCCGACCTTCTTTGACATTCCTGACGAAGTGGGGGCGATGTGAGCCAGCCGTTGTTTGAATACCTCTGCCGGATGGGTGACAATGCTTTGGTTCTGGGGCATCGCGTCTCGGAATGGTGCGGTGTGGCGCCTGTGCTCGAAGAAGACATCGCGCTCGCCAACGTGGCACTGGACCTGATCGGGCAAACCCAGCTTTGGCTCGGGCTCGCCGCAGAGGTGGAGGGCAAAGGCCGCGACGCGGACAATCTCGCGTTTCACCGCGACGTCTGGGATTTTCGCAACCTGCTGCTGGTGGAACAGCCAAACGGTGATTTTGGCCGTACGATGATGCGGCAGTTCCTGTTTGATGGCTGGCATCTGGCGCAACTTCAGGCGCTGATGGACAGCAGCAACGACCAGATCGCCGCGATTGCTGAAAAATCCGCCAAGGAGGTGACTTATCATCTGGAGCGATCCTCTGACACGGTGATCGGCCTTGGCGATGGCACCGAAGAAAGCCATCGACGCATGCAATCCGCCGTTGACCGGCTCTGGCCCTATGTAGGCGAAATGTTCCTGAGCGACGACGTCGATCAGGAGATGATGGCCCATGGCATCGCGCCCGATCCTGCAAGTCTGCGTGCGGGCTATGATACGCTGGTCGCCGATGTGCTGGCCGCCGCGACGTTGAAGCGGCCCGAGGATGACTTTGCCCATAAGGGCGGCAAAACCGGCGTGCGCCATACCGAACATCTGGGCCATATGCTGACGCAGATGCAGTGGCTTCAGCGGTCCTATCCGGACGCAACATGGTAATCGAAAAACCGAGCGTTGAGACGGTTTGGGAATGGCTCTCGCAGGTTCCTGACCCGGAGATTCCGGTAATCTCGCTCACTGATCTGGGCATCATCCGCGATGTGCAGTGGCAGGGCGATACGCTTGAGGTGACGGTAACGCCGACCTATTCGGGCTGTCCCGCAACAACGATCATCAACCTTGATATCGAAACAGCCCTTCGCGCGCATGGCATCGAAAACCTGTCTCTAAAAAGACAATTGTCGCCCGCCTGGACGACCGATTGGCTGACTGATGCGGGCCGGGACAAGCTCGAAGCCTATGGTATTGCACCGCCGCAACCCGCAGGCGGGCCACAGCATTGTCCACGCTGCCAGTCCACCGCCGTAGAAAAAATCAGCCAGTTCGGATCGACCCCCTGCAAAGCCCAATGGCGCTGCACCGACTGCCTAGAACCCTTTGACTATTTCAAATGCATCTGAGGCCCCGATGAGCCAGTTTTACCCCCTGACAGTGACTGATATCCACTACACCATCCGCGATGCGGTGGTGTTGACATTGAAGCCCGAAAACGCGGACGCCTTTACCTTTACCCAAGGCCAGTATCTGACGTTCAAGCAAGATTTCGATGGCACCGAACTGCGCCGCAACTACTCGATCTGTACAGGTCTCGACGATGGCGAAATCAAGGTCGGCATCAAGCGCGTCGATGGCGGGGCGTTTTCGACCTTTGCCAATACCGATCTGAAAGTCGGCGACACGCTGCACGCCATGCCGCCGCAGGGCAAATTCTTCACGCCGATCGACCCTGACACGGCAAAAAACTACCTTGGTTTTGCGGGAGGCTCTGGCGTCACACCGGTTCTGTCGATCCTTAAAACCGTGCTCAAACGCGAGCCGCAATCGACCTTTACCTTGGTCTACGCCAACCGCGCGGTAAACACGATCATGTTCCGCGAAGAGCTGGAAGACCTCAAAAACCGCCATATGGGCCGCCTAACGATCATCCATATGCTGGAATCGGGCCAGGATATTGACCTGTTCACCGGACGGGTCGATCAAGACAAATGCGAAGCGCTCTTCAAGCAATGGATTGACGTTACCGCCATCGACACCGCCTTCATCTGCGGCCCCGAGCCGATGATGCTCGCCATCGCTGAAAGCCTTAAATCGCACGGGTTAGAGCCTGATCAGATCAAGTTCGAACTGTTCAGCGAAAGCCAGCAAGGCCGTCTCGCCAAACAGGAAATGGCGAAACGTGCCGAAGGCCAGAAGGGCACCGAGATCACCGTGATTATCGAAGGCGCCCAGCGCACATTCGAGATGACCAAGGGCCAATCGGTGCTCGAAGCCGCCCTCGCCAATGGGCAGGAGGCACCCTTTGCCTGCAAGGCAGGGGTCTGCTCCACTTGCATGGGCAAGGTTCTGGAGGGCGAGGTCGAGATGCTCTCGAACCACGCGCTTGAGGATTACGAGGTCGAGCGCGGCTATGTGTTGACCTGCCAGAGTTACCCGCTGACGGACAGGCTCGTCATCGATTACGACACTCATTAAGGAGCCACCATGCGCGACATTTCCTCATTTGCTGCTGGTCAGTGGATCGCCCCCGGTGCTGGTGCCCGCAACATCGCCAGCGCCATCACCGGCGAAGTAATCGCGCAGGCTGGCAATGACGCGCTCGATGTGCAGGCGATGCTGGGCTACGCCCGCGATACCGGCGGCCCCGCACTGCGCAAGATGACGTTTCATGACCGCGCGCGGATGCTCAAGGCCTTGGCGTTGCACCTGCGCGAGCAGCGCCAAACGCTCTATGAGTTGAGCTATGACACCGGCGCTACGCTAAATGATCACAAGATCGACGTGGATGGCGGGATCGGCACGATGCAGGTCTATGCCGCCAAGGGACGGCGCGAGATGCCGGATGCCCATGTCTATCTGGATGGTCCGCCCGAGCAGCTAGGCCGGACGGGTGCCTTTATGGGGCGGCATATTTGCACGCCGCTGCAAGGTGTTGCCGTCCATATCAACGCATTCAACTTTCCGGTCTGGGGGATGCTGGAGAAGCTGGCCCCGACCCTGCTCGCTGGTGTTCCCGCGATTGTGAAACCGGCCACCGCAACCTGCTATGTGACCGAGGCTTGCGTGCGGATGATGCTGGATAGCGGCGTGCTGCCTGCTGGAGCATTGCAACTGGTGAGCGGCGGATTGGGCGATATGCTTGACCATCTGGAATGTCAGGATGCGGTGGCTTTCACCGGCTCTGCCGATACGGCGTTTAAACTGCGGACCAACCCGAAGCTGATCAAGAACTCGGTGCGCTTTGCATCGGAGCAGGACAGCCTTAACGCATCTGTGCTGGGGCCAGACGCCACACCCGATACGCCGGAGTTCGATCTGTTCGTCAAGGAAGTGCAGCGCGAGATGACTGCGAAGGCGGGACAGAAATGCACCGCGATCCGCCGGATTATGGTTCCGCAGTCGCTGCTCGATCCGGTGATCGCGGCAATCTCGGCGCGGCTCGCCAGAACCACCATCGGTGATCCACGCGCCGAGACGACGCGCATGGGCGCGTTGGTCTCCGCTTCGCAAAAGCGCGATGTGCTGGAGAAGGCCGCTCTGCTGGCGGGCGAGGCCGAGCGTGTATTCGGCGACCCTGATAATTTCACTGTCGAAGGTGCAGACCGCGAGAAGGGTGCTTTTGTCCCGCCGATGCTGTTCCACTGCGCCGACCCCGACAGCGCCCAGCGCGTGCATGACACCGAAGCCTTCGGTCCTGTCTCGACCATCATGGCCTACCGCGATCTTGGCCATGCAGTGGCGCTGCTGAACAAGGGCAAAGGCTCGCTCGTGGCGTCCGTCATCACAAATGACGGCGAAGTGGCCCGCGAGATTACGCTCGGCGCGGCTGCATTTCACGGGCGGCTCTACTTTAACAACCGCAGGTCGATGGCCGAGGCAACCGGCCACGGCGCGCCCTTGCCCCATATGGTGCACGGCGGGCCGGGCCGTGCAGGCGGCGGCGAGGAGTTGGGCGGCGTGCGCGGCGTCATGCATTATATGCAGCGCACCGCGATACAAGGCAGCCCCGATATTCTGACCGCCATTGGTGAGCAATGGGTGCCTGGTGCGACCGAGCTGACCGACAAGCCGCACCCCTTCACTCGTACCTTCTCGACCCTAATGCTGGGAGAAACCTTTAATTCCGACAGCCGTGAGGTGACATTGGAGGACATTGAGACATTCGCCCATTTCACCGGTGATACCTTTTATGCCCACATGGATGACGAGGCCGCCAAAGCGAACCCGTTCTTCCCCGGCCGCGTGGCACACGGCTATCTGTTGCTGAGTTTCGCCGCGGGTCTGTTTGTGCAACCTGACCCCGGCCCTGTGCTGGCCAACACCGGCCTTGATAATCTTCGGTTCTTGGAGCCTGTCAGCGCGGGCGACAGCATCAAGGTGCGGCTGACCGTAAAGCACAAGACCCCCCGCAATGACGAATACGGCGAAGTGCGTTGGCATGTGACCCTAACCAACCAGAAAGATGAGGCAGTGGCTGAATACGAACTGCTGACGATGAATGCCGTCTGAAGCTTTTCAAGAAAAAACCGCCCCGCTAAGGGCGCTGGGGCCGCAAAAGGTCTGGTCGATGATGATCAGCCTGTTCGGGGATCTCGCGCAGGGTAAGGGCGAGGTGATTGAGGGGCCGGTACTGTCACACATCCTCACCGCCCTCGACGTAAAACCCGAAGCGGCGCGCGTGGCGCTGCACCGGTTGCGCAACGATGGCTGGATCACGTCCACGAAAGCGGGTCGTATCAGCCATCATGGCCTGAGCGCCAAGGGCAGGAACCAGACCATCGCCGCCACCCCGCGCATTTATGCTCAACCGTCAAATGTGAATGATGCTTGGCAGGTTGTCTTTATCGAAGACGCTAGCGCCGAGGCAAACGCCGCGATGCTGGCGTCTGGATTCTCACCGATCCAGCCTCGACTTTTTGCAGGTTCGCGCGACCTTCCTGCTCCGAAAGACGCATTGGTTATGGCTGGCACTCAGGTGCCGGATTGGCTTTGCCAATCCTTGCGACCAATCGGTCTTCTCGACGATTATACCGCGCTGCTCGCGGCACTGACCAACCTGCACGAGGCGCTACCACAAGGGATCGACCTCTCCCCGCTTGAAATCGCGATCCTGCGCTGTCTGATTGTGCACAACTGGCGCCGCCTTGTGCTAAAGCATCCGGCCCTTCCCGGTGCCCTCATCGCGCCGCATCTTCCCGAGCACCAATGCCACATCTCGGTGGCCGAACTTCTGAACCGTTTTCCGCGCCCCGCGCTGCGCGATATCGCAGTGTCGGCGGCCAATCCCTGAGCACAAAAGCGACGCTTTCCCAAGCCGTTCAAGCCCTGTATAGAATGCGGCATGACAAACCACGTATACCAAAATGATCTGCCGGACGGTCTTGATTTAGGCTCGGTCGTGGCGATTGATTGTGAAACCATGGGCCTTAACCCGCACCGCGACAGGCTGTGCGTGGTGCAGCTTTCGGGCGGTGACGGGCACGCGCATCTGGTGCAGATCGCCAAGGGGCAAACTCAAGCGTCCAATCTCGTGGCCCTGCTGCAAGACCCCGCCATTCTCAAGCTGTTCCACTTTGGACGTTTTGACATCGCCGCACTGCTCCACGCCTTCGGTGCAACCGCAGCACCTGTCTATTGCACCAAGATCGCCAGCCGATTGATCCGGACCTATACCGACCGCCACGGTCTGGCTAAACTGGTGCAGGAATTGTTGGGCGTCGATATTTCCAAACAGCAGCAATCCAGCGATTGGGGGGCCGAGAAGCTGACCAAAGCCCAGATCGATTATGCCGCCTCGGACGTTCTGCATTTACACAAACTGCGCAAGGAGCTGGACGCCCGCCTGCTCCGTGAAGACCGCGTAGAACTGGCGCAGGCCTGTTTCGACTTTTTGCCCACCCGCGCCAAGCTTGATCTGCTTGGATGGCCCGAGACAGATATATTTGCCCACGCATGAACACACCTTTTATTGATACTGCAAAGCGCGTGATCCGCACCGAAGCCGAAGCCTTGAACGCCCTCGCTGACGCGCTGGACGAGAATTTTCGTCATGCCATCGACCTGCTTGCCGCGACCAAGGGGCGGGTGATCATTACCGGCATCGGAAAGTCTGGGCATATCGCCAACAAGATCGCGGCGACGCTGGCCAGCACCGGCACGCCTGCACAATTCGTCCATCCGGCAGAGGCGAGCCACGGCGACCTCGGCATGATCACCAGCGCCGATGTGGTTCTGGCGATCTCAAACTCCGGCGAGGCCCCCGAGCTTGCTAACCTCGTTACCTATTCCCGGCGGTTCTCGATCCCGTTGATCGGGATCACCAGCAATGCCACCAGCAGTCTTGGCGTCCAGTCTGACGTGGTTTTGCTGCTGCCAAAGCTGCCCGAGGCTTGCGGTACCGGCGTGGTGCCAACCACCTCGACCACTATGACGCTGGCAATGGGCGATGCGCTGGCTGTTGCGCTGATGGAAAACCGCGCCTTCACCGCCGAGCATTTTCGCGATTTCCATCCCGGCGGTAAACTCGGCGCCAAACTTAGCCGTGTGAGCGATCTGATGCACACAGGCACTGCGATGCCCTTGGTGGGGATCGGTGCGGCCATGCCCGAAGCGCTGTCCGAGATCGGCAGTAAAGGCTTTGGCGTGGTGGGGGTGATCAATGATGATGGCAAGCTGCAAGGGATCATCACCAACGGTGATATTGGCCGGCATCTAGAAGGGTTATCGACGCTGAGTGCCCGCGAAGTCATGACCCCTGCCCCCATCACCATCGCCCCCGAAGCGTTGGCTGAAAAAGCGGTTGGCATCATGAACGACCGGAAAATCACCTGCCTGATCGTCGTGGACCCGAAAAACCCCGACGTACCTGTCGGACTTCTGCATATCCACGATTGCTTGCGCGTCGGGCTCGGATGACATGGCGATTCAGGTTGATCGCCATTCGCGCGCCGTTGCATGGCTCAAGGTTGTATTTCCGCTGACCGCGCTTGCCCTGCTATCGACCTTGTTTCTTGTGTCGCGTACCGCCGACCCCGAAAGTGTCATCCCCTTTGCGGACAAAGAAATTCAGGACCGTCTGCGCGATCAGCAAATCACCGGACCGTTCTTTTCCGGCGCTACCGCCGATGGCGAACTGATCTCCTTCTCCGCCGAAAAGTTAACCACGCCGCAAGGCCAGACCGGCGGCAGCAATGCCGAAGACGTCGACGTGAAGCTGAACCTTCTTGATGGCACGGAGTTAACCCTGCGATCGGACAGCGCACTTTTTGATGTGGCCGAAGATATCGCCGAGTTGACAGGCGATGTGGTAATCACAACTTCTGCGGGGTACCGGATTGTCAGCGATTTGCTGACCAGTGAAATGTCGAAAGTGAACCTGCGCTCACCCGGGCAGGTGTTCGCGACAGGTCCTGCTGGCACCCTTGAGGCTGGCAGTATGGAACTGACTGGCGGCAAGGGGGCCGATGCCAACCAATTGTTTTTCACTAACGGGGTGAAGTTGGTATACACGCCCTTACAAAACGAAGAGTGACCATTGTGAAAAACTTCAAAACTTTGCTTTTTTCCGTCGTTGCGTCGCTGATTTTCAGCCAGGCAGGGGCGCAGGGCGCGAATGTGGCATTTGGCACCATCCGGCAAGACACCTCGCTGCCTGTTGAGGTCACTGCAGATAACCTATCGGTCGAAAATGCCACCGGAACCGCGATTTTCACCGGAAACGTCGCGATTGGCCAAGGCGAGATGCGGCTGACAGCGGCCCGTGTGCTGGTGGTTTACCGGGCCGAGCAGAAAGGTATCGCACGTCTGGAAGCGACCGGCGGCGTGACCCTCGTCTCCGGTGAGGATGCTGCCGAATCAGAGCGGGCTGACTATAATATTGACGACGGCACAATCGTGATGACCGGCAATGTTTTGCTCGCACAGGGTGCCAGCGCGCTCAGCGCCGACAAAATGTCGATCCGTCTTGAGGATGGCACCGCGCAGATGACCGGCCGCGTGAAAACGATTTTGCAGACGGGCAGCGGCAACTGATGCCCTCCCATCACCTGACGATCGCGGGCGGTGATGCCGGACTGCGCATCGAACATTTGCGCAAATCCTACCGCAAGAAGACCGTGATCCGCGATTTTTCCATGACGCTGGATCGGGGCGAAGTCGTCGCTTTGCTGGGGCCAAATGGTTCGGGCAAGACGACAACGTTCTATGCAGTCGCCGGTCTGGTGCGGCCCGAAGGGGGTAAGGTCACCGTCGATGGCAAGGATGTAACAACCCTGCCGATGTACCGCCGCGCCCAGCTTGGTATCGGATATCTACCGCAGGAGATGAGCATCTTTCGCGGCCTCAGCGTCCAGGACAACATCTCCGCAATTCTCGATATTTCAGTCAAACCGCGCTATAAGCGGCGCGAACGGCTCGAAGAGTTATTGTCCGAATTTTCCATCGAGCACCTGCGCCGCGCACCTGCGATGGCGCTGTCGGGGGGCGAACGCAGACGGGTCGAGATTGCCCGCTGTCTGGCCGCGAACCCGAATTACCTGCTGCTGGATGAACCCTTCGCCGGGGTCGATCCGATCTCGGTCGGGGACATCCGTCATTTGGTTGCGGACCTCAAAAACCGCGGCATTGGCGTGCTGATCACGGATCATAACGTGCGGGAAACATTGGAAATTGTGGACCGCGCCTACATCTTGCACGAAGGCAAGGTTTTGATGTCCGGCACCCCTGAAGAAGTGGTCGAAAACGAAAACGTCCGCCGCGTCTATCTTGGCGACAATTTCCGCATCTTTTAATCCCTCCACAATTTGCGCTGATTTTTGCGCGTCTCTGACACGCAGCGCCATTGACTTTTGATGGCATTCTTGGCCTGATTGAAGAATGGCAACATCGCGTTCCCGATCAAATCTACACAAGCCTTATCGCCAAGGCATGATCTTGAACTATCTAAACGCGAGGCCATTCGTCCGCACCTGATGCACTCAAATCACCACGCCCGTGGTCCGTTTGGTGTGCCAGACACACAATAAAAAGGAGCCTATATGCGTTATCAAATCAGCGGCAAACAGATCGACATTGGTGAAGCGCTTCAGACCCATGTCAAAACAGAATTAGGCGCGGCTGTAGAAAAATACGCAGGCCGACCCACCGATGCCCATGTTATTTTTTCGAAATCAGGGCACGAGTTTGTCTGCGAAGCGACTGTTCATTTGTCGACGGGGCTGACCGCGTCAGCCCGCGCCCATGCAACAGAGATTTACGCCGCCTTTGATTCCAGCTGTGCCAAGATGGAGAAGCAACTACGGCGCTACAAGCGTCGGTTGAAAGACCATCATAAGGAGCGTGCCGTACCGGTTGAACTCCTCGGCGCTTCGTCCTATATCCTCGCCTCAGAAAGCGACGCGGACGCACAGGAACCCGACAGCCTCCAGCCCATGATCATTGCCGAAATGCAGACCAAGATTGCAACCTTGTCTGTCGGCGAAGCAGTCATGCAAATGGAACTGACGGGGGCGCCTGTGGTTTTGTTTCGCAAAGAGGGCAAAGAGGGGCTGAACGTCGTGTACCGGCGTGAGGACGGCAACGTAGGCTGGATCGACCCCTCATAATGTAAAAGCGGCGGGGCGACCTGTCTGCGTAGAGAGTGAGCAGCATGGATTTTGCGAAACTTCTCAAGCCGAGTGCGGTCAAGGTTTTGACGTCTGCCTCAAGCAAGAAGCGACTAATGCAAGAGCTCGGAGAGCTTGCGCACCATGCTTATGGATTGAATGCGTCCGAAGTTGTCGAGGCGCTCAACACACGCGAATCGCTGGGGCCCACGGGTGTGGGCCACGGCGTGGCGCTGCCGCACGCGCGGGTCGAGGGGCTCGATAAGGTCGTTGGCACCTTTGTGCTTTTGGACAAACCCATTGATTTCTCTTCAGTGGACCGGCAGCCGGTCGATATCGCCTGTGCGTTGTTTGCGCCGAACGAGGCAGGGGTCGAACATCTTAAGGCGTTGGCCTTGGTGGCGCGGACCCTGCGCAATCCTGCGATCTGCAACAAGCTGCGAGCCAACCCCAACGCCAGCACGCTTTACACCATTTTGATCGAGGATAATTCGGTTCAGGCCGCGTAAGGCCCGAACCCGAACATGACATAATCCCGCTGATAGGCATCCGCCGTTAGCTTTTCGATTTCATCATCATAGATATCTTCCAGCGCAAACGGCTGGTCCGGCGCGGCTGGTTGCGGCGCGGGCGGGTTTGGATGACCCACGGCGGTCGCAAGTGCTGTGAGCTCCTCGGCCAGATCAGCCTCTCGGATGATGCGGTCGGGCAAGCACAATTCACCAAATCCGGAGATCGTTTGCCACTGCGTGCACCACGCCGGATCGACGCGGATCGCGGTCTGGCCCGACAAATTGCCCTTGAGGAATTTAAGAAACGCCGCGAAAGCCGCGCGGTGGGCCTGCACATCATAGCTGGCATCCGGCCCCTTTTCAGGCAACGGCATGTTGTAGCGGCGGATCAACGTGCCGCGCAACTGGCCGTAGTTGCCCTTATCAACCGGCAGGATATGGCGGCAAAATGCATCATGGGCACGTAGCACCGGATGCCGCAGCACAGTAAAACTGCGATGGCCAGGATGGCGGCGCTTCCACTGGCGCAGATCCTTCTGAGACATCTTTGATAACAAGTCCTGCTGGCGTACCCCGTCCAGCGCCGCCAGCCAGTGTTTCACCTCATGCTGCGGGCCGCTGCGGATCGGCAAATACATCAGCGCAGTGTCAGACGCGGCCACATAGGACGGCACATTCGGGCCACGGCGCGGTTCAAAATTGGGGGTGCGGGTTAGATCGAAACGGTCCAGCTTTGACAGCGCCTGCTCCATCGCCGGATAGTTGCTAACTTTGGAAGAGATCGGGCTGGGGTTTTGCTTTTTCAGGTTCTTGTCCAGTGCCTCCAGACTGGCCTCAACGCCCAGATAGCGCGCCAGTCCGTTCATCACCTCAAGGCTTTGAAGGTCCTCATAAGCGACGTAAAATGCCGTTTGGCCGGATGTTTGCAACCCGTTCAGAAGGGTAAGCTGGAAGGCTTGCAAAGCTTCCAGATGGGCGGAAAATTCATCGGCGTCAAATTCGGCCTGCGCCGATTTGTGCGATTTCATATCCGTCAGTTTCCACTGGCCGGTCGCTTGCGCGATTTTCCAGCTTACGTAGCTTTCTACCGGATTGCGGGTCAGCACGATCTTGGCGCAGAGCCTGTCGTTCATGATGTCGTGAAAGACCCGTGGATCATGGTCGTGGAAATAGCGAAAGCCGGTCAGCGCGGTGGTGTCATTTCGGATCGCGTCCAACAATGTTTGCGGATTGCTGTCGCGGGCGCCTTGGGTCACGCCAAGGATCGGCTCGTTATGGGGATAGCCCAGAAAGTGTGGATTGAACGCCTCACCGTGACATTTGATACCTTCAAATGCATTCAGATTTGATTCCAGAAAATTCGATCCGGTCCGCATTTCCGCGAACACGACAAAGCTTGTGAAGGCCATATATTACTGCACCAAATAGGGTTTTCGAGGAGGCTTTTGCACCGGTTCCATGGTTCGTTCCGCAGGGAAATCGCCCATCAGATAGGGATGCATACCTTGGTTCTTTAAGTTCTGCAGGAATTGTCCAAAGCCGGCAAGGTCTACCATTTTTGGCGCTTCCGACAGCCGCCGCAGTTTGGTGCGGCCGATCTCGTCCAGAATACCCTGCAGGGGCTCCATCGGCGCTTCGATAAAATCCGCCATCGTCCAAATGCGCACCCGTGCCTTGGTGTAAGGCGAGCGCAGCACATCCATATGTTCGCTCTCGATCTTTTGCAGTTTGGCGGCGCGGGCCCGGATGTCGCCGAAATCAAGGTTGGAGCGAAACAGCGGCACCGCCCATGCACCGGTGATCACCGAAATCTGCGCATTGGGGTCTTTTGCGATGCGCCAATTGATCTCCTGATTGTCCTCCGGCCCGAACTGAAAACATTGGCGTTCGCCGCGCGTGTTCCAGATCAGGTTGGTCAGAAAAGCTCGGTTATTATAATCGCGCAGCAAGGCGGAATCGGCCAGCGCTCCATTAATGGCATTCTGACCCTCGGCATATTGCACCTTATCCTTTGCAAAAAGATGCCCATGCACCCGCGCGCCGGTCGCCTTGCCAAGCCAAACCTCGAAATCCTCAAAAAGCTCGGCGAACCCCTGAAACATCGAATAGGGCGCGGCGGTCACCCCGTTTTCCCAATCTTCGTTCGGAAAGCGGCTTTGCATATAGAGGCCAGAGCGGCCGCGCGTCCGCCGCTCGACCGCCTTGGAGAAAATTCGGTCAATCTTGCCCGGGTTCGGCTCGGTCTTTTTCATCGCGCCTTCGGCATCCGTGAGGAACGCGTCATATAGCACGTTGGCATAGGGCCAGATTTTGCGGGCCACAAAGCAATCTGATCGCCGCAAAAGCTGGAGGTGGTCGTCATAGAAAATATGCGGTTTCCCCTGAAAGTCGAACTTCGACAAGGTCAGAGAGCGGCTTTCGATCTTGGTCGAATATTGCCGCGCGAGAGTCTGAAAATAGGACTCGTCAGGTATCCAGACTTCGCGGAAAAAGCTGTCATATGTCGGGCGATCGGGGTCTTGCAGGATGGCCGACAGGGTCTGCCGCGACAGGCACCACCACTGCGACCCCATATGAGGGACCAACCCGTTAGGCATCTTACGCTTTATTTTGAACCGGCGCTGGATTTGGACGAACTTGTCGAACAAAAAGCGGTTCTTCTTCCAAGACACCGGAAACCGCATGGTAAAGCGTTCTTCGTCAAGGCCACCCACGGTCCAAGGCACGTCGGATGTTGTGGCGCTTTCGATGAAATCGGTGCGGGGCCGCTGGTCGAGGTAGTCGATAAGCTCTTGCACTGGACGCAGTGGCAGGCAAGACCCAGACGCCAGATAGACGTGACGTACATCAGGGAACTGCGCCAGCATCTTCTCGGAGGCGGATTGGGAGGCCGCCACGATGCCCCAAGTTCCCCATTCACAGCGGTAGCGGGCACAAAAATACACATCGCGCAAATCGGAAAGTCCCGCGACAAAAGTCTCGCGGGTCTTGCGCGGCACGTTCTTGTCGACGTGAATAACCACGGGGCAGCCAGCCGCAGCCCAGTGCCGCGCAATCTGTTCAGCACGGCCAAGGGCTGTGTGCACGAGCATGATGATCCCGACCGTCACGCCCAGTTCCCTTTGGACATCAGCCCCAAAATCTCCAGCTGACGCCAGCTGATATAACGTTCGGACCATTTGCACCAAAGCTGCGGATCGTCTTTCAGACGGTCAGCATAGGCTTTGTATTCCACCGAAGCGGCATAATGCTCGCTGCGCTCAAGCTCCTCTTCGGCCTTGGCGCCAAATGTGTCGAGGAATTTGGCATGCAGCAGGACACCCGATGCTTTCTCCCCGCCCCATTCATCATAGACCTGATTAAGACCCCGCGGCAGCAGCATGTGGGTAGAGCTGACATAGGTGTAGCGTTTGTCCCACTTCACCAGCGGCACCTTGTTCAGCGCCGGCGCTTTCGCAGGCTCGTCAGGGAAAAACACCCGCGCACGCGGGCCGCCCTGTATCCACAGGTTGGTGAACAAATGATTGCGCGAAATCGTGTAATTGCCGCTGTCGAACCATGAGGCGATCTCGATCGGGTTTTGGCCCGCCTGATAGGGTTGCTCGTCCAGCCGCCCCTTTGGATACATGTCCAGCAGCATCGCCGAGAAGGATTTGATCGAAGAGGCGTCGAGCCAATCGGTCAGGGCGCGCAATGGGCGCGTATCACAGAACGGATAAACCAGAAATTCGTCCGGATCGACGGTCAGCGCCCAATGGCCGTGCGCGTATTTCATCTGGAGCCAGTTCAGCCAGTCGACGCCGAAGCGGGCCCGCTTATAGCTGGCCTTGGCAGACCAGACCGACACGTCAGGCTGATCCGCGAGATAGTCGAGCGATCCATCGTTACTGTCATTATCGACAAAGAAGAAATGGCCGACGCCCATCTCGCGATAATACTCAAGGAAATAGGGCAGTCTGATGCGTTCGTTGCGTTGGGTGCAAAACAGCAAAAGATCGTCGGCGCGGATATCCTCCGTCCGGTTCACAACCCTTTTCAGCTCCCGACGCTTTCGAAACGCTCTGATGCGCCATCGTTTGCGCTGAAGCCTCAGTCTATATGACTGAATTATTCCCAAAATCACCCTCTACGCTGGGATGTACCACTGCAGTCCTGCGCTATCACCTCGATCTTAAGACGGTATTGAAATGTTCAGCCCAACCCGAACCTTTGAATGTGTTGCCTGACCAAGCGCCTGCCGGACTGCTGCCCCACTCTTTAATTGTACTGGTCCACAAATACCCGTCGGACACTGGCGCGTAAACAGCTTTGTCATCAGTCACTTCGCGGAAAACCGGAAGATCGTTGCACAAAACGCGCGTTTTGAGCGCCATAGCTTCGATCGCTGGCAGGCCAAAGCCCTCGGCCAGCGAGGGAAACAACAACCCCGATGCCCCCGCAACCAAGGCCGCAAGCGCCGGATCGCTGAGTCCTGAAACTTCGCGCACCCTGCCGTCGCGGGGTAATTGGTCGAGCCGGTCAAAGACTGCTGCATTGTTCCAGCCGCGGCTTCCGCAGATGAGCAGCAGCGGTGCCTCAGTCCCCATCTGCGCCCAGAGGTCGAGCAGGAAAGCATGGTTCTTGCGTGGCTCAATCGTGCCAACTGTCACAAAATATGGCTCTGATGGCGGCAGCGACGAGGGCAGCGCCTGTAGATCGGGCTGCGGTATGGTCACACCTAAATGTGCGACAATGGCGTCAGGCACCCTGCCCGCCAGACGCATAAACGCTTCGCTGCGCTGCCGGGTATCGTGACTGTTGTAAATCACGCGGTCCGCCAGCCGCGCGACGCGATCGATCTTGGCGCGAAACGGCGCCACAGTGCCGGCCCTTTGAAACTGCGGAAATTCCAGCGGGATGACATCGTGAACCAGCACATGGATCCCGCCGCCTGCGGATTTGACCGATTTTAACATCCGATCCGTCAGGTTCGAATGGCCGACATTGTAGTACGCGAAGGTGTCATGCAGCAGCGCTTGTAACATTCTACCCAGATTGGCTGGTATCGCCCGCCCCACCGCGAGCCGTCGCAGATCGCTTTCTGCCCGGACCAGCGCCCGGTCCCGGCCCATTACCAGACGCGACAACATGCTGGGGCCGCCCCATGGCAGATCACCCGCCAATTTGTCGCGAAACGTCTGCGCGCCGTCCCGGTCCAGCAGCACATAGCCGAGCGCCGTGCGCGCCAAGGCAAAAAACGGTATCTCGTCGGTGAGGAAATGTTCGAGATAGGCGATCTCGACCCGGTCCACACCTGTTGCTACCCGCCCCGCGCGCCTGAGACTTCTCGTCACATCCAGAAGGCGGGCACCGGCCATCTCAGGCGGAGTAATGGCCGTTTTGATGCCATCTCCACGCATCTGCGATCATCTGGTTCAGGTTTGAGCGTTGCGGCTCCCAGCCCAATTCGCTGACAGCGCGGCGCGAGCCAGACACCAGTTTGGTACAGTCGCCGGGTCGTCGCGCACCCTCGTTGAACGGCACATCACGGTTGGTGACCTCGCGGCTGTGATTGATCACCTCGCGGACCGAAAAGCCCGATCCGGTGCCGAGGTTGAAAACACGATTGCCGCGCCCCTCCTCCAGCCATTTGAGGCCAAGCACATGGGCATCAACCAGATCGCAAACATGCACATAGTCGCGGATGCAGGTGCCATCAGGTGTGTCATAATCTGTGCCAAAAATCGTCAGCGCATCGCGCTTGCCGTCAATGGCATCAAGCATTAGCGGGATCAGATGGGTCTCGGGCTGGTGGAACTCACCCACTTCACCTTCGGGGTCTGCGCCTGCAACGTTGAAGTAGCGAAAGATCACATGCTGCAAACCGGCCGAAGCCGCGAAATCGACCAGCATATCCTCGATTGCGCGTTTGGACGCGCCATAGGCGTTGATCGGCAATTGCACGGAGTTCTCGTCCAACACCACATTGTCCTGATCGCCATAGGTCGCGCAGGTCGAGGAAAACACGAAATGCCGACAGTCGGCATCGGTGGCGGCCTCGATCAGGTTCAGTGACCCCATCACGTTGTTGCGCCAGTATTTGGCGGGATCGGTCATGCTTTCGCCAACTTGGCTAAGTGCCGCAAAATGCATCACTGCGACGGGTTTGTATTTCGCAAACACCTCATCCAAACGGGCGCGGTCAAGCAAATCACCCTGCTCGAAAGGTCCGAACTTCACGGCGTCGCGCCAGCCAGTAATAAGATTGTCAAATGTCACGGGAGTATAGCCCGCAAGGGCAAGCGCCTTACAGGCGTGCGAGCCGATATAGCCCGCGCCGCCTGTTACCAGAACGTTCTTCATCTTAAGTCCTCCGAAGACCGTTATTGGGCCGCTTTATCCAGATGGATGATGCTTTCCAGATATGCCTTCAAATCGTCGCGCAGTTCTTCGCGGGCAAGACCGAAAGCGACAGTCGCCTGCAAAAATCCTGACTTAGAGCCACAATCAAAGCGCTGGCCACGAAAGCGGAAGCCGTAAACATTGCGGTCAAGCTCGATGTCTCTCGCAATCGCGTCGGTCAGCTGGATTTCTCCGCCCGATCCCGACTTCAACTGGTTGAGGTTCTGCAACACCGAAGGGGAGAGAATATAGCGACCGATAACCGCAAGGTTTGACGGCGAATCTTCGGCTTTTGGCTTTTCAACCATGCCCTTGACCTTGACCAACTGGCCCATGTCTTCGGACACATCAAGCATCCCGTAGGACGAGGCGCGCTCGGGTTCGACTTCCATCGCAGCAACCATATTGCCGCCGGTTTCGGCGTAGGCTTCGACCATCTGCTGCAAGCAGGGCTTTTCGGCGGCTATCACGTCATCGGGCAGGATCACGGCAAAAGGTTCGTTGGCGATTAAGCGGCGGGCGCACCAAACAGCATGACCCAGACCCAGCGCACGGTGCTGGCGGATATAGGCAATCGCACCGCTTTCCATGTTGGTGCTGTTCAAAACTTCCAGCAGTTCGGTCTTGTTCTTGCGGCGTAGCTCTTGCTCAAGCTGGGGTGCGTGGTCGAAATAGTCTTCCAAAGCGCCTTTGCCGCGCGAGGTCACAAAGATAAATTCCTTGATGCCAGCGGCGCGGGCTTCGTCGATTGCATATTGGATCAGCGGGCGGTCTACCAAAGTCATAATTTCTTTGGGAACAGATTTGGTAGCGGGCAAAAAACGGGTGCCCATACCAGCGACCGGAAATATGGCCTTCGTCACTTTTCTACGCATATAATTTACAGCCTCCAAAATATCTTCCGCTCTCTATCGCGGCTGGCCTTGAGCGTTTTAGACACTTTTCATCCTACAGGACGCAGGAGTTTCGTCAAAACGAGAAAAAATTTTACCACATCACTCATGACTGAATCCGCGCTGAGTAGCAACGCGGCCTCTCTCTAATTCAACACGTCGTATCCGGCTGTGGAGGCGGATTATTGCCTGATCCCGATCGGACTTTCCGAACAACCCTCCGCGCTGCAGCCAGACCCCGTCTAAACCAAAGCACACATGGTGGAACAGGGCCGTTGCTGAAAAATCGAAAAGGGTGACAATTTCACCGTTTTTCACCCGCGCCGCCGCCCGCATCCGGTCTTTTCGCAAATGGATCGGGCGGGTTGCGATGTGACTGGTTTTGCGGCTTTGGGAGGGGAAGGTCAGGAACGGCGTTGCCGGTTGGCGCGGCAGTGCAGTGTGCGCCAAAGGCCGCGCGCGACCCTCGTCATAACCCCGATCCAGCCTTTGGGCCAGGCGCGTTACATCGCGCGGCTCCAATCCGCCGCTGATCAAATGGGCGAGTAGACGGTCGTGCTCGGCTTTGCGCAAGCTTTGCCAATGTCCGGCCTGCGCATCGGGGCGGATATGTTTGCGTTGGAACACCGCCCAACTGGCCCCGATATCAAACAGATCGCGCGGCACCCGTGCCGCACTCCGCAGCTTGTTCTCGGCAAATCCGTGGTGAACCTCGGCCAAAGGGACCAATGCTGTGGCATGACCGGCCTGCGCGAGGCGCATGTTCACGTCCGTTTCGTCCAGAAAATAGTGATAGGCCGGATCAAAGCCGCCAATCTCGACCAAGACGCTGCGGCGGAACGCCATATTGGTGCCTTCGGTCTTGACCGCATTGCCCTTGGGCGGGTGCAGCACCGTGGCGCAGGTGGGATTGATGCCCAAAGGCTGCGGCGCACCGAAGCCATCTAGGCTACGGGCTTTCCACTGGAAGGAGATCCCATTGCGCGCCCGCACATACCCCCCCGAAGCCGCAACGGCAGACTGCCCGAACGGCGCCGCTAAAAGCGCCAGCCAATACGGCTCTGGCACCGCATCGTCATCGATAAACGCCACAACGTCGCCTGCCGCGTGGCACAGACCGATGTTGCGCGCCGCCGAGATATTTGGCTCGTCAAATGGGACGAACTTGAGCGCGGCTGCAAAGGGCAGGACTTCGGCGGTGGCAATACCTTGCGGATCGGCCACCACCACAATTTCAAACTGCGCGCATTGCAGCTGTGCCAGTCCGGTCAGGCATCGTTGCAAGGCCTGCGGACGGCCTCGACTGACGACGATAACACTGACCGGCATATCTGTCATTCAAGCGCCATTTGCGCCATCATGGCTTCGATCTTCGGCACGTCTTCGGGGTTGTTCAATTCCCAAAAGGCCCGGCCCTTGGCCTCAACCTCGACACACAAAACAGCGCGCCCGTTCTCCATGAACCGAAGCTGCTCCAGCCCTTCAAGCCGCTCCAGCGGGCCCGTCGGCCATGTTGGATAACTTTCCAGCGCATCGGGGCGGTAAGCATAGACCCCGACATGGTGGAACACCGGCGTGGCTTGTTCGTCAGTGAAGGTTTCCGCGATGAAGGGAATGACCTCTTTCGAGAAGTAGAGCGCGTGATTGTCTGCGGAAAACACCGCCGTCGTACCACCGACACGACCCGCCTTTCGATCCGCCAACAACCCGTTGAGCGCGGCACCGTCGCAACGTAAAACAGGGGTGGCGATCCCCGCGTCCGGCGCACCGCGCAGCCTTTCGACGAGGCTTTCAACAAACCAGTGCGGCGTCAGCGGCGCGTCGCCTTGCAGGTTCACCACGATCTCATAGGCGCCGCCCAAAACATGATGGGCCTCGGCGCAGCGCTCGGTGCCGTTGGCGCAATGGGGCGAGGTCATCACTACCTTGGCGCCAAAGGCCTCCGCTGCGTCCTTGATCCGGTCGTCATCGGTGGCCACAACCACACGGTCGACGCCGCCAACCGCACAGGCCGCACGCCACGATCGCTCGATCAAGCTGCGTGACTGGCCAGTGGCGCCAGTAAGCTCGGCCAGCGGCTTGCCGGGATAGCGGGTGGAGGCATAGCGGGCGGGAATGACAATGAGGACCGACATCAGGCGGGCTTCAACGTGACGCCCGGTGCATGGGCAATGAAAAACGGGTTGGCGAAATCGGCTTTGCCGTAAGTCAGTGGTGTATGGTCTTCAAAGCGCACAACAGCGCCGCCGGCGCCTGATAACACTGCGTGGCCTGCGGCCGTGTCCCACTCCATCGTGCGCCCCACACGCGGATAAAGATCAGCCTCGCCTGTCGCGATCAGGCAGAATTTCAACGAAGACCCCGCGCTGGTCATATCACGCACGTCATACTTGCTGATGTAGTCGTCAGTGGCCTGATCGCGGTGCGATTTGGATGCAACAACCATCAGCGCGGCATTGTCAGCGGCCGATACCGAAATCTCAGCTGTCTCACCGACGGCTTCTTTGTCAAAGGCACCGGTTTCCTCAACGGATTGGCCATCGGCGCGGGTAAAAAACATGCGGTTTTTGGCGGGGGCATAGACCACGCCGCGCGTTGGCACGCCGTCTTCGACCAAGGCGATGTTAACGGTAAAGTCACCGTGCCGATGGATGAACTCTTTGGTGCCGTCCAGCGGATCAACGATCAGAAAGGTCATGCCTTGCGTATCATGAGTGGCGGATTGCTCTTCGGTAACAAGCGCCACATCCGGAAACGCCGCGCGCAAACCGCTTGAGATGATGGCATCGGCGGCTTCATCTGCTGCCGTCACGGGGCTATCGTCGGACTTGGACTTCACGTCGAAATCATCGCGGCCATAGATTTCCATGATCTTGTCGCCTGCCTCTAGCGACAGTTTGCGCATCACCCTAACCAGTTTTTCATAATCCATGCGGCTTTGCCCTTTCGGCTTTCGTTGATAAGTGTTTCGGTTCCCCTTATGGTTTGCAGCTAACGGAACGGCAAGAATTCCGTGCGAGAACTTGGCATTTAGAAGGCAGGGGCTGATGTTCCAATCCACCCGTAAATCGTCCGGAAACTGGGCCTCGTTCCTCACTATGGCCGGGCTGGTGTACCACTCGATTGTCCGCAGTGTGCGCAAACAACACAATAATGCGTTTGTCGCGATTGCGATGAATATGATGCAGGCGGTGATGTTTGTCGCAGCATTTTATGTCATGTTCAGCCTGCTGGGCCTACGTGGCGCGGCTTTGCGCGGTGATTTCCTGCTTTATATCATGTCCGGCATTTTCTTATACCTTACCCACACCAAAGCCTTAGGCGCGGTTGCAGGCTCGGAAGGTCCCGCCAGCCCGATGATGCAGCACGCGCCAATGACCACCATGGTCGCCATTCTTTCGGCGGCCCTTGGCTCACTATATATTCAGGTTCTATCGCTGTTCATGATCCTGTTTGCCTATCACGTGGCATGGGCCCCGATCCATATTGAACAGCCGATCGCCGCTTTTGGCATGTTGCTGATCGCATGGTTCACCGGCTGTGCCCTTGGTCTCGTGCTGCTGGCAATCAAACCCTGGTTCCCAACCTTCGTCAGCATATTTTCCTTAGTCTACCAACGCGCCAATATGATCGCCTCGGGCAAGATGTTTGTGGCCAATACCTTGCCGGGTTACATGCTGACAATGTTTGACTGGAACCCGCTGTTTCACAGCATCGATCAAGCCCGCGGCTTTGTTTTCATCAACTACAACCCGCGTTACAGCAATTGGGAGTATCCGCTGTGGGTCGCGCTGGTGTTGGTGATGATCGGGCTGATGGGCGAGTTTTACACCCGTAAACATGCCTCAATCAGCTGGAACGCGCGCCGTTAGGTTTACGCCCTGGCCCTTTCCCTTGCATGAATGTCTAATCAACAACCCGCAACGTCAGGTTTATCCGTCCGCCATCTTTGAGCAGCGCTGATGAGCCCGGTCGGATCTTGTCTACGCCGTGATAGGTCAGCCTCGCCTCGCCGCCCATAACCACAACATCACCTGACTGCAGCCAGATCGATTCCGTCTTGCCGCCACGGGTCTGGTTGCCGATGCGGAACAATCCGTCGTCACCCAGCGAAACCGACACCACCGGCCAGCGGAAATCAGCCTCATCCTTGTCTTGGTGCAGGCCCATCCGGGCGGTGGCGTCGTAGTAATTAATCAGACAGCATTCAGGTTGCCGCTCCAGCCCTGTCAGGGCCGACCAGATATCCAGCACGGCTTGGGGGATCGGCGGCCACGTACTGCCATTTGGATGCTGGGGGACATAGCGATAGCCTGACCTGTCGGAAAACCACCCGTATTGCCCGGCTGATGACATCCGCACCGACATTTTCTTGCCGTAAGGCGAATCGGGGTGAAACAGCGGCGCTTGGCGTACCGCATCGCGCACTTCTGCAAGCACCTGCGCTTGGGCGGGCTTGTCCAGCCAGCCCTTATGAATGTCAAAACCTTTGAGCCTTAAAACCATCCACAGCCCCCGCCCGCGATCACCAGATCGAAAAAATCACCAAAAATCCCGCCGTCACAACCCATGCAGCGGTTGCAGGGTGCAGAACCCCTCCTTATATACGCTCCGAACCGCTGACAGCCCAGCAGGCTTTCAGTGTCACCAGATCGGGGCAAGGGTGCCGTAACGGGCCACTGTCTCGTGCAATCGCCTTGAAGCAAAGAGGGATCGAAAACATGGCCAAAGTAATTGGTATTGACCTTGGAACAACAAACAGCTGCGTCGCCATCATGGATGGTAGCCAGCCGCGCGTAATCGAAAACGCGGAAGGGGCACGTACAACCCCGTCAATCGTCGCCTTTACCGACGATGAACGTCTTGTCGGCCAACCTGCCAAGCGGCAGGCCGTCACCAACCCCGAAAACACCGTTTTTGGTGTGAAGCGCCTGATCGGGCGCCGGAATGATGACGCGGATCTGGCAAAAGACCGTAAGAACATGCCGTTCAACGTGATTGACGGCGGCAATGGTGACGCATGGATCCAAGCGCGCGGCGAAAAGTATTCGCCCAGCCAGATTTCTGCATTCATCCTTGGCAAAATGAAGGACACAGCCGAGAAGTATCTCGGCGAGGAAGTGACCCAAGCGGTCATCACCGTTCCTGCCTACTTCAACGATGCACAGCGCCAGGCCACCAAAGACGCGGGCAAGATTGCCGGCCTCGAAGTGCTGCGTATCATTAACGAGCCGACAGCCGCTGCTCTGGCTTACGGTCTCGACAAAGAAAACACCCAAACCATCGCGGTCTATGACCTTGGCGGCGGTACTTTCGACGTGACCATCCTCGAGATCGACGATGGCCTCTTCGAAGTGAAATCGACCAACGGCGACACCTTCCTTGGTGGTGAAGACTTTGACATGCGCATCGTCAACTATCTGGCGGGCGAGTTCAAAAAAGAACACAGCGTCGACCTGACCCAAGACAAGATGGCACTTCAGCGTCTGAAAGAAGCTGCTGAAAAAGCCAAGATCGAGCTGTCTTCTGCCAGCCAGACCGAGATCAACCAGCCGTTTATCTCCATGGGCGCCAACGGCCAGCCGTTGCACATGGTGATGAAGCTGACCCGCGCCAAGCTGGAAAGCCTCGTGAACGACCTGATCAAAGCGTCGATGAAGCCTTGCGCCGCTGCGTTGAAAGACGCGGGCCTGTCGGCTTCGGATATTGATGAAGTCGTGCTTGTGGGTGGTATGACCCGCATGCCGAAAGTCATCGAAGAAGTGACCAAGTTCTTTGGCAAGGAGCCACACAAGGGTGTGAACCCTGACGAAGTTGTGGCGCTGGGTGCGGCCATTCAGGCCGGTGTTCTGCAAGGCGACGTCAAAGACGTTGTTCTGCTCGACGTGACACCCCTGTCGCTGGGCATTGAGACGCTGGGTGGCGTGTTCACCCGACTGATCGACCGCAACACCACGATCCCGACGAAGAAGTCTCAGGTCTTCTCGACCGCTGAAGACAACCAGAACGCTGTGACGATCCGCTGTTTCCAGGGTGAACGCGAGATGGCCGCCGACAACAAGATCCTCGGTGCCTTCAATCTCGAAAACATCCCGCCTGCCCCTCGCGGCATGCCCCAGATCGAAGTGACCTTTGACATTGATGCCAACGGTATCGTGTCGGTAGGTGCGCTGGATAAAGGCACAGGCAAAGAGCAGAAGATCACGATCCAAGCCTCGGGCGGTCTGTCGGATGCGGATATCGAGAAGATGGTCAAGGACGCGGAAGAGAATGCCGAGTCCGACAAAGAGCGTCGTTCGCTGATCGAAGCCAGAAACCAGGCCGAAAGCCTCATCCACTCGACTGAAAAGTCAGTAGAAGAGCATGCGGACAAGGTTGATCCGACAACTGTTGAAGCGATCGAACTTGCCATCGCTGCGCTGAAGGACGAGCTGGAAGCCAACAATGTCGACAAGATCAAGTCGGGCATCCAGAACGTGACCGAAGCGGCTATGAAGCTGGGCGAAGCCATCTACAAATCTGCACAAGAGCAGGGTGACGATGATATGGCCCAAGCCGCAGATGCGCAGCGCGGTGGCGACGATGATATCGTTGATGCCGACTTCGAAGATCTGGACGACGACAAGCGCGCGTAAGCGTGTTCTTGGAACCAAGACAGGGCCGGTCCGTTTGACGGGCCGGCCCGTTGTGTTCCATAGCAGGAGCTGAACCATGGCAAAACGTGACTATTACGAGGTGCTTGGCGTCGCCAAGGGAGCCTCTGCCGACGAGATCAAGAAGGGCTTTCGCCAGAAGGCTAAAGAACTGCACCCCGACCGGAATTCCGACAATCCCAATGCCGAGGCCCAGTTCAAGGACGCGAACGAAGCCTACGAAGTGCTCAAGGACGCTGACAAGAAGGCCGCTTATGACCGCTACGGTCATGCGGCATTTGAGGGTGGCATGGGCGGCGGACGGCCTGGCGGTTTTGGCGGCGGCGGGCAGGGTGATTTCTCCTCGGCTTTCTCTGACGTCTTTGACGATCTTTTTGGCGACTTTATGGGCCAACGCGGCGGTGGTGCTGGCGGCGGGCGGCGTGCTGCACGCGGTGCTGATTTGCGCTATAACCTGCGGATTTCGCTCGAAGATGCCTTTGCGGGCATTCAGAAATCTTTGAACATTCCGACCTCTGTCCAGTGTAACAGTTGTGAAGGGTCAGGGGCCGAAGGCGGCGCTGAGCCAACCACCTGCCCGACCTGTTCAGGCATGGGTAAAGTCCGCGCGCAGCAGGGTTTTTTCACCGTCGAGCGCACCTGTCCGACCTGTTCGGGCATGGGCCAGATCGTGCAGAACCCCTGCAAGAAATGTCGTGGTCAGGGCCGTGTCGAAAAAGACCGCGCTTTGAGCGTGAACATTCCCGCAGGTGTTGAAACCGGCACGCGGATCCGGCTTGCTGGCGAAGGCGAAGCGGGCATGCGCGGTGGCCCGACCGGTGATCTCTATATCTTTATCGAGGTCTCCGAACACGAGCTGTTCGAGCGTGATGGTCCTAACCTGTTCTGCCGTGTGCCTGTTTCGATGACGACGGCCGCTTTGGGTGGCAACATCGAGGTGCCAACCATTGATGGCGGGCGCAGCCGGTTGCAGATCCCTGCGGGCAGCCAGTCCAAACGCCAGATGCGTCTGCGCGGCAAGGGTATGCCACCGCTGCGGGGCGGCGGTACGGGCGATATGATCGTTGAACTGGCGGTGGAGACACCGGTAAATCTGACCAGCCGTCAAAAAGAACTGCTGCAGGAGTTCGACGATCTGGCGACTGACAATAACCCCAAAAGCAGCCGGTTTTTCTCCAGCGTCAAAAGCTTTTGGGATTCGATGAAGGGCTAAGGCCGACGAACTGGCATGTGGAATGCCAAGTAATCGAAACGGGCGTGGATGATTTTTATCTCCGCGCCCGTTTTTCATCGCGCCATTAACTAAATCCTAACGCTGTTTTTGCAGGCTGTGGATATGTCCGGCACTGATCCTTCTTTCGGCGAACAGCCGCTCCCCTTCCTGATGGACGAAGCGCCCGAAACGGCGGCGGTATCGGGCAAACAGCCCTCCTATATTGCCGACCACCGCCAGCGGCTCCGCGCACGTTTCATGCAGGGTGGGGCGCAGGCAGTGCCGGACTACGAACTTCTGGAGTTGGTCCTTTTCCGCGCCATTCCGCGGCGTGACGTCAAACCGCTGGCGCGTACCCTCATGGACAAATTTGGCGATTTTAACCGTGTGATCACCGCCCCCGAGGCACGGCTGTTGGATGTAACAGGGGTCGGCCACGCGGTCATTGTCGAGCTAAAGATTGTCGAGGCTGCCGCCCAGCGTCTGGCGCGATCACGGGTGCTGCAACAGCATATCGTCTCAAGCTGGGATGCCCTGCTCGACTATTGCCACACCTCGATGGCCCACCGCGAGACCGAACAGTTTCGCGTGCTGTATCTCGACCGCAAGAATGTGCTGATCGCGGATGAGGAACAGGCCAAGGGCACGGTTGATCATGTGCCTGTATATCCGCGCGAGGTCGCCAAACGGGCGCTTGAGGTAAATGCCTCGGCGCTGATCCTGGTGCACAACCATCCTTCCGGTGACCCGACCCCGTCGAGCGCGGATATCGACATGACCAACCAAGTCGCTGCAGCCTGCAATGCCTTGGGGCTGACCCTACATGACCATCTGATCATCGGCAAATCCCGCGAGTTGAGCTTTCGCGCCGAGGGCTATCTCTAGCGGATCTGCAGATCGCCAGTTTAATATACCGCATTTCGTGATTAGCTGAACATGATGAAAAAGCCCGCCGCGCCCCCGCCAACCGTCACTGACCTTGCCCAACGCACAGCGCTGCCCGATACCCTGCGCGCGCTGGTCGCGGAGTTTCCGCGCAATGGCAGGAAAATCCGAACTATTCGCAGCTCATCGCCTTTTGGTTAGATAAGCATCTGTCATTCCGTAGCCTGACCCAGCACCTTGATCGCGATGTCTCGGAGATGCTGGATGGCAATCTGGATGCGCGGCAGTATCAACAAAGGCTGCACAGATTTGGCGGGATGTTGATTAACGATCTGCACGGCCATCACCAGATCGAAGACGCGCATTATTTCCCCGTGATGGCCAAGCTCGACCAGACCACGGCGCGGGGGTTCGAGATTCTGGACAGTGACCACCATCAGATGGACGCGCTCCTCTCCGATCTCGCGGGGGCGGCAAATGGCGTGCTGCAAACAAGCGGGCCGCCAGATGCGCTCAAGGACAAGGCGGCGGCGTTCAAAGCAACCTTGGACAGTTTCGCACCGATGCTGAACCGCCATCTGATCGACGAGGAAGAACTGGTCGTGCCGATTTTGCTGAAATACGCGCCGCCCGAGTTTCGCTAATGTCTACTGCGGCGAGCGCTTTGCCAGTATCCGTTGCAGCGTGCGTCGGTGCATGTTCAACCGCCGCGCGGTTTCCGAGACATTGCGATCACACAGCTCATAAACCCGCTGGATATGCTCCCAGCGCACCCGATCCGCGCTCATCGGATTGTCGGGAGGCGGCGGCAGGTTGGCCCCAGTCGCCAGCAACGCATTGGTGATGTCATTGGCATCGGCAGGCTTGGAGAGGTAGTCTGTGGCGCCGATCTTGACCGCTGCAACCGCCGTGGCAATTGCGCCATATCCGGTCAGCACAACCACGCGCGCATCGGCGCGTTTCTCGCGCAACACCTCGACCACATCAAGCCCGTTGCCATCCTCAAGCCGCAGGTCCACCACGGCATAGGCCGGGGGCCGCGCGGTCGCGATGGCACGGCCCGCGACAACCGATCCGGCTGTCTCGACTTCAAAGCCGCGCTTTTCCATTGCCTTGGCCAAACGCCGCAGAAACGGCTCATCATCGTCCACCAGTAAAAGCGTCCGGTCCGGCCCGAGATCTAGCTCATCATCGCCCATCAACTCCGGCCCTCACCTTTTACTGACACCTATAAGTAGGCGACACAGACCCACGGCGTCAAACATCATGACTGATCGACGAAACATCCGATTGTGTCGGCCATTTGCTCTGGTCGCAATTCGCGGCGGAAATAGTCGACAAAACCATACTCAGGCAGCACCAGATAGCTGAATGTCGAATGGTCGACGAGGTATTCACCATCTGTCGCGGGGTGGGCTTTGTAATAGGTGCGGTAGGCGGCGCTGGCGGCTTTCACCTGCTCCGGCGATCCGGTCAACCCGATCATCCGCGGATGCATGTTGGCCGCAAAGTCACCCACAACTTCGGGGGTGTCGCGGGCCGGATCAACGGTGATGAAAACGGGCACAACGCTCTGGCCTCGCTCCTCAAGGATCTCGACGGCTTGCGCGTTGCGGTCCACGTCCAGCGGGCAGACATCGGGGCAATAGGTATAGCCAAAGTACAGCAATGTAGGTTCGGTGATCACATCCTTGTCGGTCACCGTTTCGCCGTTGGCGTTCACCAATTCGAACGGGCCGCCCAAATCGCCGCCCGCCACTGTCGACGATCTGCATTGCGCAAACTGGTCGCCACCCGGGGCGCGAAAGACGAACCATGCTGTGACGGCAAGGAAAAGCACTACCGAGACGGCGGCAAGAATGGCAAAGGAACGGTTCATCGAAGTCTCCTGCGCGCTTTGGCGCCTTGATCGCGGTTGGGCGCAGAACTACGCTAGAACGGAGCGGACACAACAGGCAATGATCCAAAGGTGCGCAGATGACGCAGGCGACCATCAGACCGTTCGGCGCCCGCCCGCGGGCCAACTGGATCAGGCTGCGTACCATCATCCTTTTGCGGTGGTTCGCGATCTGCGGGCAGTTGATCGCCATCGCGGTGGCCGAAGTTTTCTATCGTCTGCAGCTTGATCTTGGCTTGTGCCTTTTTGCGGTCGGTGCGTCGGTCATCGGCAACCTGATCGCGACATTTATCTTCCCTGAGAACAAGCGTCTCTCCGAGCGTGAAAACCTCGCGATGATCCTGTTTGACCTGCTGCAATTGGGATTTTTGCTGTTTCTCACTGGCGGGCTGCACAACCCTTTCGCGCTGTTGCTCTTGGGGCCGGTCACTATTTCTGCGGCGGCGCTCAGCCTACGTTCTACGCTGGTGCTATGCAGTGTGGCGATCGTGATCGTCACCGTTTTGGCCAGTTGGCATCATCCGTTGATCACCGAAGCCGGCGATGTCCTGCGCATTCCCAGCCTATTTGTGTTTGGCCATTGGATTGCGCTGATCATCGCGATCATCTTTACCAGTGCCTATTCGCGCCGCGTTACCTCGGAAATCCATTCGATGGCCGATGCGTTGGCGGCGACACAGATGGCACTGGCACGCGAGCAAAAGCTTACCGATCTCGGCGGTGTTGTCGCCGCTGCCGCGCATGAGTTAGGCACACCGCTGGCGACGATCAAGCTGGCGAGTGCGGAGCTGTTGAGTGATCTCAAAGACCAACCCGAGCTGGCCGAAGACGCCGCTTTGATCCGCGATCAGGCAGACCGGTGCCGCGATATTTTGCGCGATATGGGTCGTTCTGGCAAAGACGATTTGCAGCTTCGCCAAGCGCCTCTGGAGACTGTAATTCTGGAATCCGCCGAGCCGCATATGGAGCGGGGCAAGCAGGTGCACCTTGTGCATCTTACGAACGGGGCACAGCCGATGATCCAGCGCAAACCCGAGATCATTCACGGGCTGCGCAACCTGATCCAGAACGCGGTGGATTTTGCCGCAGGTCAGATCTGGGTCGAGGCAGGTTGGGATACCCGCGAAATCACCGTTCGGATCATTGACGACGGCCCTGGCTTTCCGCCGCAAATGCTGGGGCGCATCGGCGATCCTTTCGTGCGCCGCCGCACTGGCTTTCCGGTTTCCGGTATCCGCCCTGAATACGAAGGCATGGGGCTGGGTCTTTTTATTGCCAAGACCTTGCTGGAGCGTTCTGGCGCCACCCTGCGTTTCGCCAATGAGATGCAGGAGCGCGGCGGGCACGCGTCTTCCGGCGCAATTGTGCAAGTCAGTTGGCCACGTCACCAGTTGGAAGCTACTCCTGAAGAGATGACGCGACCTTTAGGGGCAAACGCCCGCTTCACGCTTTAAGCCCCGGCTGCGCCTCAAAAATTAACCTGACGTTAATATAAGTAGCTAAAAATCGGTAAAAATTAATCCTGCCGAAAGGGTGCTGCTGTGTTGCCGTTAACCGAAGTCCTGCTTGTGATCTGCATCGCAGGCTTATCGATCGTGCTGGTAACGATGGGTCTCCCGACCTTCTGGAAGCGCGCTGCCCTGCCGCAGATTCAACAGCCCGAACCCTTGGCCCTCTTATTCGATCAAGGTGTGCTCCACCACGGTAACGAAACAGCGCTGCGGGCTTTCTCCCTCGCACCCGGCACTCATGTCTGGGATGATTTGCGCAACCTATTATCAGACCGTTTTCCGGATTTTCCGCACCACGCCGATGCTGCCCACGACGGCCCGCTCACACTCTTTGCCAACGATCCTGCTGCCCCGCAGCAGGTCTCAATCGGGTGGCGGGGTGATTTTTGTTGGGTCACCTTGGATAAAGCCAGCGCGCCAACAAAGGCTCGGCCCGCGTTGGTGCCGCCAACGGAATTCGAGGCCCTGCAGGCTACGTGCGATACCGCCCCTGGCCCCGTCTGGCATCTGGACGAAGCGGGCGCACTGTGCTGGTCGAACAGGGCATATGACGCCCTGCATAAATCGGTACTGGGCGCGCAGGCCAATCCGGCTGAATTACTCTTCAAGGCAGCCGATACCTCAAACCCCGACCGTTACCCGCTCGAGTCCGCCACGCCGGGAAAACCGGACTGGTATCAGGTCACCAAGGTTAATGTTGGCGCCGTCACTATTCATCACGCGACCTGCATTTCATCTGTCGTTGCAGCCGAGAGGGCGCAGCGAAACTTCGTCCAAACGCTGGCAAATTCCTTTGCCCACCTCAGCACCGGTCTGGCAATATTTGATCGTAAAGGGCAGTTGGTCCTGTTCAATCCTGCTCTGGTCGACCTCACCTGCCTGTCGGCGCAGTTTCTCAGTGTACGCCCTTCGATCGTGTCGTTCTTTGACCAGTTGCGAGAGAACCGCCGCATGCCCGAGCCGAAGAACTACCGTACATGGCGGCAGGAAATTTCAGATGTGATCGCAAAGGCAAGCGATGGACAGTACCGCGAGACATGGACGCTTGAGAATGGCCAGACCTTTACAGTTACCGGACGTCCGCACCCCGACGGCGCCACTGCTTTTCTGATCGAAGATATCACTGCCGAGGTTGCCCTGACCCGCAATTTCCGCGCCGAGCTTGAGCAGAACCAGATCTTGCTGGATTCGATGCACGATGGATTGGTCGTCTTTACCGCTTCCGGCGTGCTGAGCCTCAGCAATGCCGCCTATCAAAAAATGTGGCAGCACCAACCGGATTCTGCCTTCTCCGATGTGACCATCGCAGATGCCATCGCTCTGTGGCGGGGACGGTCGTGTGATGGGCCGGACTGGAGCGAAATCTCCTGCTTTGTTGGTCACCGTGGCGGGCGCCAAAGTCTGTCGATGGCGATTGATTTCGATGACAGTTCTGCCGTTCAGTGCACGGTTTCCAGTCTGCCGTCGGGTGCGACATTGGTACGGTTTCGGCCCGCGACCGAACGGGCGGGCGAATATGCCGAAAAGGGCCTGATCTCCGCTGATTAAGCCAGCACCGGATTGTTTTTGTTCTGGGGCAGCGGTAACCATGCCCCATGTCCGAACACAAAATTTCCCAGACCTTTCAGAATGCCGAAGAAACCGCGCAGTTTGCCCGCGCCCTTGGCGGTGTGCTGGCGCAGGGTGATGTGGTTTTGCTCAGCGGTGATGTCGGTGCGGGCAAAACCCATTTTTGCCGCAGCCTCATCCGGTCGTTGCTAGCCACCCCCGAAGATATCCCCTCGCCGACCTTCACCTTGGTGCAGACCTATGAAACGACAAAGGGCGAAATCTGGCACAGCGATCTTTACCGGCTGACTTCGGTGAACGAGGTCGAAGAGCTTGGCCTGCTGGAAGCTTTTGACACAGCAATTTGTCTGGTGGAATGGCCAGACCGCTTGGGGTCGCTAATGCCACAACGCGCGCTGGCTGTGCATCTAGATCATCTGACCGATGCCGAAGCGCGTCAAATGACGCTGACATGGCAGGACTCCGCGTGGACCCTGCGCCTGACAGAATGGCACACCCAATGACCGATCGCGCCGCTCTCGCCCAAGCGTTTTTGGCCACGACCGGCTGGATTGATGCGCAGCGTACCGTCATCGCCGGAGATGCGTCCAACCGTCGGTATGACCGCCTGACACGTCCGGATGGCTCAACCGTAATCCTCATGGATGCGCCGCCAGAAAAGGGCGAAGACGTGCGGCCCTTTGTGCGCATAGCAGAATATCTCGTCGCCATTGGCCTCAGCGCCCCGCGCCTTTTTGAAATGGATGTCGAAAACGGTTTTCTGCTGATCGAAGATTTGGGCGATGCATTATTTGCCCGTCTCATGGCGCAAGCATCTGATCAACAGATGCCGCTGTACTGCGCGGCGACCGATGCGCTTGTGCACCTGCACCGTGCCGACCCGATTGCCCTGCCTGCCTGCGACGCGACTTGGTTGACCGAGATGAGCGGGATTGCCTTTGACTGGTACGCCCCCTCGCCCGAGGCCGCTGAACAGTTCGGCGAGGTCTTTGCACCGCTCGCTGCGGAGGTGGCCGCCGCGCCCGCTGTCCCGATCCTGCGCGATTTCCATGCCGAAAACCTGCTGTGGTTGCCACAAAGGCACGGCGTTGCGCAGGTTGGCTTGCTGGATTTCCAAGATGCGCTATTGGGGCATCCGGCCTATGATCTGGTATCGATTTTGCAAGACGCGCGGCGCGATGTGCCAGCAGATATCCAAACCGCAGTGGTGTCTTACTACCTCGCGCAATCGGGTGCCGACCCTGCCGCATTTACCCGCGCCTATGCGATCCTTGGTGCCCAGCGCAATCTGCGGATCCTTGGCATATTTGCGCGGCTTGGCATACGCGATGGCAAACCGCATTACATCGACATGATCCCGCGCGTTTGGGGCTATGTTCTGCAAAACCTGAACCACCCAGATCTGGGTGGCCTCGCCGCTTTCATCCACACCCACCTGCCACCGCCGACCCCCGAAAATCTGGAGCATCTGAGACGCCAATGCATAACCACCCCAGCGCCGTGATGATGTTTGCCGCAGGCTTCGGCACGCGTATGAAAGATTTGACCCTGAACCAGCCGAAACCGATGATCGAGGTCGCTGGCAAAACGCTCATTGATCACACGCTCGATCTGGTAGGCGCGGCGGGGCTTACGAAGGTCGTGGCTAATTTGCACTACAAGCCGCAAGTGTTGCAGGGCCTTTTGGAAAAGCGCGGCGTTCAAACGCTGGTAGAGACACCCGAGATTCTGGAAACCGGCGGCGGGCTGCGCAATGCCTTGCCGCTGCTCGGGGACGGACCGGTGTTCACCACCAATACCGATGCGATCTGGGCTGGCCCCAACCCGCTAAGCTTGCTGGCCCGCGCTTGGCAGCCCTTGAAAATGGATGCACTGCTGATCTCGGTGCCGCTGGCGCAGGCGGTCGGGCATGCCGGCACGGGCGACTTTATCATCGGTGAAGACGGGCGGCTGCAACGTGGGCCCGGCGTGATCTATGGTGGGGTCCAGATTATCAAAACTGATCTGCTTGCTGAAATTGACGCCTCGAAGTTCTCTCTCAACGTCTTGTGGGACCGGATACTGCAAAGCCAGCGTTTGTACGGCCTGATTTACCCCGGCAACTGGTGCGATGTGGGCCATCCCGACGGCATCAAACTCGCCGAAGATATGTTGGCGGCACAGAATGTTTAAGCCGTCCGATGCCCCCCGTCTCTTCGGCCTCGCCCCCGGCGTGGATTTCCCCAAGGCTTTGATCACCGGATTGCACAGCCGCTTGGAAGGCCAGCCCCCCGAGGCGATGGCGCGGGTCGATCTGATTGTTAACACCCGCCGCATGGCGCGTCGCATGCGCGATCTTTTTGATGCGGGACCGGCGGGATTTCTGCCGCGCATCCGCTTGCTGACCCAACTCGACACGCTGGTGCCGAACGTCACCCTGCCGCCCGCCACCCCTGCCCTGCGCCGCCGGTTGGCATTGATCCAGCTGGTATCAAAACTGCTCGATACCGATAGCAGCCTCGCGCCGCGTGCCTCGCTTTATGCACTGTCTGATAGTCTGGCGAGCTTGATCGACGAGATGCAGGGCGAAGGTGTGTCAGCGGATGCGATTGCCGATCTGGATGTCAGCGACCAATCCGGCCATTGGCAGCGGGCGCGGACCTTTCTGGAGATCGCCCAGCGCTATTTGGCGCACACCATCACCGAACCCGACACCGAAGCGCGGCAAAGGCAACTGATCAGCCGAATCATCACCCATTGGGATGAGTCGCCGCCGCAGCACCCGATCATACTGGCGGGGTCCACCGGATCGCGCGGCACGACGTCGATGTTGATGCAGGCCGTCGCACGGCTGCCGCAGGGCGCGATCATCCTGCCCGGTTTCGATTTTGACATGCCCACGGCGGTCTGGGCCGATCTCGACCGCGAGCTTTTGTCCGAGGATCACCCGCAATACCGCTTTCGCCATTTGATGAAAGCGCTTGATCTGTCCCGCGCGCAAGTCACCCCTTGGACCGAGACCGCGCCCCACTCCGCGCCGCGCAATGCTTTGGTATCGCTGTCCTTGCGCCCCGCACCCGTGACCCACGCATGGCTGACCGAAGGTCCCGCACTTGAAAACCTCGCGGGTGCTACTGCCGACCTCACCCTGTTGGAAGCCCCGACCCCGCGTATCGAAGCTCTCAGCATCGCGCTGCGCCTGCGCCAAGCGGTAGAGGATGGCCAGACCGCTGCGCTGATCACGCCGGACCGGATGCTGTCACGGCAGGTCACCGCCGCGCTGGACCGTTGGGACATCTTGCCTGATGACAGCGCCGGCACACCTTTGCACCTATCGCCTCCGGGGCGGTTCTTGCGCCATGTCGCGCGGCTGTTTGGCACTAAGCTCGGGGCCGAAGCTCTGCTGACGTTGCTTAAGCACCCGCTGACCCACTCCGGCAGTGACCGCAATGCCCATTTGCTTAACACCCAGCGGCTGGAACTTCAGATCAGGAAAGACGGCCTGCCGTACCCTTCCGCCGAAGGGGTGCAGCGTGTCGCAGCCAAGATCGCCGCGAAATTGAAAGAGCCGCAGGCGTTCAATGCATGGGCTGATTGGGTTGCTGGTATCTTTCCCGACAATCAGATCCACGGTCCGCTTTTGCTGACAGATTGGACAGCGCGCCATCTTGGCTTGGCAAATGCCATAGCCGCAGGTCAAGCAGGCGGTGAAAACCACGAACTTTGGGCAAAAAAGACAGGCGAAAAGGCTGCTGCTGTGATGGCCGAACTCGCGGCCCATGCCGAACATGGCGGCGAAATGTCAGCCTCCGACTACGCCGATCTGGCCGGCGCCCTGCTGTCAGGCGCCGAGGTGCGCGACCGCGATGCACCGCGCCCCGACATCATGGTTTGGGGTACGCTGGAGGCGCGGGTTCAAGGTGCTGACCTGGTGATTTTGGGAGGGTTGAATGACGGGGTCTGGCCCGAAGCGCCACCCCCCGATCCATGGCTGAACCGCCAGATGCGGCTGCAGGCGGGCCTTCTTTTGCCTGAGCGTCGCATCGGACTATCATCCCATGATTATCAACAGGCGATTGCGGCACGTGAGGTCTGGCTCACCCGCGCGATCCGCTCGGACGAGGCCGAAACCGTGCCATCGCGCTGGCTGAACCGTTTGGGCAACCTGCTGGGCGGGCTGTCGCAAACCGGGGGGCCGGAGGCGTGGCAGCAGATGCGCGCCCGCGGTGATGTCTGGGTTGATCAGGTTCGCGCACTTGAGCAGGTCACCCGCACCGATCCCGCACCCCGCCCCTCGCCGCGCCCGCCCGTCGCGGCCCGCCCGCGCGAGCTTTCGGTGACCGAGATCAAGCGCCTGATCCGTGATCCTTATGCGATCTACGCGCGCCATAGCCTTAAATTGCGGCGCATCAGCCCGCTGGTGCAATCGCCCGACGCGCCAGTGCGCGGCATTATCCTTCATGAAATCATGGAGCGCTTCGTGAAATCCGCCACCGCTGATCCGGCGTTGCTGACCAAACAAAACATGATGAAAATCGCCGCCGAAGTGCTGGAGGTAGAGGCGCCGTGGCCCGCCGCTCGCGCCATGTGGCTGGCGCGGATCGGACGGGTTGCGGACTGGTTTATCGAGCATGAAAAGCGGCGGCAGTCCTTCTCCACCCCCGTGGCGTTCGAAAATGCTGCCCGCGGCAAACATGTCTTTCCCGACCTCGGCTTTACGCTCAATGGCATCGCCGATCGGATCGACAAGTCCGAATACGGCGATGTGCTGATCTACGACTACAAGACCGGCGCGCCGCCCAGCCCGAAAGAACAGCGCAGCTTTGACAAACAATTGCTGATCGAAGCCGCGATGGTTGAGGCGGGCAGTTTCGCCGAGATCGGCCCCGCGCCCGTCGCACTCGCGGCCTTTATCGGGCTTGGTGCGAAGCCTGTGGAAATCCCCGCCCCATTGGAGGACGAGCCCCCCGCCGAAGTCTTGGCCGGGCTACATGACCTGATCGCCAGCTACCTCAGCCCGACGCAGGGTTTTACCGCGCGGCGGATGGTCAAAACCGAAGATGCGGCTGGCGATTATGACCAGCTTTCACGCTTTGGCGAATGGGACGGTACCAGCCCGGCCAATGCGGAGGATGTGGAATGACCCAGATGTTTGACGATGCCACCCGCGCCCAGATCGAAGCGGCCCGCCCTGATGCCTCGACTTGGCTGGCAGCCAATGCAGGATCTGGCAAGACGCGCGTGCTGACCGACCGTGTGGCGCGGCTCCTGCTCAGCGGGGTCGAGCCCCAACAAATTCTCTGCCTGACCTATACCAAAGCTGCCGCCTCGGAGATGCAGAACCGTTTGTTCAAGCGTTTGGGCGAATGGGCAATGCTCAAAGACGCGGACCTGCGCCAATCACTGTCCCAACTGGGGATTGAAGGCGAACTTTCGTCCGAAGCACTGCGCGATGCCCGCACGCTGTTCGCCTTGGCAATCGAAGCGCCGGGCGGATTGAAAATTCAGACGATTCACTCGTTTTGCGCCTCGATCCTGCGGCGCTTTCCGTTGGAGGCACGGGTCAGCCCGCAGTTCAGCGAGATCGAGGATCGCGCCGCCGATCTGCTGCGCGCCGAGATTGTCGACACCATGGCCGAGGGTGAAGATGCAGGCCTCATCGCCGATATAGCCGCGCATTACACCGGCGAGGACCTCTCGAAATTGACCCGCAGCATCGTCAACCAGCGCGATGCCTTTGCGACCCTGCCTGACCGCTCTGCCTTGCTTGCGGCGTTTGAACAACCCGCAACTCTAACGACCAGCACAATCGAGGACATGGTGTTTGACGGCGACGAGGCCGATCTGATCACCCAGATTATCCCGCATCTGATTGCCAAAGGCGGGATGGACGAAAAGGCCGGTCTCAACCTGCAAAGCATCGCGAGCTTTGATTTGTCGGCCCTGCCAATGCTGGAATCTGTTCTGCTGACAGGAGCCGGTGCGGCGAAGGCCGGTCCCTTCACGGCCAAGATCGGATCATTTCCCACCAAGCCCACCCAAAAGGTCATCGCACAGTTGATGCCGCAGCTTGATGACCTGATGCAAAGAGTCGAAGAGGCCCGCGAGGCGCGGTTAGCGTTGAAAGTGGTCGAGAAAACATTGGCTCTACACCGCTTTGCAGAGCGTTTTTTAGCCCGTTACGCCCATGAGAAGGAGCTGCGCGGATGGCTGGATTTCGATGATCTAATTCTGAAAACCCGCGCGCTTTTGTCCGATAAGGATGTCGCGGCTTGGGTCTTGTTCCGGATTGATGGCGGCATTGATCATATTCTGGTCGACGAGGCGCAAGATACGTCACCGCGCCAATGGGATGTGATCGAAAAGCTGACCGACGAGTTTTACAGCGGGACCGGATCGCGACCGGATGCAAAGCGCACCCTGTTCGTGGTCGGGGACCGCAAACAGTCCATCTACTCGTTTCAGGGGGCTGACCCACGCGAGTTTGATCGCAAGGCCGGGGAGTTCGAGAAGAAGATCGCAAACGCAGGGATGTTGTTCCAACACCGCAGTCTGGATTATTCGTTCCGGTCCTCGGCTGCGATCTTGCGATTGGTCGATGCGGCCTTTGATCCCGATACACAGCCAGATTTCGATAAACAGACCCTACACAAAGCTTTCAAGCATGTTTTACCCGGTCGTGTTGACCTGTGGCCGATTGTGGAAAAAGCCGAGGTCGAACCCGACGGCCCTTGGACCGACCCCGTGGACCGTCTGTCGCCGCGCCATCACACTGTCATTCTGGCCGAACAGATTGCCGCGCGGATCAAGGAACTGACCGAAGGCGAACATTTCATTCCCGACGACGGCCTTGCCGCGGGAAGCGTGGTAAAGCGCCGCATCCAACCCGGAGATTTCCTGATCCTTGTACAGCGGCGGTCGTCCTTGTTCTCGGAGATCATCCGCGCCTGCAAAGCTTCCGATCTGCCTATCGCGGGCGCTGACCGTCTGAAGGTTGGAGCCGAGTTGGCGGTGAAAGATTTGGCGGCGTTACTGTCGTTTCTCGCGACGCCCGATGACGACCTATCGCTGGCTGCTGCGTTGAAATCACCGCTATTTGGCTGGGACGAGCAGGCGCTTTTTACCCTTGCCCACTACAGGGAGGAGCCACGACTTTGGCAAAGCCTGCGGTTGCGCATCAAGGCGTATCCCGAGACGCTCGCGATGCTGACTGATCTGCGGGCACAGGTCGATTTTCTGCGGCCCTATGACCTGATTGAGCGGGTGCTGACCCGCCACAACGGACGCCGCAACCTACTGTCGCGCTTGGGACCGGAAGCCGAGGACGGCATCAACGCAATGCTCAGCCAAGCATTGGCGTACGAGCGCAATGATGTGCCGAGCCTGACCGGATTTCTGGAATGGATGCAAACGGATGACCTTGAAATAAAACGGCAGATCGATTCCGCATCTAACCAGATTAGGGTGATGACCGTGCATGGGGCCAAGGGGTTGGAGGCGCCAATTGTCATTTTGCCCGATACAGGTCGCCGTGATGTGCAGATCAAGGACGAGATCATCAAGCTTGACGGGATGCCGGTGTGGAAACCTGTGGCCGACGATATGCCCCGCACCTTGAAAGATACGACCGAAGATTTGAAAGCCGCGCAGCACGCCGAACGTTTGCGCCTGCTATATGTCGCGATGACCCGCGCCGAAAAATGGCTGATCGTTGCTGCTGCTGGTGATCTGTCGAAGGATGGCAGCTCGTGGTTTCAAATCACCGAGGCGGCGATGGGGCACATCAACGCGCTGCCGGATGAAGGCGGCGATATATTACGGTTCCAGGAAGGCGACTGGAGCGGGCTGGAGCTGGTCGAGAAGCCGCAGATACTGGCGCAACTTCCTGACCTCAATCCGGTATTTACCACTGTGGCCCCGCCAGCCGCAACGACGGTTGAAGTCCTAACGCCCTCTGATCTTGGCGGGGCGAAAGCACTTGCCGGTGAGGCAGGCAGTGATCAGGCCGCCGCCTTGAGCTATGGCACGCTGGTGCACGCGCTGCTGGAGACCCTGCCCGAAATCGCCGAGGAAGAGGACACATTCGGCGCGATCAACTTGCTTGCAGAAGACGTTATCGCCGCCGCCAAAACCGAGGCCCGCGCCGTCTTGGATGATCCCGCACTGCGGCACATCTTTTCGCCCGAAACCCTGGCGGAGGTAAGCGTGACCGGCGCAATTGGCCCGCGCCGCCTGCACGGCACTATTGACAGGTTGATCCTGACGGAAAAATCAGTGCTCGCCATCGATTTTAAAACCAACCGTGTTGTGCCCAAGAATGCCGAGGTCTGTCCGGAAGGTATTCTGCGCCAAATGGGAGCCTACGCTGCGCTATTGGCTCAGATATACCCCGACCGCGAGGTGCACACCGCGATCCTTTGGACGGTCACCAGAGAGCTAATGCCACTGCCCCACGATGCCGTGACATCGGCGCTGCGCCGCTCACCCTATCTTGACGATGGGCCGGTGCGTTCCTAGGTTCCAGTTCTGATACACATTCATTCCTTGCAGGAGAGCAACATGGCCACCGTCGCAGTCACCGACGCTACATTCGACGCCGAAGTGAAAAATTCCGATATCCCCGTTCTGGTGGATTTCTGGGCCGAATGGTGCGGCCCTTGTAAACAGATCGGCCCTTCGCTTGAAGAATTGTCGGCCGAAATGGAGGGCAAGGTGAAGATCGTTAAGGTCAACGTCGACGAAAACCCGAATTCACCTGCTCAAATGGGTGTACGCGGCATTCCGGCACTGTTTATCTTCAAAGACGGTCAGGTCGTATCCAACCTTGCAGGCGTGCGCCCCAAGGCCGCGCTGAAAAGCTGGATCGAAGAATCCGTTTAAGCCAACGCGCTTAAGCACGCCAAGGGCGTCCCTGAAACGGGGCGCCCTTTTTATATGGGCCAGCCAAACCGCCTGAGCCGCGCCGCGATCTTTGCCTCTGCATCCGTGCGCCCTGCGTTGATCGACTGATCCTGCCAAAACCACCAGATATATTGGGCATAGTCAGGGGTGTTGCGCGTCACCTGTGCAAAACTTTCCGCGAGATCGGCCATATCAGCGCGTACCGCAATGTGGTGGAAATCGATCTTTGCAAACAACAGTGCGGGTTTTTGAAAGAAAAATCCTCCAAAGGCGGCGCTGGAGTTCTGCGTCACCACATAGTCGCAGTTTTGCAGGTGCTGGACCATGTCGCCAACTGTGACCGTCAACCGTGCGTGCTGGCGCTCCAAATGCTCCAGCGCGGCGAGTTCGGCTGCGGAGTAATGCTCGTTCGGATGCAGCGTGGCAATCACCTGCCGAAGCGGCTCATGGGCAAGGCAATGCTCTAACATCTGTAGCGGCGAACAGCTTTGAAACGAACGATGTTCGGACAGCCGGCCTTGCAAGGGAACGTAGATGTATCCCGCCTGCTTTGTGACCTTGGGCGCCGCGCCGTAGAGCCGTTTTTGCCAAAAGGCAAAAAACCGCGCTGCCTCTGCCAGATCGATTTGTGATGGATCAAATTTGGCTTGAGCGGTGTCCCAGTCCCAGCGCGCGGCGGTCTGGTCGATCTGCCAGAACGGGTATTGATAGACGCGGCGAAACACCAAGCCATTGGGGCGTTCGGGGGGCTTCATATGGGTCAGCGCATAGCCGCCATTTGCCAGCCCTGCATCAGCGAGATCGCAATACTGTGGCACAAGCCCTGCCGCCGCACAGACTTTGGCTATCAGCCCGATAAAGTTGTGTGCGCCGGCAGCCGCGCTCTCCCGCAAAGGGGGCTCAAGATAGAAACGCACTGTTTGATGATTGGCCATTTGGCCGACGCTATCTAACCCGCGACAGGCGGACAAGGGGCGCTGCCCTTGTGCCCTGCGGGGTCGGGGGCCATATAGAACTCCAGACGACAGGAGGCCAAAATGGCAAAGCAGGAATTTCCCGGGTGGCACGGCACCACCATCGTTGGGGTGAAGAAGAACGGACAGGTTGTCATCGCCGGTGATGGTCAGGTCAGTCTGGGTCAGACGGTGATTAAAGGGACCGCCCGCAAGGTGCGCCGCCTGTCACCCGGTGGCTTTGATGTGGTCGCGGGCTTTGCCGGCTCAACAGCCGATGCCTTTACCCTACTTGAGCGGCTTGAGACCAAGCTGGAGGCCACCCCCGGCCAGTTGCAGCGTGCGAGCGTCGAGTTGGCCAAGGATTGGCGCACCGACAAGTATTTGCAAAAGCTCGAAGCAATGTTGATTGTTACCGACGGCACGGACCTTTTCGTGATTACCGGCGCGGGCGATGTGCTCGAGCCCGAACACAATGTCGCGGCGATTGGCTCGGGCGGCAACTATGCGCTCGCTGCCGCGCGCGGCATGATGGACAGTGACCGCGACGCCGAAGCCATTGCCCGCGATGCCATGGCGATTGCGGCGGATATTTGCGTCTATACCAACGGCAAACTGACGGTGGAAACGATCAGCGCAGCTTCGTGATTGCGCGGCCCTTAGACTGCGTCTTCTCATCTCATACTCTTGTACCTCTGGCGCGCCGATGCCCCATCTGCAGCGCAACAAGGAACCTCTTATGACCGACCTTACCCCCCGCGAGATCGTCTCGGAACTTGATCGTTTTATCATCGGCCAACAGGACGCAAAGCGCGCCGTTGCCGTGGCCCTGCGCAACCGCTGGCGCCGCAAGCAACTGGCCGATGACCTGCGCGACGAGGTCTATCCAAAGAACATCTTGATGATCGGACCCACCGGCGTCGGCAAGACCGAGATCAGCCGCCGTTTGGCAAAACTGGCCCGTGCGCCGTTTCTTAAAGTTGAGGCCACAAAGTTCACCGAAGTTGGCTATGTCGGGCGCGACGTGGAGCAAATTATCCGCGATCTGGTTGACGGGGCCATCGCAATGACACGCGAACACATGCGGGAGGATGTGAAGGCAAATGCCCATAAGGCAGCCGAAGAACGGGTGATCGACGCGGTCGCCGGGTCCGAAGCCCGCGAAGGCACCCGCGAGATGTTTCGCAAAAAGCTGAAGTCGGGCGAGCTTGACGACACGATGATCGATCTGGAGATCAGCGACACCACCAACCCGTTTCAAACCATGGATATTCCCGGCCAACCCGGCGGGATGGGCATGATGAACCTGGGTGATATTTTTGGCAAAGCCATGGGCGGTCGCAAGACCAAGAAGAAGCTGACTGTTTCGCAAAGCTATGAGATTTTGATTGGCGAAGAAGCCGACAAATTGCTCGACGACGAGGCGGTAAACCGGGCGGCGATCGAAGCAGTCGAGCAAAATGGTATCGTTTTCCTCGACGAGATCGACAAGGTTTGTGCGCGTTCCGATGCCCGTGGCGGCGATGTATCGCGTGAAGGTGTTCAGCGTGATCTACTGCCCTTGATCGAAGGCACCACAGTCTCGACGAAGTATGGTCCAGTGAAAACCGACCACATCCTGTTCATCGCGTCGGGGGCGTTTCACGTAGCCAAACCGTCTGACCTGCTGCCGGAACTTCAGGGCCGGCTACCGATCCGCGTTGAATTGCGCGCGTTGACCGAAGATGATTTCGTGCGCATTCTGACCGAAACCGACAATGCGCTGACCTTGCAATATACCGCCTTGATGGGCACCGAGCAGGTCGAGGTTTCCTTTACCGAAGACGGGATCAGGGCGCTGGCGAAAATCGCGGCGGATGTGAATCACGCGGTCGAGAATATCGGCGCGCGCAGGCTTTATACGGTGATGGAGCGGGTGTTCGAAGAGCTCAGCTTTAATGCGCCGGATCGGGGCGGCGACAGCGTCGAGGTCAACGCCGATTTCGTCGAGAAAAATCTCGGCGCCTTGTCGCGCTCGACGGATCTGAGCCGCTACGTTCTTTAGGTCTTTTCTTTTCTCCATGCCCCGCCGATGAAGGGGCATGGATTACCTACGCTTCCTTTCCCGCAATTGGCTGTTTCTTCTCGCAGGCTTTTTGCTGACCTTCACCTCGTCCTATGGGCAGACCTTTTTCATTTCGCTATTTGCGGGAGAAATTAAGGCCGACTTTGGCCTGAGCGACGGCCAGTGGGGCGGGGTCTATACCATCGGCACAACGATGTCGGCGATTGCGATGATCTGGGCGGGTGTGCTGACCGACAGGTTCCGCGTTCGGGCGCTGGCGCTCGGGGTGATGATCGGACTGGCGCTGGCCTGTCTGTCGATGGCTGTGGTGCCCAACTGGATATTGCTGATCTTTGTGATCTTTGCGCTGCGCTTTACGGGGCAGGGCATGATGTCCCAGCTTGGCGCGGTCGCGATGGTGCGTTGGTTCGAGGCCAGCCGTGGCAAGGCGCTGTCGCTGTCCTCGATGGGGTTTGCTGCGGGGCAGGCGATCTTGCCAGTCTTGTTTGTGGCGCTGTTCGCGCTGAGCACATGGCGCAATTTGTGGGTGCTGGCGGCGGCGATCGTGCTGCTGACGATACCGGTGATCCTGTGGCTGCTGCGGCAGGAGCGCACGCCACAAAGCATGGTGAACGCCACCCAGATTGCTGGGATGCGCGGCGAACATTGGACGCGGGCGCAGATGCTGCGCTGTGGGTTGTTTTTCCTGATGATCCCGCTGATCGCTGGGCCTGCAACATGGGGCACGGCGCTGTTTTTCCAGCAGGTGCACCTGACCGAGGTGAAGGGCTGGGATCTGGTCTCCTACGTGGCTTTAATGCCGTTTTATACGCTGGCGTCAGTTTGCTCGACCTTTGCATCGGGCTGGGCGATTGACCGTTTCGGGGTTAGCCGGATCATCCCGTTCCAGATGCTGCCCTTTGCGGTGTCCTTCGCCGTGCTGGCCTATGCCGATACGATTTTCATGGCAGGGATCGGGTTGACGATCTTTGGCTTGGGCCAAGGGATGCAATCGACCGTGCCCGCCGTGTTCTGGGCCGAGTATTTCGGCACGCGACATTTGGGCGCAATCAAGGCGGTTGCCGCTGCGCTGATGGTCTTTGGCTCGGCCATCGGTCCGGGCATCACAGGCTGGTTGATCGACCTTGGCATCACATTCCCCGAACAGATGCTGCCGATCTCGGCCTACTACGTATTGGCGGCAGCGCTCGCGGCCTTGGGCATTGCCCGCTATCGCCCGCTGCTCAACCGCTAACGGTGACGTCTGAGATAGATGTAATACGCGCCTGTGCCGCCGTGGCTGATGTGCGCGGGCGTGATCTGTAAGACGACAGATTTCAGCGGCGGCATCGACAGCCATTGCGGAACCTGATGGCGCAGCACACCGTAGCGCACCGGTATCGGGCCGCCATCGTCGCGTTGCTTGCCCTTGCCGGTGATCACCAGCACCAGCCGTTTGCCGCGCGTATGGGCGTTGAGGATGAAGCCCGTGAGCTTCGGGTGCGCCTGTTCGAGGGTCATGCCATGCAGATCAAGCCGCCCTTCGGGGCGCAGCTTGCCACGCTTGAGCTTGCCAAATGCCTTTTGATCCATCTGCACCGATGTGCCGCGCATCTGGTCTTGTAACGACGGGCTAAGGTCATTGGTTCGGGCTTTGGTGGGTGGCATGGGCTTGCTCTGCACAGCCAGTTTAGCCCTGCGGATCGCCGGTGGCGCGGGTGCCGGGGCGTCGATGGGTGGGGTGAACAGGGATTTCAGGTCCAGCCGTTCGGTCCGGTCCGTGACCCTGCGCCACAGGTCCAGATCATCATTGTTCAACCGCCGCCGTTTCATATCGCGCTTTCGGGCAGCAGGGCATAGGCGCGCTGGATCGGCAGCAGCACAAACATACGGCCCGGATCGCGCAGAGTGCCCGCTTGCTTGCCTGCGGCATCTCCGGTGCCAAAAAATACATCTGCGCGCTGCGCTCCCTTGATTGCCGAGCCGGTATCTTGGGCCACCATCAGGCGCCGCAGGGGCTCCTTGCCGTCCTTTTCAATCCACACGGGTGCTCCGAGCTTGACGTAGGACGGATCAACCGCAATCGAGCGCATCGCCGTGACTGAACGGTTCATCGCACCAAGGGGGCCTTTATCGGCGGGCACCTTGCTGACTTCTCGGAAGAACACATAAGACGGGTTGTGAAACAGCAATTCGCGCCCGTCGACAGGATTACGCCGCACCCAATTCTTGATTACCTCGGCGCTGACCTGATGCGCCTCATAGACGCCGCGGTTGACCAGTTCGACCCCGATTGAGCGGTAGGGATGGCCGTTGGCACCGCGATAGCCCACCCGTCTGTAGGTGCCATCGCGCAGTTTAATCCGACCGGACCCTTGGATTTGCAGAAAAAACAGTTCGACCGGATCGTCAACCCAAGCGATCTCCAACCCGCGGTTGGCCATAACATCAGTATCAAGGATTTCGCGGCGGGTGAGCCACGGGTTTGTCTCCAACGCCTCGGGTGGCATCGAATAGACCGGATAGGCAAACCGCTCTGAAGGGAAAAGATCACCCTCAAGTTCGGGCTCGAAATAACCGGTGAACATTCCGTCTTTGCCATCTTCGATCAGCACAGGGCGGAAGAACAGCTCGAAAAACTGGCGCGGATCGGGGTCGGTTTTGGCAAATTCACACAGCGCGCTCCAATCAATTTCAGTCATGTCGCGGCAGGTGCTGAGATAGACGTCGAGGGCGGCGGCGTGGTCGTCATTCTCCCAGCCGTCAAGCTGGGAGAACTCCATCACCTGATAGGTTGCATCGGCGTTGGCGGGCGTGGTCACTAAGACACCCCCCGCGACTGCCAATGCACAAACGGCATGACTTACCCGTCTGTAGAAACCAGAAGCCAATTTGGATCGTCCGAGCCCATGATGCGCGCAAAGACCCAAGTATCTTTCTGGCGCTTGATTTCAGTGGTGCTGCCCTCGACGATTTTGCCATCCGCGTCGCGGACTGCCGAAGTAAGCTCTGCGCCGAAACGGATTTTTATCTCTGCTTCCTTGGTGACCGGATCAAGCGAGGCATCCACCAGCGTTGTTTCGCGCACGCCAAAGAATTTCGCCTCAATCGTCAGGCCCTGATCTTCGCGGGCGGCAACGCCATCCACGAAGCTTTCGTAGATGTCTTCGGAGAGAAACGGCTGAATGTCGGACAACTCACCGCGCTCGTAGCCCATCACGATCATCTCATAGGCGCCACGGGCACCACCAAGAAACTCGCTGGCGCTGAAAGACGGCTCGATGCGCTTCATCTCGGCAAGAGCCTTGCCCGCCTCGCTATCTACGGCGACATGATCTGCAATATCAAGATCGGGGCCGCCTTCTATCACCTCAAGCGCAGGCCCACTACGGGCGGTAGGCTTGTCGGTGACGGCAGGTTTTTCAAAACCCTCGCGTGTCCCCAGTACGTTTTTCAGGCGTAGGATCAGGAATACGGCAATGCCAGCTAACACCAGCAGCTGTATCAACGGTGAATTCATCGGAACCTCATTGGGTCAAAGCATGGAAACGTCGCGGTCAACGCCTTATGTAGGTGCTTGACCGGACCAAGTCCACTCTACCCGGAAGTGAAAGGACCATTGTTCATGTGGCTATTGATCGCATTTATTGCCATCCCGCTGATTGAGATCGCGCTATTCATCCAGATCGGGGGCGCAATCGGCCTTGGCTGGACGCTGGCGATTGTGCTGTTTACCGCTGTTTTAGGTACCTGGCTGGTAAGATCGCAGGGCGCGATTGCGCTAGGGCAGGTGAAGTCGTCCTTCTCTGATCTGCGCGACCCGACCGAGCCTTTGGTGCATGGCGCGATGATCCTGTTTTCTGGCGCATTGCTGCTGACACCGGGATTTTTCACCGATGCTATCGGATTTTCCCTGCTGGTGCCCGCAATCAGACGCGCGGTCTATCAGGCCATTCAGGCGCGGGTGAACATTCACAGCTTTGGCACCCAGCAGGGCGGTATGCCGCCGCACGGGCGTGGCGGGCAAGCGCGGCCCGAGCCGATACATCCCGCGGCCCAAGCAGCCGAAAAGGGTGAGGTGATTGATGGCGATTACCACGAAATCACCGAGGCTGAGCGGCAGGGTAAAGAAGGCCCGTCGGGTTGGACAAAGCATTGAGGGGGGCGGGGCAACCTGCTAAACCCAGCGGGATTTGATTTCTTAAGGGAGCCCGTCATGGCCGAAGCCGAAGCAACACCTCAGCAGAACCCGCAAATGCGGGTTCTGGGACAGTTCATCCGCGATATGTCATTTGAAAACATCATGGCGCAAAAAGGCGCGCCTGCCGATGTGCAGCCGGATGTGCAGGTTCAGGTTAATCTGGATGCCAAAAAGCGTTCGGGCGACAACCAGTATGAGACCTCGATCAAGCTCAAGATTACCTCAAAGGCCAAAGACGCCGACACGATGCTGTTTTTGCTTGAGATTGATTATGTCGGCATTTTTAACATTGAAGGCGTGTCGGATGATCAGATCCATCCGTTCCTGCTGATCGAATGCCCGCGGATGATCTTCCCGTTCCTGCGCCGCGTTGTCAGCGATGTCACACGCGACGGTGGCTTCCCGCCGCTGAACCTTGAGAACATCGATTTCCTGTCGCTTTACCGCAACGAAATCGCGCGTCGTCAGGCGGAAAATCCGCCAAAAGCCGACGCCTGAAGCCAACGCGGTGCCTAGTTCTGGCGCCATAGAACGTCGCCGCTCAATTTGCTGACAAACTCGGCATGGGCGGCGGCTTCTTTTTCGGTCAGCAGTGAGGGCAGGGGGTTTGGGCGCGGCCGTGGGGCCCATTCGGTTACATTGTCCCCCTCGCGGCGCTCGGGTTGCGTTGATAACGCAAAGTCAGGCTGCCGTCCACCAATCAGCTCCAGATAGACTTCCGCAAGAATTTCGCTGTCCAACAACGCGCCGTGCAGGGTACGCGAGGTGTTGTCGATACCGAACCGACGACAAAGCGCATCCAGAGACGCGGGCGAGCCGGGAAAACGGCTGCGCGCGATTGCCAAAGTATCCAGCGCCTGCGCCCACGGAATTTGCGGCAATCCCATCCATTTCAGCTCGGCGTTGAGAAACTTGATGTCGAAGGCGGCGTTATGAATGATCAGCTTTGAATCGCCAATGAAATCGAGAAATGCCTGACCGATCTGCGCGAACTTCGGTTTGTCGCGGAGAAAATCATCGCCCAGCCCGTGCACTTGAAACGCCTCGTCCGGCATGAAGCGCTCGGGATTAATATATTGGTGGTAGGTCTTGCCCGTGGCCATATGACCCATCAGCTCGACCGCGCCAATTTCCACGATACGGTCGCCGCTTTCAGGGTCAAAACCAGTGGTTTCAGTGTCTAATACGACTTCACGCATCGGTCAGGCTCTTCCTTATTTCAGCAACAACTACCGAGACTTCGGCACGGGTGCCCTCAAGACTATCGGTATGGATTACATAATCAGCGCGCGCGCATTTTTCGTCATTTGGCATTTGTTTGGCAAGGATCGCTTCGAATTGCGACGGTGTCATCGTGCCACGGGCCAGCACCCGCGCCTGCTGAATCTCCGCGTCAACGGTGACACAGGCCACCGCATCCATCCGTGCATCGCCGCCCGTTTCAAACAGCAGCGGAATATCCAACACAACAATATCGGCAGTGGCGGCTTTTAGAAATGCGGTACGGTCTTGCGAAACCAATGGATGCACAATCTGTTCAATCTGCCGCAGCGCTGTGGGGTCTGCCGCGATAATTTCTTTGAGTATGGCGCGGGACACCTCTCCATCCACCAGAGCCGTCGGAAACGCTGAGCTAAACGGGGCAACCGCAGCGCCGCCGACACTATATAATCGGTGCACGGCAGCATCCGCGTCCCAGACGGCACAGCCGAGATCGGCAAACATCTGGGCGGTCGTCGACTTGCCCATGCCAATGGATCCGGTCAGGCCCAGCAAGAACATTAGCGCAGAACCGCCGCGCGCGTGGCGCTATCGACCTTTGGGCGGGTGCCGAACCAACGTTCAAACGCAGGCACCGCCTGATGCAGCAGCATCCCCAATCCATCAACGGTGACGCAGCCCATCTGCTCTGCTGTTTCCAACAGTTGGGTCTTGAGCGGCGCATAAACCAGATCGGAAACCACAGTGCCCGGCCGCAGCCCGTCAAGCGGCACCCGCAACTGGCCCTTGCCGATCATCCCCAGCGAGGTGGTGTTAACCACCAGCGTCGCGTCATCGAGCATATTTCCAGCCTGAACCCAATCAACCACCTGCAAACGACTGCCGAAATCTTTCTTGAGTTGGTCGGCACGCACCCGGGTCCGGTTGGAGATGTAGATTTCGGGCACACCGGCATCAAGCAGCGACGTCACCACCGCCCGCGCTGCGCCACCTGCGCCGAGGATCGCCGCTGGTCCGGCTTTGGGCTGCCAGTCGGGCGCGCCTGACTTAAGGTTTTCCAAAAACCCATAACCGTCTGTGTTATCGGCGTGAACCTTCCCATCCTTGCGAAAGATCAGCGTGTTCGCCGCCCCGATCAAGGTCGCACGGTCGGTCACCAGATCGGCCAGTTCCATGATCGCTTCTTTATGCGGCAGCGTGACGTTGATCCCGACGAACCCCAGCTTGGGCAGGGTGCGGATCGCCTCGGCCAGATCTTCCGGTGCGATATCCATCGGGATGTAGTGGCCCGCTATCCCATAGGTTTTGAGCCAATGCTGATGCAATTGCGGTGATTTGGAGTGCGCAATAGGAGAGCCGATGACCCCCGCCAGTGGAATTTTTGGCAAGCTCATGTTGGCAGGTCTCCTCGTAGCGTCAAATAGTTCAACAGTTCCAAAAGTGGCATACCGAGAACGTGAAAGTAATCCCCCTCGACGGCGCTGAACAGGCGCACGCCTTCTTCCTCCAGCTTATAGCTGCCGACCGAATGGCGGATACTGTCCCAATTGCGGGCGACATACTCTTCTAGATAGAGATCGCTGATATCACGCATCCGCAGACGCACTTGCCCGACATGCCGCCAGATTGGCTTACCGCCTTCGCAGATCACCGCAGCCGACAGTAAACTATGCCGATCACCCCGCAGGCTGCGCAGCTGTTCAATCGCATCTTCGGGCGTTGCAGGCTTTGAAAGCAGCGTGCCCTTATGGTCCAGTGCTTGGTCACAGCCAATTACCAAGGCTTCGGGGTGTTTTTCGCTGATCTTTCGCGCCTTCACCTCGGCCAGCGTGTCGGCAATGTCGCGGGGAGGCGCAGTTTCGGCCAGCATGGATTGTTTGATCATCTCTTCATCCACTCGTGGCTTGATCACCTCATGGCTGACACCGGCCTGTTGCAGCAACCGGGAGCGGATTTCAGAACCCGAAGCGAGGATGATTGGTGTAACCATGTGGATAACCTGTGTGTGAGTTAAGGATTTATTAGGGAGTTGTTCTGCATAGTCGGTGAGATTGGCACAACTACTGTGCTCGGGCTGGCTTTCGCTGGCTTGTGACCGATTCCCGCTCAGGTGCACAAGGATAACTGTGTATCAGTGATAACTCGGTCAAACGGTAAAGCATCCCAAGAATTATACACAGGCGGCATCTGGGCTAAAATTTACAAGCTATTGAATACAAAAGTAAATTATTTCCGCAGATGAGTCGTACCCAGCGATGCCTGGATTGTTATCCTCGTCTGGATAACCCTTGGAACAACAGGTTAATCCACAGAAATTCATGACCCTACTTACATCATCAATCTTACTTATCTTCTTATTTATTATAAGAAGGGTGGAACGAACGGAGTCTGAAATGTCTGACCTGCTAAGCCTGGCCTACCCGTGGATCAAAGCCTTCCATATCATGGCCGTGATCTCGTGGATGGCGGCGCTCTTCTATCTGCCGCGCCTTCTGGTGCATCACACGGAAAGCGTTGGGCTGACGGGAGACACCCATCAGCTGTTCTCAATGATGGAATACAAGCTCGCGCATGTGATCATGGGACCGGCGATGCTGGCGACATGGGCGTTCGGGCTTTGCCTCGTGTTCACACCCGGCATTGTCGATTGGTCGATGATCTGGCCATGGACCAAAGCGCTGTCGGTAATTGCGATGAGCGGGTTCCACATCTGGCTTGAACGCAGCGTTGCCAGAACGGGCCGTGGAGAGGCCACAGTGAGCGGCCGGCAGTACCGCATCGCCAATGAGGTCCCAACGTTGCTGATGATCGTCATTGTGCTCTCTGTGGTGGTCAAATTCTGAACTGATTGACTCGGGCAGGGGGCCTGCGTATACCAGCGCAACCGCCCCGTCCGGGGATGGCGCAAATCTGCAATTTTCCCCACGAACGACCAGCCGGCCCTTGCTGCTGCTGAACAGGAATTTCCATGACAATCGAAACGCTGAACCTCGCTGACCTTAAGGCGCAGACGCCGAAAAACCTTCTGGCAATGGCCGAAGAGCTGGAGATTGAAAACGCCTCCACGATGCGCAAGGGCGAGATGATGTTCCAGATCCTGCGTGAACGCGCGGATGAGGGCTGGGAAATCTCGGGCGACGGTGTGCTGGAGGTTCTGCAGGACGGTTTCGGATTTCTGCGTTCACCCGAGGCGAACTACCTGCCAGGTCCGGATGACATCTATCTGTCGCCCGATATGATCCGGCAGCACTCGCTACGCACCGGCGATACCATCGAAGGGCTGATTAAGGCCCCTGATGATACCGAGCGTTATTTCGCGCTGACCGAAGTCACCAAGATCAATTTTGAAGACCCCGAGTTGGCGCGTCACAAAGTTGCTTTTGAGAACCTCACGCCGCTTTATCCTGACGAGCGGCTGACCATGGAAGTCAACGACCCGACGATCAAGGATCGCTCGGCTCGGATTATCGATTTGGTCACGCCAATCGGTAAAGGCCAGCGTTGCCTCATCGTGGCGCCGCCGCGCACCGGTAAAACGGTGCTGCTGCAAAATATCGCCAACAGCATCGAAAAGAACCACCCCGAGTGCTATTTGATCGTTCTGCTGATCGACGAACGGCCAGAAGAAGTCACTGATATGCAGCGCAGCGTCAAGGGCGAGGTTGTGTCCTCGACCTTCGACGAGCCCGCAACACGGCACGTCGCTGTCTCTGATATGGTGATTGAGAAGGCTAAACGGCTGGTTGAGCACAAGCGTGACGTGGTGATCCTGCTCGATTCTATCACGCGCCTTGGTCGTGCATTCAACACTGTCGTGCCCTCATCTGGCAAGGTTCTGACCGGTGGTGTTGATGCCAACGCTCTGCAGCGGCCCAAACGCTTCTTTGGTGCCGCGCGGAACATCGAAGAAGGTGGCTCGCTCACCATTATCGCTACGGCGTTGATCGACACAGGCAGCCGGATGGACGAAGTCATCTTTGAAGAATTTAAAGGTACCGGCAACTCCGAGATCGTGCTTGATCGCAAAATTGCCGACAAGCGCGTCTTCCCCGCGATGGATATCATCAAATCCGGCACCCGTAAGGAAGACCTGCTCGTCGATAAGGTCGATCTTCAGAAAACCTTTGTTCTGCGTCGCATCCTGAACCCGATGGGAACTACAGACGCGATTGAATTCCTGCTCGGTAAACTGAAACAGACCAAGACAAACTCTGATTTCTTCGATTCAATGAACACCTGATTTATTCAGCTAAAACAATAGTTTAAGAGTCATGGATACGATTTACGCTCAAGCCAGCGCATCAGGACGTGCGGGGGTCGCTGTTGTCCGTTTGTCCGGACCGGCGGCGCTTGCCATCGCGGCGCGCATCGCCGGACCCCTCCCCAAAACGCGGGTAGCCGGGCTTCGATCGATAACCGACGGTGCGGGCAATAAGATCGATCAAGGTCTGGTTTTGACCTTCGAAGCGCCAAATAGTTTTACTGGCGAAGATGTGGTTGAATTCCATCTTCATGGCAGTATCGCTGTTGTTCGGGCAGTCTTGACCGTGTTGGGTCAACAAGAGAACACCCGTCTGGCTGAACCCGGAGAGTTTACCCGCCGCGCGTTGGAGAATAATCGTTTGGACTTACCCCAAGTAGAGGGTTTGGCCGATCTGTTAGAGGCGGAGACTGAGGCTCAACGAAAGCAGGCCTTGCGCGTACTTTCTGGCCACTTGGGTGATTTGGTTGAAGGTTGGCGCACGCGATTGATACGGGCCGCCGCCTTGATTGAAGCAACAATCGATTTTGCGGACGAAGATGTTCCTGTTGATGTGACACCCGAAGTTTCGACGCTATTGAGCTCTGTGCACAATGAATTGGCCGCTGAGATAGCCGGTTCACGCGTGGCGGAGCGCGTCCGGACCGGTTTTGAGGTAGCGATTGTCGGCGCGCCGAATGTAGGGAAATCTACATTGCTGAATGCACTCGCAGGCCGCGAAGCAGCAATCACCTCGGAGATTGCTGGCACAACGCGCGACGTTATCGAGGTAAGGATGGATTTGGGCGGATTGCCGGTCACTTTGTTAGATACCGCAGGATTACGCGAAAGCGATGATACAATTGAGAGTATCGGAATCAAACGCGCGGTTGAGCGGGCCGAGCGTGCTGATCTACGGCTGTTTATCGCGGAACCAGGCGTCGATTTGCTGATCACTCCCAAAACTGAAGATATCATTGTCCGTCCCAAGGCCGATCTATTGACAGACCCGGAAAATGCAATTTCGGGAAAAACTGGCATTGGCGTTGATGCTGTGATCACGCGCATCCGTGAAATTTTGCTGTCACGTTATTCCGATGTTGGCGTTGCAACCCACGCCCGACATCGGGAAGCGATGCAGAATGCCGCCGAGAGATTGCAGAGTGTGTACGCTGCACTGGACCACGGGCCCGACCGTTATGATATAGCTGCTGAAGAGTTGCGATTCGCAGTCCGATCTTTAGAAGCGCTTGTTGGCCGGATTGATGTTGAAAACCTACTGGATGAGATCTTTACGAGTTTTTGTCTGGGTAAATAAGGAGTGTTTCACGTGAAACATTTTGACGTCATAGTAATCGGTGGGGGTCACGCGGGCGCTGAGGCAGCCCATGCTTCTGCACGTATGGGGGCCAAGACTGCACTTGTTACGCTGAAGATTGATGGGATTGGCGTTATGTCGTGCAATCCAGCCATCGGCGGTTTGGGAAAAGGGCATCTAGTCCGCGAAATTGATGCGATGGATGGGGTTATGGGCCGCGTCGCGGACGAGGCAGGAATTCAGTTTCGTCTGCTAAATCGTAAAAAGGGCCCCGCGGTGCAAGGTCCACGCGCTCAAGCGGATCGAAAGATATATCGTACCTCAATGCTGCGGGAAATTCAGTTTCAACCAAACATTACAATCGTCGAAGGAGAAGTCACCGATTTCAAAATGAACGGAGATACCGTTACCGGCGTCATACTCTCTGACACGACAGAGCTAAGTGCAAATTCGGTGATTCTCACTACAGGCACATTTTTGCGTGGCGTGATCCATATTGGCGAAGAATCCAGGTCTGGGGGGCGAATGGGAGACAATGCCTCCGTAAAGCTTGCCGAGCGAATTGATAGTTTCGAGCTTTCGATGGGTCGGTTGAAAACTGGAACCCCTCCACGGTTAGATGGTCGCACAATCGATTGGTCAATTCTAGAAAAGCAATTAGGTGATGAAGATCCTGTCACTTTCTCATTTCTGCCCACAGCGCCACTAGCTTCGCAGGTTTCCTGCGGCATTACGCATACAAATTCAGAAACTCACCGTATAATTCGCGAGAATCTCTCCAAGTCTGCCATGTACGGCGGGCATATTGATGGTGTTGGGCCGCGGTACTGCCCCTCAATCGAAGATAAAATTGTTCGTTTCGCAGATAAAGAAAGCCATCAAGTATTCCTGGAGCCGGAGGGGTCCGACGACCACACGGTTTACCCAAACGGTATCTCGACATCTTTGCCGGCCGACGTGCAATTGGCCTATGTTCGATCGATGAAAGGCCTAGAAAAGGCCGAAATCCTGCAACCAGGATACGCAATTGAATACGACTATGTTGACCCGCGCTCACTCGATACGACATTGCAGGTTCGCTCGGTACCTGGCTTATTCCTGGCTGGTCAAATAAATGGCACAACCGGTTACGAGGAAGCAGCGGCACAAGGGCTAGTCGCGGGGCTCAATGCAGCTTCTGGCGCTAAGAATAAGGAAGCGATATTTTTCAGCCGAACAAACAGCTATATCGGCGTCATGATTGATGACCTGACGACTCGGGGAGTAAGTGAACCATACCGTATGTTCACATCACGAGCGGAGTTCAGGCTTTCCCTTCGCGCGGACAACGCAGACCAAAGGCTGACTCCAATCGGAATAGAGATTGGTTGTGTTTCCCCGGAGCGGCAAGAGATGTTTCTCAGAAAGCTTAAGCAGCTAGAAGCAGTAAAATCTATGCTGACAAACGAAACTTATACGACCAATCAAGCGATAGCAGCAGGAATAATGCTGTCTCCGGACGGCAGTAAAAGAACCGCATTTCAACTTCTTTCACACCCCGACGTAAACTTTGAGGACCTGGTCCCGCTTGATGAGAGGCTTTGCACAGTTGAGATAGAAATCCGACTTCAGCTTGAACGGGATGCCCTGTACTCCAATTACATTTCTCGCCAAGCGAAAGACATTGCTTTGTTGCAGAAGGATGAAGCGCACAAGATCCCACCAGAATTTGACTATGCTGGCCTAAGCGGCCTCTCGAACGAGTTGCAAGCGAAGCTCATTGCGGCTCGGCCGGCTACCATAGGTCAAGCATCGAGGATTGAGGGTATTACACCAGCGGCACTGACACTTCTACTTTCACATTTACATCGTGCAAACAGAAAGCATTCCGCGTGAGTGGTGATTGCGAACTCGATGTTTCACGTGAAACAATCGACAAACTAAACGCGTTTTCCGATCTTGTTCAAAAATGGACTGCGAAGATCAATCTGATCTCCAACGCATCGGTACATGATGTCTGGAATCGCCATATTCTCGATTCTGCGCAACTTGCCACGTTCGCACCTGACCGGGGTCATTGGGTGGATCTGGGCAGCGGAGGCGGGTTCCCGGCGATTATCGTAGCGATTATCTGGCAAAGCACGGACCGTGCCGGACTTATGACAATGGTCGAAAGCGATCAGCGTAAAGCAGTGTTCCTACGGACTGCGGTTCGCGAGCTAGGACTTGAGGCGACTGTACATGCTAAACGTATTGAGGACGTGCCCCCGCTTGGCGCGGATGTTCTCTCCGCGCGTGCGCTTGCGGACTTACCAAAGCTCTTATCCTATTCGGTCCGACATCTCACGCCGGATGGAATAGCTATTTTTCCGAAAGGGGTGAATTGGCAAAAAGAGCACGACGCCGCGCAAGAACAATGGTCCTACACCTGTACAGATGTTAAAAGTCAGACAAATTCCGAAGCCGCTATACTAAAAATTAAGGATATCGTTCGTGTCTGATCTATCGCGTCCGACGGGACCCAAAATAATTGCTGTGGCGAACCAAAAAGGCGGGGTGGGCAAAACGACGACATCAATCAACCTCGCTGCTGCTCTGGTGGAGAACGGTAACCGTGTGCTGCTGGTCGATCTCGATCCACAAGGGAACGCGTCTACAGGTTTGGGAATTGAAGCAGAGGACCGCGAGTACACGACATACGAATTATTGCTCGAAGACGTTAATCTCAATCAGGTCATTCAAGAAACAAGCATAAAGGGTCTCTCGATTGTGCCAGCAACGGTCGATTTGAGCTCCGCAGATATGGAGCTCATTTCCAACGAAAAGCGCAGTTATCTCCTACACGACGCGCTTCGGCAGACGCAAATGGACGCGTATGGCTATGACTATATCCTGATAGACTGCCCACCATCGCTTAACTTGCTAACCGTGAATGCGATGATTGCAGCACACTCGGTGCTCATCCCGCTGCAAAGTGAATTTTTTGCGCTAGAAGGTTTGTCACAACTTATGATGACAATCCGTGAAGTCCGGCAAACCGGCAACAAAGATTTGCGTATCGAGGGTGTTGTTCTGACGATGTACGACCGACGGAATAATCTATCCCAGCAAGTCGAACACGATGCGCGGAGCAATCTTGGCGATGTCGTATTTAAAACTGTCATACCGCGCAACGTGCGCGTAAGCGAAGCGCCGAGCTTTGCCATGCCAGTATTGGCGTATGATAGCGGCTCGAAAGGGGCGCAGGCGTATCGAGATTTAGCCAAAGAGCTAATTGCGAATAATAGAGTTTGAGAGGCAGAAATGGTTGATAAACATGAACGTAAAAGAGGATTGGGGCGGGGACTTTCCGCGCTGATGGCTGATGTAACTGAGACAGAAGCTGCCGCAGCGCAAGGTGTTGCCGCCGCTGATCATTTCGTTCCGATTGAGCGGATCACGCCGAATCCCGACCAGCCACGCAAAAGCTTTGTAAAAGAAGACCTCGACGATCTTGCAGCGTCGATCAAGGAGAAGGGGGTGTTGCAGCCCCTAATTGTTCGAAAGCGCGCTGACGGTAGCTTTGAAATAGTCGCGGGCGAGCGCCGCTGGCGTGCAGCCCAAATGGTGCAATTGCACGAACTTCCGGTCATCGTACGTGATTTTACAGATATCGAAGTCCTTGAAGTTGCGATCATTGAGAACATTCAGCGGTCAGACCTGAACCCCGTGGAGGAAGCCGCCGGTTATCGCCAATTGATGAACCAGCATGGCTATACTCAAGAAGACATGGCAACCGCGCTTGGCAAAAGCCGCAGCCACATTGCAAACTTGCTGCGCCTTCTCAACCTGCCAGAAGTTGTTATCGAAATGTTGCGGGCTGGCGATCTTTCGGCTGGCCATGCGCGCGCTCTCATCCCTGCTGAGAATGCGACTGAACTCGCAAAAATTGTGGTACGCGATGGTTTGTCTGTGCGCGCGACCGAATCCTTGGTGAAGCGTCAGTTACCCAATGGTGAAGCTGCGAAAAAGCCAAAGCCGAAAGATACGTCCGAGAAAGACGCGGATACCAAGGCGCTTGAAGGCGATTTGAGCGCTGCACTTGGGATAAAAGTGTTCTTGAATCATAAACCTGGTCAGGAGGCAGGCCAGATGACACTGAGTTATAGCTCGCTCGACGAACTTGATACGCTCTGCCGTTTGCTCGGCGGTAATTAATCAGGAATAAGAGCTTCGATGACAGCGTTGAGGATCATAACTCCTTGATCCTCAACAATTAATTTTGAATCCTCAATGCGCACCATACCCAGATCCGTTAGATGATCAATCTTCGATTGCGTCACGGGCGCACCATTGAGCAATGCATAGCGCTCCAAATCAACACCTTCTTTCAGCCGCAGACCCATTAGCAGAAATTCGGTTGCTTGGTCTTGCTGGGTAAGTAGGGTGCGGGGCTTTTCGGTCTGTGCGGAGTTAGCGCCATCCAGCCATTTCTTCGGATTGCTAAAACACTCGGTTGAAAACTTTTTCTCGCTCAAAGTGAGCCTACCATGCGCACCAGGGCCGATCCCGATGTAATCGCCGTAACGCCAGTAGATCAGATTGTGCCGCGATTGCGCACCTTCCCGGGCATGATTGGATACCTCATAGGAGGGCATGCCCATCTCACCGGCAATGTCTTGGGTTAATGCATACATATCTGCGCCGAGATCATCATCTGGCAGGCCACCGAGTTTGCCGCGGGCATACCGATCGCCAAAAGCTGTGCCTTGTTCAATCGTCAGCTGATACATTGAAATATGGTCTATCGCGAGGGATAGGGCCTGTCGCAGCTCGCTTTCCCAATCGCTTAACGACTGGTCTTGCCGCCCATATATCAGATCAAAACTCACCCGATCAAAGGTACTGCGGGCGATGTCGAAAGCTTCCAATGCTTCTGCTGTGGTGTGGAGGCGACCAAGGCGGGCAAGGTCGCGATCATTCAGTGCCTGAATACCCATCGACACTCTGTTGATGCCCGCTTGACGGAAGGCGGCGAAACGGCCCGCTTCTACGGAGCCGGGGTTCGCCTCAAGCGTAATTTCCAAGTCGTTGACGATGGGCCAAAGCTTGCGGATCGCGCTGATCACATCGGCCACGACATCAGGGTCCATCAAACTAGGTGTGCCGCCGCCAAAGAAGACAGCGTTCAGAACGCGATCAGGCGTCTCGGCAGCGGCGCGTTCTAGCTCGATCAGGTAGGCGTCACGCCATGCGCTTTGGTCGATGCTCCGGCTGACATGGGAGTTGAAGTCGCAATAAGGGCACTTGGACTCGCAGAACGGCCAATGCAGATACAGGCCGAAGCCGCCATTGCGCCAGTCCTCAGTCAAAGCAGGCAGTGATCAGTTTGGCGAAGGCATCAGCGCGATGGCTGATCCGATTCTTTTCGGCTGACGCCATTTCGGCAAAGGTAATGTCATACCCGTCAGGTTGGAACATAGGGTCATAGCCGTGCCCTTGCGCGCCACGGATCGGCCATTGCAAGGTACCTTCGACGGTCCCTGCGGCAACCACATCCTCCCCGTCCGGCCATGCCAGCACCAATGTTGCACAAAAGCGCGCGCGCCATGGCTTGGCGGCGTCGCTGGCTGCTATCAGGTTGTGAGTCTTCCTCATCGCCATCAGGAAGTCGCGACCCTCGGGCGTTTCCGCCCAATCAGCAGTATAGACGCCCGGCGCACCGTCAAGCGCATCAACCTCAATACCGGAATCATCCGCAAGCGCCGGCAAACCCGTGGCTTTCGCGGCAGCGTGTGCTTTGATACGCGCGTTACCGACGAAGGTCGTTTCGGTCTCTTCCGGCTCCGTCAGCCCAAGTTCAGCGGCGCCGACTACCGTAATGCCACGAGGACGGAACAACTGCCCCATTTCCTCAAGCTTGCCCGCATTATGCGTGGCAATTAAAAGCCGGTCGCCGCTGAACTTAAGGCTCATGATGTGACGGATTTCTGAATTTCGACCAATTCGCGCACGCCTTTTTCGGCGAGGTCCATCAGTTGGTTCATCTGGTCACGCGAGTAGGTCGAGCCTTCGGCGCTCATCTGCACTTCGATGAGCTTCTGGGTGCCGGTCATGATAAAGTTACCGTCAACGCCTGCTTCGGAGTCCTCGGGGTAATCAAGGTCCAGCACGGGTTGGCCGGCATAGATGCCACAGCTGACCGCAGCGACTGGATCTACAAGCGGGTCGGAGATCACATCGCCCGCTTTCATCAGTTTGTTCACCGCAAGGCGCAGAGCGATCCAGCCGCCGGTGATCGAGGCGCAGCGGGTGCCGCCATCGGCCTGCAGCACGTCACAATCGACTGTGATCTGGCGCTCGCCCAATGCGACGCGGTCAACACCCGCACGCAGGGACCGACCAATAAGTCTTTGAATTTCAACAGTTCTACCGCCCTGCTTGCCAGTCGTGGCCTCACGACGCATCCGCGTATTGGTGGCGCGGGGCAACATGCCATACTCGGCGGTGACCCAGCCCAGACCAGAGCCTTTGATGAACGGCGGCACGCGATCTTCGATCGTAGCGGTGCACAGAACATGGGTATCGCCGACCTTGATCAGCGCCGAGCCTTCAGCGTGGCGGGTAAATCCGACTTCAACAGAGACGGGGCGCATTTCATCGAGTTTACGGCCGGAGGGGCGCATGACATATCCTTTTTACTATACTTTTGGCATAACGCTGCTGCCTGCGGTGATGCAACCCCGATTGACGTTTGCCGGCGGGGCACCTCTATTGGCAGTGGAACAGGGTGAGTGATGACCGAGACCTCCAATCTGCTGAATCAAATGAACGAGCGGTCCCGCGAAGTGTTTCGCCGGGTCGTTGAGGGCTATCTGGCGAGCGGCGATCCCGTTGGCTCGCGCACATTGACGCGCGATTTCAGCGAGCGCGTGAGCGCGGCGACGATTCGCAATGTGATGCAGGATCTGGAGTATCTCGGGGTGCTCGGCTCGCCGCATGCGAGCGCGGGGCGGGTGCCAACGCAGATGGGCTTGCGGATGTTTGTTGATGGCATGATCGAGCTTGGCGAACCCACCGAACAGGACCGCGAGAAGTTTGATTCCATCGTGGGGGATAACGGTGGTGACGTTGGCGGGCTGCTTGATCGAGTTGGATCGGCGCTTTCGGGTGTGACGCAGGGCGCCTCATTGGTGCTGACGCCAAAGCATGAAGCGCCAATCAAGCATATTGAATTTGTCTCACTGGCCCAAGACCGCGCCTTGGTGGTGTTGGTATTCTCGGACGGCCATGTCGAAAACCGGCTTTTCGCACCTCCCCCAGGGCAAACCCCAAGCTCGATGCGCGAGGCGGCGAACTTTCTGAACGCGCTGGTCGAGGGCAAAACCATCAGCGAATTGCAACGCACCATCGCACAGGAGATCATCAACCGGCGTCAGGAAATCGACAGTCTTGCGCAGCAATTGGTCGAGAGCGGATTGGCTCTGTGGCAGGGGGAGGGCGAAAGCCCCGAGCGGCTGATCGTGCGGGGACGCTCAAATCTGCTGAACGCGGATGGCGAAGCGGAAAACTTCGAGCGGATCAGATCGCTGTTTGATGACCTTGAACGCAAGCGGGATATTGCCGAATTCCTCGAACTGGCCGAGGGTGGTGAGGGTGTGCGCATTTTTATCGGCTCAGAGAACAAACTTTTCTCACTTTCGGGTTCCTCTTTGGTCGTTTCCCCATATATGAACGCTGATCGTAAGGTGATCGGGGCCGTCGGAGTGATCGGGCCCACGCGCCTGAATTATGGACGTATTGTGCCGATTGTGAATTACACGGCACAACTGGTTGGAAAACTCGTATCCGACCGGAGCTAGAGGTGGATGATGGCAGAGCCGAAAGAAAACGAATTTCTCGATGATATCGATGACGCGGATGCAGATGTTTTTGCGGAAGAGATCGACGAAGAAGAGCTGGAGCTTGAGCAGGTGCGCGTCGAGCGTGACCAGTATAAAGACCGCTTTATGCGGGCGCTGGCCGATGCCGAGAACGCACGCAAACGGTCCGATAAGGATCGTCGCGAGGCCGAGAACTATGGCGGCTCCAAACTGGCGCGCGACATGCTGCCGGTTTACGACAATATGAAACGCGCCCTTGAGGCAGCGACCGAAGAGCAGCGCAGCATTTCAGGCCCGCTGCTGGAAGGCATCGAGCTGACCATGCGCGAATTGCTCAGCGTGTTTAAGAAACACGGCATGGAGGTGATTGCGCCTCAGGTCGGGGACCGGTTTGATCCGCAGCATCATCAGGCGATGTTCGAAGCGCCCGTGCCGGGCACCAAGGCAGGCGACATCATTCAGGTCGCAGCCGAAGGCTTTATGTTGCACGACCGTCTGCTGCGCCCGGCGCAGGTTGGCGTATCGTCGATGCCCGCAAGCTAAAGTTTGTGCCCTAGAGGTTTGATGCCTCCGGCGGGAGTTTACTTTGCCAAATGAAACAGGCGGTCAGGTTTTGGCCGCCTGTTTTAGTTTATAGATCAGATCGAGGGCCTCGCGCGGGGTCAGCTCGTCAGGGATGATGTCTCTCAGACTTTCCTCTACCGCTGATTTAACCGCGGGCGCGGGGGGCGGGGTCGGGATGGCCGAGAACAGTGGTAAGTCATCGATCAGCGTTTTTTGCTTGGCGCCGCCTTCGCGCTCGCCTTTCTCCAGTGCATCGAGCACCACACGGGCGCGGGCGATGACGCTTTCCGGCAGGCCAGCCAGCTGTGCGACTTGGACGCCGTAGGACCTATCTGCAGCGCCCTTGCGCACTTCGTGCAGGAAAACGACCTGACCTTCCCACTCCTTGACGGCGACGGTGGCGTTATCGACCCCGTCGAGTTTAACCGCTAGCGACGTCATCTCGTGGTAGTGGGTGGCAAATAGGGCGCGGGCGCGGTTGACGTCATGCAGGTGTTCGAGTGTCGCCCAGGCGATCGAAAGCCCGTCATAGGTCGCAGTACCACGGCCAATTTCATCAAGGATAACCAGTGCGCGGTCATCAGCTTGGTTAAGAATTGCGGCAGTTTCGACCATCTCAACCATGAAGGTCGACCGCCCGCGCGCCAGATCATCGGAGGCACCGACACGGCTGAAAAGCTGACTGATTAGCCCGATATGAGCATGGGATGCGGGCACAAAGCTGCCGATTTGTGCCATCAGAGCGATCAGCGCGTTCTGACGCAGGAAGGTTGATTTACCTGCCATGTTCGGGCCGGTGAGCAGCCAGATATTGGCAGCTGTGGCATCAGCGCTAAGGTCGCAGTTGTTGGCGATGAAGGCCGATCCGCCTTGCTGCGCAAGTGCGCGTTCCACCACTGGATGTCGTCCGGCAGTGATCTCAAACGCCCGGCTGTCATCCACCACGGGGCGCACCCAATCTTCGGTCTGCGCCACTTCGGCCAGCGAAGTGGCAAGGTCGATCTCGGACAAGCCAGCGGAGGTCACTGAGATTTCGGCGGCGACTTCCAGAATAGCTTGGCGGAGTTCTTCGTAAATCCGCTTTTCAATCTGCAGCGCGTGATTGCCCGCATTAAGAATTTTCGTCTCCATTTCCGACAGCGCGACGGTGGTAAAGCGGACCTGATTGGCGGTGGTTTGGCGATGAATGAAGGTGTAAGAAAACGGAGGCGAAAGCATCTTTTCGGCATGCGTCGCTGTGGTTTCTATGAAGTACCCCAGCACGTTGTTGTGCTTGATTTTCAGTGCGGTGATGCCTGTTTGGGCCACGAACTCCTGCTGCATCCTTGCGATCACGCTGCGGCCTTCGTCGCGAAGGGTGCGAGCCTCGTCTAGCTCGGCGTCATATTGCGGGGCGACAAACCCGCCGTCGCGCAGCATCAGCGGGGGCTCCGCGACCAAGGCATTGTCGAGCAGGGTGGTCAGCATCTCGTGGACATCAAGTCCGGACTGGGCATCAGCGATCAAAATGGGCAGATCGGTGTCTGTGAACCGTTGGCTGAGGGTTGCCGCTTGCGCCAGGCCATTGCGGATGGCGGCAAGATCGCGCGGACCCCCGCGATCAAGCGAGAGCCGCGAGAGGGCGCGATCAAGATCGGGGATTTGCCGCAGCAAGCCGCGCACATCTTGCATCACCTGCGGGGCTTCGTGGAAAAAACTAATCGCGTCGAGGCGGTCTTTGATCGTTTCAGAGACGCGTGACGGGCTGGAGATACGCCGCTCCAAAAGCCGTGCACCTGCGGCCGTCGCGGTTCGGTCCATCACCGAGAGGAGCGATCCGGCGCGACCACCATTCAGCGAATGTGTCAACTCTAGGTTGCGTCTCGTGGCGGCGTCGATCTGGACGGTGCGGGCTTCGGCTTCTTTTACCGGCGGGCGCAGCAGCGGCAGTTTGCCTTTCTGAGTGATCTCCAGATATTCGATCAAGGCGCCCATGGCGGAAACCTCGGCGCGGCTAAAGGTACCAAAAGCATCAAGGGTTGCGATCTCGAACAGTTGGCAGATGCGTTTCTCGGCGCTGGTGCTGTCGAATGCGGAGCGTGCGAGCCCCGTAAGTGCGAGGCCAAATTCAGAGACTAAGTAGTGAAATTCGCCCTCTTTCGCATCGGGTACGATAAGCTCCGACGGAGACAAACGGGCCAATTCGGGTCCGAGCCGCACAAGCGGCAAGGGCATCACATGAAACGCCCCTGTCGAGATATCGACCCACGCAAGCGCACAGGCATCGCGCACTTGGGCAAAGGCGGCGAGGTAGTTGTGGCGGCGTGCTTCCAACAGCGCCTCTTCGGTCAGGGTGCCGGGGGTCACCAGACGCACAACATCGCGTTTGACGACTGACTTATTGCCTCGCTTTTTGGCCTCGGCCGGGTTTTCCATCTGCTCGCAAACGGCGACGCGAAAGCCCTTGCGGATCAGCGACAGAAGGTAGCCTTCGGACGCATGGACCGGTACGCCACACATCGGAATATCGTTGCCCTCGTGCTTGCCGCGTTTGGTCAGCGCAATATCCAGCGCTTCAGCTGCGGCGACGGCATCCTCAAAGAACATCTCATAGAAATCGCCCATCCGGTAGAACAGCAACGCGTCCGCATACTGCGCTTTCAGACCGAGATATTGCGCCATCATCGGCGTTACTTTTTCTTCACTCACCAGAATGCCCCCTTGGCCTCCCTGTCTCTACAAAACCATGACTGTCAGGGAAAGGGGCAGGCTGCGCGGCTCGGCTGTGGACGGAGGGCAATGGGGTGTTAAACTGGCAAAAACGACAACCAAAGGTGTTGCTGACCGTGCGCAACAAGATCGACTTTTCATTGCCGCCGGATGAGCTGTTCCTTAATCCTTGGCGCGACGGTGGGTTGTGGACGCTGCAAAAGCCGACATTCATCTGGCAGCCCTTGGCGCACACCACGATTGAGGGTTTTGCGGCGAGTGCGCATGCGCCCATTACCGCCATGATCAATACCCAGATTGCACTGATGAAAAAGCATCGGCAATTTAAATCCGCCGTCATCTACAACTGCGTGCCCGTCCTGGTGCAGGCGGCAGGGTTTCGCAAATCCTACATCACATCGCACGACAAGGTGCTGCTCAGCGGGGCGGCGGGCGTGCGGGCCATCAATCAGCATCGCTGGCAGAGTGATGAGGGCGAGACGAGCGTGCCGGCGGTTAAGCCGCAACTTGCCGACTATTTCACGCAGTGCCAAGCAGGCGCGCCTGACAGCCATATCCCGGTGCTTGATGCTGGATTTTTACAGGGCGTCGACTTTGCCGTCGCGTGCCGCAACACCTTCAACTACTTCCATTTTATCACTGAGTCTCTGTCGCAACTCACCGTGCTTGACGGACTGGATTTCCAAGGGGAGATCTATTTCCATTTTCCAAATAATGCGGAAAAGCAGCGCCCGTTCGCCGAGAGCTTTGTCGAGGCGCTTTTTCCGGAATTTAGCGGGCGGGTGCATTTCGAGCGTGCACCGAAAGACTATCCGTTTGTCCTGACCGCCTTTGACCTCGCGGGCGCGCATTTTCAGCAGCCGATGCAATCGGACCCGTTCGCAGCACTCGCGCTGTCGAATCGGGTTTGGGCAGGCACGCAGGCCACAGCGGCCGCGCAATCCCAGCTTGCGATGAACACGGTGAGCAGCGCGCTTTTATTGTTGCGCCAACGTGCGCTGGATGCGCTGGAGGGGGGCGATTTCAGCCATCTGCCAACACGGTTTTATGTCGGGCGGGATGATCGCCAAAGCCGTGAGCGTCATATGCAGGGCGAGGATCTGCTTTTTGATCATCTTCGTCTGTTCGGGTTCGAGTACGTGGTGTTTGAAAATCTCAGCCCGTTGGAGCAGATCGCGATCATGGCAAACGCCGAGGCGATGGTGTCGTACCATGGCGCCGGATTTACCAATATGCTGTTCGCCAGTTCCGAGGCTTACGTGATCGAGATCGGCACCTTGCAGACCGCGCAATTCCGTTGGGGAGATTTTTGGCCCTTGGCGAATGCTGCGGGCTGTAAATACATCAGCTTTTTTGCCGACTTTAACACCGACAACCCTTTGTCAGAGCCGAACTTCGCCGTGGATGGCATCGTGCCCGTGGCGTTGGGCGAAGCGGGCATCGGGCAGGTTATGGCCTTCATCGTGACAGTCTTGGGCCAGTTCCCCACCTTGGCCCAAAGCACAGACCTCAAGAAACTCGCCCGTGCAACATACACCGCTGGTGCGTTTGATCAGACCGAAAAGTTATTGGCCGGTCATGCAGAAATGGTCGCACGGGACGCTGAATTGTGCCTGCTGAAAGCGGACTGTTGCAAACAGCTTGATCTGCCTAAGGCCGAACTTGTGGCGCTGGACCAAGCTTTCAAGGCCGACCCCAAGCGTTGGCAAACTTTGGTACGCATGATCTGGTGTGCGAACCGATGCGAACGGCCGCAGGTGATCCGCTGGGCGCTCTCGAGGCTGCTGGCGGATTTTCCCGACCGTCACGACCGATTTGTGTCCGCGCACGAATGGGTGCGGTACGTCACCTGACTGCCCTGATTGTGCTGCGGATATTTCGCCGTTATGCAGGATAAAACAAGGCACCGGGGAGGAGCCAATACCGTGAATAAGAACCGTATCACCTCGGAAGAGGCGCTTGCTTTTCATCTTGAGCCGACGCCAGGCAAGTTTGAAATTACCGCCACCGTTCCAATGACCACCCAGCGCGATCTCAGCCTCGCGTATTCGCCGGGCGTGGCCGTGCCCTGCGAGGCAATCGCCGCAAACCCCGAGACAGCCTATGACTACACCAACAAGGGCAACCTTGTGGCGGTGATCTCGAACGGAACGGCGGTTTTGGGGTTGGGAAATTTGGGCGCTCTGGCCTCCAAACCGGTGATGGAAGGCAAGGCGGTTCTGTTCAAACGCTTTGCCGACGTGAACTCCATTGATATCGAGCTCGACACCGAAGACCCTGATGAGTTTTGCCGCGCCGTGCGGCTTATGGGGCCGTCCTTTGGCGGCATTAACCTAGAAGACATCAAAGCACCCGAATGTTTCATCATTGAGCAGCGGCTCAAGGAAGAGATGGATATTCCGGTCTTTCATGACGATCAGCATGGCACGGCGGTAATCTGCGCGGCCGGTCTTTTGAACGCACTGCATTTGTCGGGTAAGAAAATCGAAGATGTGCGGATTGTGCTGAACGGGGCGGGGGCGGCGGGCATCGCTTGCCTTGAATTGCTCAAGGCGATGGGTGCACGGCACGACAATTGCATCATGTGCGACACCAAGGGCGTGATCTATCAGGGCCGCGCTGAAGGCATGAACCAGTGGAAATCTGCCCATGCCGCCAACACCGACTTGCGCAGCCTCACCGATGCGATGAAGGGGGCGGATGTCTTTCTGGGCGTTTCTGCCAAAGGCGCTGTCACGCCTGATATGGTAGCGAGCATGGCCCCCAATCCGGTTATTTTTGCCATGGCAAACCCTGATCCGGAGATCACCCCCGAAGAGGCCCACGCCGTGCGCGCAGATGCCATCGTGGCGACCGGACGCAGCGATTACCCCAATCAGGTAAACAACGTGTTGGGGTTTCCCTACCTGTTCCGCGGGGCGCTTGATATTCACGCCCGCGCCATCAACGACGAAATGAAGATCGCCTGCGCCCATGCGCTCGCCAATCTTGCCCGTGAAGACGTACCGGACGAGGTGGCTGTGGCTTACGGCACATCGCTGACCTTCGGGCGGGATTACATTATCCCGACCCCGTTTGACCCGCGTCTTATCCACCGCATCCCGCCGGCAGTCGCGCGGGCGGGGATGGATACCGGTGTGGCACGCCGTCCGATCATCGACATGGACGCCTATGAGCTGAGCCTGAAATCACGGATGGACCCGACTGCGAATATCCTGCGCGGCATTAATGCCCGCGCCCGTGCCAACCAAGCGCGGATGATCTTTGCCGAAGGTGATGACCCACGGGTGTTGCGTGCCGCAGTGCTCTATCAGCGCTCCGGTCTGGGCAAAGCGCTGGTGGTCGGCAGGGCCGATGACGTTGCCACTAAACTGCGGGCGACGGGTATGGAAGACGCGGTGCGCGAGCTTGAGGTGGTAAATGCCGCCAATACCGAGCACCTCGAGACTTATAAATCCTTTCTCTACGACCGGTTGCAGCGCAAAGGTGCGGATGCAAAAGATATTCACCGCCTTGCTGCACGGGACCGCCACGTTTTTGCAGCGCTGATGTTACAGCACGGGCATGGGGACGGGTTGGTGACCGGTGCGACCCGCAAGTCGGCGCATATTCTGGACCGTCTGAACCACGTTTTCGATGCTAATCCCGAACATGGGGCGGCGGGCTTTACTGCGCTTTTGCACAAGGGCCGGATCGTCTTTATCGCCGATACGCTGGTGCACGAATGGCCGGACGAGAATGATCTGGCCAACATCGCTGTCAGCGGTGCGCAGGTTGCCCGCCATATGGGGCTGGAACCGCGCGTGGCATTTGTCAGCTTCTCGACGTTTGGCTACCCGCTGTCGGAACGTGCTGTGAAAATGAGCATGGCGCCCAAGGTGTTGGACGCGCGTGGCGTAGATTTCGAGTACGAAGGCGAAATGACCGTCGATGTCGCGTTGAACACCGATATCCAGAAGAACTATCCGTTCTCGCGGCTTACCGGTCCGGCAAATATCCTTGTGGTGCCCGCACGCCATTCGGCCAGCATTTCGGTCAAGCTGATGCAGGAGATGGCAGGGGCGACAGTCATTGGCCCGATCCTCACCGGTTTGGATAAATCGATCCAGATATGCTCCTCCACCTCCACCGCCAACGACATTCTCAACATGGCGATACTGGCGGCGTGCAAGGTCGGCGAATGATCTGGAACCTCGGGTCGATCAACGTAGATAACTTTTACTATCTGCCGCATTTGGTCGCCCCGGGGGAGACATTGGCCGCAACCGACTACAAGCAGGGCTTGGGCGGCAAGGGCGCGAATATGTCCGTCGCCTGCGCCCGCGCCGGTGCCCGTGTTTCGCATATCGGTGCCGTCGGTCCAGAAGGTAAGTGGGCAGTGGATCGCTTGTTGGAATACGGGGTCGATACGCCGCATATTACCCTGACCGAAACGCCGACAGGCCATGCCAACATCTGCATTGATCGGGCTGGCGAAAATAGCATCGTGCTGTTTTCAGGCGCGAATGGGGTGTTGACAGAACAGATGATCGGCGGGGCGCTGACGCAGGCTTCGGCCAAAGATGTGCTGCTGATGCAGAACGAAACCAACGGCCAGCCCTACGCGGCCCGCACTGCGAGAACACTGGGCCTGCAGGTGGTCTATGCCGCAGCGCCATTTTCCGCAGAGGCGGTGTTAGAAGTGATCGACCATATCGATCTGCTGGTTCTAAATGAGGTTGAAGCCGCGCAATTGCGCGACGCGACGGGCAAAGAACTGTCGGATCTGGTGATTGAAAACATCGTCGTGACGCTGGGCAGCATGGGCTGCGAGCTCATTGCCCGCAATAGCGCGGCTGCCACGCGCCTCCCTGCCTACAAGGTCAACGCGGTGGACACCACGGGGGCGGGTGACACCTTCACCGGCTATCTGGTGGCGGGGCTGGATCGCGGCATGGCAATGCTGGATGCGCTTGATCTGGCGCTGCGCGCAGCGGCTTTGATGGTGACGCGCCGCGGCACTGCCGATGTGGTTCCGGAACTCCGAGAGGTGCGGAACCACAACTTTGATTAATGGGTGAAAGCCGCGGCACCACCCCACAATTGTTTCACCCGCGCATCACGGCCACAGCCTTTGCGGTAGCGTTTGTAGGCTTCTGATTTTTTGAGCCCGATGCCGACGCTGGTGATCGCCAGCCGTTCGTCACTCTTGTAGTAATCTTGATGATAGGCCCCGACCGGAAAGAACGCGCCCGCGTTGTAGATTGGCGTGACAATCTTTTGGCCCAACGCGGCTTCGGCCTCGGCTTTTGCCGCTTCGGCAGCCGCGCGTTGCTGGGGTGAGGACACGAAAACAGCCGTGGAATAGGCATGGCCCCGATCACAAAACTGCCCACCCGCATCGGTCGGATCAATCGAGCGAAAGAATTTATCCAGCAACGTTTTTGCATTTACCGTGCTGTTGTTGAACGGAATTACGGCAGCCTCGATATGGTCGCCGTGGCTCTCGTAGGTTGGGCCAGCTGAGGTGCCGCCAGTAAATCCAGTCACCACATCGCCCACGCCTTTGACCGACTCAAAATCGGACTCCACGCACCAAAAGCATCCTCCCGCTACGGTGAGTGTTTCTGTGCCCGCCCGCGCTTTGCCGGTTTGGGCCAATAGCCCCAGCCCCATTGCCGCAGCCAGCGCCAGAACCTTGAATGTTGAAATCCGCATGATGATCTCTCCCTTTGCGCGTGAGGCTGCCGCGAAATGCGCGACAGAACAACTTGGATCAGCTGATTTCACGCAGTGGTGAAGCGCAGTGACCAACCCGTGTGACGATGAAACATATCTTCGTGCTTTTCGCGGCGCTGTCTTCGCGCCATACCTACGCAGACGGAAAAAATTCAATATCGGATGGAAAATTATGCGCATCGCCATGTGGTCAGGGCCCCGAAATTTGAGCACGGCAATGATGTATAGTTTCGCCTCCCGCCCTGATTTTGCGGCGATGGACGAGCCGTTCTACGCTGCCTATCTGGCCGCTACCGGATATGACCACCCGATGCGCGACGAGATTTTGCAGGCGCATGAGACCGACCCCGAAAAGGTTGCCAAGCTCTGCACCCAAGGTGGCACTCCGCACCTTTATATGAAGCAGATGCCGCATCACATGATGGACGGCTTCCCGATGGGCTGGGCCGAGGACTGTGTGCATATCCACCTGATCCGCCACCCTGCGCGGGTGATCGCCAGCTATGATGCCAAGCGCGAAGCCCCGACCTTGCAGGACATCGGCTATCAACAACAAAGCGATCTATTTGCGCAAATCGGCGGTTTAGTGATCGACAGTACAGACATTCGTGCCGATCCCGAAGGCATGTTGCGCAAACTCTGCGCTGCAATCGATCTCGAATTTGACCCTGCCATGCTGAGTTGGCCACGTGGTGCGCGTGCTGAAGACGGGATCTGGGCCGCGCATTGGTATGGTGCAGTGCATAACAGCACGGGCATTGCTGGCGCCGAAGGGCCGCTGCCTGACCTGCCCGCGCCGTTGCAATCGGTGTGTGATGCGGCGTTGCCCTATTACAACGAACTTTGGGAACAGCGCCTAAAATAAAATTTCTTCCCGCTGAAACTACTACCTCGCGCGTTGCGTGACTGAGGCATTGGTTCCAACAGGGAGATTACCATGAAGTTTCTGATGAGCACTGCCGCCGCACTGACGTTGACAGCCGGCATGGCATTCGCCGACGCGCATATGGCCGCCATGGTTGATGCCGCCGATCAGGACGTATCCAACGGTATCGTTAGCGCGGGCAAAGTAATGGCCGGCGCGAACGGCTGGTTGGTTGTGCACCGCACCGATGCTGAAATGAAGCCAGGCGTTGTCGTTGGCTATGCGCCCCTGCGCGCGGGCGAAAATACAGACGTCACAGCGATTCTGCAGGAAGAAGTCAAATCCGGCGAAATGCTGATGTTGATGGTTCATGCCGAAGATGGCGGAATGAAGACAGGCGTTTTTGAATACACGCTGGGCGCCAAAGAAGACGGCCCGGTCAAGCCTGACGGAAATCTCGTCATGCAGGTTGTGACAGCGAAATAAGTTTACGCCGGCTGTGTGTGTGGCCGGTCTGTTTAACGAGTATTTGTTAATGAGTAGGAGGCCCGGACGATAAGTCCGGGCCTTTTGTATGCTTGGCTGATCAAGCCGAAACGACTATTTTTTCAACCTGCGGTTGCGTGCCGCAATCAGTTTCAGGCGCAGCGCATTCAGCTGGATAAAGCCTGCCGCGTCTTTCTGGTCATAAGCGCCGGCATCGTCTTCGAACGTCACATGCGCTTCGGAATAGAGTGAATGCTCGGACCAACGCGCGACGGTACGGGCCGAACCTTTGTAGAGTTTCAGGCGAACGGTGCCGGTCACATGCTCTTGGCTCTTGTCAATCAGCGCCTGCAGCATTTCACGCTCGGGGCTGAACCAGAAACCGTTATAGATCAGCTCGGCGTACTTCGGCATCAACTCGTCTTTTAAATGCGCTTCGCCACGGTCGAGCGTGATTTGCTCAATCCCGCGGTGTGCCTCAAGCAGCAAGGTCCCGCCCGGTGTCTCATAGACGCCACGGGATTTCATGCCGACAAACCGCCCCTCAACCAGATCAAGACGACCAACGCCGTGCTTGCCACCGATCTCGTTGAGTTTGGTCAGGATCGTGGCCGGCGACAGTGCCTCGCCGTTGATCGACACAGCATCGCCGCGCTCGAACCCGATCTCGACAAACTCGGGCGTATCGGGGGCTTTTTCCGGATCAACGGTGCGCTGATAAACATACTCAGGCGCTTCGACGCCGGGATCTTCCAGCACTTTGCCTTCCGAGGAAGTGTGCAGCAGGTTGGCATCAACGCTGAAGGGCGCTTCGCCGCGCTTGTCCTTGGCAATCGGAATCTGGTTCTGTTCGGCAAATTCCAGCAACTTGGTGCGGCTGGACAGATCCCACTCACGCCACGGTGCAATCACCTTGATGTCGGGATTCAGTGCATAGGCGGCCAGTTCAAAGCGAACCTGATCGTTGCCCTTGCCGGTCGCACCATGCGCCACAGCATCAGCACCGGTTTCGGCGGCAATCTCGACCAGACGTTTGGAGATCAGCGGCCGCGCGATGGAAGTGCCGAGCAGATACAGCCCCTCATAAAGCGCGTTGGCGCGGAACATCGGAAAGACGAAATCTCGCACAAATTCTTCGCGCAGGTCTTCGATGTAAATCTCGGAGGCCCCCATCAACTCGGCTTTCTTGCGGGCGGGCTCAAGCTCCTCCCCCTGACCAAGATCGGCAGTAAAGGTCACGACCTCACAGCCATATTCGGTTTGCAGCCATTTGAGAATAATCGAGGTATCAAGCCCGCCGGAATAGGCGAGGACAACTTTCTTGGGCGCGGACATCGGCGTTTCCTTACTGGTTCGCCCCGCGAGGTATCGGGTTTTGCATCGACGAGCAAGATCACGTCACATTGACCTGCCTTGTTTGCAAGCCTATCGCAGAGAGAACCGACGTTGAGAGGCCACAAAGTGACAGAGAATTTCCAGGCGATGGCGACATTGGCGACCGCGAAGATGCGACAGGTGTTTCCGCCAACGCCGCTGTTGCGCAATGAACTGCTGTCGGAACGCTTTGGCGCCGACATCTGGCTCAAGCGCGAAGATCTTAGTCCGGTGCGGTCCTATAAGTTGCGCGGCGCGTTTAACGCGATGCGCAAGGTGATCCCGGAACAGCAGCTTTTTGTCTGTGCTTCGGCGGGCAATCACGCGCAGGGTGTGGCCTTTATGTGCCGTCATTTCGGGGTGCGCGGCGTTATTTTCATGCCCGTGACCACGCCGGAACAGAAAATTCTCAAGACGCGGATGTTCGGCGGTGATGCGGTCGAGGTCCGGTTGGTCGGCGACTACTTCGATAAAACCTTGGTGGCAGCGCAGACCTTTTGCGAGGCTGAGAAGGCCCATTTTCTGTCGCCCTTTGACGATGAAGACGTGATTGAAGGCCAGGCGTCAGTTGCGGTCGAGATCGAGCAGGAGTTGGGGCGGGTCCCTGACCACATCATCCTGCCAGTCGGCGGCGGCGGCCTTTCTGCCGGCACCTACAGCTTTTTCGGGGATCAGTGCCGCTATACTTTTGTCGAACCCAAGGGCGCCAAAAGCCTTGCTGCCGCACTGGATGAAGGCGCGCCGATTGACGTCTCGCCGATCAATTCGTTTGTTGACGGGGCCGCTGTGGCCAAGCTGGGCGCACGAACCTATGCGCGGCTCAAAGCTATTTCACGCGATGATGTGATCAATCTGCCCGAAGACCGAATTTGCGTCACCATTGTGGAGATGCTGAACGTTGAGGGTATCGTGCTGGAGCCCGCAGGGGCGATGGCGATTGAAGCGTTGAGTGAGGTGGCCGATCAGATCCGCGGCAAGACAGTGGTTTGCGTGACCTCGGGCGGCAATTTCGATTTCGAACGGCTGCCGGAAGTCAAGGAACGGGCGCAGCGCTACGCCGGATTGAAAAAATATTTCATCCTGCGCTTGCCGCAACGCCCCGGTGCCCTGCGCGATTTCCTCGAAACTCTCGGCCCGCAGGATAATATCACGCGGTTCGAATACATGAAAAAATCCGCCCGCAACTTCGGTTCGGTGCTGATCGGGATCGAAACCGACAAGCCCGAGAATTTTCCGGCAATGTTCCAGCGCATCACCGACGGCGGCTTTACCTATACGGACATCACCAATGATGAAACACTGGCGCAGTTCGTGATCTAGGGGGGCGTTATGAAGTTTTCAGGGAGTGCGGTAATTATTACCGGTGCGGGCAGTGGCATCGGCGCCGCGCTTGCACGCTCTGCGGCGGGGATGGGGGCCAAGGTCTGCGTATCCGATCTGGATTTCGACAAAGCGACTGCGGTGGCCACCGAGATCAGCGGCATTGCCGTTGCCTGCGACGTGCGCGACGAATCTGCCGTCCAGAACCTGATCCAGCAAGCCGAACAGGCGCAGGGCCCGACAGATATTTTTGTCTCCAACGCCGGTTTGGGGCAGGGCGATCCGACGCACGCGGCCTCGGCGCCAGACGCGGTCTGGATGCTGAACTGGCAGGTCCATGTAATGGCGCATGTCTATGCTGCGCGGGCTTTGTTGCCCACAATGACAGCCCGCAGATCGGGCCATTTGGTCAATGTCGCCTCGGCCGCGGGACTGCTGAACCAGATCGGCGATGCGGCCTATTCGGCGACCAAACATGCCGCGGTCAGTTTTGCCGAATCACTGGCGATCAGCCATGGCGAGGACGGTATAAATGTCTCGGTGGTCTGCCCTCAATATGTCGCCACGCCCTTGATCGGGCTTTCAGATGCCGATGCGGCCACGCGCGCGTCGTTGCTCACTGCGCATGACGTGGCACAGGCGATTGTCGAAGGGGTCGAGTCGGACCGGTTCCTGATCCTGTCCCATCCAGTGGTGAAGGATTATTGCCTGCACCGCGCCCAAGATCATGACCGTTGGATCACCGGCATGCAGATGCTGCGTGCCAAGGCACAGGATGCATTTGGCGAAGTAAGCGCCGAGAGTCTCTATAAGCTGGTGTGAACCAGCTTCGACTTTGCCAACCCGTCCAGAAACAACCGTTTCGAGTTGGCATAGCACCCAAAAATATCATCCAGTTCTACTTCATTGGCAGCCCCTTCTGCCGAAAGCTTTTCCCCCGCGTGGCAGAGTACCGAGGCGTCGGCGAAACCGAGGCTGAGCATATTGCTTCTGAGAAAGTGCAAATCTGACTGCAAGGTTGCGGGGTCGGGAGCGTCGCGCAAACACGTGAGCCTGCCTTCCACCTCTTCGAAAAACAGCGTGACAACGGCATTAAATTCTGCGTCGCCGATATCCCTGCGCAACAAGCTGACGTGATCCCAACTGATCACGATATGCTCCTTTGGTATCCGCAAACTGCCACGCCAAGGTTAATGAAGCGCTTACGCACGCGCCTCCATTAGGTGCAAATCGAGCTTTTATCTTGCCTTAACCAAGGGGCCTTATCCAACAGGCAGAGATGTTAGTTGGCAAAGATCATATGGCCTATCAAAACCGCGTCGTTGCCGCTGACACGCCACCGGGGCGTGCCGCGATCCGCTTGGTGCTTTTGGTGGACGACAGCAAGCTTCAGCGCTGCATTCTGGCCGCTTTGCTGACCCGTTGGGGCTATGAGGTGATGGAGGCGGGATCGGCGGAGGCTGCTTTGGCAAAATGCCGGGCGCGGATGCCTGATCTGGTGCTCAGCGACTGGATGATGCCGGGGATGAGCGGACCGGAATTTTGCCGCGCGTTTCGCGAACTCTCGCAAGATCGCTATGCCTATTTCATTTTGCTAACGGCAAAAAGCAACAAGACCGAGGTGGCGCTGGGCCTTGATTCGGGGGCAGATGATTTTCTGACGAAGCCGCTGAACAACGATGAGTTGCGCGCGCGCATCGCAGCGGGCGAGCGTATTTTGGTAATGCAGCGCGAACTGACCCAGAAAAACAGCATGATCTCCGAAACTTTGACAGAGTTGCAGCGGGTCTACGAATCGTTCGACAAAGATTTAGTCGAAGCCAAGAAGCTCCAGCAATCGCTGTTGCGCGAACGCCATCGTAAATTTGCGCAGGCGGATGTGACCTTAATGCTACGCTCCAGCGGCCATGTTGGCGGTGATCTGGTCGGCTCGTTTCCGATAGGGAATGACCAATTGGGCATGTTCGCGCTGGATGTCTCGGGCCACGGTATCAGCTCCGCTTTGATGACAGCGCGGCTGGCGGGGCATCTTTCCAGCACTGCACCCGATCAAAATCTTGCGCTTGAACGTCAGGCAGACGGCACCTATGCCGCCCGCGCACCCAAAGACGTAATCAGACTGCTGAACAATCTCGTGCTAAATGAAATGCAGACCGAGCATTATTTTACGCTGGTTTTTGCAATCGCCGATCTGACCAGCGGCAAGGTGGTGATTGCGCAGGCGGGCCATCCACATCCCGTGGTGCAAAGGGCAGACGGGACGACCTTTCAGGTCGGATCGGGGGGCTTTCCGGTTGGGCTGATGCCTGGCGTTAACTTTGATCAGTTCGAGGTGGAGCTCTCCCCCGGAGAGCGTTTGCTCATCCTATCCGACGGCGTGACCGAATGCCCCAATATGGTTGGCGAAATGCTGGAAGAGGCGGGCCTCGAAAAGCTGATGGCAGATATCCGCGACATCTCTGGCCCCGCCTATTTTGAAGCGTTGATATGGGAGCTAAGCGAATTTTCGGGGATGGATGAGTTCCCCGATGATGTTTCAGGGATATTGTTCGAATATTCCGGTGCGGCCTAGCGGGCCCATTGCTCCAGAAAATGCCGGTCGCCATCGTTACCCAAAGCGGGAATAGCCTGGGCAGCCGATAGTACCAGCGTCACATGATCCGGCTCGGTCGGTTCGGCAATCTGGCGCACGGGGTGCGCTACATATACATGGCACAGCTTTTCCGCCCAAAGATCATACTCCGGCATAAAAACAAAACGCCGGAACGCGCCCAGCCTGCGGGGCTTTGCGATCCGCCAGCCGACTTCCTCCAAAACCTCGCGGTGCAGCGCCTGCAAGGGTGATTCCCCTGCATCAATACCACCGCCGGGAAGTTGCACATCCAGTTGCGGATGGGTCTGAGCGGTCAAAAGAAACCTTCGTTTCAGCGGCAGGATCGCATAAACCCCCGCACGTAGCCGATACTGCTCGTGGCTCAGGGGCGCGTCGCCCACACGTCTGATCATCTCGCCGCCCCTTTATCCCTGAGTTGCTGTGCCTATATAAACGCGGTATGCCAAGCGACCCCCGAAAAGGAAACCTAAATGACCCCAACAAACCAGATCGCGTGGGACGATAGCGTCCTGCCTTTCCAGCTCGAAAATGCTGATGTGCGGGGCCGCGTTGCGCGTCTTGACGGCGTGTTGGAGGGCATCCTGCGCCAGCATGACTATCCACCACAGGTCGAGGCGTTGGTCGCCGAAATGGCTCTACTGACCGCGCTGATCGGCCAGACAGTCAAACTGCGCTGGAAGCTGTCACTGCAGGTGCAGTCCAAAGGACCGGTGCGGATGATCGCCACTGATTATTACGGCCCTGAGTCCGAGGATCAGCCCGCCCGCATTCGCGCCTATGCCAGCTATGACAAAGACCGGCTGACCGACGGCACGCCCTTTGAGCAGGTTGGCGAAGGTTATTTCGCGATCATGATCGATCAAGGCAGCGGCATGACGCCCTACCAAGGGATTACGCCTCTCACAGGCGGGTCACTCGCCACCTGCGCCGAGGCCTATTTCGCCCAGTCCGAACAGTTGCCCACACGGTTCTCGCTCAGCTTTGGCAAGTCGTCCGGTCCCAAAACGGCGGAACATTGGCGCGCGGGTGGTGTGATGTTGCAGCACATGCCCAAAGCATCGCCATTTGTTGCCAAGGTCGAAGGCTCAGGCGACGTATTGAAGGCGACCGATCTGGTTGACGGCGAAGAGGGCGATAACTGGCACCGCGTCAATGTCCTGCTCGACACTGTTGAGGAGCTTGAACTGATCGGCCCCAGCCTGCCGCCGACCGAGTTGCTGGCACGTTTGTTCCATCAGGAAATCCCGCGGGTTTTTGAACCCCAGCCGGTGCGATTTGGCTGTTCGTGTTCCGAAGATAAGGTTCGTCAAAGCCTGTCGATCTATTCGGCACGCGACATAGAAAAGATGACCACGGACGAAGGCCGCGTCACCGCAGACTGTCAATTCTGCGGCGCACATTACGATCTTGATCCTGCCAGCGTCGGGTTCGAGGCAAAAGAAGCAGGTGGATAACGAGATTGAAACCTTTCGGGCGGCGTTGGCACAAACCGGTGTCACGTCGTCCGATTTTGATCTGAACCCCGATGTCGTATTGTCGCCTGATCGGACGTTGCGGCCTGCGGGGGTGCTGGCCCCGATTATTCAGCGCAACGGGCGTTTCGAATTAATCCTCACCAAACGATCTTCGGCTTTGCGTCACCATCCGGGGCAGATCGCCTTTCCGGGCGGCAAGCAGGACGAGACCGATGCAGATGTCGTCGCCGCGGCCTTGCGCGAAGCGAAAGAGGAAATCGGGCTTCCCACTGACTTGGTGGATGTTCTCGGTACGCTGCCGGCGCATGAAACGGTCACGGGGTTCACGGTGACGCCGGTGATCGGCCTGATCCGCGAAGAGTTCGACATTATCCCCGAACCCGGCGAGGTGGAGGAGGTCTTTACCGTGCCGCTCACACATGTGTTGGATGCGCGGAATTACCTTGTGCATTCACGGCGCTGGCGCAAGCAACAGCGGCATTATTTCGTGGTGCCATACGGCCCCTATTACATCTGGGGCGCGACTGCGCGTATGTTGCGGGCATGGACAGAGCAGATGGCACAATAATCCCACCCGATACGTGGTGGCTGACCGATGCGGCGGCGCAAAAGCTGTGTCGCGCTATCGAGGCGGGCGGGCACAAGATTTATTTCGTCGGCGGCTGCGTCAGGGATGCACTATTGGGTCGGTTTGGCGGTGACGTCGATCTCTCGACTGATGCTTTGCCGGAGCAGGTCATCACACTCGCCAGCGCGGCAGGGTTGAAATCGGTCCCTACGGGCATTGCGCATGGCACCGTCACGGTTGTGGCTGACGGTACCCCGTTCGAGATTACCACCTTCCGGAGAGACGTCGAAACGGACGGACGCCGCGCGGTCGTCGCGTTTTCGGACAACATCACCGATGATGCCCGCCGACGCGATTTTACGATGAATGCGCTCTATGCCGATGTGCAGGGGCGGTTGATTGATCCGCTCGAAGGTCTGCCCGATCTGCTGGCGCGGCGGGTGGTATTCATTGAAGACGCCAGCGCCCGCATCCGCGAAGATTACCTACGGATTTTGAGATACTTCCGGTTTTCCGCACTTTTTACGGCGCCCGACCAAGGCTACGACCCTGAAGTCCTCGCTGCTATTTCTGCAAATATTGACGGGTTAGAGACGCTTTCGGCGGATCGTATCGGGCTGGAAATACGCAAACTCCTCGCCGCGCCAGACCCGGCACCAACTCTCGCCGTGATGCGCCAGATCGGGGTGCTGCCCGCAATCCTGCCCGCTTCCGACGACCGCTGGATCAGCGTTCTGGTACATATGGAAACCCTCGCAGGAGTTCAGCCTGATTGGATTTGCCGACTTGCAGGGTTGGGGGGTGAAGATGTTGTCAGCCGAATGCGGCTGAGTAGAGCCGATGCAAGCGCGTTGGAAAAGATCAGAGGGGCGGCGCTGGGCTCGCAAAAGATCGCTGAAATCGCATATCGGCACAGCGGTCACATCGCCGAGCAAGCGCTGGTACTGCGCGCTGCCCTGACCGAAACACAGCCCGATCCGCTTGGGTTAGAGACGATAAAATCGGCGACTGAGGCGCAGTTCCCCATTCGCGCAACCGACCTGATGCCGCAGTTCACAGGTCCCGCGCTGGGCGCTCGGCTTGCCTTGCTCGAACAACGCTGGATCGATAGCAGCTTTACTCTGAGCCGTGACGCGCTGCTCGCTACGCCCTGAAGCTCGACACAGATGGTATTTTTCTGTAGAGCCGAGGGACAAGACGGAGGAATGCAAAATGTATCGCGGGATCTGGTTCAGCTGAAGTTGGCATAACCACCATCCACGGCAGGCCTGCAAATGCAGCGCCTGAACATTTCGTATATTCAAGTTATTGGACTCCCTTTCATGTTCCGTTTTTTTGAAAATCTTGTCGATCCCTACACCGATTACGCCGAAGACAACGCCCCGCCCCAACGGCTTTGGCCATTCATGCGCGCCTATGCCGGCCCGTTTCAAAAGGTTTTCGCACTGACGGCGGCGATGTCGATCGTTGTCGCTGCAATCGAGATCGGGCTGATCTATTACATGGGCCGAATCGTGGATTTGCTGGGCGGTGATCCGGCGCGAATGTGGGCCGACTACGGGACCGAACTGCTGCTCGTGGCGCTGTTTATCGTGCTGGTCCGTCCGGTGCTGCAGGGACTGGATGTGGCCTTGCTCAACAACACCATCCTGCCGAATTTCGGCACGCTAATCCGCTGGCGGGCGCATCGGCAGGTGTTGCGCCAATCGGTCGGCTGGTTTGAGAATGACTTCGCTGGCCGGATCGCCAACCGCATCATGCAGACACCCCCAGCAGCGGGCGAGGTGGTGTTTCAGGTCTTTGATGCAATCTCCTACTCGCTTGCCTATATGATCGGCGCGGCGATCTTGCTCTCCACCTCTGATCTGCGGCTTTTGATCCCGCTTTTTGGCTGGTTCGTCCTTTATGGCGGGCTGGTTGCGTGGACCGTGTCGCGGGTCGGTCCTGCGTCAAAGGCCGCTTCGGATGCGCGGTCGCAAGTGACGGGGCGCGTGGTAGACGCCTATACCAACATCCATTCGGTCAAGATGTTTGCACATCATGATCTGGAGGTCGAATTTGCCCGAGATGCAATTGAAAACGCGCGTAAAACATTTCAGGTCGAGATGCGGATCTTCACCATCATGGATGTGACTTTGGTGGCGCTGAACGGCTTGTTGATTGTCGGCGTTATCGGCTGGGCGATGGCTTTATGGACCAACGGGGAGGCCAGTGTTGGCGTGGTCGCTGCTGCTGCGGCGCTCACCCTGCGGCTGAATTCGATGACCGCGTGGATCATGTGGGCGCTTTCGTCGTTTTTCCGCGAGCTGGGTGTCGTTGCCGAAGGGATGGAGACCATCGCACAGCCCATCCACCTCACGGATGATCCTGACGCCAAACCGCTAAAGCTGACCGATGGGCGGATCGAGCTCAAGAAACTCAGCCACCACTACGGGCGCGGGTCCGGCGGGTTGGAGCGGGTTAGTCTGACAATCCAGCCCGGTGAAAAGATCGGCCTCGTGGGCCGTTCGGGCGCGGGGAAGTCGACCTTGGTCAAACTGCTGTTGCGGTTCTACGATCCCGACGCAGGGCAAATATTGATCGACGGGCAGGACATCACCAAAGTCCGACAAGACAGCTTGCGCCAGCGTATCGGGATGGTCCAACAGGACAGCTCGCTGCTGCATCGGTCGGTGCGCGACAACATCCTCTACGGGCGCCCCGAGGCCACCGAAGCCCAGATGATCGCCGCCGCCAAACAGGCGCAAGCGCATGAGTTCATCCTCGATCTGTCCGATCCGGAGGGCAATCGCGGTTATGACGCGCGGGTCGGGGAGCGGGGCGTAAAGCTGTCAGGCGGCCAACGCCAACGCATCACCTTGGCGCGGGTCATCCTGAAAGATGCGCCGATCCTGCTGCTCGACGAGGCGACAAGCGCATTGGACAGCGAAGTGGAAGCGGCCATTCAAGAAACGCTTTATGGTATGATGGCGGGCAAAACGGTGATCGCGATTGCCCACCGCCTGTCCACCATCGCCGAGATGGACCGGATTTTGGTGCTGGATGGTGGCAAGATCGCCGAAGAGGGCAGCCATGACGCGCTTTTGGCGCAGGGCGGGCTATATGCTGGCTTCTGGGGCCGTCAGTCAGGTGGTTTCCTGCAAACAGAAGATGACGCGTGATGGTTTCAGATTGGATAAAACCGTTTCGGGCGGCAGATGGCGCGCCCCCTGAAACCCTGTGGGCGTTCATGAAGTGGTGCCTTTCCGGCGCTTGGCCCGTGTTGTGGCTGGCGGCGTTTTTGTCGGCTGCGGCAGGCATGATGGAAGCGGGAACCGCTTGGATTTTAGGCAAGGTGATTGATGCCACGAGCGCTTCGGGCCCCGAGCGTTTCTTTGACGGCAGCAATCTGGCGCTGATTTTAGGCGCGGTAGCGTTTTTTCTGATCGCCCGTCCGGTGCTCTTTGGTCTGTCCTCGGCCTCGAACGCGATCATGGTCCAACCAAACCTGAACCCGCTGGTCTTGTCGCGGTTGCACCGCTGGACGCTGGGTCAGAACGTGGTGTTTTTCGACAACGATTTTGCGGGACGGATTGCGCAAAAACAAATGCAAGCAGCCCGCGCGGTCACGGATGTCGCCTCGGAAGTGATCAACGTTGTGGCCTTTGCGTTGGCGTCGCTTTTTGGCTCGGTCGCGCTGTTGGTCGGGATCGATTGGCGGATTGCTTTGGGCTTTACCGTTTGGCTGGTGCTCTATTTCGGGTTGATCAACTGGTTTCTGCCACGGGTGCGCGCGCGATCTGCTGCCCGTGCGGGCGCGCGGGCGATGGTGTCGGGGCAGGTGGTCGATACCATCACCAACATCAAAACCGTCAAGCTCTTTGCCCATGCCGATTTCGAGGACCGTGCCGCCTTGGGCGCGATGGGTACCTTCCGGCAACGCGCGCTTGATTTCGGGTATCTGGCTGCAGGCTTCCGGCTGGCGCTGATGAGCCTTGCGGGATTGTTACCGGTTCTGCTGATCGGCAGCACCCTTCTGCTGTGGCAGCGCGGCATTGCGAGCGAGGGCGATATCGTTGCGGCAGGCGCGATCTCGATCCGGATTGCGCAGATGACCGGCTGGGTAAGCTTCACGCTGATGGCGATTTACTCCAATGTCGGCGAAATCGAAGACGGCATGCGGACGCTGACCCCGCGGGTGCGGGTGGAGAACGCCCAAGATGCGCAGGATCTGGTGGTCGTAGGCGGCGAAATCGCGTTTCAAGATGTGGGCTTTGCCTATGGTCGTGAAAAGGGCGGCATTGGCGGGATCGATCTGACCATCGGGCAGGGCGAAAAACTCGGCATCGTCGGTGCCTCGGGCGCGGGGAAATCAACCTTGGTTTCGCTGCTCTTGCGGCTCTATCAAGCAGAGGAGGGGCGCATTTTGATCGACGGGACCGATATCGCCGATGTCACTCAGGAGAGTTTGCGGCAGAATATCAGCATGGTCACGCAGGAAACTGCGATGTTCAACCGCTCGGCGATGGACAACATCCGCTACGGCAAACCTGACGCGACAGATGCCGAAGTGATGGAGGCCGCCAAACGCGCTGAGGCGCATGATTTCATTCTTGAATTGCAGGACCACAGGGGCGGGCGCGGCTATGACGCACATCTGGGGGAGCGAGGCGTCAAGCTTTCTGGCGGGCAGCGCCAACGCATAGCCTTAGCCCGCGCTATCCTCAAAGACGCGCCTATTCTGGTGCTGGATGAAGCGACAAGCGCGCTCGACAGTGAGGTCGAAGCCGCGATCCAGTCGGCATTGGAGCAAGTGATGCAGGGCAAGACCGTTCTGGCCATCGCGCACCGGCTCTCGACCTTGACCGAGATGGATAGGATCGTGGTCATGGATCAAGGCGGCATTGCCGAGCATGGCACACACGCGGCTCTCTTGGCGCAAGACGGGCTTTACGCGCGGTATTGGCAGCGCCAGTCCGGCGGGTTCCTCAGCATGGACGCCGCAGAATAGAGCCTTTCGCAACAGCGCCGCTCACGCTATGGCCTGTGCATGAGCGAATATAAAATCCACAGACTTGGTCATCACGGCGACGGGATCGCCGAAGGTCCGGTCTATGCCCCGCTAACCCTTCCCGGCGAACTGGTTTCAGGCACGCTTGAAGGCCAAACGCTGCGCGATGTGCGTATCATCACCCCTTCGGCGGAGCGGGTGGCCCCGCCGTGCCGCCATTTCAAGTCTTGCGGCGGGTGCCTGCTGCAACATGCTTCTGATCCATTTGTGGCGGAGTGGAAGGTTGATTTTGTCCGGCACGCTTTGACGGCACATGGGTTGGAAACGACGTTCCGCCCGATTAAAACTTCGCCGCCGCAATCGCGCCGACGGGCCACAGTTACCGCGCGGCGCACCAAAAAGGCGGCGATGGTCGGTTTTCACGGGCGTGCCTCGGATGTGATTATCGAAATCCCCGACTGCAAGTTGCTCTCTCCTGCTGTGATGGCCGGACTTCCGATTGCCGAACAGCTTGCCGTGATCGGTACCAGCCGCAAGGCTGCCTTGGCGGTGACTTTGACGGCCTGTGATAACGGGCTCGATGTTTCGGTCGAAAACGGCAAGGAGCTCGACGGACCTCTTCGTCAGGAGCTGGCCGAGCTTTGTGAAAAGACGGGTCTGGCGCGGCTGACGTGGGAGGGCGAAACGATTGCCCAACGGGTGCCGCCGGTGCTGCGCATGGGCAGGGCAGATGTCACGCCCCCCGCAGGTGCTTTCCTTCAGGCGACCGCCCACGGCGAGGCGGCACTGCTGCACGCGGTCAGGGAAGCGGTTGGCGATGCGGCGCATATCGTTGATCTATTTGCCGGTGTCGGGACCTTCGCGCTGCCGCTGGCGCTGCATGCCTCCGTTCATGCGGTCGAATCAGAAGAGCCGATGCTGGCCGCCTTGGACAAGGGCTGGCGGATGGCCAAGGGGCTAAAACCGGTGACCACCGAAACCCGCGATCTGTTCCGACGTCCAATGTTGCCGGATGAGCTGGCTAAGATCGACGCCGTTGTACTTGACCCGCCCCGCGCCGGAGCCGAGGCGCAGATTGCCGAGATTGTGCGCAGTAAGGTTGCAAAAGTGGCCTATGTCTCGTGTAACCCGGTGTCTTTTGCCCGCGATGCGGCGGTTCTGGTCGCGGCGGGCTATGTGCTGGAGTGGATACAGGTGGTGGATCAGTTCCGCTGGTCCAGCCATGTCGAGCTGGCCGCCTGCCTCACAAAACCTGCCTAAGTACGTTACGGAATACCGGTATCGGCGTTTTGTTGCGAACCTGCTTCAGGCCGACGTGCAGGCCGCTGTTCACCTCTTTTTGAATGATAAACTCCGCGATATATGCTAGTCCCTGAAAAAATGGCCAAAAAGGCCGCAGGCAAAGGGCAAGGGACATGAATCGCAGGACATTGATTCTGGGCGGCACTGCATTGGTGGCGCTCGGAGCGTGTAGTCAGACCAAATTCAAGAAATATAGGGGGCCGGAGGTCACCTATGTTGTGGTGAACAAAACCGACCGCAAAATGATGCTGCTGCACCATGACCGGGTGCTGGAGCAGTACGACATTCAGCTTGGCTTTGCGCCCGTGGGCCATAAGACGTTCGAGGGTGACGGACGCACGCCCGAAGGTATTTACACCATCGACCGGCGTAACCCGAATAGCAAATTCCACCTGTCCGTCGGGATTTCTTACCCCAACGAGTTGGACCGGATGCGCGCGCAGGAAATGGGTAAGTCACCTGGTGGGGATATCTTTATCCACGGCCAGCAGGACCCGCGCAAATTCCTCAAGCATGATTGGACGTGGGGTTGCATCTCGGTAAAAAACAAAGAGATTGAAGATGTTTATGCGATGGTGCGTGACGGAACCCCGATCCTGATCACGCCCTAGGATTTCTGGTAGAAACCCTGATCTGCAAAAACGGGCGGCCTTGTGGGCCGCCCATTTTTGTTTAGCCGCCCATTACCAGCGTCCACCAGATTTTGCCGCCGGATTCCTGGTGCCATGAGAAACCCATGTTGCGGGATTCTTCTGTCATGATGATGCGGCGGGTGTCGGGCTGTTCCATCCACGCGGCCAAAGTCTCAAGCTCGGTCTCGTAGGTCTCGGAGATATTCTCGCCGACCAGCGGGCCAGTGTAGCCAACGCGGCGGATACGGTCCAAAGGTGACGACCCGTCTGAGCCGAAGTGCCATGGACGGTTCTGCACCGACATATCACGGGAGTGTGTCGCTGCTGCAGCGTTCAGCTTGGCGTCCAGCTGGATCGGGGCAACACCTGCGGAACTACGCAGTGCGTTAATCGAATCAACCATACGGAACTGAATCTTTCCGGCATCAGCCCGGTCGATGCGATAGGCGCGAGGGTTTGATCTGCCGTCTGACCCATTGGGCGTGGATGCAGGAACACAAGCCGCGAGGGCAATCGTGAGAGAAAGAAGAATAGAAAGTAGACGGATCATGGCGCAGCTCCACGCAATTTGGTTTGCACGTCCTTACATGGCGTGGCGTTGCAGTTCAAACGCACATCGGCGTGACTCTGCTTGATGACGCGGCTTTGATTTGAAACTGCGGCATTCAAGCCATATAGTGCACAGAATTATTCCATACCCTCAACGGAGACATACACATGTCTGACAAGAGATTTCCTTACCCCAGCCGCCGGACGTTCCTTGCAGGCAGCGCAGCCCTGTTGGCAACTCCGGCACTGGCTCAAAACACGTCATCGGTTAATTCTGCCGCCACGACCGAAGCCGAACGTGACCTGACAGAATCCGTACCGCGCAACATCTCCAGCTTTCGTATGCTGGACTGGCAGCCGTATTTCTCCAACACCCGCAATGGCGCGATCCTTGTCGATATCGACAGCCGCGCAGTGCATTACTGGTCCGAAGATCAGAGCATTTATAAGCTCTACCCCTCCAGCGTACCACTGACCGAAGAGCTGACCCGCCGTGGTCGCACGAGCGTCACCCAGAAGGTTACGGCCCCTACATGGCGCCCGACGCCGTCGATGCTGGAACGGAACCCCGAGTGGCCAGCCGTGATCGGACCGGGCCCTGACAACCCGCTTGGGCCTTACGCGCTGTACCTCAGCTGGACCTATTACCGGATCCACGGCACCCATGACACACGCAAGATCGGCCGCCGTTCGTCCAATGGCTGCATCGGTCTGTATAACGAGCATATTACCGAGCTCTTCGGCATGGCCAATGTGGGCACTCAAGTGTTGCTAATTTGACGACATAACACTGATTGTGGGGACTGAATCCTGAATCCGGGTTTGCAATCCTCAAGTTATGCTGTTTACAAAGTTTCACGAGGTAAGTCTTGGGTGCGTGATTGTACGTTGTGCAACACGCCTTTTCTGGAGGTTATGAATATGAAAAAACTCGTTCTCGCCGCTGCTCTGTCTGCTGCTGCATCGACTGCATTTGCTGGCTCGCTGGCTGATCCGATCATCGAAGCGCCGGTTATCGTTGAAGAAGCTACTTCTTCTTCGGCTGGTATCCTGATCCCGCTGATCTTGCTGGCTCTGGTTGCTGCTGCTGTTGCTTCCGACTAATCGGTAACGGTTACTAAATTGGAAAGGGCGGTGCTTTGGCGCCGCCTTTTCTGTTTTCAGGGTGTGGAATCAGCCGCTTAGCTGACCCACCCCTGCAGATTCTCTGCAATTACATCCGACAACGCAGCGATATGGGCGTCATCGTCGTTCAGGCAGGGGATGTAGGTAAACTGCTCGCCGCCAGCGTGTTCAAAGCTTTCGCGGATTTCTTCGTTGATCTCTTCCAACGTTTCGATGCAATCAGCCGAGAAGGCAGGCGCACAGATTGCGATGCTTTTCTTGCCCGCCTCAGCCTGCTGCGCCACTTCCTCAACCGTGTAAGGCTGGAGCCAGTCTTCGGGCCCGAACTTGGACTGGAAGGTCGTCATGATCTCGGTATCGGCCCAACCGAGTCGCTCTTTCAGCAGGCGCGTGGTTTTTTGGCACTGGCAGTGGTAGGGATCGCCCTCCATCAGGTAGCGGATCGGCACGCCGTGGTAGGAACAGATCAGGATATCGGGCTTACGCGCCAAATTTTCATAGGCTTTTTCAACAGATTGCGCCAAAGCCTCGATATAACCCGGTCGGTCGAAGTATGGCTCCACAACACGCGCGATTGGTTGCCATTTTTCGTGGCCAAGGGCGGCAAAGAACGCATCGCAAGCAGTAGCAGAGGTCGCTCCGGCGTATTGCGGGTAAAGCGGGAAGAACAGGATTTTGGTGCAGCCCGCAGCGGTCATTGCCGCGACCTTTGAACGGGTCGAGGGATTGCCATAGCGCATGCAAAACTCGACCATCACATCGTCGCCATACCGCGCCTGCATCGCTTGCGAGATTTTGGCTGTCTGGGCTTTGGTGATGGTCATCAAGGGGCTTTCGTCCGCTTCATGATTCCAAATTGATTTGTAGGCGGCACCGCTGGTAAAGGGCCGTTTGCTCAGGATCACCAACTGCAACAAGGGCTGCCAGAGCCACGGGCTGTAATCAATCACGCGGCGGTCGCTTAAAAACTCGCCAAGGTAACGGCGCATCGACCAGTAGTCGTAGTTGTCGGGCGTTCCAAGGTTGGCCAGCAACACGCCGACCTTTTGTTTGGGCAGTTTCGGATGGTCAGCAGCGCTGTGGTCGGGGCGGGCGGCCTGCATAGAAAGATCCTTAGAACGGAATAAAGTGGAGTGGTTCGTCAGCTTAGCGTCAAATCGGTAGCTTCGTCTCGTCTGTACTCAGCGCTGCGGCCAGACTTTGGCGGGCCGATCCAGGCCGCAGAGGTTTTTGCTGGCTGGCGTCAGGCGCCCAACCAGCAAGAAAAACCAGCTCAAAAGTCGCGGTGATCCGGCCAGTATCTTTGGCAAAATGTGATTGGTAAAGCTCGGCTGCGTGGGTCAGCACGCTGCGCGCGGTGGCGCGGCGCAGGCGGGCTTCAAGCGCATTGGTTTCGCCCATCGCTCGCAAATCGCGCATCAAATGCCAGGCATCGCTATATTCAACGAGGATCGTCACGCTATCGGCCACCGGCAGGGCAAAGCCCGCACGTTGTAGCAAAGCGCCCATATCGCGCAAATCTGCCATCGGAGCCACGCGGGGTGACATGCCTCCACGCACTTCAGCTTCGGCTTGGCCCAGACAGGCGCGTAGTTCGGTCAAGGTCTGCCCGCCAAAGCCCACCGAAAGCATCAGCCCGTCAGGTCGCAAAGCCCGCCGGCATTGGATCAACTGGCCAACGGGATCATTGGCCCAGTGCAGTGCCATCGCGTGGATCACCAAATCCTGCGAGGTAGGCTCAAGCGCGAGAGTTTCCTGCGCGGCCAGCATTTCAAGCTCGGGAAACCGCGCTGCCCAAAAGTCAGGAAACCCGCTGACCACGACGCCTTGGCGAAAGGATTTATTAACCATGCCTAGGCGATCCTGCAGATCATCCGCAGCTGCTTCGTGCAGAAACATCCCCGCCGCCGTGGCGCGGGCGCGGTAGCGATCAAGGGCAGTGAGGTCGGTCATGGTGGGGTGCGCGGTCATAGGAGGTCAATATGACGTTGTTGGCAGGAATTCAAACAGCGTTGGATGCGATTTATCCCGCACGGTGCCTGACCTGCGGCGACCGCGTCGACAGTGACTTTGGCTTGTGCGGCCCGTGCTGGAGCGAAACAAGCTTCATCGGCGGCGCTGTTTGTGATGGCTGCGGCATTCCTTTGCCCGGCTTTATCGGGGCCGAGGCCGCCGCCTGCGACGACTGTTTGCACTATCCGCGCCCGTGGGAGTTAGGGCGTGCGGCGCTGATTTATACAGGTGTGGGGCGCAAACTGGTGCTGGCGCTAAAACACGGCGACCGGCAGGAGATCGCCAAGCCTGCCGCGCTGTGGATGCACAATGCCATCGCTGGCCGGATCCCCGAAAACGCAATAATTGCCCCTGTGCCCCTTCATCCGCGGCGGTTGTTGCGGCGGCGGTATAACCAGTCGGCGCTGCTCGCGGCTGCATTAGCCAAGCGAATGGAGATGAGTTGGTGTCCTGATCTGCTCAGGCGGTACAAATCTACCCAAACGCTTGACGGGATGACCGCGCGGGAGCGGTGGGATACCCTGCACGATGCGATCAGTATCACCACCGGACGCAGTCAAAGGATGATCGGGCGTCCCGTGCTTTTAGTAGACGATGTGATGACCACCGGCGCTACCTTAAGCGCCTGCGCAAACGCCTGTCTGGCAGCCGGTTCCGGACCGATTTCAGTCGTAACACTGGCGCGCGTGGCAAAAGAGACCTAGATCAAGGGCTACTCCTCCGATTAAAGAGATCCAAAAAATGAAAACAGTCGAACTTTATACCTCGCCACTTTGCGGTTTTTGCCACGCTGCAAAACGGCTTTTGTCCAACAAAGGCGTCAGCTTTTCCGAGATTGATGTGCTGTCCAATCCCGAGCGTAAGGCCGAGATGATCAAGCGCGCCAATGGTGGCCGCACGGTGCCGCAGATTTTCATCGGCGATATCCATGTTGGCGGCTCCGACGATCTGCACGCGCTGGAACGTGCAGGCAAACTCGACGCGCTGCTGGCCTCGTGATGAAAGTCGCGCTGCTGCAATTGAACGTGTCGGATGATCCGGGGGCAAACTTGCCGGTGACCCTGAAAATGGTGCGCGATGCAGCAGCGCAGGGGGCTGAATTTGTGTTGACCCCCGAAGTAACCAACTGTGTTTCTACCAGCCGCGCGCATCAGAATGATGTCCTGCAACTGGAAGACGACGACATCACCCTCGCCGCCCTGCGTGCTGTTGCGGCAGAAACCGGCATCTGGCTGCTGATCGGATCGCTCGGCTTGAAAACCGGCGATGCCGACGGCCGCTTTGCCAACCGGAGTTTCCTGATCTCCCCTGCGGGCGACATCGCGGCGCGTTATGATAAAATCCATATGTTCGACGTCGATATCAACGAGACCGAAACTTACCGCGAATCGGCTGGCTACCGTCCGGGCGCACAGGCGGTGGTGGCACAGACCGGTTTCGCCAAGTTGGGCCTGAGCATTTGCTACGACATGCGATTCCCCGCCCTTTACCAAGCATTGGCGGGGGCGGGCGCACAGATATTGACCGCACCTGCGGCTTTCTCTCCCGTCACCGGTGCTGCGCACTGGCACAGCCTGCTGCGCACAAGGGCGATTGAAACGGGGTGTTTTGTGCTGGCACCGGCGCAAACCGGCACCCACGCCAGCGCGACGCATAAAACCCGCGACACCTACGGCCATTCGCTGGCAATTGATCCTTGGGGCACTGTGCTGCTTGACGCAGGCACCGAGGCTGGCGTCTATACCGTTGATCTGGATATACAAAGCATCGAGGCGACGCGGCGCAAGGTACCAAGCTTGACCAATCGCCGCGCGTTTTCAGGCCCCTAACCGGTTGAGTTGATGAGTGATGAGAAAAATACCCTCGCGATCCAGTTGTTCAGCGAATTGCTGGCAGCCGATCAAAGTGTGCGCAACCGACTGACGCGGGTGCTGCCCAAGGGGATGGAAATCTCACATTTCTCGGTGCTCAACAGTCTCGCGTGGCACGGCAGCGAACGTTCTCCGGCGCAATTGGCCGAAACTTTTAATGTCACCCGCGGCGCAATGACCAATACCCTCAACAAGCTGGAATGGGCCGGATATATCCACGTCCGCCCCGATTGGGACGATGCGCGGCGCAAGATGGTGGGGATCAGTCCCGCTGGGCGGCTCGCACATGTGAATGCGGTCTCGGCGATTACGCCGATGATCAATCAGGTTGTTGAAAAGCTCGGCGAAGAGCAGGCGCGCGCCGCGCTGCCAATCCTGCGCGAGATCAGGCGTCAGCTCGATTAAGCAGGCTTGAGGCTCGCAGTAACGTAATTCACGCTCAAGTCGCGATCCGACAGCCGCCATGTCCAAGCAATTGGATTGAACACAAAGCCCTTACGATCAACCGGCTCCAGCCCTGCGCGGGTCAGCAGGTCAAACAACTCGTCTGGCGTGATGAATTTGGACCATTCATGCGTGCCTTTGGGTAACCAGCGCATCACATGTTCGGCACCGACGATCGCCATCATAAACGATTTTGGATTGCGGTTGAGCGTCGAGCAGATGTGCAACCCGCCGGGTTTGAGCAGTGCGCGGCAGGCGGTCAGGTAATCGATCGGCGAGGCGACGTGCTCCACCACTTCCATATTCAGCACAATGTCGAATTGCTCACCCGCTTCGACCAGTGCTTCGGCGGTGCTGTGGCGGTAATCGATCTCTAGGCCCGACTGTTCGGCATGAACCTGCGCAACAGGGATATTGCCCGCCGCCGCATCGGCGCCCACAACATCTGCCCCCAATCGCGCCATCGGCTCGGAGAGCAAGCCGCCGCCGCAGCCGATATCGAGTATCCGCAAGCCCTTGAACGGCTGTGCCTCCGCAAGATCACGATCAAACTCGCCTGCAATCTGACTGGTGATATAGTCGAGCCGGCAGGGGTTGAGCATGTGCAGCGGCTTGAACTTGCCGTTCAGATCCCACCACTCGGCCGCCATTGCCTCGAATTTCGCGACTTCAGCGGTATCTACGGTTGATCGCTGCCCTTGCATTTTGCTCTCCCTGTGTTCTTCTTGAGCTGACAGTTTATATAGGGCGTCCATGGACAAGTTTCCCGACCAAAAGCACGCGGTGCAGTACCTTTATCCGCCGATTGATCCGTTTGACCAGCGGATGCTGGCGGTTGGCCAAGGCCATCAGGTCTATGTCGAGCAGTGTGGTAACCCCGAAGGTATCCCCGTTGTGGTGCTCCATGGCGGTCCCGGGGGCGGGTGCAGCCCGTCGATGCGGCGCTATTTTGATCCTGAAAAATACCGCGTTGTGTTGTTTGACCAGCGCGGCTGCGGGCGCTCGCGGCCCCATGCCTCGGTCACCGACAATACGACATGGCATCTGGTGGCGGATATCGAGCTGATTCGCTCGACGCTGGGGATTGAGAAATTCGTGGTGTTTGGCGGATCTTGGGGGGCGACGCTGGCGTTGATCTATGCGCAGGCCCATCCCGAAGCGGTGCGCAATCTGGTTCTGCGCGGCGTGTTTCTGATGACCCAAGCCGAGCTCGACTGGTTTTATGGCGGCGGGGCGGGCAAATTCTGGCCCGAGGTTTGGGCGCGGTTTATCGCGCTGATCCCCGAAGACGAGCGCAGCGATATGATCGCAGCTTATCACCGCCGCTTGTTCTCCGGCGATCTGCCGACCGAGCAGAAGTATGGACGGGCCTGGGCGGCGTGGGAAAATGCGCTGGCCTCGATTCATTCATCTGGCAGCAGCCATGAGGGGCCATCGGAATATGCCCGCGCCTTTTCGCGGTTGGAGAATCATTATTTCACCAATGCGGGTTTCCTGGAGTTTGATGGTCAGCTTTTGACAAATATGGACCGGATTGCCCATATTCCCGGCATCGTGGTGCAGGGCCGCTATGACATGATCTGCCCGCCCAAAAGCGCCTATGACATTGTGCAAAAATGGCCTGCTGGTGAGTTGAAGATGGTGCGCAATGCAGGGCACGCCCTATCGGAGCCGGGTATCAGCGGCGAATTGGTGCGTGCCATGGACCGGATTGCAGCAGCATGACCAAAGGCCGCCCCCAGCTTGACCGACGCGCGCTATTTTCCAGCGCGGCAGCGGCCGCTTTGCTCGCCGCGACAGGCGTTTCTGCGGCAGGCGCCCCACGTCAAGGCGGGCGGTTTCGGGTGGCGCTTTCAGGAGCGATGCGCAGCGATACCTGGGCGCAGGGTGACGGGCTGTTCATGCAGGTCGCGCGGCAGGGGCTGATCTTTGACACACTGACCGAGCTTGCCGCCGACGGTACATTGCGCGGCGAGCTGGCGGTGGATTGGCGCTCCGATGCGCTGGGCCACGTTTGGCAGTTTGATCTGCGGCCTGATGTGCTTTTTCATGACGGGGCGCGGGTTACGGCGCGGGATGTGGCGTTCAGCCTGCGGGGCGCGCTGGGATCGGGTGCCGTGATCACCGAGCGTGGCAAAGACCGACTGGAAATTACGCTGGATGAGCCTGACGCCGGTTTGCCGCTGCGGCTTTCTGCGCCCGAGTTCATCATCCGGTCCGCCCATGCGCCGATGGCGGGTATCGGCACGGGGCTCTACCAGCTTCGCCATTTCGCCGCTGGACAGCAGGTGATCGCAACGCGCGCTGCCAGCCACTACAAAGACGGACAGGCGGGTTGGTTTGACGAGGTTGAGCTGGTGTCGATCCCGGCGCCGCAGGTGCGGGTGCAGGCGCTAGAGGAGTATCTCGTTGATGCCGCTGATCTGCCTGTCGGGCATAAAGGCTGCGATCGCGGGTTGATGGTGGCCAAGGGCTGTGCGGCAAATCGCGATCTGGCGCATCCGGCACAGATTGGCACCCAGCGCAGCATGGATAATCTGCGCGCTGCTGAACGCTGGTGGTTCGGATAACGCTGCTCGGCTGAATGTCGCGCCCTTACGCACTCCGCCTTTCGGGGCCCTGATCACTGGGCTTGCAGTCTTGGCGCAATCAGCCTATATCCCCTTCAACAGCGGCGCGTTCGGGTCCAAACCAAACGCTCCACCGATCTTGAACACGGGCCGCGCGCCCGTTTTTTTGTGCTTGCAGGAAACTATGTCCAACAACGACTTAATCGCCAAAGCCGCCATTGACCGCCGTATGGCCGAGATCATCACTCCGGTGATCGAGGATCTGGGATTCGAATTGGTGCGCGTTCGGCTGATGTCGGGCAAATCCACCATTTTGCAGATCATGGCCGACCGCCCTGATGGCGGTATCGAGGTCGATGATCTTGCGCTGATCAGCCAGTCCATCGGGGCCACGCTGGACGTTGAGGATCCGATCCTTGATGAATACACGCTCGAAGTTTCCAGCCCCGGCATTGACCGGCCTTTGACCCGCCTCAAGGATTTTGAAGCTTTCGAGGGCTATGAGGCCAAGATCGAAACTGAAGAATTGATTGATGGCCGCCGCCGGTTCAAAGGCGAGCTGGCCGGTGTCGAGGGTGACGAGGTGTTGATCAACGTCGAAGAGGGCACCATTGGCCTCAAGTTCGAATGGTTGACTGACGCCAAGCTGGTCCTGACCGACGAACTGATTCGCGAGATGCTGCGCCAGCGCAAGGCATCGGGCGCAATTGACGAAACAAAGTTTGATGAGATCCAGACCGACGAGTCTGATGAGGGAGAAAACTGATGGCCATTACATCTGCCAACCAGCTCGAGCTGTTGCAAACTGCCGAAGCTGTAGCGCGTGAAAAGATGATCGACCCCGGTTTGGTGGTCGAAGCAATGGAAGAGTCCTTGGCCCGTGCGGCCAAATCCCGCTACGGCGCCGAGATGGACATTCGCGTGTCGATCAACCGCAAGACCGGCCGCGCGACATTCACCCGCGTCCGCACCGTGGTTGCCGAAGATATTCTGGAAAACTACCAGTCCGAGTTTACGCCCGAGCAGGCTGCTGAAACTGTCAAAGCCTCACGCACGCCGATCGTTGTGGTCAAAGGCATGTCAGTCTCTGAGGAAGAAGGCGCTGTTTCGCGCCCGATCCGCCGCTTTTTAATGCGCGTCCCGACCGAGGCCGATAACGCCGCGATGCAGGATGTCGAGCAGAAGACAGCGCCAGAAATCGGCGATGAGATCGTTGACGAAGTACCGCCCGTGGAAATGGGCCGGATTGCTGCGCAGTCCGCCAAGCAGGTGATCTTGCAAAAGGTCCGTGAAGCCGAGCGTGACCGTCAGTACGAAGAATTCAAAGACCGTGCCGGTACAATCATCAACGGTCAGGTCAAGCGCGAAGAATATGGCAACGTCATCGTTGATGTTGGTGCAGGCGAAGCGATCCTGCGTCGCAACGAGAAAATCGGCCGCGAAAGCTATCGCCCGAACGACCGTATCCGTGTCTATATCAAAGAAGTCCGTCGCGAGCAGCGCGGCCCACAGATTTTCCTGAGCCGTACGGCACCTGAATTCATGGCCGAACTGTTTAAGATGGAAGTGCCCGAGATCTATGACGGCATCATCGAGATCAAAGCCGTTGCCCGCGACCCCGGTTCGCGCGCCAAGATTGCGGTGATCAGCTATGACAGCTCGATCGATCCGGTCGGTGCCTGTGTCGGTATGCGCGGTTCGCGCGTTCAGGCCGTGGTAAACGAATTGCAGGGTGAAAAGATCGACATCATCCCGTGGAACGAAGACCAGCCAACCTTCCTCGTGAACGCATTGCAGCCCGCCGAGGTCACCAAGGTGGTTCTTGACGAAGAAGCAGGCAAGATCGAAGTCGTTGTGCCCGAAGAACAGCTTTCGCTGGCGATTGGTCGTCGTGGCCAGAACGTCCGCCTTGCGTCACAGCTGACCGGTCTCGACATCGACATCATGACAGAGGCGCAAGAGAGCCAGCGCCGTCAGGCCGAGTTCGAACTGCGCACCAAGTTGTTTATGGACAACCTCGACCTCGATGAATTCTTCGCCCAGTTGCTGGTCTCCGAAGGCTTCACAAACCTCGAAGAGGTGGCTTACGTCGAAGTTGACGAACTGCTGGTAATCGACGGTGTTGACGAAGATACCGCGAAGGAATTGCAAGCCCGCGCACAGGATGTGCTGGAAGCGCAGAACAAAGCGGCGCTGGATGCGGCCCGTGCCTTGGGTGTCGAAGATAGCCTGGTTGAATTTGAAGGCCTGACACCCCAGATGCTAGAGGCACTTGCCAAAGACGATGTAAAAACGCTCGAAGATTTCGCCACCTGCGCCGATTGGGAGCTGGCTGGCGGTTGGACTACCGAGAATGGCGAGCGCGTGAAGGATGACGGCACGCTGGAACCATTCGAAGTGACCCTTGAGGAAGCACAGAAAATGATCATGACCGCACGGGTCATGCTGGGCTGGGTTGATCCGAGCGATCTGGAAGGCGACGCCGAAGACGACGAAGCCAGCGAGGAAATCGAGGCCTGATCGCAGGCCTCGAGGTTTCCTGATGGGTCGCAATGGCGCTCCGAACGACCGGACAGACGGTCCTGACCGCAAGTGCATTGCCACGGGCGAAGTCCAACCTAAGTATGGGTTGGTGCGTTTCGTGGTGGGGCCGGATGGTCAGGTTTTCCCGGATGTACTGGGCAAGCTTCCCGGGCGCGGCATGTATGTCGCCGCTGATCGGGCCGCCCTGGAGCTGGCAACGAAAAAGAACTTGTTTTCACGGGCCGCCAAGCAGCCCGTGAAGGTAGCCGAAGATCTGCCAGACGAGGTAGAACGGCAATTGGCGCGGCGGGTCGTTGATTTGATTTCGCTGCAACGCAAGGCCGGTAAGGCCGTAGCGGGATACGAAAAGGTCAAAGGCTGGTTGCAGACCGAAGAGGCCGAAGTATTGATACAGGCGGTAGACGGCTCAGGGCGCGGTAAAAGCAAGCTGAGCACTCCGCATTATGGCCACTATATCGGGTGGCTGACCGCAGATGAATTGGGTTTGGCATTCGGTCGCCAAACTGTGATACATGGGGCGCTCGCCTCTGGTGGACTCACGCAACGTGTTGTAGAGGAAGCCCAACGACTACGAGGCGTGCGCGATAACGAGGCTGGCAAGGGCCAGCCGAAAGGATAGACGAGCTAGATGAGCGATAGTGACGGCAAGAAGACTTTGGGTCTGCGCGGCAGCGCACGCCCGGGCAATGTAAAGCAGAGCTTTAGCCATGGGCGGACCAAAAACGTTGTGGTCGAAACCAAGCGCAAGCGCGTTGTGGTCCCCAAACCGGGTGGCCAAAAGCCGAGTGGGCCGGGAGCCGGCCCTGTTGGTGACCCCTCCAAGCGTCCCGCAGGCATCACAGATGCTGAAATGGATCGCCGCCTGAAGGCGGTTCAGGCCGCCAAGGCCCGCGAATCCGAAGAGGCCGCTCAGCGCGAAGCCGAAGAGAAGGCGCGCGCCGAAGATCGCGAGCGCCGTCGGGCCGAGCTGGAAGCCAAAGAGGCTGAAGAGCGCGAGCGCGAGGAAAGCCTCAAGGCGAAAGCCGAGGAAGACGAACGCCGCAAGAACGAAGCAGAGGCTGCCGCTCAGGCTGCTGCTGCGCCGTCCGATCCTGTCGCCTCCAAACAAGCCAATGCGAAATCACCCGCACCGGCACCCGCACGGAAAACCGAACGTGACCGTGAGGATACAGACAAGCGCAACCGCCAAGGCGATGACAACCGTCGTGGTGGCAAGCTGACGCTGAACCAAGCGCTTACAGGCGGCGAAGGTGGTCGTCAGCGGTCAATGGCTGCGATGAAGCGCAAGCAGGAGCGTGCACGCCAAAAGGCGATGGGCGGTTCGGTCGAGCGTGAAAAGATTGTGCGTAACGTCAACCTGCCCGAAGCAATTGTGGTGTCCGAACTCGCGACACGTATGGCCGAGAAAATCGGCGCAGTTGTTAAGGCATTGATGAACAACGGCATGATGGTCACCCAGAACGAGGTCATCGACGCTGACACAGCCGAGCTGATCATCGAAGAGTTTGGCCACAAAGTTGTGCGTGTTTCTGATGCGGACGTCGAAGACGTGATCAAAACCGTAGAAGACGATGCCAAGGATCTGGTCGGCCGTCCGCCGGTCATTACGATCATGGGCCACGTCGACCACGGTAAAACATCGCTGCTTGACGCGATCCGGAACGCAAAGGTTGTTGCTGGCGAAGCCGGTGGCATTACCCAGCACATCGGTGCCTATCAGGTCACAACCGCAAGCGGTCAGGTCCTGTCGTTCCTCGATACGCCCGGCCACGCGGCATTCACCTCGATGCGCTCACGCGGTGCTCAGGTCACCGATATCGTGGTTCTGGTCGTTGCAGCGGATGACGCTGTAATGCCTCAGACCATCGAAGCAATTCACCACGCGAAAGCGGCGAAAGTGCCGATGATCGTGGCGATCAATAAAATCGACAAACCCTCGGCCAACCCTGACAAGGTCCGCACTGATCTGCTTCAGCATGAAGTGATTGTTGAAAAGATGTCGGGCGATGTTCAGGACGTGGAAGTTTCGGCTGTCACGGGCCAAGGTCTGGATACACTCCTCGAAGCGATTGCTTTGCAGGCAGAGATCCTTGAGCTGAAAGCCAACCCAAATCGCGCTGCCGTTGGTGCCGTGATCGAGGCTCAACTTGATGTCGGTCGCGGTCCGGTTGCCACTGTTCTGATCAAGAACGGGACACTGCGTCAGGGCGACATCTTTGTTGTGGGTGAGCAATACGGCAAGGTCCGTGCGCTGATCAATGACCAAGGCGAGCGTGTCAAAGAGGCCGGTCCGTCTGTTCCGGTCGAGGTTTTGGGCTTGAACGGCACACCCGAAGCGGGCGACGCACTGAACGTGACAGAAACCGAAGCACAGGCGCGTGAAATCGCGACCTATCGCTCGAAAGCGGCCAAAGACAAACGTGCGGCCGCTGGTGCCGCGACAACGCTGGAACAGCTTATGGCCAACGCCAAAGCCAACCAGAGCGTCAGCGAGCTACCGATCTTGGTGAAAGCCGATGTTCAGGGTTCCGCCGAGGCCATCGTTCAGGCGATGGAAAAAATTGGCAACGACGAGGTTCGCGTGCGTGTTCTCCACTCCGGTGTGGGCGCGATTACGGAAACCGACGTTGGTCTGGCCGAAGCGTCAGGTGCGCCGATCATGGGCTTCAACGTCCGTGCCAACGCTTCAGCGCGTAACACCGCCAACCAAAAGGGCGTCGAGATCCGGTATTATTCGGTGATCTATGACCTTGTGGACGACGTGAAAGCCGCCGCTTCTGGCCTGTTGAGCAACGAGATCAAGGAGACCTTCATAGGGTATGCCTCGATCAAGGAGGTCTTCAAGGTCACAGGCATCGGCAAAGTCGCGGGTTGCTTGGTCACCGAAGGCACTGCCCGCCGCAGCGCCGGTGTGCGCCTGCTGCGCGACGACATCGTGATCCACGAAGGCTCGCTCAAAACGCTCAAGCGTTTCAAGGACGAAGTCCGCGATGTGCAGTCCGGTCAGGAATGTGGCATGGCATTCGAGAATTACGACGACATCCGCCCCGGCGATGTGATCGAGATTTTCGAGCGCGAGGAAGTGACGCGGACGCTCAGCTAAGCAGCCGCGCTACCGAACTATTCTGTCAGAGGCCCGTTCGAAAGTTCGGGCCTCTGTCTTTTCGAAGCGCCGGTCTTCTTCATTAAAACTGATCCGCTCAACCGCCACTTCTGTGGTGCGAATATCGATCAGGTTAAAATCGTTCGGCTCGCCGCGCACCCGCGATGACAGGCTGGTGCCTGCATGAAGCTGCACTGCCACGCGCTGGCCATTGTTTCCGGCACGGTGGGCAAACATGCCCGCATGCCAAACGTGCAGATGACCCGACAGGATCATATCCGCGCCACAGGTGATCAGCCTGTCGAGCGCGTCAGCCGCGCCGGGAATGGGTTTTTTCTTTGTCTCGGATGGATGGTCGAGCGGGTGATGCGTGACCATGATCCGTAACTTTCCGGGATCGGCGGCCTCCATCGCTTTGCAGGCCTTGCGCAGGCGACCGCGACTCATCCGGCCAGTTTGCCAGCTGAAACGATCAACGGAATTCAGCCCAACCACCAAAGCGTCCTCGGTTTCGACAACGGGCGTCAGGTTCGCCGAAATCCATTTGCGGTAATATCGCCACGGCGCAAAGAACCGCGTGAAGGGGCGGTGGATCGGGATGTCATGGTTGCCCGGTACGCACAGAACGGGCGCCGCAATACGGTCAATAAACGCGCGGGCCTCCTGATATTCGCTCCGGCGCGCCCGCTGTGTCAGATCGCCCGAAATCACCACCAGGTCGGCGTTCAGGTTTTCGGCAGCAGTGAGCAGCGGCTCCAGCAAGTCGGGGCGGTCCTTGCCAAAGTGCAGGTCGGAAAGGTGAACGAGCCGGGTCATCTGACCTGCTCCGTTCGCTCCGGCGCCATGATCACTTGCAGGGGCCGGCTGGTACGGCGCAATTCAAATGGCCCTGCCATGCGGGTCAACTCGCCATCCCGTGCGACGGGCCGCCTGGCGCGCCTCATGACGATATTGACGTCCTTCCCGCAATGCATGGTGTAATCCGTTTGCTTTCTGGCCAATCCAACAGCAAGGGCGGCCGCATGTTTAAAGAGCCCCCAGCGATTGGTGTCTGGGGCGAGAAGCACCACCATTTTGCCGGAATGGATGCAGTCGATGCCGTCCAGCCCCATCTGCTCAAGCTGAAAGGCATTGTTGATGATGAAGATAAGCGGCGTCTTGAAGCTACGATGTACGTCATCAATCGTCACATCAAGGTGCAGCGGCGCCCGAAATGTCGCTAGCGCTTTTACGACAGACCAATAGGCCGCAATCCGGCTGCGACCCCAGCGCTTATAAATCCCCTCGCGGGTCTGCAAGATTGCCGCATAAGCGCCGATGCTGGCATTGTTCAGAAACATTTTGCCGTTAATCGTCGCCGCTTCGACCGGCCCTGCCGCGCCGGTAACAATCAATTCGACCGCGGCCTCAAGCTCTTCGGGCAAACCGAGCGACCGACCAAAATAATTGAACGTGCCTGACGGAATGATGCCGAAGGGACGGTCATGCTCTAGCATAACCGAGGCAAAAGCGCAGATAGTGCCATCGCCGCCAGCGACGACCAAAGTATGATCAGCTTTGCTCAGCGCTGCGCGTGCTGCATCCTCGACGCTTTCATAGTCGCTGATCCGCACGATGCGCACATCGCAACCGTGATGCTCGAACGCGCGACGATAGGTCGTCTCTTGATCGGTACTATTGTGACGCCCAGACGCTGAATTCAGGACAATCGTAATGCGTTGTTGGGGCATATGCTTCTCAAATTATTCGAGAGCAAACGCCCGTGACCGGCAATTGGTTCGCCGGCGACTGAAATATCGCTGTAACGCTTAGCGTGTGACCGGTTTTCCCGAAAACACCACGTCATCAACTTTAACGCAAATCCGGCCATCTGGCATGGTTTTAACAAAGATGCCCTGAACGGATATGCACGAGCCCATGGTAATTGTACGCAACATGTAGATCTCTCCCAAACCTGAAGTGATTCTACGATACAATCTCACTAAATCTACAAGATTGTCTTAAAGCTGCTCAAATAATTAGCGATGTGTTAATTTTTACACCATTAACGAGAAACTAAAGCCAGTCGCGAAGGATCGGCACGAGGGGTATATCAGCGGCGGGCATCGGATAATCGCGCAGGTTCGCGGCCCGCACCCAAGCCAAGGTCTGGCCTTCCTGCGCTACTGGCGTGCCTTGCCATTTCCGGCAGGCAAAAAGCGGCATCAACAGGTGAAAATCATCATAGCTGTGGCTGGCAAAGGTCAGCGGTGCCAGACACGATTGCCAGGTCTCGATGCCAAGCTCTTCGTGCAATTCGCGGATCAGCGCTGCTTCAGGCGTCTCACCCGTCTCAACCTTACCGCCGGGAAACTCCCAAAGGCCCGCCATTGGTTTGCCTTCAGGACGTTGTGCCAGCAAAACCCGCCCGTCTACATCAATCAGGGCGACGGCTGAGACGAGTACAGTTTTCACCACTTTGCCCTCAAGACCGATAATCGGCGTTAATCTCGATGTAGCCGTGGGTCAGGTCACAGGTCCAAACCGTTGCGGTGCCTTCGCCCAAGCCGAGTTCAACGCCGATGACGATGTTTTCGCCCTTCATGTGCGCGGCCGCGGCTTCTTCGGAGTAGCTGGGGCTGCGCCAGCCGTCCTTGGCCACCTCGATATCGCCAAAGCGGATCGACAAGCGGTCCCGATCAGCGGCGGCGCCTGACTTACCAATCGCCATGACCACACGGCCCCAGTTCGGGTCCTGGCCGGCAATAGCAGTTTTGATCAACGGCGAGTTTGCAATCGACATCGCGTGGGTCTTGGCATCGGCATCATTGGCGGCGCCTGTAACAGCGATCTCGACAAATTTGGTCGCTCCTTCACCGTCGCGCACGACCTGATGTGCCAGGTCAAGCATTAGCGTGTGCAGGGCATCGCTGAACGCTTCGCTTTCGGTTACGTCAACACCAGAGGCGCCGGTCGCGGCCATGATCAGACTGTCAGAAGTGGAGGTGTCGCTGTCCACGGTGATGCAGTTGAAAGTGCCATCTGTGTGGATCGATACAATGTTCTGCAAAGCCCGTTGCTCGATCTGCGCGTCAGTGAAGATATAGACCAACATCGTCGCCATATCCGGCGCGATCATACCCGACCCTTTGGCAATGCCCGCGATCTTCACGGTCTTGCCATCCACTTCGACGGAGGCGGAGGCGCCTTTGGGGAAGGTGTCGGTGGTCATGATGGCCTTGGCGGCCTCGGCGATGGATCCAGCATCCAGCTTGGCGGTCAGATCGCCTAATACCGCTGTGATCCGCTCATAGGGCAGAGGCTCTCCGATTACCCCGGTCGAGGAGGTGAAGACGCGGGACTGTGGCACATCGCAGGCCTTGGCGACGGCGGCGGTAATCGCCTCAACCGCCGCGACGCCGCCCTTGCCGGTAAAGGCATTGGCATTGCCGGAGTTCACAAGAATCGCAGCGCCTTCGTCCGAGACGCCGCTGATCTTGGCCTGACAATCCAGCACCGGCGCGGCGCGGGTTGCAGAGCGCGTGAAAGACCCCGCAACCGCACTGCCCGGCGCCAGAAGCGCCAGCATCACATCGGTTCGCCCCTGATATTTGACGCCCGCCGCCGTTGTGGCAAAGCGGACGCCCTCAATAACCGGCAGGTCAGGGAACTGCGCAGGGGCGAGCGGGGAAACCGAAAGTGATTTGCCCATGTTTATTCCAGCCAGTCGAGGTTTTTCAGAACGGCTGGGTCGATGGCTTCGACGTCGTTCTTTTCAACTTTTGCATCGGCAGTCAGCTTTTCGATGGCGGCTTGCACATCAGTCTGGCGCACCTGCAGCTCAATCTCTTCGCGGACATCTTCCAAAGCAGGCGCTTCACTCTTGCGCTTTTCGTTCAACTTGATGATGTGCCAGCCGAACTGGGTCTGGACGGGGTCGGATACTGCGCCGGTGTCCATTTCGACCACTGCCGCCTCGAAAGCGGGAACCATCATGCCGGCACCGAACCAGCCCAGTTCACCACCGCTTGGGCCAGATGGGCCCGTTGATTTCTCTTTGGCGATCTCGGTGAAGTCAGCGCCACCTTCAATTTCGGTCTGAATGGCTTTTGCTTCTTCTTCGGTCTCAACCAGAATATGCGAGGCGTTGTATTCCTCGGTTGGCTCTGCGTTGGCGTATTGCTCGTCATAGGCTGCTTTGATCGCATCCTCGGCCACTGGCTCGGCCATGATGCCCTCGACCACCTCGCCTGCGGTCAGGGAGCGTGTTTCATTTTCTATCGAGATCGTCACCCGTGGCGGCAAATCGCCGGTGAAGGTATCAGCCAGCGCGGTTTGCTGGATCAACTGGTCGAGAATGCCGGTGAAAAGCACGTCGTCCGGCAACTGCTGATACTGCTCGGGCAGGCTGGCGCGCGCCACGATCATATGGCCCAGCGTGATGTCTTTGCCATTAACGGAGGCGACAACTGTATCGATGGTCGGTGCATCTTGGGCCGCAACGGGCAGGGCAAGGCTGGCCGCAATGGTCAGGGATGCCAGAAAAGTGAGTGGTTTATGCATGGTTCGTCCTATCGTTCGCCCCGCTGGAGGGCTGCTACATTGACAGCGTTTCGTGCGGCCCTTACATCGCCCTAAGGGCGCCGCTCGGATGCCGGGTTCCGCACCTATCTAGGGGTGCACTGGACGCTGGGCAAGCAGATCGGCGCAAACATCACAACTTCGGCAGGGGATCACATGCTCGGTATCGGAACAATCGCCAAAAAGGTCTTTGGCACACCAAACGACCGCAAAATCAAGGCGACCCGTCCGCTGGTTGAGCAGGTCAATGCGCTGGAGCCGGAATTTGCCAAGCTCAGCGATGCGGGCCTGATCGAGAAGACCGAAGAGTTCCGCAAGCGTGTGGCGGAAGGCGAAAGCCTTGACGCCCTGCTGCCCGAAGCCTTCGCCAACTGCCGCGAAGGTGCGCGCCGCACATTGGGCCTGCGCGCCTTTGATACACAGGTTTTGGCGGCGATATTCCTGCACCAAGGCAATATCTCCGAGCAGAAGACCGGTGAAGGTAAAACCCTGACTGCCTCGCTCGCCGCCTACCTGAATGCCCTGACCGGCAAGGGCGTGCACATCGTGACCGTCAACGAATATCTTGTGCAACGTGACGCGGATTGGATGGGCAAGGTTTTTGCCTCGCTGGGTATGACCACGGGTGCCGCGGTTTCGCAGATGTCGGAAAACGCTAAACGCGCCGCCTATGATTGCGATATTACATACGCCACCAATAACGAGCTCGGCTTTGATTATCTGCGCGATAACATGAAGTCGAACCTCAGCGAAATCCTGCAAAAGCAACACCATTTTGCGATTGTCGATGAAGTCGATAGCATCCTGATTGACGAAGCCCGCACGCCGCTGATCATCTCCGGCCCCTCCACAGATCGCTCGGATATGTATGTCATCATCGACAAGGTGATCCCGCTGCTCGAGCCAGAACACTACGATCTGGATGAGAAAACCCGCAATGTGAGCTTTACCGACGAGGGCAACGAGTTCCTCGAACAGCAATTACGCGCGCGTTCGCTGCTGGAGCCTGAGCAGACGCTGTACGACCCCGAAAGCACCAGCATCGTTCACCACATCAACCAGGGTCTGCGGGCGCACAAGCTGTTCCTGAAAGACCGTGATTATATGGTGCGTGACGGCGAGGTCATGCTGATCGACGAATTTACCGGCCGGATGATGCAAGGCCGCCGCTTGTCGGACGGGCTGCATCAGGCGATCGAAGCGAAAGAAGGCACGACGATAAAGCCAGAGAACGTGACGCTGGCCTCGGTGACCTTCCAGAACTACTTCCGGCTTTACGACAAGCTGGCGGGAATGACCGGTACAGCTCTGACCGAAGCCGAGGAATTTGCCGAGATTTATGGCCTCGGTGTTGTGGAAATCCCGACGAACGTGCCGATTGCGCGGATTGACGAAGATGATGCCGTGTATCGCTCGGTGCAGGAAAAATATGCGGCGATGATCGAAAAGATTCAGGAGGCTCACGACAAAGGCCAGCCTTGTCTTGTCGGGACCACATCGATCGAAAAGTCCGAAATGCTGAGCAAGCTGCTCACCGAGGCGGGCCTTGAGCACAACGTTCTGAACGCGCGCCAGCACGAGCAGGAAGCGCAGATTATTGCCGATGCGGGCAAATTTGCGGCTGTGACGATCGCCACGAACATGGCGGGCCGAGGGACCGACATCCAGCTTGGCGGCAACGTCGAGTTGAAGGTTCTGGAGGCGCTGGACGCAGATCCCGAGGCCGATCCCGTCGCAATCCGCCAGCGGATCGAGGCAGAGCACGCCGATGAGAAGAAAAAGGTTCTGGCCGCAGGTGGGCTCTATGTTCTCGCGTCAGAGCGCCATGAGAGCCGCCGGATCGACAACCAGTTGCGTGGCCGATCAGGCCGTCAGGGTGACCCGGGCCGGACCTCGTTCTTTTTGTCGCTCGAAGATGATCTGATGCGTATTTTTGGCTCCGAGCGGCTAGAGAAAGTTCTTACCACATTGGGCCTAAAAGAAGGCGAAGCCATCATCCACCCTTGGGTGAACAAATCGCTGGAGCGGGCCCAAGCCAAGGTCGAAGGCCGCAACTTTGACATCCGCAAGCAGCTGTTGAAATTCGACGATGTGATGAACGAACAGCGCAAAGTCATCTTTGGCCAGCGCCGCGATATCATGGAAGCCGAGGACCTCAACGAGATCGTCACCGACATGCGCCATCAGGTGATCGACGATCTGATCGACACCTATATGCCCGCGCGCACCTATGCCGATCAGTGGGACACGCAGGGCTTTTACGCTGCTGTAATCGAACAGTTGAATGTCGATGTGCCGGTCATTGCTTGGTGTGAAGAAGACGGTGTTGACGACGAGGTGATCCGCGAGCGCCTGATCGAAGCGACCGACAAGATGATGGCCGATAAGGCTGCCGCTTTCGGCGACGAGAATATGCGCAATATCGAGAAACAGCTGCTTTTGCAGTCGATTGACGGCAAATGGCGCGATCACCTGATGACTCTTGAGCATCTGCGCTCGGTCGTGGGTTTCCGTGGCTACGCGCAGCGTGACCCGTTGAACGAATACAAAAACGAGTCCTTCCAACTCTTTGAGGTGATGCTCGATTCCCTGCGTCAGGACGTGACCCAGAAGCTCGGCCAGATCCAGCCGATGTCCGACGAAGAGCGTCAAGCGATGCTGGAAGATCTTGCCAGACGTCAGGCCGCAGTCGAGGCTGCAGCAGATGCATCGGCCAACGATCAACTTGCAGCCGAAAACGCCAATCAACCCGCCGATGGCTTTGTCGAAGACGACCAAACCACATGGGGTGATCCAGGCCGGAACGAGCCTTGCCCCTGCGGGTCGGGCGAGAAGTTCAAGCATTGCCACGGTCGGCTCGCGTAAGCGAGCCCGCCTAGGTTCTGCCTAAAACAACTCACTAGTTGGCCACATCTAGGCCCCTTTCTAGCGCGATACATGTCCTTGAACGATTCCGTTGGAAGGGACAAAAACATGTCACGCAAGAAGCAAATATTGACTGCGGTCGGAACGCTGGGCTGCGCGCTTGGTATTGGTTTTGTCATGCAGAACAGCGAAGCGGCTGAAAAACGGTATGGGCCCGATCAGGACATGTCCGCCCTGCCGGTACCGCAGGATTATGTCACTAAAAATTCGGCCAGTAACGCGCTGCTGACGGTCGAGGCAATCACGCTTACCTCCGGCGAGCTAAGCTCGGATGTGGCGCTGCCCACGACGGACAGCCGCATTACCACTGTCTCTGCGCCGCGCAGTGTATTGGCCGAGCCCGCCATGCCTGATACCGCCAAGATCAAGCGCCCCGGCTGCGCGATAACCGCCGATGCGCGACCTGTCGCCACGGCGATGGTGGAGCTGCAACTCGATGCGCCTTGTCTGCCCAACGAGCGGATTACCGTGCACCATAACGGGATGATCTTCACGGAAACCACCTCCGCCACTGGCAGCCTGTCGGTTCAGGTGCCTGCACTTGCGCGGGATGCGGTATTTGTCATGGCCTTCACCAATGGTGATGGCGCTGTTGCGCAGACAACCGTCGAAGACCTGAGCGATTTCGACCGCGTGGTGTTGCAGTGGAAAGGCGATACCGGCTTTCAGATACACGCCCGCGAATTCGGTGCGGATTACGGCACCGCTGGCCATGTCTGGTCTGGCGCGCCTGGTGATATGGCGGCGACCGTGGTCGGAACCGGTGGCATGCTGACCCGCAATGGCGACACTATGGCCGCTGATCCGCTATTGGCAGAAGTCTATACCTTCCCCAAGAACGCCGCAGTAGGCTCTGGCGACGTCGCGTTGAGTGTTGAGACAGAAATAAGCGCCAGCAACTGTGGCGTCGAGATTGAAGCGCAAACGCTTGAAATCGATAGCGGTGGCCGGATCAAAACCCAGAATCTGACACTCCCCGTGCCGGATTGCGATGCGGTTGGCAGCTTTCTTGTGTTGAATAATTTGCTCCAAGACCTGAAGGTTGCGCAGAACTAACGCAACACCTCGGGGTCACATGATCAACCTGAAACATGCGGCGGCCATCGCCGCATTTTTCCTTTGCACAACCCTTGCCGCGCAAGCGCAGGATGTGACCTTGACCTCACGCGATGGCAAGGTCGAACTCGCTGGCATGCTTCTGGGGTACGACGGCGAGTTTTACCGTTTGCGCACTGAATACGGCGAGCTGACGATCGATGGCTCGGGCGTCGATTGTGACGGTCCCGGCTGTCCGAACCTCGAGAACTTCGTGGCCGAGGTCGATCTATCCGGCTCTGCCACAATGGGTGCGGTTTTGATGCCGGCGCTAATCGAGGCCTTTTCCCAACGGGATAATTACACCGTCGTCCGCGAAGGCAGCGAAACTGTCTTTACGCTATCGTTGTCGCGCAAAGATGATGGCCAGCTTGCCGCTCGGTTCAGGTTCAGTGCCACCAATACCGACGAAGGCTTTGCCGATCTGCTGACCGATGATGCCGATATCGTCATGGCGCTGCGTGAAATCCGGCGCGAAGAACGGATCAATGCCCGCGAATTGGGGCTCGGCGATATGACAGGTGCCAACCGTAGCCGCGTGCTGGCCTTGGATGCCGTTGTGCCTGTGGTATCCCCGACCAACCCAGTTAAACGCATTTCGCCGCAGACGCTGGCGCGGGTGTTCGCTGGACGGGTCACGAACTGGCAGGACCTGGGCGGGCCGGACGCGCCGATCGAGCTACACCTACCTGCCGTAGCCAGTGGATTGAGCCAAGCCATCGTCGACCATGTGATGACCCCCGCCAGCCTGCAATTGACCGACGGCATCATCCGTCATGCGCTGCCCGCCGAGTTGGCGGAGGCTGTCTCCAAGGATATTTTCGCACTGGGGATCACCAGTTATGCCGATCACCGTGATACACAGGTGCTGACGCTGGGCGGGGACTGCGGGTTTGACCTTGATGCGGCACGGCGCACAATCAAAACCGAAGACTATCCGCTCACCGCGCCGATGTTTCTTTATTTCCCCGCCCGCCGCCTGCCGCTGATCGCCCGCGAGTTTCTGGCCTTCACCCGCGAACCTGCCGCGCAGAATGTGATCCGGCGGGCAGGGTTTGTGGACCAGACGCCCGAGGAAATTCCTATCGAAGAGCAGGGCAACCGGTTCTCCAACGCCATTACCGTCGCTGGGGAGGAGATTACCTTGCAGGAATTGCAGCGGATGAACGCGACTCTGAAGCCGATGGCACGGCTGACCACCTCGTTCCGGTTTGAGGCGGGGTCCATCCGGCTGGATGCGCAGTCCCGCTCCAACGTGCAGCAACTTGCCCGCGCGATGGAGCAGGGCCAATACGATGCGCGCGATGTGCTGTTTGTGGGGTTCAGTGATGGTGACGGGGCAGCGCGGGCCAACCGCGACATCGCACTGCGCCGTGCGGAGGCCGTGCAACGGGCCGTCAGTGCTGCTGCCGTGACCGCCAATCTGGAACGCATCCGGATCTCGGTTGATGCCTTCGGCGAAGCGATGCCGATGGCCTGTGACGACAGTGCATGGGGCAGGCAAGCAAACCGCCGCGTCGAGGTCTGGGTCAGGTAAGCGACAGGTCGAACCGCTTGAGCCGTTTATCGACCACCTGCCCATCGGACAGCGTGTAGCCGTCGATCACGCCGTAATCCTGAAAGCCGCGGCTTTGGTAATAGATCAGCCCGCCTTCGTTGTCGGCGCGGATATTCGCATTGATCCAACTATAGCCGAGCGTGCGCGCCGCCGCTTTGGTCGCCTCGAACAGCGCCGAACCGATACCGAGCCCGTTTTGGCCGATCTGCACGAAGGTCGCGATATCTGCGGCGTCTGGCGGCAAAGTCGAATTCGGCGCGACCCATTGAAAGCCGACGACTTTACCCGCCGCGTCGCTGGCGATGTGCCATGCCGAGTGATCTGCGTTCTGCGCCATCCAGTCCGCGAGGTCCTCGCGGATGACAGGCCGCACGATTGCCGTGGTGCCGCCGATCTTGATAATCTCGTTCAGCAGGCTGGCCATCTGGCCTGCATCGGCCTCAGCGGCGCGGCGCACAGTAATCATGGCATTTCCGCCAGCAAGGCCGCGTGGCGCTCGGTAAAGGCGTTACGGGTCTGAATGGGGGCGCGCAGCACTATATCCAGCCCTTCAGTCAGTTCCGCATCAAAACGGCCAAAGAACCGTGTTGCTTCGGCTTCGGAGAAACCGGCGATCTGGGTCGCTTCCATCCAAGCGCTAATTCTGTCGGCGCGTTTGATCTGTCGTTTGACCGATTTGGGCAGTGCTGCGGGCAAGCCAAAGCGCAAGTGGATCGCGCCGGTCAGCCGTTCGTCAAGCGCACCATAGCTCGGCCCGACCGCCGCTTTTACGGGCGAGATCATATCGCCGATCACATATTCCGGCGCATCATGCAGCAAGGCCGCCAGCCGCCATTTTGCAGGCGCCCGCGGCTCAATGCGCCCATAAAGGGTCTCGACCAAAAGTGAATGCTCGGCCACCGAATAGGCAAAGTCGCCGCGTGTCTGCCCGTTCCAGCGGGCCACAAAGGCAAGCCCGTGAGCGATATCGTCAATTTCGATGTCCATCGGCGTCGGGTCCAGCAGGTCGAGCCTGCGGCCCGAGAGCATCCGTTGCCATGCGCGTGGTGTTGTTGCCATTAAATCACAGGTCCTGCCATGTGCCTCTATTTCGCCATAATTCAGGCGCACCCTTTCAGGTGGATCGCATGCTGCCGACGGAACGGTTTTTGCAAAACAGTTCCGCGATCACAAGAGCAATAGTGGGGGGAGGACGCAGTCTCTGACACTTTGCGCCCTTTCCTTTTCTTGAAACACGAAACGGGTAAGGAAACGACATGTACAAACATATTCTAGCCGCCCTCGTGGCGATCAGCGCAGTAATGACGCCGGCCTATGCCGCACAATGCGGACCGCGCGATGCTGTAGTGGATAAACTCTCCTCCAAGTACTCTGAAAAGCTGACAGCGGGCGGGTTGCAGAAAACCAAAAAGGCCGCTGCCGTGGTCGAGGTCTGGGCGTCTCCGGAAACCGGCACATTTACCGTGCTGATGACGAATGCCAATGGCACGACCTGTATCGTGGCGGCAGGGACCGATTTCTTCGAGTCGGATTTGAAAACCATTCCCGGCACGGCGAGTTGAGCACATCTAATTGGTAGGTAACCCGCCTGCCACGGTCAGCAACGATTGAGAAACATCGCCAGTGATGATACGCGGCCCTCATATATGCTTGGATGAGGTGCCACATGGCCGCGGATTATATCGTTAAGAACATTGAGCTGGCGTCCTATGGCCGCAAAGAGCTCGACATTGCCGAGACTGAAATGCCGGGCCTGATGGCGCTGCGCACCGAGTACGGCGAAAGCAAACCGCTGAAAGGCGCGCGCATTGTCGGCTCATTGCACATGACCATCCAGACAGCCGTACTGATCGAGACACTTACTGCGCTGGGCGCTGACGTGCGCTGGGCCTCATGCAACATTTTCTCGACCCAAGACCATGCCGCCGCAGCCATTGCCGCATCCGGCGTGCCGGTCTTCGCGATCAAGGGCCAGTCACTGGAAGAGCATTGGGACTATCTCGACAAGTCTTTCGCGTTTGCTGACGGCCCCAATATGATCCTCGATGACGGCGGCGATGCGACGCTTTATGTACTGCTCGGTGCCCGCGCCGAAGCTGGTGAAGACGTCATCGCCGTCCCGACTTCCGAGGAAGAAGAAGTCATCAAGGCGCAGATCAAGAAGCGCATGGCGGCGTCCCCCGGTTGGTTCACCAAAGTGCGTGACCAGATCAAAGGCGTCTCCGAGGAAACCACAACGGGCGTTCACCGTCTGTATGAGCTGGTCAAGCAAGGCCAGCTGCCGTTCCCTGCAATCAACGTGAACGATTCCGTCACCAAGTCGAAGTTCGACAATAAATACGGCTGTAAAGAATCGCTGGTCGATGGCATCCGCCGCGCAACCGACACGATGATGGCCGGCAAGGTTGCGGTCGTCATGGGCTACGGCGATGTCGGCAAAGGCTCTGCCGCATCGTTGCGCGGGGCTGGTGCGCGGGTGAAGGTGACCGAAGTTGATCCGATCTGCGCCCTTCAGGCTGCAATGGACGGTTTCGAAGTCGTGCTGCTGGAAGATGTTGTCGGTAGCGCCGATATCTTCATCACCACGACAGGCAATAAAGACGTGATCCGCATCGAGCATATGCGCGAGATGAAGGACATGGCGATCGTCGGCAACATCGGCCACTTCGACAACGAAATTCAGGTCGCCGCGCTGAAGAACCACAAGTGGACCAACATCAAGGAACAGGTCGACATGATCGAGATGCCGAACGGGCATCGTCTGATCCTGCTCTCCGAAGGCCGCTTGCTGAACCTTGGCAACGCCACCGGCCACCCTTCCTTCGTGATGTCCGCTTCCTTCACCAATCAGGTGTTGGCGCAAATCGAGCTTTGGGAAAATACCGACAAGTACCAAAATGACGTCTACATCCTGCCCAAGCATCTGGACGAAAAAGTCGCGCGCCTGCATCTGGACCGGATCGGCGTGAAGCTGAGCAAATTGAGCCCCGAGCAGGCCGCCTATATCGGCGTCACGCCAGAAGGCCCGTTCAAGCCAGAACACTACCGCTACTAATCAAAGCAGCGGCGGCGCAGGGTTCCCCTCGTGCCGCCGCGCGTTCTCGCCAAGCGGCAAAGAACTCCGGCCCGTCAGGCTGCCGACGATTCCCATATGAATTTAATGCGTCATGCAAAAGCCAAGCGGCTTGATATATAGCCTGCTTGCGGCAAAGCTGTGCCAAGCATTCAAATGTCGAGGGTAGGATGACGCGTCTTTTTCAGTCCATCACGACCGCCGCCGCCTTGGTCCTCGCATTTGCGGGCACAAGCATAGCAGAGCCAAAGGTTTCGCAGCAGACTAAGGTTTACGAGGTAACGGCAACTTCCGTGAATGGGCTGATCGAGCAGATGAACAAGCGCGGGCCGCGAGGATATTGGGCCTTCACCGAATGGCATGTGCGATGGTCTCGTTCCTGCAAGCTTGAGGTCGACGTGGCCTATATCCTGCCGCAACATGCCAACCCTTCCGCGATGCCAGCACAGGTCAGGCGAAAGTTCGACGCAATGCTCACCGCCCTGACGCAGCATGAGGCCCAGCATGGTCTACACAGTATTCAAGCCGCGCGAGAGATCGAGGCTGACAAATGTCAGAACGGCGATGCGATCATTCGGAGATATAATGCTGCGGATATCGCTTTTGACGCGCAAACGAACCACGGCGTCAAAGACGGCGCGACCCTGCGCTAGCTGCAATCCGCCAAAAGGTTCCCGCATCCGGCATTATTTCGCTGACCTGTGACATTGTTGGAACAAGCACCGCACCCGTTCGTTTTATTCCCGAAGATGCTACAGCATTAAAGGAGAAAACGATGACACATACTTTGAAAGCCACCGTCGCAGTAATTGCTTTGACTGCAGGTTCCGCTTGGGCACAGACAGCCGCTACAGGCGATGTTGCCGGTTCAGTTTCAGCCGATACGGGCGCTTCCGTTTCCGCAGGTGCCGACCAGTCGAGCGTCGATGTGAACACGGATACAAACACCTCGGTCAAGCAATCTGCTCAAACCTCAGTCGCGGCTGATGGCGATACGCCCAACACGGATTTGAAAGAGGCCGAGGCAGAAACAGATACGCTCACCGGCGCATCGGATACCGCCAATTCGGTAAGCAAGCCTGCCAGTGATAACGTTGCCGAAGCCGAAGCCAGTGCTTCCTCCAGCCAGACAGCTACGACGACCACCGACACGATGGTCGATAGCTTCTCAGGCATGGTTGCGTCTGATATCGTTGGCCTGAATGTGGTCGAAGCCAACGGCGAAGATATTGGCGAGATCGATACGATCGTGCGCTATAACGGTGAACTTGCTGCCATTATCGGCGTTGGCGGGTTCCTCGGGTTTGGCGAGCATGAGGTGGCGATACCGCTGAGCGAGATATCGCGGGCTGCCGAAGGTGACCTGAAACTGAGCACGCGCACCAACGCAGAACTCGAGGCGATGGCCGAAATTGACGAGGCCGAATATGAGAAACTGGACGCTGATGCGCCCTTGGACTCAGGCGTATAACTTTCCGACAATGGTTGAACGATAAAGGGGTGCCACGCGGCGCCCCTTTTTTACCCCTCGCCTCACGCGGTTCGCGTGCAAATAGCAGGCCTGAGAAAATGCTTTTTTGAAACGCTGTTTGACACTAGGCTCTGCGTGCAAAGCCGGATGTACCGGCTAAAAGTTCAAGGCGGGAGAATTTCACGATGGGTAAACGCGACGAATGGATCGAAAAATACGCGGACGATCTCAAGAATAAGTGTGGCATGTCGCCGGATATGGCGTTGCTTACTAAAGTGACAATCGCCTGCGGCCCTTCAATTTATAACGCAGATTCACAGACTGTGGCCTCCAGTCAGGATAGTGAGCTGGAAACTGTCAAAAACAACTTCCTGATCAAGAAACTCGGCCTGCCAGACGGTCCTGATCTGATGGCGGGCATTCAGAAGACGATCGAGACTTACGGTAAATCCGAGCGGAACAAATACCGTGCGGTAATTTACTATATGCTGACCAAACACTTTAGCAAAGAATCTGTTTACAGCTGAAATACCGGCTTGAGCGAAGTCGGGGCCATGCGCAGCATATCGCCAGCCCCGGTATCGGTACAATTTGACCTAGCAATTTGTTGCTGGAATCTTCGATCTGGCCTAGACGGGAGTGTGGGTCCGAACCTTTCCAGACCGTTTCTTTCGGTCGGGATGAGACGGGTGAGAGAGGGTTCTGGCAGGGCGTCAGGACCCTTTTTCCGTTTGCGGCGGGGGAAGGTCTTGCCTCAGGGCGTTGTCTGGCCAAGCTCGCAGATGATCTCCCACTCAGTGGGGAGCACAGGTTGCACAGAAAGCCGCGAATTCTTCACCAGCACCATTTCATCAAGACTGCCATCGGATTTGATCTGATCCAGCGTCACTGGCCTCTTAAAAGGCCGAACCGCGCGGATATCGACGCAATCCCATCGCGGATCCTCCGTCGTGCTGTCGGAGTGCGACAAGGCGCATACCTCGACAATCCCGACAACGGCTTTCTCGGTTTGCGAATGATAGAAAAACCCCAGATCGCCGATTGCCATCTGCCGCATGAAATTACGGGCCTGATAATTGCGCACGCCGTTCCACTCTTCACCGCGCTCGGCTTGGCCCATCTGGTCGGCCCAACTCCACGTCGCAGGTTCGGTTTTGAACAGCCAGTAGGCCATGGCAATCGTCTCCCTTAAATATGTCTCGTCGCGAAGGATTTATTCTTCCTTCAAGGGCCGGTTCAGCAAGGACGCCATCGCGCTTTTTACGTCCAGACTCCCATCCAACAGGCCAGTCACCGCCGCTGTAATCGGCATTTCTAAGGCGTTTTTCACGGCGACTTCGTGCATCGCACGCGCCGTGGCCGCTCCTTCGACGGTGGTCGAGGCATCAAAATCGCTACCGCTGCCCAGAGCCAGCCCTAGCCTGTAGTTCCGCGACTGTTGTGAGGTGCAGGTGAGTGTCAAATCGCCAAAGCCGGACAGCCCCGACAGGGTCGCAGGGTCAGCGTGCCGGTGGGCGGCAAAACGCTGCATCTCGGCGAAACCACGGGTCATCAGGGCGGCACGGGCGCTTTCGCCTAACCCCGCGCCCATCGCGGCACCGCAAGCAATCGCCACCACATTCTTGAGCGCGCCACCAAGCTCGGCCCCTGCGGTATCTGTGGTCCGGTATATCCGCAAGTTTGCCGTTGTTAGAGCCTGCTGCAAGCGTGCACCCGCCGCGTCTTCGGCGCAGGCAAGAGTGAGTGCAGTGGGCAGCCCGCGCGCGATATCGGCGGCAAAGCTGGGGCCGGTCAGGATCGCCGAGGTGGCGCTGGGGATGGTTTCCGCAATAACTGTGGCCGGCCCTGCGCCGGTGGAAAGTTCAATGCCCTTGCAGCAGGCGACGATCGTTTTGCCGGTAAATGCATCAGCGTGACCTGCCAAAAAACCGCGCAGGCTTTGCAGCGGAACGGCGACCAGCAGGATGTCGTCCTTGATGGCCAGCGCAAGATCGCCCGTTACCGTGATCGCTTCGGGCAGCTCGCAACCCGGCAAGCGCGCCTTGTTCTCGCGATTTTGCGCCATGTCTTCCGGTGCCCGCGCCCAGAGGATCACAGGGCTTTTCTGCGCCAGTGAGATTGCCAATGCGGTGCCAAAGGCGCCGCCGCCCAGAACAGAGACCATTAAGCTTTCGCTCCTTTTTTGCCACTGCCAAGCATCGCAGGCTGTGAGGTATCTAGCGGCCAACGCGGGCGCGCCGAGAGGGTCAATCCATCGGGCGCTCGGCCCGCCATCTGTTCTGCAGCAGCATAGGCAATCATCGCGGCATTGTCGGTGCACAGCGCCAAAGGTGGCGCCACAAAGCCAGCCGAAAACTCTTGCGCTATACCCTCAAGCGCTGCGCGGATCGCGCCATTAGCTGCAACCCCGCCCGCGACGCAGAAGGTGCGCGTGGCTTCTTGCGGGTAGGCCGCAAAAGCACGTCGCGATTTTTGCGCCAACACATCAACTACTGCGGCCTGAAACCCCGCCGCAATATCAGCCTGATCCGTGCCGCTTAACCCGCCATTATCGGTAATTAGCGCATCGCGGGTTCTCAGCACGGCTGTTTTGAGGCCGGAGAAGGATAGGTCGCACCCTTGCCTGTCCAACAGGGGGCGGGGAAACACAAAGCGTGAGTTGTCCCCTGTTAGAGCCGCTTTTTCGACGCTTGGGCCACCAGGCTGGGGCAGGCCGAGCAGGCGGGCGATTTTGTCAAACGCCTCGCCGGGGGCGTCGTCAATGGTCCCGCCTAAACGCTCGAACCGGTCGGCACTGTGGACCATCAGAAACTGGCAGTGCCCGCCTGACACCAGCAACATCAAATAGGGGTAGGGTACCTGATCGGTGAGGCGCGGGGTCAGTGCGTGTCCGGCCAGGTGATTGACCCCATACAGCGGCTTTCCGGTCCCGGCCGCCAACCCTTTGGCACACATAACCCCTGATACCACGCCCCCGATCAGACCGGGGCCTGCGGTGACGGCGAAGGCGTCAACAGCAGTCATTGCCAGATCGCCCTGTGTTAGAGCCTGTTCCACCGCGTGATCAAGTTGCTCGGCATGTGCGCGGGCGGCGATCTCAGGCACCACGCCGCCAAAGCTGGCGTGCAGGTCGTTCTGGCCCAGCACGACCGAGGACAATACTTCGGCGCTGCCATCTGCATGCACGCGCACCACCGCAGCGGCGGTATCGTCGCAACTGCTTTCCAACCCGAGGATGGTCAATGTGCCCGACATCACTTGCTTTCCGTTGCAACACTCTGTCAGCGCAGGTAACACCGCTTCCACTGTCAAACAATGCTGGCGATCATTCCCGAGGGCCGAAATGACCAAGCCAACCCTGCTGATGACCCGACCGCTGCGCCAGTCACACGGCTTTGTCGCGCGGCTTGATCCAGCGGTTATGGCGGGCGTGCGGGTGGTTACCTCGCCTGTGCTCGAAATCGTTGCGACAGGCAGTGCCCCAGATATTGGCCCCTATGATGGGGTGATTTTCACATCGGCGCAGGCCGTCGAGTTCGCGCCTGAGGGTCAGGGGACAACAGTATATTGCGTGGGTGCCCGCACCGCCGAGGCCGCGCAGGGGCAAGGCTGGGTCGTTGCGCATGTGGCGCAAACCGCAGCGGATTTAATAGCTGCGCTGTCAAAGGGACAGGCCCGCCGCTTGCTGCATCTGGCTGGCCGTTATCAGCGCGGCGATATTGCCGAGAGTTTGCAGGGGTTTGGTAAGTCGGTGGATGTGCACGTGCTCTATGACCAACAGGCAGTGGCGCTGTCCTTTGAGGCGCATGAGGCTTTGGTGACGGGCGATAGCGTGATCGTCCCGCTGTTTTCCCCCCGTAGTGCCGCGCTGTTTGCTGGTTGCGTACCTCACGCCACACGCGCGACGGTTATTGCTCTCAGTTCTGCGGTTGCGGAAGCGTTGGGGGGCTTGGCTGAGGCTGATATCACGGTGGCAGCAGCACCTACCGCCAAAGAAATGATCGCCAACGTTGAAAAGCTGTTGCGTCACCCCAGCTTACCTTGAGAGCAGCAGGGTTGACCGCTAAGGTTGTCAAAGCAGGCTGATAAGCGGGCTAGAATCGGGAAGGGTGAAGACATTGGCAAAAGCGAAAAAGACGGCACCTGCGGGCGGCAAGTCTGCGGAGGCATCCAAAGCCGTTCCTGACAAATCTGTAACTTCGAGTGCGAGCGCGGCTGGTGCAAAAGCGAAATCGGCCGACAGTACGCCCACATCCGGCGCGGGAGTTACGTTGACTCCAGCGGGCGAAGCGGCGTCAACGCAATCTTCGGCGCAAAGCACTGATGCGGCCACCTCCAAAGTTAAACCCGCATCGGGAACTTCTGACGCGGGAGCCAAGAGCCCCCCATCGCCTGCCGTCTCGTCTTCGTCAGATGTGACGAAATCTGATGCAGCGACGGCATCTGCGACCAAGGATGAAGCCTCCTCCGGCAAAGATACCAAACTCACTAGCGAGAAGGCTGCCACGGTCGCCGCCGCTACCGACAAATCTATAGCGTCCAGTGGTACGGCCAACACAAAGGTCTCCAGCGCGCCTGACAAGCCCGACGTAAAGAACAGCGCGGCGTCTGATACGCTCATCGCAACCGCTGCCGCCTCGGCACGGCCTGATGTGAAATCCGACAGCAAGGCAAGTGCCCCGGATCAGCCAAAGCCCACCACCACGACGCCACCTTCTAACAAGACTTCAGCCTCGACCCCGCCCCCATCTATGCCAGAAGCCAAGCCGCGACGCAGCGTGTTCTTGCCGCTGGTCTTTGGCGGCGTAATTGCCGGCGGGCTTGGCTATGCCGCATCAGAGTTGGACCTTTTGAACCTTCGGAATGATCAAGGCACCGCGCAACTCAGCGAAACCCTGTCGCAGCAGCAAGACCGTATCGCCGCGCTGGAAGGGGCCGAGCCTACGCCGAGCGCCGATCTGTCCGCGTTCGAAGACCTGCCGCCCCAAATCTCAGCGCTGCGCGATGATTTGTCGGCGCAGTCAGCTAGCCTGGCCGAGATTGATTCCCGCCTGACTGCCGTTGAAAAGCGACCGATCACCGGTGGCACCTCGGAGGAGGCGATTGCCGCGTATGAGCGAGAGCTGGCGGCGCTCCAATCATCAGTCGCAGAGCAGCGCCGCGAGATTGAAGGCTTGCTGGACAATGCCCTGAGCGTTGAGGAGGCAACCGCGAATGCGGCCCAGACCGCCGCGATCCAGTCAGGACTGACCCGCATTACTGCTGCGATCAATGATGGCCAGCTTTTTGAAAGCGCCTTGGCCGAACTGCGCGACAACGGGATTTCGGATGTGCCGGAGGCGCTGACGGCCACGGCGGAAACCGGCGTCAAAACCCTCAACAGTCTGCAAAGCCGCTTTCCTGACAGCGCCCGCGCGACACTCTCCGCTGCCCGCGCCGAGGCGCCGTCAGACAATGACGCCGGATTTGGCGGATTTTTGCGCCGCCAGTTAGGTGCCCGTTCGGTCGCGCCGCGCGAGGGTAACGATCCGGATGCGGTACTATCACGTGCCGAAGCCGCAGTGCGCGACGGTCGGCTCGACGACGCAATTGCCGAGCTTGATACCCTGCCCGAAGCTGCGCGTGGCGGCATTAACGACTGGCTGGCCGATGCCCAAGCCCGCCAAGCTGCCAAGGCGGCTGTGCAAGATCTGTCAGACCGCCTGACAGCAACCAAAGGAAACTGAGTATGTTGTGGTCTCTGATCAAGATTATCCTTTTCGTTGCTGTTGTGGCTGCGTTGGCATGGGGTGCGGGCTTCCTGCTCGAAAGTCAGGGCGGCATTCAGGTGACTGTCATGGGCACCGAATACAGCTTTGGCCCGCTCCAATCGGTCATCGCGATTGCAATTTTGATGGTTGTCGTCTGGCTGCTGCTTAAGGTTCTGTCGCTGCTCGTGGCGACGTGGAAGTTCCTCAACGGCGATGACACTGCGCTGTCGCGGTATTTTGATCGCAATCGCGAGCGCAAAGGCTTTGACGCGCTGTCAGAGGGGCTGATGGCGCTGGCGAGCGGCGAGGGGCGCGTGGCGATGGCCAAGGCGGCGAAGGCAGACCGCTATCTGAACCGTCCTGCGCTGACCAACCTGCTGACCGCGCAGGCTGCCGAGCTTGCGGGCGATCGCCGTAAGGCAGAAGAAACCTATCGCAAGCTGGTAACTGATGAGAAAACCCGCTTTGTCGGCGTGCGCGGCATCATGAAGCAAAAGTTGGCCGATGGCGACACCGAGACCGCGCTCAAGCTGGCGGAGAAAGCCTTTGCGCTGAAACCCAAGCACGAAGAAACCGGCGATGTTCTGTTGCAGCTTCAGGCTGCCAAGGAAGACTGGGCCGGTGCACGCCGTACGTTGAGCGCCAAGTTGAAGAACGGCCAATTGCCGCGCGATGTGCACAAACGCCGCGATGCAGTTCTGGCGCTGTCCGAAGCCAAGGATGTGATAAACGAAGGCAACAGCATCGAGGCCCGCGAAGCCGCGATTGAGGCGAACCGATTGTCGCCCGATCTGATCCCCGCTGCGGTCATGGCCGCACATGGTTATATCAACCAAGGTAAGCCGCGTTATGCCGCACGGGTGCTGCAAAAGGCGTGGAGCGTGCATCCGCACCCCGATCTGGCCGCCGCATTTGCCGCCATCGCACCTGACGAAACGCCAGAGCAGCGCTTGAAGCGGTTCTCGTCGCTGACCAAATCTCAGCCGCAAGATCCGGAAACCAAGATGGTGATGTCAGAGCTGCACATCGCCAACGAGGATTTCCCGCAAGCCCGCCGTGCGCTGGGCAATTTGGTCGAAACCGATCCGACAGCGCGTTCTGTCACACTGATGGCTGCGATCGAACGGGGCGAAGGCGCGTCTGATACTGTGGTCAAAGGCTGGCTGGCGCGGGCTCTGACTGTGTCGCGCGGCCCGCAATGGATCTGCGAAAACTGCCATCACATCCACGCCGAGTGGAAGCCGATTTGCGAGAACTGCAAGAGCTTTGATACGCTGGCATGGAAGCACCCGCCGCAATCCGAGGTCGCCATGCCTGGCGGTGTGCAGATGCTGCCGCTGATCGTTGGCGCCTTGGAAGATAAATCGACAGCTGCTGATCCGGTGATTATCGTCGAGGATGACGAGATCGAGGATGCCCAGATCATTCCGGATACACCGGAGCAGGGCACGGAAGATCTGAGAAAATAAGCGACATCTGTCGAGCTGGCCACGTCTGGGTCGGCTCGACAGGCTATTACCGCAGACCCGAATGGTAGTTATCCGGTCAGGCCAAACCGTTCGATTTCCTGAAAATTACCGTCACTGCGTTGCCCGACCAAGGTCAGGCTGTCGATTTTGTAAGGTGTTGGCAGGAGCGGTGTGAACAGTGCATCCGCCGTAACACGGGTGCTTTCAACCTCGGCACGCGCCACCCTGCCGGTGAGGGTGATGTGAAAGCGGAACTGATCCATCACATAGGGATAGCCCCAATCGGTGAGGTTAGCCTCCTGCGCGGCGCTCAACCGGCGCTGGCGGCGGCGGGCAAGCTCGGCCTCGGAGGGGCGCGCACGAAAGGCATCTAGCCCGCGCACAACTTCGGCGGCGAGACTACGCAGCGCCGTCTGGTCACCGCAGGGCGTCAGCGCCAGAAAGCTGCCCATTGCCGAAACCTCAAGCGCTTCTAGCGTCACAGGGGAGAGATGCGTACAAAGATCGCGTGTCGCGGCGCGCAGTTCGGCTTCGGTGCTGCCGGATGCGAGGGCGAAGGGCGGCTTGATCGTGCCGTGAAATCCGTACTGCCGCGGTGTTTCGGTCAGCGCCGCAACGTCAACGCCCGCCACGTCAGGATGGGTGCGCGTTACCGCTTGCGCCACATCCCAACCCAGCCACGCAGCACCCAACCCGGCCAAGGCACCCTGCGGCGTGTAGTAGATTGCATATCTGTCAAACACTGCCGCGACCTTAATACCACTTGGCCATGGGCGGCAGGCTCATCAAAACCGCATCGGGATCATGCCCGGTTTCAAGACCAAAGCGGGTGCCACGATCATAGACGAGGTTATATTCGGCATAGAGCCCGCGATGGCGCAACTGCGTGTCTTTGTCAGCGTCGCTCCACGGCGTCGGATGGCGTTTGTCGACCAGCGGCACAAAGGCTGGCAGGAAGGCCGCACCGACATCTCGGGTCAGCGTAAAATCGGCCTCCCAATCGCCGGTGTTGCGGTCATCGTAAAAAATGCCGCCCACACCACGCGCACGTTTGCGGTGCGGGATATAGAAATAGGTATCGGCCCATTCTTTCAGCTCGGAATAGAGCGTGTCGCCATGGGGTGCACAGGCCTGCGCCATCTGGTCGTGGAAATGCGCGGTATCCTCGGCGTATTCAATGCATGGGTTCAGGTCGGCGCCACCGCCAAACCACCAGGCATGCGGGGTCCAGAACATGCGGGTGTTCATATGCACAGCAGGGCTCTGCGGGTTTTGCATATGTGCGACCAGCGAAATACCCGAGGCCCAGAAGCGCGGGTCTTCCGCCATGCCAGGAATGCCTTTACGTGCCGCCATCGCGGCTTGGGCACGGTCCCCCAGCGTGCCGTAGACGGTCGAGATATTGACGCCGACTTTTTCGAACACACGGCCGCCGCGCATCACGCTCATCTCGCCGCCGCCCGCGTCGGAGCCGTCCTCAGAGGTGCGGGTGGTTTTCGTAACCTCGACGCGGCCCGCTGGGGTATCTCCGGCGTGGCGGTCTTCAATCGCATGAAACTCGGCGACAATCCGGTCGCGCAGGGTGCGAAACCATGCGGCGGCCTCTTTGCGCTCTTCAACAAATTCCTGCGTCATATCGAATGTCCCGTTGGCTGTTGTGATGGTCTTATCAGGGTTGGGGCCGTGATAAACCATGTTTGGGCAGCTAATTTTCGTCGCGATCTCGGGTGGGCGGGCCATTGCTGCCAAAGATCGCTTCGGCATGTTTGGCCAGATATATCCGCAGCCACGGGGTAAAGCTCTCTGGCTCGGTGGCGATCTCGCGCCTGAGCATGTCGAGTTCGACCCATCGCGCCGCCCGCACCTCATCGGGATTAAGGGTCCTTGGCAGGTCGGCGGCTGCTTGGGCGATAAAAACGTCGACCACTTCATGCTCGATCATCCCGCCGCCCACGTCAGCACGGTATTCAAGCTGCCCGCGATGCCTGAGCGTCAGGCCGCCAATGCCAAGCTCTTCCTTTAGCCGCCGTTCGGCGCAAGCGGCAGGGTCTTCGCGCCATGCGGGGTGGGTGCAGCAGGTATTCGCCCAAAGTCCGGGAGTGTGGTATTTGCCTAGAGCGCGCTGCTGGAGCAATATCCGGCTCTGATCCATCACAAATACTGACACCGCCAGATGGCGCAGGCCCCGCTGGTGGGCGGCCAGTTTTTCAACAGGCTGTAACACACCATCAACCCAGGCGGGGATAAGAATTTCCATGTCAGATCATCGTCCTTGTCGGAGTTTGCTGTGGTGCTCGGAGCCTGTCCGAAGAATGGGCGGTGGTATGGACCATGGGCGGGATGTTGACCAGCATCTTGTCGTGTGGGTCGAACCGGCGCGCTGGCGCAATTGGAATTTACCTTGGCTTAAGCCGCGCTAGGTTATGACCCGTCAACAAAAGGAAACCATCATGAAGCTATTTACCGCCGCCACACTCGGGCTGTTACTGTCTGCAGGAGGAGCCTCTGCAGAGGCGCATGCGACGGGCGATGCTGAAAAGGGCGAGAACGTCTTTCGCAAGTGCAAGGCCTGCCATGCGGTGATCGACAACGATGACGAAGCTATCCAGAAGGGCGGAAAAACCGGACCCAATCTTTACGGCCTTTTTGATCGCAAGGCCGGAAGCGTCGAAGGGTTTCGCTATGGCGCATCGCTCGTAGAGGCTGGGGAAAAGGGCTTGGTCTGGACCGAGGCTGATTTTGTCGGTTACGTCGCGGACCCGAGAAAATTCCTGCAAACCTACCTAGAGGATACCAAGGCGAAATCGAAGATGGGTTTCAAGCTGAAAGACGCAGAAGACGCGACCGATCTTTGGGCCTATCTGGTCTCGGTCGGCCCCGAAGTCGGCGCGACCGCCAAAGAGTAATTGTTGCGGATGTCACCAGCCGGATTATCCGGGTGGTGATTTCTTCGCTGGCGAGGGTCAGTTGCCGGTGCGCCAATCGAAAAAGCCCGCACCCGCCTCCGCCAGCAGCTTTTCCGCCATCCGCTGTCCCACTAGGGCACCATCCTCAATGGCGCATGTCACATCATCGGTGATGCTTTCACTGCCATCGGGGCGCAGCACTTCGCCGCGCAGGCGCAGGGAACCGCCCTCCAGTTCCGCCAAGCCTGCAATCGGGGTTTCGCAGGAGCCATCAAGCGCGGCCAAGAACGCCCGCTCTGCTGCGAGTCGTTGGCCTGTTGGCACGTCATGGATCGCGCTCAGCATCTCGGCCATTGCCATGTCGTCGGCACGGCGCTCAATGCCAATCGCGCCTTGCGCCACGGCGGGCAACATATCGGTCACTTCAATTGGGGTCTGTGGCACTTCATCCATTGCGAGACGGTTCAGCCCCGCCATCGCGAGGAACGTCGCCTCCGCCACGCCTTGATCAAGCTTCATTAAACGGGTCTGCAAGTTGCCGCGAAATTCCACCACTTCCAGATCGGGGCGGCGCAGTTTCAACTGGGCGCGACGGCGCAGGCTCGAAGTGCCTACGACAGTGCCGGGCGCCAGATCGGCCAGGCTCTTGGCACGAGGCGAGATGAAGGCATCGCGCACGTCTTCGCGGGGCAGGTAGGTATCGAGCAGCAACCCGTCTGGCTGCAAGGTCGGCATATCTTTCATCGAATGCACGGCAATATCGATGCCGCCATCAAGCAGCGCATCTTCGATCTCGCGGGTGAATAGGCCCTTGCCGCCAATCTCTTTGAGCGGGCGGTCGATGATCCGGTCCCCGGTGGTTTTAATCACGACAATCTGGAACGCCTCAAACGGCAGCGTGAAGGCATGGGCCAGCCGACTGCGCGTCTCATGCGCCTGTGCCAGCGCCAGCGGCGAGCCACGGGTACCGATTTTCAAAGGGCGGTTTGGGGTAGGCAAATCGTTGGGCATCAGTCATCCCTATAGGCGTCGTCTCAATTTAATCGTCTCTGGTGCCTTCCCTGCCCTGTGCCGCACGTTATATGCAATGAAAAAATCGAAAGTAATCCTGACTTATGGCCTCTGATAAACTCATTCTGCGCGCACTTGCGGGCGAAACCCTGCCCACTCCCCCGATCTGGATGATGCGGCAAGCGGGGCGATACCTGCCAGAATACAAAGCCACCCGCGCCAAGGCGGGCGACTTTTTGTCGCTGTGCTACAACCCCGAACTGGCCGCCGAGGTGACGCTACAGCCGATCCGTCGTTACGGATTTGATGCCGCGATTCTCTTCGCGGATATCTTGTTGGTGCCGCAAGCGCTGGGGGCTGATCTGTGGTTTGTCACCGGTGAGGGGCCACGCCTTTCGACCATCACTGACGCGCGCGGACTGGAAGCGCTTAAGCCCGCGAGCGAGATCCACGATCATCTCGCACCAGTGTACGAAACGGTTGGCATCCTTGCCAAACAACTGCCTAAGGAAACCACACTGATCGGCTTTGCTGGTGCGCCGTGGACCGTGGCGACCTATATGATTGCGGGGCAGGGCACGCCCGATCAGGCGCCAGCGCATCTGCTCAAGCAGGAAAATCGTCCGGTTTTTGACGCCCTGATGGAGCGGATCACCGAAGCAACGATTGCGTATCTGAGCGCCCAGATCGAAGCGGGTGCCGAGGTAGTTAAGCTATTCGACAGCTGGGCAGGCTCTCTGCAAGGCGCCGATTTCGAGCGGTACTCGCTGGCCCCGATGCAAGCGATCACCGCTGCTGTTAAAAAGGCGCACCCCGGTGTACCGGTCATTGCGTTCCCGCGCGGGGCAGGTGAGCGCTTTGCTGGTGCGCATGCCGCGATTGGCGCGGATTGTATCGCGCTGGATGACGGAGTTGATGCCGCTTGGGCGGCGCAGCACGTCCAGCCTGCGGGCTGTGTGCAGGGCAATCTCGCCTCACGCCATATGGTCACGGGTGGCGACGATCTGGTACGCGAAACCCGCGGCATCGTCGATGCGCTGAGCGGCGGGCCGCATATTTTCAATCTTGGTCACGGCATCACGCCGGATGCGGACCCTGCGAATGTGCAGTTGATGATTGATACTGTCAGGAAGGGCTAACCCTGCGACATATTCGGGGGGAAGGGTCTGTGCCGGACACTGACTTTTCGCTGCCGAAGCACTATTTGTGGGGAAGTAACTGAAGGTGCCGTTGTAATGCCAGCCGACCTCATTCTGACAAACGCGCGGCTGGTGCTGGGCCATGAGGTGGTCAGCGGTACACTGCGCGCTGCGGGTGGCGAGATTGCCGATGTCGATACGGGGCGTTCTACTGCGGCAGGCGCGATCGACTGTGAGGGTGATTTTATCGCCCCCGGGTTGATCGAGCTTCATACCGACAATCTGGAGCGCCACATGACACCGCGTCCGGGGGTAAGCTGGCCCCATCGGGCGGCGATAATTGCCCATGATCGCGAGTTGGCGGGCACGGGGATCACCACAGTTTTCGACGCAATCCGGGTCGGTTCTATTCTGTCGGACAACCGCAAGAGAAACGGCAGATATGCCCGCCAAATGGCGGATGAAATTCTCGAAAGCCGAGCGGCGGGATTGCTAAAGATCAGCCATCATCTACATCTGCGCGCCGAGGTTTGCTCGGAGACTTTAATTGATGAGTTGGGCGAGTTCGGCACCGAAGATCGGGTCGGCATTGTATCACTGATGGACCATACGCCCGGCCAGCGGCAGTTTACTGACTTAAAGAAATTCGAGGATTATGTCTGCGGCAAGCACGGGCTATCGCGCACCGATTTTCAGGATTACGTGACCTTCCTCTATGGGCTGCAAAGCCGCTTTGGCGTGGCGCATGAAGAGGCAGCGGTGGCGGCTGCGACGCGTTTGGGAGCAACACTGGCCAGCCATGACGACACCACCGCGGGACAAGTCGCGACATCCAAGACCTACGGCGTTGCTTTGGCAGAATTTCCGACCACGGTGGAGGCGGCCAATGCCTGCCACAGTGCCGATATCGGCGTGATGATGGGCGCGCCAAATCTGGTGCGTGGCGGGTCGCATTCCGGCAATGTTGCGGCAAGCGATCTGGCCAATCTGGACCGGCTCGACATCTTATCTTCGGACTATGTGCCCGCCTCCCTGCTGATGGCGGCGGTGCAATTGGGGCACCTCTGGGGCGATATGGCGCGGGGCATCGCCACGGTGACCAGCGCCCCTGCTGCGCGGGTGGGTCTGAAGGATCGCGGCGCTTTGCGGGCCGGACTGCGGGCCGACATAATCCGATTCGCTGAGGATGGCGGCGGGCCGGTGATGAAATCGGCGTGGTGCGCAGGGCAGCAGGTCGCCTAAACGGTGCGCCCCTCTTAGGTCTGCTTCCATGCGCGGAGAGCTTCTGATAGGCGGTCCAGCCCCGTTTGCAGGTTAACCGAGGCACCACCGCCGACGCCGAGCCGTATGTGGTTTGGCTGGTCATAGGCGCTGCCCGGCAGCAAAAACGTCCGATATGGATCGGCCAGAAGAAACTTCGCAAATCCATCGCTGTCGATGCCTTCGGGCAAGCGCCCCAACCCGATTAGCCCTGCTTGCGGGCTGACCCAGCTCAACCCGTCCTGCGCGGCGACCCAATCGTTCATCTGTGCAAGGTTCGCGGCCCCTTCGCGCCGCGCAGCCTCTAGCGCGACGGCGTAGCGGTCAGGCCGCAGGGCGATCTCCGCGATCACCTCCCCCATGATGTTCATAATTTCGGAAGAGTTTTCCCTCAGGATCACCGCGTCCATGACCATCTGCGGATCAGGACAAACAATCCAGCCGGTACGCAGCCCTTGCAGACCCAGCGCCTTGCTCACCGACCCGGTGGTGATGCCGCGCGCATACATCCCCGCGACGCTCGGTGCACGCGGGTTGTTCCACTCGAGGCCGGCATAGACCTCATCAATCAGCAGCCAGGCACCGACACGGTCGGCAATGCGCACCACTTCTGCGATTTCGTCGCTGTTCAGCAGATCGCCGGTCGGATTATTGGGGTTGGACAGAAAAATCATCTTGGTTTGCGGGGTGACGCAGGCGGCCAACTGGTCCAGCGGCAAGCGCCAGTTGTCGGCCTCCTGTCGCGCGACCTTGACCACATGGGCGCCGATGGCGCGGGCCAGCACTTCGGCTTGCGGCCAGCCGGGAGTCTCAACGACAATTTCGTCGCCGGGCTGTAAAAGCTGCATAATTGCGAGGTAATTCGCTTCTGCCGCACCTGCGGTAATCAGCACATCCTTGCGGGTGCACATGCCATTCAACCCAGCCTGCGCCAGTACATGATCACGCAATTCCGGCAATCCGCGAAAATCGCGGTTGTTCCAGTCAAGCGGCAGGTTCGGATCAAGCTCGTCCAAAAAATCGCCCAGCACGGGAGAACGTGAGAGTGAAAAGCCTACGACAGCCTCCGGTGCGGCTTCGGTGGTGTCCAGCAGGTACTGGAACAAGGTGTGTATCTTGACTTTCATGGCCCCTCGACGGCTAGCTTGCTCCGGATTTAGGAGGCTGTGAAAATGATGAACGGGTTTAAGCTGAAGGGCAAACCGAAACGGCTGGCAATGCTGGATTACGGGCTGTTCGAGGTGCACGCTGGCCCGCGCACCATTGGTATTTGCGGCGCGGTAATCGAGACTGATGCAGGGGAAATCGTGCTGATCGACACTGGATTTCCGCAAAAGTATGCCGATGATGCGGATGCCGCCACTGCCGAGGATGAGTTGGGCGGTTTCGGGCGTGTTATCTCAGTGACCCAAGAAAATATTCCAGGGCCGCAACTTGCAAAGCTGGGGCTGAAAAAATCTGACGTCACTTTGATGATCCAGAGCCATACGCACATCGATCACGTCGGTGATATGGCAGGCTACCCGCAGGCACCAATCCTTATTTCTACTGCCGAACGTGCTCTGCCGCGTCCGCTCTATTGGTCTGGCAAGCAAGCAATGGAATGGCCGGATCGGGACTATGTCGAAATTGCCGAGGATACATCGTTGAGCGAGGGTTTTGAGGTACTGCATTGCCCCGGTCACGCGCCGGGGCAACTCGCCTTTATGGTGCATCTGCCGCAAACCGGCTGGGTGCTACTCACCTCGGACGCGATCAGCCGCGCCGCCGAAGTTGACGAGAAATTCGCGGGGTCGTGGGATGTCGCGCAGGCGATCCACCATGGTGACCGCCTGATGGCACTGGCAGCCGAGCGCGACGCGTATGTGATCTTCGGCCACAGCCCCGAGCAATGGCCGACGCTCAAAAAAGCGCCGGATTGGTTTGAATAGCTTTACCGGACGTCGCGGCCCTGATTGAGGATGATCACATTGCCGCTGGAGATATCGCCTGCCGGAGAGACGAGAAACCCGACCCACTCCGCGATCTCGGAAGCTTTCATGGCGCGGCCATGCGGCATCATCGAGATCGCCTTTTTCAGCACATCCTCACTGAGCACGCCGAATAGCGGTGTTTCGGTCATTGCGGGCGCGATGGAGTTGGCCGTGATCAGATCTTGGGCATAGCGGCGGGCAAGGTCCTTGGTCAGATTGTCCAAAGCGGCTTTTGAAGCGCGATAGTGCGGCGGATCAAAGACGTCGAAATTATACGCACCGTTGGAAGAGATGTTGATAATCTTGCGCACGCCCTCGCGCCCCAGCATCTGTTTTACTGCCGCTTGGCAACAGTGGAAGGCGCTGGAAAAGTTGATCGACATCTGGCGGTCAAACTCCTCCGCCGGAATGTCAGGGAATTCGGACATAAAACAAGTGCCCGCGTTGTTCACCAGCACGTCGACCCCGCCATGATCCTCGGCGATCCGGTCAAACGCGGCGCCGATGGCGCCTGCGTCGGTCAGATCGGTAACCATTCCGGTAAAGCCGTCGGCTTTGGCCATTTCCGCGAGGCCCGCCTGGTCGATATCCAGACCGACAACATGCAGCCCATCCGCCATGAGCCGGGTTGTTATGGCACGCCCCATGCCACCTGCCGCGCCAGTTACCACTGCGATCTTTTTCATGCTCGGCCTTTCTGTTTCCCGTTTGATTGATTTAGATGTAAACGCACGTAAACACAGCCGCAAGGAATGCTTCATGCCAATCCGCCCAGCCCGCCGTATCACCCAGACCTCGCCGAAGAACTTTGGCATGTTCGCCAAGGCCGTGGGGATGCAGGGCGATTTGATCCACCTTGAATTGGGCATGCCTGCCGAAGACACACCGGCACATATCAAGGACGCCACGATTGCGGCACTGCAAGGTGGGGCGGTACATTACTCTGATCTGCAAGGCGTGCCGGAGTTGCGGCAAGCGATTTCCGATAAGCTGCGGCGGCAGAACGGCTTGGATATCTCGCCCGATGAGGTGATCGTGACCAACGGGCTGACGCAGGCGTCCTTTGCTGCTTTCATGGCATTTCTGGATGAGGGTGATGAATGTCTGTTGCTCGCTCCCTATTACCCGCAACATATCGGCAAGGCCGAGCTTGCAGGCGCGAAAGTCACCATCGCTCCCTTGGATGCGTCAGATGGATTTTCGATTAAAAGAGGCCTGATAGAGCCGCATATAAAGCCCAATACGCGGGCAATTGCGTTGATCAACCCGTGCAATCCGACGGGCCGCGTCTATTCGCGCGATGAGCTTCAGATAATCGCTGACCTCGCCCAGAAGCATGACCTGCTGGTGCTGTCGGACGAGGTTTATGAAGAGATCACCTATGACGGCGCTCAGCATATCTCCATCGCGTCCTTGGAGGGAATGAAAGAGCGCACGATCACGATGTTTGCCTTTACCAAGGCCTATGCGATGGACGGCTGGCGCATCGGGTATATCGCAGCAGATGCCGCGCTGATCGGGCCCTGCATGAAGATCACCACCAATGAGGTGACCCATGTGAACACCTTTATTCAGGCGGGCGCGATTGCCGCGCTAAACGGCCCGCCCGAGGTGCTGCACGAGATGGTCGCGCGGGACCGCAAGCGCCGTGATCTGGTGGTTTCGCGCCTTAACCAGATGCCGAATGTCAGTTGTGCGCCAGTGGAAGGCACGATTTACGCCTTCCCCGACATCTCGGCCACGGGCCTAAGTGCGGCGGATTGTGCAGACAGACTGCTGCATGAGACCGGCGTGGTGGTCGAGGCGGGCAGCTTTTACGGCGCCGCAGGTGAAGGCCATATTAGGGTCTGTTTCGGCTGTGCCGAGCTTGAGGTGTTGGACGAGGCGATGAACAGGATGCAACGGTTCTTCAACGAGCTTTAAGCCTCAACCGATGCGGTGCAGCGCCTCGATCAGCCGTGTGACGTGGTGCGGTTTCGTCACCGCCCCGGGTGAAAGGCGCATGATGCGGCCGCGGCAATCAACAAACAGACCTTGCGCGCGGAGTTGAGATACACAGGCCGCCGTGTCGGTGTCTTCAGGCAATTGCAGCATGACAGAGCCGCCGCGCTGGTCCTTGTCGGCAGGGCTTGCAAGGGTCAGCCCTGCGTTAGCGGCACCTTCGATGATCTGCGTGGTCATGGATTGATTATCGGCCAATAGACCGGTTTGCGCCCTGTGCCACCGCAATGCAGGAATAGACCCTAAACAGGCTAAAACCGAGGGTGTGCCATGTTCCAGCCGCCGCGCATCGGGGGCATAGTCGAAGGCATCCAAGTCCCATGAGAACGGGTTATCCTGACTGAACCAGCCTCTGAGCTCGGGTTCAACTGTCGCAAGCAAATCCGCGTGCATCTGGATAATCCCCGCCCCCGGCGTGCCGCAGAGCCATTTTAGCGAAGAAGCAACGACGAAATCGACTGGGTATTCTTTGAGGGAGAAGGGAATGATCCCGATGCCTTGGGTCAGATCGACGCCGATAAGCGATCCCATCTTGCGACCATGTGCGATCAGGCTCGGTAGATCGCAGCGGTGCGAAGAGGTCGAGGTCACCCATGTGAGTAGCGCGAGGCCCACGTCAGGCCCCCATGCGGCGACCATGTCCTCATCTTCGACCCAATGTGCGCCGGGGCGGAGCGGGACGGTGTGGAGCGTAAACCCCATCCGATCAGCCAGCCCGCTCAGCAGGAAATGCAGCGACGGAAAGCAATCCGCCGCGATCAGCACACGCTTGCCGCGCAGATGATGCGCGGGCAGGCCGCCAAGGATCGAAAACAGCCCTGTTGTGACGTTCTCGGCGCTGGTGAGCGTGCCTTCGGGCGCACCGAGCAGGGCGCGCCAATGGTCGATAAATTCCTGCCGCGCCTCCAGCACCTTTGGCCATTGTGCGTCATCCAGTGTGCCCCAGATATCGGCGAAGGTGCCGAGCATCTGCGCCATGTCCGCGGCCTTGTCAGGGTACTGGCCAATGGAGTGATAAAGAAAATAGCCGGGGTCATTGGCGTCAGCCATGGTCGCACTCCTTGGGGGTCAGATCCAGACCTGATCAGGGTCGGGTAGCGGGATCGCCCGCATCAATTCACGAGTATATTCGGCTTGTGGGGCGTCGAACAGGGCGGCGGTCTCGGCTTCTTCAACGATTTTGCCCTGATGCAGCACAACGATGCGACTGCACAAGCGGCGGATCACCGAGAGGTCGTGGCTGATGAAGGCCAGTGTCAGGCCCAACTCGCGCACAAGTTCTTCGAGCAGGTTCAGCACCTGCGCCTGGCTGGAAACATCGAGGCCCGAGACAATCTCATCCGCAAGGATAAAATCGGGGCGCAACGCGATGGCCCGCGCGATGCCGACCCGCTGGCGTTGTCCACCGGACAGTTCATGTGGATAGCGGCTGGCGAAACTGCGGGGCAGCCCGACCATATCAAGCGCCTCATCGACACGGGCGCGCGGGTTGTCGAACCCGTGCAGCTTGAGCGGCCCTGCGATAATCCCGCCCACCCGACGGCGCGGGTTGAGCGAGGACATCGGGTCTTGAAATATCATCTGAAACCGCCGCCGCATGCTGCGCAACTCGGCTTCGCGTTGATGGGTGATGTCGATGCCATCAAATGTGATACTGCCGGAAGTAGGCTCTAACAAGCGTAACATGGCACGGCCCAGCGTGGATTTGCCCGATCCGGAGCCGCCGACGATGCCCAGCACCGCGCCTTGTGGCACGTCGAAGCTCAACCCGTTCAGGATGTTGATGCGCGGCGCGGGGCCGAGCAGGGGTTTGCGCGTCATGTCAGGCAGCGACAGATGCAGATCGCGGATTTGGTACATCATCGGCGGCCCCAGCGTCTGTCATGGGCGGTCACTTCCTGCTCAACCGTTTCGATCACTGATTCCGGCACGGGCATCAGGCTGCCTTGCGGGTTGGTATAGGTCGGCGTCGCGGCGAGTAGGGCAGCGGAATAGGGGTGGATCGGGTGCATGAAGAACCGCCGCATCCGCGCGTTCTCCACGATCTTGCCCGCGTAAAGCACCGAGAGGCTGTCGCAGACCTTGCTGACCACGCCCAGATCATGGGTCACGAACAGCAGCGCGGTGCCGTGGCGGGCTTGCATCTCAGCGATCAGCCGCAAGATTTGCTTCTGCACAGTCACGTCCAGCGCGGTCGTCGGCTCATCTGCGATGATCAGCTTCGGTTCTGCTGCGAAGGCGGAGGCGATGAGGATGCGCTGGCGCATGCCGCCAGACAGCTCATGCGGATAGGTGCGCATCACGCGGCGCGGGTCGGGAATGTCCACCTCCGCCAGCAACTCCAACGCGCGGGCCTCAGCGGCAGCTTTAGTCCAGCCGAGGATATCGACCAAGCGGCGGGTGATCTGCGGCCCGATGCGGCGCGAGGGGTTGAGCGCGGTCAGCGGATCTTGCGGAATCAGCGCGGTGGTGGCGCCGATCCGGTGGCGGCGCTGGCCGGGGGAGAGTTTAAGTAGGTCCTGCCCGTCGAGCCAAATCTCGCCCGCGGTGATCTGCAACGCACGGGGCAGGGTGCCCAAAACCGCCTTGCCGATCATTGACTTGCCCGCACCGGATTCGCCCACCAGCCCGTGCACCTGCCCCGCCGCCACATCCAGCGTGACCGACCGCAAGATCGGGCCCCCGCCACGCAGCGACACCGAGAGATTGCGAATGTTAAGGTATCCGCTCATCGCAGCACCGGATCGAAACGGTCTTTCAGGCCCTCGCCCAACTGGCTGAAACTGAGCACAGTCAGGAACAGTGTGATCAGCGGGAAAACCAGCACCCACCATGCTTGGTGCACCGATATGCGACCTTCGGCGATCATCCCGCCCCATGTCGGGCTGTCGGTGGAGATGCTGAGGTTCACAAAGCTCAAGATCGCCTCGACAATCACGGCGATGCCCATTTCCAAAGTAAGCAGTGCGACGATGGTCGGCAGGACGTTGGGCAAGATTTCGGTCAGCATGGTGCCAAACCGGGCCCGCCCTGCTACTTGGGCAGAGGCGACGTAATCCATCGCGCTTTGGCTTAACGCTTCGGCGCGGATGACGCGGGCAAAGCGGGTCCAGTCGATGATGACGATGGCGATGATGATGGAGGTTAGGCCCGTGCCCAACACTGCGATCAGCAGAATGGCAAAGAGCACGGGCGGGAAAGCCATCCAGATATCAACGAAACGGCTGATGATCCGGTCCGGCCAGCCGCGATAAAAGCCTGCGATCAGGCCAAGGCTTGCGCCGATCAGACAGGTCAGCGTGCCCGCCACTAGTGCCACGATCATCGCCAGACGCGCGCCATAAAGGATGCGCGACAGCACATCGCGGCCCAGTGAATCAGTGCCAAGCCAGAACCCTGCCTCGCTGCCGTTCTCCCAGAAGGGCGGCATCCGGCCAAGGAACAGGTCCTGCGCCAGCGGGTCTTGCGGTGCGATCCACGGCGCAAATATCGCGGCGCAGGCTAGCAGCATCAGCCAGCCGCCCGAAAGCCACAGCCGCACTCCAATCGGGCGTGTCAACTCGCTGCGGGCGTCACGCATGGCGGAGCCTCGGGTTCAGCACCACATACATCATGTCGACCACCAGATTGACGAGGGTAAAGATCAGCGCAAACAGGATCACGATGCCTTGGATTAACGGCAAGTCGCGGTTGATCACTGCATCAATCGCCATGTTGCCAAGGCCTTCGTAGCTGAACAGCCGCTCGATGATCACGGTGCCGCCGATCAGGAAGGTAAATTGTACCCCGACCAGCGTCAGCGTTGGCAGGATCGCATTGGGCAGCGCCTCGCGGGTGATCACCGTACGCTCGGCATAGCCTTTGGTGCGCGCCAGCGTGACGTAATCCAGATGCATGGTTTCCTTCAGGCTTTGCTTGAGCAGTTGCGCGATGATCGCGGCGAGCGGGATGGCCAGTGCCACGGCGGGCATGAACATATGGCCAATCAGATCGGCCAGCACATCAAAGCGCAGCCGGAACAGCGCCTCGAAAAGGTAGAAATTTGTGGTGAAATCGATGTCGAGCGAAGGCGATATCCGCCCCGAGATATGAAAGACGGGCCAAAGCACGCCAAAGAGCAGGATCAGCACCAGCCCCCAGAGGAAATCGGGGATCGACAGGGCCATGCCTGCGCCCATATCAATCGCACCCTCGGCGCCGGTGTCGCGAAAGCGGGTGCCGACCAAGGCCATCGTACCGCCGATCAAGACCGCAATCAGCAGGGCGACGATGCTCAGCTCCAGCGTTGCGGGCAGGCGGTTCAACACCAATAGGGACACGGGCTGGCGCAGCGAGATCGAGGTGCCGAAATCACCCTGCACCACGCCGGACAGCCAGATGGTGAATTGCTCGAAGATCGATTTATCAAAGCCGTATTGCATTTGCAGGCGGGCGATATCCGCCTCGGTCGCGCCGGGGGGAAGCATCATCGCAATCGGATTACCGGGAACGACACGGATCACCACGAACACAATCACCGCCACGCCGAAAAGCGTGATGGCGGTGGTGAGGAGCCGCACGAGGATAGCGCGCAATAGAGCCATGAAGGGTCCAGACAAAAGGACGGGGCCGACGATGCGGCCCCGTCAGTTCAGGGAGGGTGGATTAGCTGCGAGTCATCAGATGCGGCAACAGCGCGCCCGAACGATGCGGCACAACATTCACGCCTGCGACATGCAGGATCGGCTGGACGTATTGCAGCAGCGGGATCACCTCGGCCTGTTCGGCAATGTGGCGGTCCACGGCCTTCCAGCCGGCGATGCGCTTGGCTTCGTCCTTTTCGCCCCAGAGTGGCGCGATCATGTCAAAGGTGTCCTGCCCGTCCCAGACCGAGTGCGGCGAGGGGCCGAACATCGCGAAACCTGTCGACGTGGTGGGATCGCCCACCGAGTTGCCCCAGTTGTAGAAGGCCGCAGGGGCCAGCGTATCGGCCGCGCGCAACTCGTAGTGTTTGGCGATCTCGTAGACTTCGATTTCGGCCTCGATACCGACCTTGCGCCACAACCCGACGATGGCTTGCACCATCTCATAGTCCTTAGGCTTGAAACCTTTGGTGGTCTGGATGGTGAACTTGACGGGATTGTCAGGGCCAAAGCCCGATTCCGCCAGCAGCGCCTTGGACTTTTCAGGATCAAATTCGACCTTAATGGTGTCGTCAAAAGCGATGTAGTCTGGGGTTTGCAGCGTGTCGATCGGCACGCCGTAGCCGGAGAGCAGGCGGTCCACGATCAACTGTTTGTCGATGGCGTGGGCCGCGGCCTTACGCACGTTGGGGTCGGTCATCACCTCGATATCGTTGAGGAAAATCATCCCGATGTCGGAGATCGGCTCGGCCACGCCTTCGATGCCGTCTTTGGCTTTCAGACGGTCGAACTCCTCGTAAGGCACTTCGAGCGTGACATGGGCATTGCCCGATTCAATCTCTGCGACGCGGCTGGCGGCATCAGTGACGAACTTGATCGTCACGGTTTTGAACTCCGGCGCACCGCCCCAGTAATTTTCATTGGCTTTCAGACGCACGAAGGCGTTGCGCTCGAATTTCTCAACCATGTAGGGGCCGGAACCGATAGGCGCGGCCTCGAACCCTTCTGCGCCGACTTCTTCGTAGTATTTCTTGGGCAGAATATAGCCGGTGAGGAAGGACATCCATTTGAAGAACGTTGGCTCGTATTCCTTGACGTCGGCGGTAACCCGGTTGCCCTCGGCCTGCACATTGGCGACCTTACCCCAGATGAACTGGATCGGGTTGCCGGTCTCGGCGGTGCCGGCGCGGGTCAGCGACCAAACCACATCTTCTGCGGTCAGTGGGTCGCCGTTGTGCCATGTCACACCTTCGCGCACGTCCATCCAGATCTGGCTTTGGTCATCGTTCCAGCCGTAGTCGGTGATGATGCCTTGGCCAAAGCTGAGATCAGGGTTCTGCGGGATATAGAGGTCAAAGACCGACTGGTAGAAGCCCTGAATGGTCGGGTTCACCGCCGAGGGACCGACGGTCGGGTCCCAGCTCGGCAGGTTGACGTTATAGGCGATGACAAGCTCGTCGATGGCCTGCGCAAAGCTGGGCAGGCCGACGGTGGCAAAGGCCGCAGCGGCGGCAGTGGTTTTTAATAAACTTCTTCTGGAGAGTTTCATTGGTGTGTTTCCCTTGTTGGTCGTTCGCTTTTTATATTTATCCGGCGAGTTTCTTGGCGAGCAGGGTGCCGGGCCCTGCGCCAGTGCCCCCACCGGGCCAAACGGCGGCGCCAGTGTGGTAGAGATTGCGGATCGGCGTACTGCCATCCGCATAGCCCCGTGCAGGGCGGTTCATAAAATGCTGGTGCAGATGGTGGCTGCCGCAGACTTGATCACCGCCGACGAGGTTGGGGTTATCAGCCTCTAACATGGCGGGAGTGACAATCTTTTGCGCCAGAATGCGGCTTCGTGTGCCGGGGGCGTATCCCTCAAGAATATCCAGCGCGCGATTGGCGAAGGGTTCGGCGGCACTTTCCCAATCGGTCGCGGTTATCTCGCCCTTGGCGTCCCCTTTGATCGTGCCGGGGGCCATACGCACCTGGAGCCAGAGCACATGTTTTCCCGCAGGGGCGCGGGAGGGGTCTACCACGCTGGGCTGTCCGCAAACGATCACCGGCTCATCCGGCAACAATCCTGCTTTGGCCTGCGCGTAGGTCCGCGCCATCTGGTCCATTGAGGGCGCCAGATGCACATAGGCAAAATCGCGCAGCGCGGCATCGGGCCAGTTGGGCAGATCGTCCATCGCCAGATGAATCATCATCGTGCCGGGCGCGTATTGATAGCTCTCAAGCGCACGTTCATGGCGGGCTTCGCCAGTGCCGCCCGTTAGCTTTAAAAGGGCCTGCGGCGAGACATTGGCGATAACTGCCTTTTTCGCGCCGACAAAGCGGCCATCCGCAAGGGTGATGCCCGTGGCTTTGCCCGCCGCCTGCTCAATCCCTGTCACCTGCGCATTGCAGTGAACCGTGCCGCCGCGGGCTTCGATCATCCTAACCATTGAACGGGTCACCGTATCGGCACCGCCTTGGCCCAAAACCATGCCAAAGGCCTGACCCGCCATCGCTTCGAGATAGGGAAACATTGCGCCGCCCGCGATGTCGGGCGCGAAGTCGAGGTGCATGCCCCACGCCGCCAAGGTCGCCTTCAGATGGTCGCTCTCGAAGGTCTGGTCGAGCCATGCGCGGGGCGACATCATCAGGAACCGCGCAAGATCCAAAGTCTCGGCCTTACGCTTGCGCCATGTTTTCCATCCCAGTTTTGACAGCGCACCCATGCGCATCGGGCTGCCGAGAAGGGCAAAGATCGTCTCTGCCTCGGCGGGGAAGGCTTCGGTGAGTGCGCCCCAAGTCTCGGCGTCTTTCTCGGAGAACGCCATGATCCGCGCGGTCGTGGTGGCCACGTCATTGGACACCCCCATCCAGCGGCCATCTGGAAACAGGCTGGCGAAAGGATGGGCCGTTGGTGCGAAGGCCAGCCCATGCTGCGCCAGCTCGGTTCCGTGCTGGGTATGAAAAGCCGATCCGGCAAAAAGCGACAGGTTCATCGCGGCCCAGTCGTGCCGGAAACCGGTCAAAGTATAGGCGCCGGATTTTACCCCCCCCCCTGCTTCGGGGGCTTGCTCATAGACCGAAACTTTCCAACCCTGCACAGCCAGATGGCACGCACAGGCAAGGCTGTTATGCCCTGCTCCGATCAGGATTGCGTCTGCATCTTCAGCCATAAATTCTTGCGCTCCCCTTGCCTGAAATATAATTGCAAATGCATCTAAACATGTCTAGCATTGAATTATGATTTCAACCGGGCGTAGAGAGCCCGGACATCAGGGAGAACAAAAAATGAGCGCTGCGGACGTCGTAACAAATTTGGGTAAGATGCTGGCCTCTGGCGGGGTCGAGGTGGTCGATTGCACGGGGGTTTTGGGTCCTGATACGCCCATCCTGCAATTGCCGCCAGATTTTGCCAAGAATACACCGAAAGTAGAGATCCACAAAATCTCGGAATATGACGAAGACGGCCCATTCTTTGCGTGGAACTGGATGGTACTGGGCGAGCATTCAGGCACGCACTTCGATGCGCCGCACCACTGGATCACCGGCAAGGATTACCCCGACGGCTATACCGATAAGCTTGATGTGCAGCGTCTGGTTGCGCCGGTGAACGTTATCGATTGCTCCGAGCAAACTCAGGAAAACGCGGATTATCTGCTGACGGCGGCGGGCATCAAAGAGTGGGAAAGCCAGTACGGCGAGATCGGCGCCGGCGAATGGGTTGTGATGCGCACCGATTGGGATCAGCGTGCCGGCGACGAGGCCAAGTTCTTGAATGCAGACGACAAAGGCCCGCATTCGCCTGGCCCAACACCAGATGCGATTGAATACCTGCTGTCGAAAAAGATCGTCGGCTGGGGCACCCAGTGCATTGGCACCGATGCAGGCCAAGCTGGCGAGATGGACCCGCCCTATCCTGCGCATAACTTGCTGCACCGCGACAACTGTTTTGGTCTCGCGAGCCTCGCAAATCTGGACAAACTGCCCGCCAAGGGCGCGATCCTGATTGCTGCACCGCTTAAGATCAAGGACGGCACAGGCAGCCCGATTCGCGCGCTGGCGCTGGTTCCGAAAGGCTGAAGCGGTGGCCACGTTCGACCATCTGATCATCGGATCGGGCATCAATGCGTTGGTGGCCGCAGCATTGCTGTCGCGTAAAGGCGACAGCGTGCTGGTGGTGGAACGTGAAAACCGCATCGGCGGTTGCATGTATACGGACGAGGTGACGCTGCCGGGCTATCATCATGATGTGATGGCGGCGACATTCGTGCTGTTTCTGACCAGTCCGGCCTATGCAGCTTTAGCCGAAGATCTGGCCCGCCACGGGCTGGAATTCTGCCATAGCCCGCATCCAACGGCTGTGCTGCGTCCTGATGGAAGGGCGCTGGTGCTAAGCACCGACCGCGCTGCTAACGTCGCCGCCTTCAACGCTCAAAGTGCGGGCGACGGGGATCAACACGGGGCCGATGTGGGCCGTGTTGAGCTGGATGCAGAGTTTCTTTTTGCGCTGCTGGGCCAATCCTTGTGGTCGCGAAAAACCGCCGCTTTATTGACGAAACAGGCGTGGAAACGCGGGATTCATAATTTAAGAGCATGGTTCGGCGAAGCTTTGGAGCCTGCGCGGGGCTGGCTTGAAACGCGCTATGCTTCTGAAACGATCCAAGCGCTTTGGGCACCTTGGGTGTTGCATGTCGGGCTGACACCCGAAGCAAGTTATGGCGGGCAGATGTCCCGCGTGATTGCATTTGCATTGGAAGCCGCAGGCGCGCCGGTTGTTAAAGGCGGCGCAGGCCGAGCAGCACACGCGTTCAAAGCTTTGATCGAGGCGAACGGCGGCGTCATTCGCACCGGTGTCGAGGCGCGCAGCATTATGATCGATGGCGGAAAAGCGCACGGCATCATCACGTCGCAGGAAGAGCAGATTTACGCCCGCAACGTAATTGCCTGCACGGCGCCGGGGCAGCTTTACGACCAATTGCTGCCGCAACAGCACCGCCCTGAAAGCCCGAAGAAATTCCGGCACGGACGTGGCAATTTCCAACTGCATTACGCTCTTGATGGCCCAATCAAATGGAAGGCCGAGGGGCTGGACGACGTTGCCTTGATCCACCTGTCTGACGGGATCGACGCGGTCTCAAAATCTAGCAACGAAGCCGAGCGCGGCATGTTGCCTGCAACGCCGACCATCTGTGTCGGACAGCCGCACCGGCTCGACCCGTCGCGCTGCCCCGAAGGCAAGGCGATCCTGTGGCTGCAAATTCCCGACGCGCCGTTGGTAATCAAAGGCGATGCCGCAGGGCGGATCGATACCACGCCGGAATGGACCGAAGCGATGCGAGAGGCATTCGCTGACCGGATTGAGGCGATCCTGGCCTCTCACATCGAAGATTTTGACACTTTGAAGTTGAAACGCCGCGCATATTCCCCCGCCGATCTTGAGGGGCTGAATGTCAATTTGGTGGGCGGCGATCCCTATGGCGGCGCATGTGCGTTGGACCAGTTCTTTGTCTGGCGCCCGTTTGCAGGGCAGGTAAATAACGCCACATCAATCAAGGGGCTGCACCATATCGGCGCCTCCACCCATCCCGGTCCCGGCCTCGGCGGTGGATCGGGATTTAACATCGCAAAGGGACTGGGCGCATGAACGAGAACAAAGCCGTACCCACAGCCGCCTCGCAACGGCTGGCTGAAATGGGGCTTGAGAATTTCGCGCCCTACCTGATGAACCGGATCATGGGCCGCTATAACGCCGCCGTGCAAAGCGAAATGGCCGAGCTTGGGTTGACCACGCCGCAGATGCGGTCCTTGTCGGTGCTGTCGGCGATTGATGGCATCCTGATCAGGGAACTGGCAGTGTATGCCGTTGTCCAACAATCGACTCTAAGCAGGGCACTAGACGCACTGGCACGCGACGGCTTGATCCGCCGAGAGACAGATGAAGTCGATAGCCGTGCCACCCGCGTTTTCCTGACCGACGCGGGCCGCGAAACCTATGAGCGGCTCTGGCCGCATATGTCGGATGCCTATGCTGCAATGTTTCGCGGGATCGACGATGAGCAGAAGAAGGCCTTCATCGCGACGCTCAAGACGATCATGCGCAACATCCGAAAACACGATTTTTAAGAGGGAGAGACCATGGCCGAACGTTCGTTCAAAGCCGAGGTAGAGCATCTGCGCAAAGGCGAAGGGGATGTCTTTACCGGCGAGGGGATTCTCGCGATCACCAAAGCGCTGCTGGAAAACGGTGTCGGTTATGTCGGCGGCTATCAGGGCGCGCCGATCTCCCATTTGATGGATGTACTGGCCGACGCCGAAGAGCTGATGTCCGAACTTGGTGTGCGGTTCGAGGCCAACGCGAGCGAGGCTGCCGCAGCGGCGATGCTGGCCGCCTCGGTGCATTACCCGATCCGCGGCGCTGTGACGTTCAAAGGGCCAGTCGGGGTCAATGTAGCATCGGACGCGCTGGCGAACCTGTCGTCCTCAGGGGTGACCGGTGGTGCGTTGGTGATCGTCGGCGAGGATTACGGCGAGGGATCGTCGATCATGCAGGAGCGCTCACACGCGTTCGCGATGAAATCGCAGTTCTGGATGCTGGACCCGCGTCCCAACCTGCCGTCGATCACCAAGGCGGTGAAGGACGGGTTCGAGTTGAGCGAGGCGTCGAACACGCCCGTAATGCTGATGGTGCGGATAAGGTCCTGCCACGTCACCGGCAGTTTTGCGACCAAGGATAATGTGCGCCCGCCGCTCACGGTGAAAGAGGCTGTGGCCAACCCGCGTTCTGATTTTAACCGCGTCGTGCTGCCACCGATGAGCTATTTGCACGAGCAGGACAAGGTCAAGAACCGCTGGCCTGCCGCCGAGAAGTTCATCGTCGAGAACAAGCTTAATGAATTCTTTGGCCCTGAAAAAGCGCCCTTAGGCATCATCGTGCAGGGCGGCATGTACAACGGGTTGATCCGCGCTCTGCAACGGCTGGGCCTCGCTGATGTTTTCGGCAACACCGAAATCCCGATCTATGTTCTAAACGTTACTTATCCTATTGTTAGAGACGAATTTGACGGATTCTGCGCCGGCAAAGATCATGTGATGGTGATTGAGGAAGGCCAGCCCGACCACATTGAACAGCAGCTTGGGTCCTACCTTTATAAGCTGGGACGTAAGACCAAGCTTTATGGCAAAGACGTCTTGCCGATGGCGGGGGAATATACAGGTCAAGTGATGCTTGACGGCGTAACCGGGTTCCTCAAGGCCGCAGCGCCCGACATGCTGCCGGGGCAGGTTCGGGCGCCAAACGATGCGCCACCCGCGATCCCCGATCTGAGCAATACAGTGCCTATCCGTCCGCCTGGTTTTTGCACCGGCTGTCCTGAACGCCCGATCTTTGCAGGCATGAAACTGGTTGAGCAGGAACTTGGCAAGCACCAGATCACCGGCGACATCGGCTGCCACCTGTTCGCAAGCCTGCCGCCCTTCGAAATTGGCGGCGCGACAATGGGCTATGGCCTTGGCCCAGCCTCCAACGCGGCCTTTGACGGTGGCGGCGAGCGGCGTGCGATCTCGATCCTTGGGGATGGCGGGTTCTGGCACAACGGTCTCAGTTCCTCGATCGGGAACATGGTGTTTAACAAGTCTGACAGCGTTGCGGTGATCGTGGACAACTACTATTCCGCCGCCACGGGCGGGCAGGACGTGCTGTCCTCACGGGCGCATAACGACACTAAATCGACGAATAATCCAATTTCTGCTGCGCTTAAAGGCGTCGGCGTGGAGTGGATCCGTCAGATTGACCATACCTATGATGTGGCCAAAGTGCGCGACACGGTGCGCGAGGCGCTGACGACTGATTACAACGGTCCGAAAGTCATCGTCATGTCGTCGGAATGCATGCTCAACAAACAGCGCCGTGAAAAACCGTTGCGCAACAAGGCGATCAAGGAAGGTCGCCGCGTCGACGTGCCTCGCTTTGGTGTCGATAGTGATGTGTGTACGGGTGATCACGCCTGTATTCGGCTCTCGGGTTGTCCGTCGTTGTCGTTGAAGCGGCTGGAGGATCCGCTGCGTGATGACCCCGTCGCGCATATTGACCAGACCTGCGTGGGCTGCGGTAACTGTGGCGAGGTGGCTGACGCCGCCGTGCTTTGCCCGTCATTTTACCGTGCTGATGTGGTGCATAACCCCTCGAGTTTCGAGAAATGGCGTGCTGGGCTTCGCACCAAAACAATCAGCTGGCTGCAAAACCGCCGCGATGCACGGCGCATTCGGGTCGGCGATGTGCATGTCACCGCCCCACAAGGCGCGCGGGCAGCCCCACAACCACCGATGGGAGCGCTCACGTGAACCAGATGCTGCGTCAAAAGACCCCCGATGCGCGGGTCGCCGAAATTATCAAGTTGGCGGTGATGGCCGTTGGCGGGCAAGGCGGCGGCGTGCTGACCGGCTGGATTGAATCGCTGGCGCGGTCGCAAGGCTATGTTGCCCAATCGACTAGTGTCGCGGGCGTGGCGCAGCGGACGGGGGCGACGATCTACTACGTCGAGATGATCCCGCACAGTGACAACCAGCCAGTGTTCGCCCTCGCGCCCTCCGCCGGTGATGTCGATGTGGTGATCGCCGCCGAGATGATGGAAGTGGGCCGCGCAGTCATGCGCGGGTTTGTGACGCCAGACAGGACAACGCTAATTGGTTCGACCCATCGCCAGCTGGCAGTAAGTGAAAAGAGCGTCCCGGGGGACGGGATTGCTGACGCGGAAGAGGTTAAGGCGGCCGCTGAAATCGCTGCACAGAGACTGATTTTGGCGGATATGGACCAGCTTGCCGTTCTACAAGGGTCGGTGATATCTGCCAGTCTGTTCGGTGCGTTGGCGGGGTCCGGCGCGCTGCCTTTCTCACGCGAAGCCTTTGAGGATGCGATCCGTGCAGGTGGTAAAGGGGTGGATCCCTCGCTTAAGGCCTTTGCCGTTGGCTTTGATGTGGCACAGAATGGTGTGGCCGCGCCGGAGCCTATTTTAGAAACGGATGAAAGCCCCGTGACAGGGTCGAACGAGCAAGCCACCGAATGGCAGGTTCTGTTGGACCGCACGGAGGCCTTGCCCGCTCCCGTTGTCGCGATGGCACGGGCGGGTTTGGGTAAGGTTGTTGATTTCCAAGACTGCACTTATGGCGCGACCTATCTGGATGAGTTGAACGCAGTTATTGGCCGCGACAGCGCTGCGCAAGAATGGGAACTCAGCACCACCGCAGCAAAGTATATCGCGAACGCGATGGCCTATGACGACATCATCAAGGTCGCCGACCTCAAGACCCGCGCCCCACGTTTTGCCCGTATTAGAGACGAAATGAGCGTGAAGGATGGCCAGCTCGTGCAGTTGACCGAATTCTTTCATCCCCGTGCCGAGGAAGTCGCTGGCATGTTGCCCGCCAAGCTAGGGGCACGAGCAGAAGCGAACCCGCGCACGATGGAACGGCTTGAGCGGCTGTTTGGCAAAGGTCGTCGGCTTCGCACCGATACCCTGCCTGCTTTCCTGATGCTGCATATTCTCGGTGGCCTAAAAGGCTATCGGCTGCGTACGCGGCGTCATGCCGTCGAAATGGCGCATCTGCAATCGTGGCTGGATCGGTCGCTGGCGCCGCTGGCCGAAGACTATGCGTTAAGTGTTGAATTGCTGAAATGCCGCCGCTTGGTCAAAGGCTATTCCGACACCCACGCGCGGGGGCTGACCAAATTCGACACGGTGATGAATGCAGCAGACATGTTAAAAGGTCGCAAGGACGCCGCAGAATGGATCGCCCGACTGCGCGAAGCTGCCCTGCAAGACCCTGAAGGCAAGGCACTGACGGGCGCGATAGAGACCGTTCGCTCCTTCGTATAGCTGAACGGTTGCCAATAAAGGCGCCCCCAATGCGGGCGCCTTTTTCGTTTCTACTTGCCCTTCCAGACCGGATCGCGCTTTTCCGTAAACGCGCGCGCGCCCTCTAGCTGATCTTCGGATGAATATAGCACATCGACGCTGGAAAGCTGTCGGCCCGTGATCCGGTTCATCGCGTCTTGAAACTTTGAATCCTCGGCGTCGCGCACGATTTCCTTGATCGCGGCATAGACCAGCGGCGGGCCAGAGGCGAGCAGGCGGGCAAGCTCCCATGCGCGGTCCATCAACTGGTCAGCGGGCAAAATCTGGTTGACCAGACCCCAGCCCTTGGCCTCCGCCGCGTCGAACCACCGGCCCGTCAGCAGTAGCTCCATCGCAATGTGATAGGGGATACGTTTGGGCAGCTTCACGCTCGCCGCGTCTGCCACGGTGCCGGAGCGGATTTCAGGCAGGGCGAAGGTCGCATGTTCAGCAGCAAGTATCATGTCGGCACTCAGGGCCAATTCCAGCCCGCCGCCGCAAGCGATACCGTTCACAGCAGCGATGACCGGTTTGTTAAGCCCGCGCAGTTCTTGCAAACCACCAAAGCCGCCGACGCCATAGTCGCCGTCCACGGCATCCCCGTCCGAGGCGGCTTTGAGGTCCCAGCCAGGGCAAAAGAATTTCTCGCCGCCGCCGGTGATGATCGCGACGCGCAGGGCAGGGTCATCGCGGAAGGCGGAAAAAACTTCGCCCATCTCGCGGGAGGTTTTGAGGTCAATGGCGTTGGCTTTGGGACGGTCCAACGTGACCTCGAAAATGGCCCCTTCGGTACGGGTTTTGATCGTGTCTGACATGAGCAGAATCCTTTCAGTCGGTTGTGCGGAGCAGGGCATCGGCAGCGATGGCGTCGTCGGTGGTGCAGATCAGCGGATTGATCTCGATCTCGTGCAGGCCGTCGGCGTTGACGATAACATAGTCCTGAACCGCGCGGATCGCTTGCAGGATGGCCGCACGATTAGCGGGAGCGCCGCCGCGGTAGCCATCAAGCAGGGGCGCAATTTTCAACCGGCTGAGCGCGGCGTCGACCACAGCGTCAGTGGCAGGCACCAGTAGCGATACCGAATCGCGCATGATCTCGGTCCAGATGCCGCCCGCGGCGAGGGTCAGCACAAAGCCATGCGCAGGGTCGCGTACCACGCCGACAAGCAGTTCCGCGACCGTGCCGGTGATCATTTCCTCAACCAGAAACCCGGTCGCAGGCATTGCGGCGGCGCAGGCTTCAACTTCGGCGGCGGACATCAGGCCCAGCCGTACCGCGCCGGCTTCGGTCTTATGCGCGATGCCTTCGCCTTTTAGCACGGTGGGGAAGCCAACATCTGCGGCAGCCTTGCCTGCCTCTTTGGCCGTGGCGCAGCGGGTCGAACGCGGGACGCGCAGGCCGTGGGCTGCGAGGCGCTGCTTGGCTTCAGCCTCAGAAACTATCTGCGGCACGCCGTCTTCCCCCGGTAGCAGGATCGGTGCGGAGTGAGTCGCGGGGGTTAGGGTCGCGGCGGCGCAGGCGGCAATCGCTTCGCTGAGGCCCGAGAACGGTACAATACCTGCGGCGACCAACTGCTCGGCGACTTCCTCGGGCATCAGCTCGGGCAGAGTTGCGGCCATGCCGTAGCGGGCGCCGGTTTGCTGCGCCGCGCCCGTGGCGGCAGCGATCACACAATCCCAGTCCGAGGGGTCGCAGCGATCAGGGCGGGGGAAATCGACGATCAGCAGGGTTATTGCGATTTGCGGATCAGCCATCGCGGCAAAAGCACGGGTCATCGCGGGTACGTCGCGCCAGATATAGGTGTGGTAGTCCAGCGGGTTGGCAAGGGCGACGCGGGGGCCGAGAGCGGCGCGCAGATCGGCCTTCTGGCGCTCGTTCAGTGGCGGGAAGACGACTTGGCCGACGCCGGTATCGGCGGCAAGGCTCGCCTCTCCGCCGGAGCAGCTGATCGTCGCAATGGCGTTTTGTGGCAGGGGACCGGTGACATGGAGCAGCTTGAGAGTTTCCAGCAGGGTCGGCAGGTCATTCACCCGCGCGATCCCCAGCCGCGAGAGCAGCGCGTCGGCGCCAGCATCACCGCCTGCCAGTGATGCGGTGTGAGAAACCGTCGCGGCACGGGCCTGCGCCGAGCGCCCGACCTTGATCGCCACAATGGGCTTGCCCAAGGCACGGGCGTGGGCGGCGAGCGCCCCGAACTCGCGCAAATCGCCGATGCCCTCGATATGCAGGCCAAGCGCTGTGACGCGAGGGTCATCCAACAGGGCACGGCCAATCTCCGAAATGCCCGATTGCGCCTGATTGCCTGCGGTCACGACATAGGCCAGCGGCAGCCCGCGGGTCTGCATGGTAATGTTGATCGCGATGTTGGAGCTTTGCGTGACCACGGCCACGCCGCGCGTCACCCGCTTGCCGCCATGCTGGTCTGGCCAAAGCAGCGCGCCGTCGAGATAGTTCACGTAGCCGTAGCAGTTGGGGCCAAGAATCGGCATCTCGCCTGCCGCCTCAAGCAATTGGTCTTGCAGCCCTGCGCCGCTGGCGTCCTCGGCCTGCGCTTCGCGAAAACCGGAGGCGAAACAAACCGCGCCGCCTGCACCGCGCTGCGACAATTCTTTTACCAGCGCGATAGTGGCCTCGCGGTTTACGCCAACAAAGGTCGCATCGGGGGCTTCGGGCAGGGCGGCTAGGTCGGGATAGGCGGGCACGCCTGCGATCTCGGCCTCGCGCGGGTGGATCGGCCAGATCGCCCCGTCAAAACCCATCTTGCGGCATTGCTCCACCACAGCGCGGCACCACGCGCCACCGCCGATCACAGCGACGGAGCGGGGGCGGAGCAGCCGGTTCAGATCGCGCGGCATCAGGCCCCCAAGGGTCGCAGAAGGTCGCGGGAGATGATGTGGCGCTGAATTTCCGAGGTGCCGTCCCAGATGCGCTCAACCCGTGCATCGCGCCAGAAACGCTCGATCGGGAAGTCGTCCATTAGGCCCATGCCGCCGAAGATCTGCAATGTCTTGTCGGTGACCCGCGCCAGAGTCTCGGAGGCATAAAGCTTGGCCGAGGCAATCTCGCGGTTGGCGGGCAGACCCTGATCCAGCCGCCATGCCGCCGCCAGCGTCAGCCAGTCAGCCGCGTCAATTTCGGTGATCATATCGGCGATCTGGAAGCCAACGCCCTGAAATTTGCCGATCTGCTGGCCGAACTGTTTGCGCTCGGCGGCATAGTTCAGCGCGTAATCGAAACAGCGCCGCGCGCGGCCGACGGAAAACGCAGCGACTGTGATCCGCGTGGCGTAGAGCCATTCGTTCATCACCGCAAAACCGCCATCGACCTCGCCCAAAACCTGCGCATCGGGCAGGCGGCAGTTGTCGAAGTAGAGGATGCAGTTTTTGTAGCCTTTGTGGCTGACCGAGTTATAGCCGTCGCGCACTTCAAACCCGGGTGTGCCGCGATCGACGAGGAAGGTGGTGATCCGTTTTTTCGGGCCTTTTGGGGTGTCGTCAACGCCTGTCGCGATGAAAACGATAAAGAAATCCGCGTGCTCTGCGCCCGAGATGAAGTGTTTGGAACCGTTCACCACCCAATCTCCACCATCGCGTACGGCGTTACATTTCATGCCGCGCACGTCTGATCCTGCATCGGGCTCGGTCATGGCCAGCGCGTCCATCCGCTCGCCACGCACGGCAGGCAGCAGATAGCGTTCGCGCTGCTCGTCGTTGCAGGCCATGAGGATGTTCTGCGGGCGGCCAAAGAAATGCGTCAGCGCCATCGAGCCACGGCCAAGCTCACGCTCGACCAGTGTGAAATCGACATGCGAGAGCCCTGCGCCGCCGACTTCCTCGGGGAAGTTGCAGGCGTAAAAGCCGAGGTCGATGGTCTTCTGTTTGATCTTCTCGCCAAGCTCATGCGGCACTTGTCCGGTACGCTCGACCTCTGCTTCATGCGGGTAAATCTCTTTTTCGACGAAACTTCTGACCGTTGATACGATCATTTCCTGCTCTTCGGACAATCCAAAATGCATCTGCTGCCGTCTCCCCAAATCAAACGCTTCTGTCGGGGGCAGCATTTCCGCGTTTGGTGCCATTTGTACAGGCCGATCTGGCGAAATACTTTCCCGCCAGATCATTAGAATATAACCACGTATTTTTGCCGTGGCGGGGGCGGGAAATTACCCCTTGGCGCCCTGACCGCGGGCATAGACATCCTCATAGCGCACGATGTCGTCCTCGCCGAGATAGCTGCCGGTTTGCACTTCGATCAATTCCATCGGTACCTTGCCGGGGTTCTCCATCCGGTGAACCGCGCCGAGCGGGATATAGACGGACTCATTCTCGCAAACCAATTGCACCTTGTCGTCGATGGTGACCTTTGCCGTGCCTGCCACAACGATCCAATGCTCGGAGCGGTGGACGTGGCTTTGTAGGCTGAGCGCCGCGCCGGGCGTCACGACAATCCGTTTCACCTGAAAACGCCCGCCCAAGATCAGGGTCTCGAAAAAGCCCCATGGCCGGTGGTCTTTGGGGAAGGTATTGGCCTGCGGGATCGTGGATTTGCGCATCTGCTTAACCACATCGCCCAAATTTGCGACCCGCGACCGATCCGCCACCAGCACCGCATCCGGCATTGCTACAGCGACGATATCCTTAAGGCCCAGACCGACGATCTGCAGCCCGTCATTCTCGGACCGTAGCAAGGTATTTTCGCAATCTACAGCGAGGGCAGCGCCTTGCACGGCAACCCCGTTTTCGTCTGTGTCGGCATGCATATGCACAGCGCCCCAGCCGCCTAGATCGGACCAGTCGCCGTGGTGTTCGATGACCGAGAGATTATCGACCTTCTCCATAATTGCGAAATCGACCGAAATATCGGCGCATTTATTCCATGCCGCAGGATCGAGCCGCAAGAACCCGAGGTCGGGTTCAGCCGCATCAACCGCAGCGGTGACATGTTCAAGGGTTTCGGGCGCATGTTTGGCGAAAGCGTCAATCATTGCCTGCGCGGTATACATGAAGATACCAGCGTTCCACAGATAGCCGCCAGCCGCGAGCATCCGCTCGGCCTCGGCCAGTTGCGGTTTTTCGACAAAGCGCTTCAACGGGACAGCGCCATGGACCTCATCGGTACCAAGCTCCAGATAGCCATAGCCGGTTTCAGGCTGGTCTGGGGTGATGCCGAAGGTGACGATTTGTCCGGCCTGCGCGGCGGTGATGCCTTTTCGCACACTGTCGCGGAAAGTGTCGGCCTGCGTGATGTAGTGATCCGAGGGAGCCGCCAGCATCAGCGCGTTTGCGTCAGTCTTGGCTTGCAAAATCGCCGCTGCCAGCAGGGCGGGTGCGGTATTGCGCGCAGCGGGTTCGATCAGCACAGCGCCGGGATCAATCTGCGCTTCTGCCAACTGTTGGGTGGCGATAAAGCGAAAGTCGGAATTGGTCACCACAATCGGCGCGGCAAATCCGGCACCGGACAGGCGGGTGCTGGACTGCTGAAACAGGCTGCCTTCGCCGATCAGCTGGATGAACTGTTTAGGAAAGCTTTGCCGTGACACGGGCCAAAGCCGTGTGCCCGATCCGCCGCACAAGATGACCGGTGTGATGTCGTTCGACGTCATAGTTTATCCTTCGTCTAATTCACGCCCAATGCGCCTTCAGGCGACTAGCGTTTTAGCATGATTGATATAAAAGTAATTACGGACAATTTATTTGGTTCGGTTGAATTGCGCCCCGTTAAAAGACGGATATGGGGCAACTGTAAACCTATGTTATCAACCGTACCGGCAAATAACAGCCACGAATGGTTATCGCGCGCAATAGGCCCGTAGCTGTTGGCGGGCCGGATGGTTGGGCTTTAGCACTTTGCGGTCGGTCGCGACCAGCGTGACCACGGCAACAGGACTGCCCTGCACATCCATGACAGGACAGGCCAGCGCATAGAGACCGGGGATAAATTCCTGATCGGCGATTGCGATGCCAATGCTGCGTATGTCGGCGCGCAGAGGTTCAGTGGCGGCGAGGTTGGTGCCCTCGGCACTGACCAAATCCGCCAACAACCTGTCGGGCAAATGCGCCAGAAAAATCCGGCCCGTTGCAGAGCGGGTGACCGGCAAAACCGACCCGACCCCCAATGTCGTGACCAGAGCCGTCGCCGCCCGCTCCCAACGGATCACGGTCGCGCCGTGGGTGCCCCAAACGGCAAGGGTAGCGCTCATTCCCGTCTGCTCGACCAAGTCCGACAGTCCATCGGCAGCAGAATTCACCGGATCAATACGTGCCACGGCGGCAATACCGATCTCGGCGGCGCGGGGGCCCAGATCATATTTGCCCGACGTGCGCTGCCGCACCATGCCGCTTTCGATGAAGCTTGCCAGATAACGGTGGACCTTTGCGGGCGCCATGCCTGCCGCCGCCGCCAGATCGGTGAGCGGCATTGCCGCCCCGTGCCGTGCCAATGCCGTCAAAAGCGCGACCGATACCTCAACCGATTGCACGCCCCGTCCACGATCCTGATCAGCCATCTGATAACTCCCTTGATTACGTATAGCGTAACGTGTTACGTAAAAATATGCAAAGGGAAGGGGAGGCCATGCGCATTAATATTTTGGGGGCAGGGCCCGCAGGACTTTACGCCGCGATTCTGCTCAAACGTATGCGGGCCGATCTGGACGTGCGGGTTTTTGAGCAAAATCTGGCGGGCGCGACCTTTGGTTTTGGCGTGGTGTTCTCCGATCAAGCACTTGAGTTTTTGCGTGCCGATGATCCCGACACCGCTGATCTGATCGCGCCGCATATGCAGCGGTGGTCGGACATCGTGATCAACCACAAAGGCAGACGCATCGCGATCGACGGTATCGGCTTTGCCGGCATTGGGCGGTTGGAGCTGCTTAAGCTCCTGCAGACCCGCGCCGCTGATCTGGGCGTAGTGCCGCAATACGACATCCGCATCGACAAGCCTGATGACCTGCCGGAAGCAGACCTGATGATCGCCGCAGATGGGCTGAACTCGGTTGTCCGCAGCGCTACGCCCGATGCTTTTGGCGAGAGCGTCAGCCACTTAGGCAACCGTTTTGTCTGGTACGGCGCAAACCGTGAATTTGATGCGCTGACCCAGACCTTCATCGACACGCCGCACGGCCCAATGAATGCCCATCACTACAGCTATGCACCGGCGCGCGCGACATTCATCATCGAGATGGGGTCCGAAACTCTGCGCCGCAATGGCTTTGACCAGATGGAGGAGCCTGAGTACCGCGCCGCCTGTGAGGCGTTCTTTGCGGACCATCTGCAAGGGGCTGAACTAATCCCCAACAATTCGACATGGCGGCAGTTTCCGACCCTGACTTGCGAAACGTGGCATCTCGGTAACCGCGTGTTGGTGGGGGACGCGCTGCACACGGCGCATTTCTCCATCGGCTCCGGCACACGGTTGGCGCTGGAGGATGTGATCGCCTTGGCCCGCGCCCTGCGCGACGCCGACTGGGATGTGGCCGCCGCCTTGCCTGCCTATCAGGCCGCACGCCAGCCGGTGCTCAATAAAATTGTCACCGCCGCCCAAGCGAGTGCAAACTGGTACGAGGATTTCGGCACACACATGCAGCTTGATCCTTATCCCTTCGCGCTAAGCTACATCCGCCGCGCCGGACGGCTGGATGCAGACCGCCTTGCCCGTCTGGCGCCCGAGTTCACAGCAAAATTGCAAGCCATGGGCATCAATCTGGAGGCCACGGTATGAACGCCCAAGATCTGGCGCAATCGGTCGGGTTCGATCTGCCGGACAGCTACAACGCCTCACGGCTGCTGTGGGACAATAATCCCGCCCGCATGGCGATTTTTCACGACGACGGCAACTGGACCTACGGCGATGTTCAGGCCGAGGCCGCGCGGATCGGCAATGCGCTGCTGGCCGCTGGCTGCACCGCTGGCGATAGGGTGCTGCTTTATCTCGACGACCATCCGGTCTATCCGGCGGCGATTATGGGCGCGATGCGGGCCGGGCTGGTGCCTATGCTGATTAATACGCTGTCGACACAAGAATTGGTAGACTTCTATCTTGCGGATTCAGGTGCGACGGCCGTACTCCATTCGGCATCGTATGGTGAGTTGTTCGCAAGTGCTAAAGTTAAGGTGCTAAACGCCGCTGACCGCCCGTGGCAGGACCAACCCGCCACGCTTGCCGAACATCCGGCAGCGCGGACAGATATGGCATTTTGGATGTATTCATCGGGTTCAACAGGCAAGCCAAAAGGCGTTGTGCATCGGCACGAGGATGCAGCCTATATCGCCCATACCTACGCCCGCACAGTGCTGAAAATCAGCAGGGATGATATCTGCTTCTCGATCCCCAAAATATTCTTTGCCTACGGCTTCGGTAACTCGGTCACGTTCCCTTTCGCCGTCGGCGCGGCATCGGTCCTGCTATCAGAGCGGCCCACACCCGTGCGCTGCTTTGACCAGATCAATACCCACCGCCCGACGATCCTGTTTGGCTTGCCGACGCTCTATACTGCGCTGGCCAACGATGCGGCGATCGAGAGCGTGGATATGGCCTCGGTCCGGCTCTGCGTTTCCGCAGCCGAGGTGCTGTCGCCCGAACTGGCGCGGGAGTGGCAGGAACGGTTCGCCCTGCCCATCGTCGAAGGGCTCGGCTCTACCGAGATGCTGCACATCTACCTCAGCAACACTGAGGCCATGCAAAAGCCGGGCGCGGCGGGGCGTGTTGTCGACGGATATCGCATTCGGCTGTTGACCCCTGAAGGCCGCGAGGCCGAGGACGATGAGGAGGGCGTGATGCAGGTCATGGGCCTGTCGGGCGCCGAACAATACTGGAACCGCCCAGAGAAAACGGCTGAGACTATGGTCGACGGCTGGATTGATACCGGCGACCGTTTTACGCGCGATGCAGACGGCTATTACTTCTTCAAAGGCCGCGCCGATGATCTGGTCAAGGTCAGCGGGCAGTGGGTTTATCCGCTGGAGATCGAATGGGCGCTGAACGATCATCCGCAGGTCCGCGAGGCCTGCGTGCTTGCCATGCCGCTGGACGACGGGCGGGTGACGATCAAAGCATGGGTGGCGCCGCTAACCAAAGGCAACGACGCCCTGCGTGCCGATCTGGTACGCCATGCCAAGGCAGCACTGCTGCCGCATAAATACCCCCGAGAGATCGTCTTTCTTGATGCGCTGCCAAAAACCGGCACCGACAAGATCGATCGCCAAGCCCTGAAACGCATGGAGACTGTGAGATGACCCAAGACGCTCCGCCCAACACCCCCGAACGCGATGCGTTCTATGCCGCGATTGAACCGGAATCGATGCGCGCCTTGTGGTCCGTCATGGCGGGCATCATTACACCTGAGCCGAAGTCGGGCTGTATCCCGTTCAAATGGTCCTATAACAGCGTGCGCGCACGGCTGATCGAAGCCGCAGGGCTGATCACTGCGAAGGAGGCCGAGCGCCGCGTGCTGATCCTCGAGAACCCCGGCCTCAAAGGCAGCTCCAAGGTCACCACGAGCCTTTATTGCGGCGTGCAATGCGTGATGCCGGGCGAGGTCGCGCCTGCGCACCGACACACCCAATCAGCACTGCGCTTCGTGCTGGAATCCTCAGGCGGGTTCACGGCAGTCGGTGGCGAAAAGACCGAGATGCATTTTGGTGATTTCGTGATCACGCCGAACTGGGAATGGCATGACCACGGCAATACTACTGAAGATCCGATTTTCTGGCTCGACGGGCTCGATATCCCCGTTGTGCAGTTTCTCGATGCCTCCTTTGCCGAAGGGTTGGGCGAGGACCAGCAGGAAATCACCAAGCCGACCAATGACAGTACGGCACGGTATGGTGCCAATATGCTGCCTTTGGGATATGAACGGGCCAAGCCCTCTTCGCCAATCTTCAACTACCCCTATGCCCGCTCGCGCGAGGCGCTGGAACTGATGCGCCGGACCGAAGAATGGGACCCGTCGCATGGCCTGAAAATGCGTTATATCAATCCGGTCGATGGGGGTTGGGCGATGCCGACCATTGGCACCTGTCTGCAACTTTTGCCCAAAGGCTTTAGCGGCGCGCCTTATAAGTCTACCGATGCTACCGTCTATGTCTGTGTCGAAGGCACGGGCCGCACCCGCGTGCGCGATCAGGTGATTGACTGGGCCCCGCGTGACGTGTTCGTTGTGCCAAGCTGGCACGAGATCATCCACGACGCCGACAGCGACGCCGTGCTGTTTTCGTACTCCGACCGACCCATTCAGGAAAAGCTCGGTCTTTTCCGCGACCACAGAGGAAACCACTGATGTATGTATTTGACGCGCCGCAGCAGGCCAGCCTTGCCGTTCAGGGCACCGAGGACCGTTTTCCGATCCGCCGGATTTTTTGCGTTGGCCGCAACTATGAGGCCCATGCCCGCGAGATGGGCAAAGACCCGACCCGTGAGGCGCCGTTCTTCTTTACCAAACCCGCCGATGCCGCTGTCGATACGCCCTGCACCATGGTCTATCCGAAATTGACCGCGAATCTGCATCACGAGATCGAGCTTGTCATCGCCATCGGCAAAGGCGGCTCGGATATTGCCGAGACGGATGTGATGGACCACGTTTGGGGCGCTGCCGTTGGCCTTGATATGACCCGCCGTGATCTGCAGACTGAAGCCAAGAACATGGGCCGCCCTTGGGATTGGGGCAAAGCCTTCGACGCCTCCGCGCCGATCGGGCCGATCAAGCCGATTGCCGATGTGCCCTCGGTCGAAACGGGTCGCATCTGGCTGGCGGTGAACGGCGAAGTCCGCCAAGACGCCGATCTCGCTGATCTGATCTGGTCGGTGCGCGAACATGTGTCGACGCTCAGCAAATCCATGACGCTGGAGCCTGGTGATATCGTTATGACTGGCACGCCTGCCGGTGTCGGCTCGGTTGTTGCGGGGGATGTGATTACGGGTGGCGTTGACGGTATTGGCGAGCTTGAGGTTAAGATCGGCCCGCGCGCATGAGCGATCTGGCACTGCACAACTACTTTCGCTCGTCCACTTCGGTGCGGGTTCGGGCAGGGCTAAACCTCAAGGGCCTGGCCTATGACTATGTGCCGCTCTCGCTACTGAAAGGGGAGCATGCGCATGCGGAGCATATGGCGCTAAACCCTTCGGGGTTGGTGCCGACCTTGGTGACGCCCCAAGGACCGTTGCCGCAATCTCTGGCGATCCTTGAATGGTTGGATGAGGTGCATCCGGAGCCGCCGCTGCTGCCCGCTGACGCATGGGGCCGTGCACGGGTGCGCAGCCTCGCGCATATCGTGGCGCTGGACATCCATCCGCTGAACAACCTGCGCATCCTCAAGCATCTGGAGGCCGAATACGGCGTTGATGCCGCAGGCAAAGCTGCGTGGTTCCGCAAATGGGCAGAAGCAGGCATGACGGCGCTTGAAGCGCGTTTGGCAAGCGAGTCGGAAACCGGCGCGTTCTGCCACGGCGATGCGGTGGGGCTGGCCGATCTTTGCCTCTATGCTCAGGTGTTGAACAATGCGCGGTTCGATGTCGATATGTCGGCCTATCCGACGATCAGCCGCATCCACGATAACTGCATGAACGTAAAAGTGCTGGCAGATGCGGCCCCTGCCAATCAGCCCGACGCGGTTTGAAACTCTGCACGGGTCCGCGCCGCGCGGGCCCGTGCTATTTCGGCCAGATCGGGTAGACCAGTCTGGTCATAGATATCCCCTAACAGCAGGTTAAGCGGCACCCCGTCGGGATCATAGGTGCGGCGCATTTCCAACACCTGCTGCGCGGCTGAAGCACGTCCGTCCCTCACCAGCGCATCCAGATGAATTTGCTCGAACAGATCGCGTTGGGCGTGGCTGCCTCCGCATTCCGCCATGCGGGGCAGGCGTTGCCCAAGCTGGCGGATCGCCGTGGACAAGTCGCCCTCGCAATAGGCCAGGATACCCCGCGCCGCAGGCAGAGCGACCTCTGCCCAAGCGGCATGTTCAAAACGCTCGGCTGTGGCGGCCCTTTCCTCAATCGCCCTAAGCAGCATCTTCGCCTCGCCGTGGCGGGTCCGGCCCAGTGCATAGAGGTACTGAAGGGTCAGGAAGGGGTTCACGGTGTCGATGCCCCGCGCGGCGACATGGGCAGCAACGTCGGCCCAACGGTCTCCGACATCGACACCGGCAAATTCCATACGTGCCAGTATGGAGGCGGCGCCAGCCTGATCCTGGCTGTAGTCCTTGGCCAAGCCCCAGATATGCGTGTCATACGCATTGCGCACTTCATCGTGCCGTCCCTGCGACAAGTAGAATAACGCCAGATGCCACCAGTTATGGCTACGCATGAAGGAGTTCAGCGGCTGCCATGTCGGTGCGACGCTTTCAAGAAATGTCGCCCCTTCGGCAACGCGGCCTTGGGTCAGCATCACGTGAGCCAGCGCGTGATGCGCCCAAGGCTCATCATGGCGCAGGGACATCGCGTGGCGTGCGGCGACTTCGGCTTGGTCGAGCAGATGGCATTGCTCATAGCCAAAAGCGATCATGCCGTGAACGTAAGAAATGTCTGCTGCATCCGGCAAGGCCTTTAGCGCCATCCGCAACATGCCCGCCGCATCACCGAGGTTGAAGAGGTGGTACTGCGCCAGCTTGAGCATACCCATGTCGCGCGGGTGTTCGGTGGTGATCGCGTCGCAACCTGTGAGGACGGCAGGGATGTCGCCGTCCACCCAGTAGCCAACCACGTCGATAACCGCCTGTTCACGCGCGGTGCCCTGCGGCGCGGCACGCGCGCGAGCAAGGTAAGGCGCGGCTTTCGCGGGCGCGACCGGGTGCTCAAGAAACATCCACAGCATCGCGGCATAGGCGTTGGCGAGACCGCATTCCGGATCAGCGTCGGCAGCGGCGATGATACCCGTGGCCTTTTGCTCATAGGCGATGAAACCGTGGATGAAGTCGTTTATCGCAGCCTCGGTTGCGGCGGTGCTTGCGGTGATCGGCAAGCCATAGAGATCGGTCGTCATGTTGGCTCCGCAATGGGGTGTTGGGCGATAAAGCTGCGCAGGTGGTCGGCCACTGCTTGCGGGGCATCCCAATGCAGGGAATGGCCCGCGCCTGCGACGCTGTGTTGAGTAATGTCAGGGACTGCCTCGAACACGGTGCGGCCCGCGGGCTCGGGGATCAAAAGGTCATGTTCTGCGAAAAGGGTCTGGGTCGGGCAGGCGAGATCGGTGGGGCGGACGGTCGGGCGAAAACTGCGCAGCGCTTCGATCTGGTGGGCCATCGCGTCGGCTGTTTGCGCATGTGGATAGCCAAGCGCGGCCTTTAGCGCGATTTCGGTATTTTTGGCATCGTTGAAAAAGTTGGGCTGGAATATCCACGGATAGAGCGCCCGCAGCCAAAGCTCCTCGCCTGCGGCACTCTGGCGGATTGTCAGCAGCGTGTCGAAGACGGCCGCAGTGCGCGGCACCCGCACGGGCGCGGAGGCGAGGATGCTGAGCGATGCAAGCGCGCCTCCTGCCAGTCCTGCCAACTCCATCGCCATCAGCCCGCCCATCGAATGGCCTGCAACATGATATAAGCTATGCCGCAAGTGCTGCATCAACGCCTGCGCATCCTGTGCCATCCGGTGCACAGATACGGGCGCGTTCCATGGAATGGTGCGTCCGGTGGTGCGATTGTCGGGGCGGATTACGGTGAAATGCGGGGTCAGCAGTGGCGCGAGCGCACCCCAGCTGGCGCTATCCCCCATCATCCCCGCAAGCATCAACAGCGGCGGGCCGTCGCCTTCGATTTCATAATGCAGAGTGACGTCCTTTAGCGATAGTTCAGGCATTCAAAGTGCTCCAACAGGGCAACAAATCCCCTTCGGCGGGGGTGGCGGCATAAATCGCGCGGGCAATCGCGCGGGCAAGGCAGAGCGAGGCTGCATGGCCGATCATCAGCACATCGCCCTTGGCCTGCACGCCTGTCGACAGGGCAAACACCAGATCACCGTCGTGCGGCGTATGGGCTGGCACTGTGGCGCGGCCGATGCCGTCATGCGCGGCAACGGCAACGCGGTGGCATTCGGCCTTGGTGAGCGTGGCATCAGTGGCGATGATCGCGATGGTGGTATTTTCTCGCGGTGACATGGCCGCGGCCTTGCGGCTTTCGAGCGACAAACCAAGGCCGCTTGCCGGATCGGGACCTAGCCCGCCAAACTCGCCCGCAATCTCGAACGGGGCGGCATAAAAATGCTTGTCTCCGGGTGTGGTCACTGCCCCGACCGGGTTGGCGGCGACAAGCGCGCCGACCATCGTGCCATCCGGCAGTCGCAGTGACGCGGAACCAAGCCCGCCTTTCAACATTGCACTGAGTGCGCCGGTGCCAGCCCCCACGGTGCCCAACTCAAAATCGTCGCTGGCGGCGTCAAAGGCGGCGCGGCCAAGCGCGGGATAGGGATTTTCGGCCCAGTCCTTGGCGCCGGCATTGAGCAGATCAAACAGGATCGCGCCGGGCACCAGCGGGATCGTCGCGGCACCGACCTTGAAACCCCGCCCAGCGGCGCGCAGCCGGTCCACCACGCCGGAACAGGCGTCGATGCCGTAGGCTGACCCGCCCGAAAGCACCAACGCGTCAATCGCGGCGACGGACTTATCTGGCGCCAGCAGGTCAGTCTCCCGCGTGCCGGGGGCGCCGCCCATCACATGCACCGATGCCACAGCGGGCTGGTCAGGCAGCAACACCGTCACCCCCGATTTCAAGCGGTCGTCTTGCGCATTGCCGACCCGCAGACCGCGCACATCGGTGATCAGGTTCTTGGGACCGGGCGTCATATACAGCGACCGCCATCGACTTCCATAGCGACGCCGGTGATCATGCTGGCCTCGTCTGAGCATAAGAACAGCGCCGCATTACCGATATCTTCGGGCTGCGAAAAGCGCCCCAGCGGGATCGTTGACAAGAATTTTTGCCGCATTTGTGGTGAGTCTTCACCCATAAAGCTTTTCAGCAGGGGCGTTTCGCCTGCGACGGGGTTGAGCGCGTTGACGCGAATGCCGTCCGGCGCAAGCTCGACCGCCATCGCCTTGGTCGCGGTGATCATCCAGCCCTTGGAGGCGTTGTACCAATTCAGCTTCGGGCGGGGCGATACGCCCGCCGTAGACGCAATGTTGAGGATAACCCCCTTGCCGCGTTCCTTGAGATGCGGCACCAGCGCATGGGCCGTCAGGTACACCGATTTCATATTCACCCGATACACGCGGTCAAAATCTTCCTCGCTGACCTCCTCCAGCGGGGTCGGCATATGGGTGATGCCGGCGTTGTTGATCAAGATGTCCACATGGCCCCATTGCTCGATGGCATGGCGGGCCATTTCCTGCACGCTCGGCCTGTCGCCGACATCAACCCGCAGTGCAGTGGCGTGATCGCCCATCTCCTGTGCCAACTGTTTAGCGGCCTCGCCGTTGATGTCGGCGATCATTACTTTCGCGCCTTCTTGCAGGAATCGCCTGACGATGCCCGCGCCAAAACCGGAGGCACCTCCGGTCACGATTGCAGTCTTTCCGGTCAGTCGCATGGCAGCTCTCCGTTAAGGGTGCAGATGCGGCTGAGTGTGAAGTTTTCCAAGCCACTTGCCAAGAGCGTGCAGTCTAACGCTCGACACGGAACGAAAAGCTGCCGCTTTGGTGGCGGGTGCGCGGGGGGGCCTCTGCCACGTCACAGACGCCGTCGATACCGTCCAGACACTGGCGCCAGAACTCCATGCCGCCGGGCGAGTTTTCGGCGACGCCGAGCACCCAATCCCCGCCAAGCGCGGCAAAAATCAGGCCAGCGGCTTGGGTGCCGATCCCCTGATGGCGAAAGGCGGGCTGGATAGTGAATTCAGTAAGTTCATGGGTGCCGTCTGGGTGGTTCCAGACCAGCGCAAAGCCGATGGCTGCGCCGTTCTGCTCGATCAGATAGGGGTGGCGGCCCCGTTCGATCCAGTAACGGTCAATGGCGGCGGGGTAAAAGCGCGGACCCTCGGGCAACAGCTCGTCGAAATAGGCGGCGGCCATTGCGTCAATCATCGCGCGGCGGCTTTCGGGGACCGGAGAGATGGAGATGCGCCCTGTCATACCGGAACCTTTGACGTGTCAGGCAGCACAGGGGCTGCGGCGATCAGCTTGCGGGTATAGGGATGCTGCGGGTTCTCGAAAACCTGCGCGGTCGGCCCTTCCTCGACGATTTTGCCGGATTTCATTACCAGCACGCGGTCAGTGACGGTGCGGACCACCGAAAGGTCATGCGAAATGAACAGATAGGTCAGGTCGTAGGCGGCACAGAGTTCGGCCAGCAGATCAAGGATTTGCGCCCGTACCGAGACATCCAGCGCGCTGACGGCTTCGTCAAACAAGATGAGATCGGGCCGGATGATCAACGCGCGGGCGATGGCGATGCGCTGGCGCTGACCGCCGGAAAACTCGTGGATGTATTTGCGGGCGTCGGAGGGTTTGAGGCCCACAGCGATAAGCGCCTCGTCAATCATCTTTTGGCGTTCGGCGCCGCGCGGCGGAGTGGGCAACAGGTGAAACGATTCGGTGATAAGCCGCTCGACACGGTGGCGGGGGTTGAAACTGCCGAAGGGGTCCTGGAACACCACCTGCATCTTGCGCCGCACCGCGAGGTTGGGTTTGTCGCCGGAAAATACTGGTTCACCATCGAGCGTAATGGCACCTGATTGCACTTGCTCCAACCCCAGCAGCGCGCGGGTCAGGGTGGATTTGCCACAGCCGGATTCGCCGACCAGCCCCAACCGCTCGCCGCGCTGGATGGTAAAGGACACATCATCGACAGCTGTCATTGAGGACGGCGCGCCAAACAGGCTGCTGCGCGGCAGACGGTAGGCACGGCTGACGTTTTCGACCTTCAGCAAGGGGCGCGGCGGTGGCGCGGGTGGCAGGTTGACCAAATGGCCCGACGCGGCAAAAAGCATCTTGGTGTAGGGGTGGCGCATGTCGCGCAGCAACTGGTGTGTGGCACCCTGTTCGACGACCTTGCCCTGCCGCATTACCACGATCCGGTCGGCCATATCCGCCACAACGGCCAGATCATGGGTGATCATCAACAGGCCCATGCCGTCTTCTTGGGTCAGGCGTTTGAGCAATGCGAGGATCTGCGCCTGTGTGGTGACATCAAGTGCTGTGGTTGGCTCGTCGGCGATCAACAGGCGGGGTTGCAGGGCGATGGCCATGGCGATCACCACGCGCTGGCGCTGGCCACCGCTGAGCTCATGCGGGTAGCGCGACAGAGGGAAACGCTCGGACGGCAGGCCGACCCGGGCCAGCGTTTCGGCGGCACGCGCCATCGCGGCGGCGCGGGTAATCTCGGGGTGGTGGACGCGGATCGTCTCGGCCACCTGCTGGCCAATGGTCTGCACCGGATTGAGCGCGGTCATCGGTTCTTGAAACACCATGCCGATCTCGTTGCCGCGAATATCACAGAGCGCCCGCTCGGACAGGCGGGTGAGATCACGCTCGCCGAGCATGATATTGCCCGAGGTCCGGCTGCCCTTGGGCAGCAGCTGCATCGCGGCGAGAGCGGTCATCGACTTGCCAGAGCCGCTCTCACCGGTAATTGCCACGATCTCGCCCGCATCAACGGTCAGGGTCACATCGTGCAATACGCTGTAGTCGTGGATCGACAGCGACAGGTTGGTGATGTCCAGCAAGCTCATACCCGCGCCACCCGCAAACGTGGGTCAAGCAAATCGCGCAGGCCGTCGCCCATCAGGTTCAGCCCCAGCACGGTAAAGATGATCGCAAAACCCGGTACAAGCGCCATATGCGGCGCGATGCTGACCAGCGTCTGGGCATCAGCGAGCATCCGGCCCCAAGAGGGGGTTGGCGGCTGCGCGCCAAGGCCGACATAGCTCAGCCCCGCTTCGGCAAGGATGCCTAAGGAAAATTGGATCGTGCCTTGAACGATCAGCAGGTTGGCGACATTGGGCAGGATATGTTCGCCCGAAATACGCGCGGCGGATTTTCCGGCCACACGGGCCGCCAGAATAAACTCACGCTGCCAGAGCGACAGCGCCGCGCCGCGGGTGATGCGGGCAAAAACCGGAATGTTAAAGATGCCGATGGCGATGATGGCATTGACCGCGCCCGCGCCGAAGATCGCCGTGATGAGAATCGCGATGACCAGACTGGGGAAGGCGAAGACCAGATCGTTACCGCGCATGATTAACTCATCCAGCCACGTGCCGTTGCGGGCCGCAGCCCAGAGGCCAAGCGGCACGCCCACGCCCATGCCGATCCCCACCGCGACAAACGCCACCGCAATCGACGTGCGCGCGCCGACCATGATCATGCTCAGGATATCGCGGCCAAAATGATCGGTCCCCAGCAGGTGCGCGCCGCTTGGGGGCTTGAGCTTGTTGGCGATGTTCAGGGTGCTGTGATCGAACGGGGTCCAGACAAAGCTGATCAGCGCGGCAGCAACGAAGATGCCCGACAGAACCGCGCCGGTGATCAGGTTGCGGTTCATGTGCGGGCCCTCAGTCGCGGGTCAACGGCGGCGTAAGCCAAGTCGACCAGAAAGTTCATCATGATCACCGAGAAGACCAACAGCATCACCACTGACTCCACCACAATCAGATCGCGCGCCGAGATCGATTGAAAGATCAACCGCCCAAGGCCCGGCAGGTAAAATACCTGTTCGATGATGATCGACCCTGCCAACAGAAAGGAAAACTGCAAGCCGATGATTGTCAGCACCGGTATCAATGCATTGCGCAGCCCGTGCCGCCACAGCGCTTGCCGCTCGCTCAGCCCCTTCGCCCGCGCGGTCCGCATGAAATCCTCGCCCAGCACATCCAGCAGGGAGGAGCGCATGACGCGGGCTAGAATGGCCGCCTGTGGCAGCGCCAATGCGATGGCGGGCAGGGTCAGCGCGTGCAATCCTGCCAGCAGGCCTTTGTCCCATCCCACAAAACCGCCCGCCGAAAACCAGCGCAGGTTGATCGCGAATACCAGCACCAGCATCATCGCAAACCAGAAGTTGGGCACCGCTACGCCAAGCTGTGTGGCCCCCATCACGCCCATATCGCCCGCTTGCCCGCGCCGAGACGCCGCATAAATCCCCGCCGGAAATGCAATGAGGGTGCTGAGCAGAAGCGCCAGACTGGCCAGAGGCAGAGAGACCCAAAGCCTGTCGCCGACCATGTCCAACACCGGGGTGCGGTAGGTATAGGAAGTGCCGAAATCGCCCGTCACCATGCCGCCGATCCACGCCAGATAGCGGGTGGTCTTGGAGCCTTCCAATCCCAGTTCGGCACGCAAAGCGGCGAGGGTTTCGGGCTGGGCATTGATCCCGAGCATAAACGACGCCGGATCACCCGGTGCGATCTCGATCACCGTGAAAATCACCATTGAAGCCACGACCAGCGAAAGCACCAAAGAGACAAAGCGTTTGAGGGTATATCGAAGCATTAGGGCGGACGGTATGCGGGCCGTGCGGCGGCGTCCAGTCCGGCCAAATGTTATTTGTGAAAATTCCATCACGTGCCTCGTTTGCGGCATGTGATGTCGCTTTTATGCAGATTGTTAGGAACCAATTTGTTGGCCGCTCAGTTATATTCCCAACCAACCAGGAGATTATTATGACAAACACTTTCAAAACTCTCGCGATCGCAGGCCTGATGGGCACCCTTTCGACACCACTGTTTGCCGCCGCACACATGGACCTGAATTCCATGACCTGCGAAGACTATAACCAGCTGAGCGGCGCAGAGCGTGATACCATTGCGGTCATGGCCGTCAGTGAATTGAACGACGATGGCCAGCCATCCGACGGCACAGCCACCGCGACTGAATCCTCAGTGGGCACTGCGGCTGTTGAAAGCGACGGCACCGCATCGCTCGAAGGCACTGCGATGGCGACAAGCACGCGGCCTGCCGACGACGACATGACCCGCTTTGCAGAAGAAATCAAAGTCTTGAACCGCGTATGTTCGCGCAACTGGGATGCAATGGTATCCGAAGCTGCGGCAGGCCAGTTCGGCACACGCTAATCTGTTACGAAACCTACCTGATACTAAAATGCGAGGGTGCCTGCGGGTGCCCTCGCTTTTAATTGTCACGTTTGCATATGGCTGGGAACCTTATGGCGTGGGCGGGGTTCTCCCCGTGATATAGTCAATCGCACTGGAGCGTAAAAATGAATACCGTATTTAAATCACTTACAATCGCCGCATTGATGGGCACAGTCTCCGCGCCTGCCTTCGCCGACGCGCACATGAGCGCCTCAATGAGCTGCGCAGAATTCAAAGCCTTGAGCAGCGAAGACATGATGACAGTTGCCACGATGGCGATTGCCGAAGTCAGCAGCGGCGCTGATGGCCAGAGCCTTGAAGGCGAAGCCATGGCAGTCGAAGCCACTGGTGGCACCACGACCGAAGCCGAAGCGACTGATAGCACTGCCGAAGTTGGCAGCATCAGCGATGGCGAGCCAAAAGCTGTTGAAGCAACGGGCGGCAACGAAGCTGCTTCGAACATGGATTCAGAGCCCATGACCGAAGAAGATCTCGAAGCATTCATCACTGTTTGCGACCAGAACCTCGACGCGATGGTTTCCGAAGCTGCTGCCGGTCTTGACGGCACCAAGTAACCGAACCACTCGTTCGTAACGAAAAAGGGGCACCATTTGGCGCCCCTTTTTTGTGTTTCGGTGTGGGTCGCCTGAGAAGCGCCACCCTCACCATGTGCGTTTACTCAGCCCAGCTGACACCGGTCATATCGGCGGCCTGGGTCGGTGCGTTCGTCCAAAGCCCCTGAACGCCCGCTTTGGCAACTGACAGCGCAGCAAGCTGGAACAGATACCCGTTCACTGCATCCTCCGCGATCATCTTCTGGGCCTCACCTAAAATCGCGTCGCGCTGGGCGGCGTCCGTGGTGCTGTTAAGCTTGGTCATCAGCTCTTGGAATGCCGGATTGTCATACTGGAAGTAGTAATCCGGATTTGCATAGATCGCGATGTCCATCGGCTCGGTATGGCTGATGATCGTCATGCCAAAGTTCTTGCCCTTGAACACTGTTTCAAGCCACTGCGCCCATTCGACGTTATTGATTTTGGCGGTGATACCAACTTCGGCCAGCTGCGCGGCAATAATCTCGCCGCCACGACGGGCATAGGAGGGAGGGGGCAGGTCCAGCGTGGTTTCAAAACCGTCGGGAAATCCGGCTTCGGCCAGCATCGCCTTGGCCTGTTCAGGATCATAAGCGCTCAGCGCAAGTTCATCGACATAGGCCGGATTGTGCGGCGCGAAATGCGTACCGATCGGGGTGCCGTAGCCAAACATCGCACCATCGATAATCGCCTGACGGTCAATCGCGTGGGAAACAGCTTGGCGCACCATTTTGTTGTCAAACGGTGCCTGCTTGTTGTTCATCGCCAAAATCGTTTCACCCTCGGTCGAGCCGATCAAGACCTGAAAGCGTGGGTCTGCCTCGAACTGCGGCAGGTTTTCAGGGGCAGGGAAACTAGCGAAGGCATCGATATCTTCGGCCATCATCGCTGCAAAGGCGGCAGTCGGGTCGGAAATGAACTTGAAGGTCACCTTGTCGAGCTTTGCGGGGGTGCCCCAATACTCGGCGTATTTGGACAGTTCGACCTTGTCGCCTTGGGTCCAGCTATCGAACTTGAAAGCACCAGTGCCGACGGGGGCTTGCTTGATGTTGTCGATGCTTTCGGGTGCCACGATCACTGCGTCACCCCAAGCCAGATTGAACAGCAGGTTGCCGTTCGGTTCGGCCAGCTTTACCTCAACGGTCATCGGGTCAATCACGGTGACGCCGGTGATGCCGGTATACAGCGCCTTTTGTGCATTTGCGCTGTCTTCGGCGAGGATCCGGTCGAGGGTGAATTTAACATCTTCGGCGTCCATCGTGGAGCCGTCATGGAAGGTCACACCGTCACGCAGCTTGAATGTATAGGTCATTCCGTCTTCGGAGATTTCCCAGGATTGCGCCAGTCCGGGCACGACCGAGCCATCGCCCATGAAGCGGGTCAGCCCTTCGAACACGTTGGAGTAGAGAACGGAATCGATCGCACCGGCGGCTGCCGAGGTGGGATCAAGGTGTGGCGGCTCAAGCTGCATCGCGACGGTGATGTCGGTCTGCTGGGCAAACGCAGCACCGGCGATCAGCGACGCCGCGCTGGCGCCAAGCAGAAGTGCGCGAAAATGTGACATGGTGGGGCTCCCCGTTTTTATGACGTCCGAACGTTAGCGCGGTTTGTTTTGTTTGACTAGCAGCCGCTTTGGCGTGGCATGCCTGCTTTTGAACCGCTATGAGGCTGGCTCCGGATTTAAGAAAAGCACCTATTATGGCACAGACATTCTCCACATTAGCCGTTGATTTCGGCACATCAAACTCTGCGGTCGGCTATGCCATCGAAGGCCAAGGGCGGCTGATCGAGATGGAGGCAGGGGGCATGACCCTGCCCACCGCGCTGTTCATTGATTCATATGAGAAAAAGCTGGTCTATGGCAGCCCCGCGCAGGAGGCGCTGATTGCAGGTGTCGAAGGGCGCTATATGCGGGCGTTGAAAAGCCTTCTGGGCACAGCGTTGATGCGTGAAAGCCGGATGGTGCTGGGGCGGCGGATGGATTTTATCGCGCTTTTCGGCGGGTTTCTGGCCGAGCTGAAGGCCCGCGCCGAAGCCGCGACAGGGCAGACCTTTACCCATGCACTCTCGGGCCGACCGGTTTTGTTTCACAGCGCCAACGAGGCGCGCAACGCGCAGGCTTTGGTTGATCTGCGCGAATGCTATCAGGCGGCTGGGTTTGAGGATGTTGCCTTCATGGCCGAGCCTGCCGCTGCGGCGCTGGCCAATCGCGATACGCTGGAAGCAGGAGATTTGGCGCTGATCGTCGATATCGGCGGTGGTACCTCGGATTTCACGCTGTTCCGGCAGGGTGCGCAGGACGGGATCGATATTCTGGTCAGCCACGGTTTGCGGCTGGGGGGCACAAATTTCGACCGCGAGATCAGCCTCGATCAGGTGATGCCGGTTTTGGGGTTGGGCAGCCAAATCCGCCATGTTTTCGGTGACGAAAGCCATGCCGCGCCGCAATCAATCTTTGACGATCTGGCGACGTGGCAGAAAATTCCGTTTCTTTATACCCATGAAACCCGCCGCGCCGCCGCCGACCTTGCAAAATACGCCGAACAACCGGAGCTGCTGAACCGGCTGGTGATGGTGCTGGAAGAAGAGTTGGGCCACGATATCGCCTTTGCCGTGGAGGCGGGCAAGATCGCCGCCAATACGCCCAATGCCAGCGCCCCGCCCGAGATCAAGCTGGGCGTGTTGGAACGGGATTTGCGCTTGCCGCTGCCTGCCGCGATGCTCATGGCCATCCTGAGCGACATGGCGGCAGAGATTGCCGAGACTGCCGTCGAGACGGCGACCATGGCGCAGATCGAGCCGAGCCAAGTCACACGGCTTATTCTTGTGGGCGGATCGAGCCTGATGGGGGTAATCGAAACTGCGCTGCAGAGCCGGTTCCCGCAGGCAACAATGCAACGCGGCTCGGCGCTCACCGCAATTATCGACGGGCTGGCCATCGCGTCGGCCAGCGCCTTTGACTGATCGCCCTGCAGCCTAGCTTTTGGGCAGCAGTAACGTTTCCAGCGTCGCACCCATCACACAGGCGGCATCGACCATGTCATCAATGCCGATGTATTCATCCGGCTTATGCGCCATTTCCAGAATGCCCGGGCCGTACGCGATGCAGTTCTTCAGCTTGCCGATCCGGTCGATGTGTTTTTGATCGTAGGTGCCGGGCGAGGCGACGTAGTCAGGCACCTTGCCCATTACCTTTTCAATCGCATCGGCCACCGTGCGCACCACGGGTGCATCACGGTCGGTCATTGAGGGCAGGACCGAGTTCAGCTCGGTCAGCTCATAGTCAAAATCGACACGGTTGGCGCGCAGCCCTTCGAGCAAGGCGGTCACCTCGTCGCGGACCTGATCCAGCGATTCCTCGACCAAAAACCGCCGGTCGATGACGATACGGCAGGAATCCGGCACGCAATGCGCGGGCAGGCCGTCAAAGTCGTCGTCCTGCTCCTTTTGGCCGCCGTGGATCGAGTTGATGTTCATCGTCGAATTGCGGGCGCCATCGGGCACTACGGGCATTTCGGTGAAGCGGGATGCCATGGCTGGGAAGAGTTTGGATTCGAACTCCGACAGCACCGCGCCCATATGCCGTACCGCACAATCGCCCAAGAACGGCATCGAGCCATGGGCGATCTCGCCCTTGGTTTCGATCTCGGCCCACCAGCCGCCGCGGTGACCAAGGCAGATGCGGTCTTTGTGCAGCGGTTCGGGGATGATCACATGCTGGACGCGGGCCGGATCGAAATAGCCCTTTTCGGCCAGATAGGCGACGCCACCGTAGCCACCGGATTCCTCATCTGCCGTGCCGGAGATTTCGATGGCGCCGCTGTATTCGGGGTAGGTTTCAATAAAGGCTTCGGCGGCGATGATCGAGGTCGCCAAGCCGCCCTTCATGTCACAGGTGCCACGGCCATAGATTTTCCCGTCCGAGATCTCGGCGCCGAAGGGATCAAAGGTCCAACCCGCACCAACTTCGACAACATCGGTGTGGCTGTTAAAGTGCACGCAATCGCCCGAGTGCGTGCCTTCGCGGCGCGCGATGATGTTCCAGCGCGGATATTTCTCGCTGTCGCCCGGTGTGCCGTAGGCACGGATCAGCTCGGTCTGGAAGCCGTGCTTTTTCAGGCGTGTATCAAGGTATTCGCAAATCAGCCGATAGTCGCTGCCCGGAGGGTTAAGCGTCGGGATGCGGATCAGGTCTTGCGTCAGGGCGATCAGATCGTCGCGCCGCGCGTGAATGGTGCTGGAAAGGGACTGTATCATGGCCGCATGTTTGAACGGTTCGCGCCCCTTGGCAAGAGGCTGCGAACCACCCAGCGTTGAATTCGTCCCGATCCGTTAGCCAGCGATGCCTTTCATAGCAGCGAGCAGGCTGCGCACCTCGTCGAGCGAGTTGTAATGGCACAGCGACACGCGCACGGCAGCCTCTATTCCTAGCGGGTTCAGCACGTTACCGGAGTAATGATCCGCCTTGCGCATATGGGTGCGGATGCCCTGATCATTCAGCTTGGCAACGATGTCTGCGGCGGGCACGTGGTCTAGCGCGAAACATACCAGCCCTTCGCGGTCTTTATTCTCAATACCGCCCAGGATCGTGACACCCTGCAGTTCGGCCAAGCCTTGCAGGTTGCCAACCCCATGCAGCATCGCATCGGTAAGGGTCTTTTCATGGGCATGGATTGCCGCCCCTGCCGCCTCGATCCGGCCCCGCGGAGTATCGGCGTCCGATACCTGGCCGCCGAGCCAGTCAAAATAGGCCACCACATCGGAGAATGTCGCATAGGCGCCGGTATCGCGGGTGCCCATCTCCCAGTTGCCAGCGGGGCTGTTGCGCAGTGTCTCGATTGAGAGGCTTGTCAGCCGGTCGGACGCCCAGGCAATGCCATAGCCGTGGCGCGAGAACACCTTGTAGGGCGAAACGACATAGCCATCGATATCATAGGAGGCGATATCGATCCTGCCGTGGCTGGCGTGCTGGATGCCATCGACGAAAATCAACGCTTCGGGCGAAACTGCGCGGATTGCGGCGCTAATTGCCGCCACGTCATTTCCGATGCCTGTAACGGGCGAAGTGTGCAGGATTGTGGCGACCCGCACGTCCGGTGTCATCTTGGCAGCATAGGTTTCGGCGGTGACCTGTCCGGTGGCGTCATCATGCGGCACGTCGATATAGGGTTTGCCCGCGACTTCGGCCCAATGCAGTGCGGCACTGCGCGAGGCGGGGTGTTCAATCGACGAGCCGATGACCGATCCACCGGTCGCGCTGCCCATGATCGCGGTGCGGATCAGGCGGAAACTTAGCTCGGTGCCGGATTCTCCAACGAAAAAGCGGCCTTGCGGGGCGTTGAAGAACACCGCCATGTCGGCTTTTGCGCGGTTGATGATGTCGACCAAAGCCTTGGAGGCAGGGTTGTCGCGGCCCTGATTGTCGGGAATGGCGGCAAATTTAGTCGAGGTTTCGACGACGGAATTCAGCGTCAGCGCACCGCCCGCGTTCTCAAAGAATACCCGAGGGCCCTGAAACGGGCAGCTCTCTACATGGGCAAAGCGGCTGCGGATTTCGGGCATCAGATTGGAGAGGTCAGCGGTCATAGGAGGGTCCTTTCAGGTCGCGCTATTTTTGCTTTTGTCGCGGGGTGTGCAAGTCGAATGCGATGATCTGTCTGATCATTTTTGGTGTGCGAAACGCCAGTCTGCGCTAGATTAGCAAAACTCTAAGATGGAAGACGCATATGGCTCCGCTGATCTCGAAACACAGACGTAAGGCCGCAGTCGAGGCGGCGGCGGAAGAAAGATCCGTTTCCGAAGCGGCGGCGCTGTCGCCCAAGCTGATCTACGAAGTGATCCGGCGCGAGGGCGAGGAAGAATTGCGCCGCTCGACCAAATCGCTGGTCTGGTCGGGGATCGCGGCGGGGATGTTGATCAGCCTCTCGGTTTTGGGCGAATCGATCTTTCGCGCCTATCTGCCCGATACGCCGTATCGCTTTTTGATCGAGAACCTTGGCTACTCTCTGGGGTTTCTCGCCGTGATCATGGGCCGGATGCAGCTTTTCACGGAAAACACGATCACTACCGTGCTGCCTGTGATGCAAGCGCGGACTACGCACGCGCTGATGTGTATGCTGCGGCTTTGGGGCATTGTTCTGGGGGCCAATGTCATTGGCGCCTTTGCGGCGGCGTCGCTGTTCGAGTTTACGCCTGCGGTATCGGGTGAGGTACTTGCCGCTATGGCCGATCTGTCGCATCACGCGACTGGGATGCCCGCGATGGAAGGTTTCTGGCGGGCTATTCCAGCCGGTGTCATCGTGGCCCTGATCGTGTGGATGCTGCCGCAGGCCGATGAGACGGCATTTTTCCTGATCCTCACCTTCACGTGGCTGATCGCGGCAGGGGATTTCACCCATATTGTCGCGGGCTCGGTCGAGATGGCGTTCCTTATCGTGCGCGGTGAACTGGACATTCTGCCAGCAATCTTCCGGTTCTTTATTCCGGTGCTGGTTGGCAACATCGTCGGAGGAACCGTTATCTTCACGCTGGTTGCATGGGGCCAAGTGCGCGATGATGTCGAGGGCAGCTAGCGCCCGACCAAGCACTTGACGCGGCACGAGCAGGGGACACCTATGAAGCGCAGCCTTCCGACGCGCCCGATACTCTATTGGCAGGCCTTCAGGGCCAGCCTGACCCACGTGGCGGAAAACGACCTCAGCCTGATTTCGGCGGGTGTGGCGTTTTTCTCGATGCTGTCGATGTTTCCTGCCCTCGCGGCGATCATTGCGCTGTTCGGGTTGATCTCTGACCCCGCTGTCGTCGTGGCGCAGCTTGAGGATGTGCGCGGGCTGTTGCCGCATGACGTTTATAACCTGATCAATGCGCAGGTTGTCTCGCTGGTGAATACCAGTGCCGACAAGCTGAGCTGGGCGGGCGTGTTGTCGCTGCTGTTTGCGCTGTGGTCGGCGCGCGCAGGGGTGGGGGCGATGATGAAGGGCCTCAATAACGTCTATAGTGAACGCAATCGCAAGGCCGCGCACCATTATGCGCGGGCGCTGATCCTGACCATCGCGCTCGTGTTTGTCGGGATTATCGCGATGCTGATGCTGGTGGTAGCACCTGTGATACTGGCGTTCTTTCCGCTGGGTGGGCTGGGTAACTTCGCGGTCGAGTTTCTGCGTTGGGCCATTGCGATTGCTGTGCTGCTGATGGGGGTTGGCGTACTTTATCGCTATGGCCCGAACCGCAAAGCCGCGCAGATGCAGTGGCTGAGCATCGGGGCCATTCTGGCCGTGGCATCATGGGCTGCCGTATCGATCGGGTTTTCCTATTACGTGGCAAATTTCGGCAACTATAATCAAGTTTACGGGTCCATCGGTGCGGTCATCGCCATGCTGATCTGGCTGTGGATCACCAGCTTTCTGGTGCTGCTGGGTGCCTCGCTGAATGCGCAAATCGAACTGCGCACCAAGTCGGATAGCACCACCGGGCGCGCCAAGCCGTTGGGCAAGCGCGGCGCTTACGTCGCCGATCATGTGGTCGACGTGGACGGCTGAAGCTGCTGGCCCCGCGGTTTCACATCAGCGGGCGTTTGGGCGGTTCGGTCAGGGAGGTAACAGCCACTTCGGCCAACGCATGCAAATTAGAAATCCGCAGCGTGCGATCCGACCAGGAGGCAAGCTGCCGTTCTTTCAGTTTGGCGAGTGTTTTGTTTGTGTGCACCAGCGACAGCCCAAGCGCATCGGCCATATCGCGTTGGGTATAGGGCAGCTCCATCTGGTTGTTGGTCACCATGCCGAGCGTTTCACCCCGCTGATAAATCCGCACTAATGCCCAAGCGACTGCCTGAACGGCTGTACGCTGACCCAAAGTAGCGAGCGTTTCGCCCAGAAAATGCTCTTCAATAGCGGCCAGCCATGTGATGTCGAACGCCCGTGAGGGGTGGTTCTTGAAGAAATTCCAGAACTCGGACCGATTGAAAACACAAAGCCGCATGTGGGTGCGCGCCTCGATAGAATGGCCCATTTTGCCCAGTACACCTGCCTGCAGCCCGATAAAATCGCCCGGAAAGACGAAGTTGATCACCTGACGCTGGCCATTTTCAAGCATCTTGTCGCGTATACCGAGACCGGAAAGTACGGTGAACAACTGCGGCGCGTTCGAGCCTTGCATCAAGATTGGCGTGCCCGGCTCTACCGTAAGCTCACCAGCCTTGAATTTTTGCATAAATTCAATCTCTTCCTTCGACATGCGAACAAAGGCGTCCTTGCGAAGTAAAGGACAGTACCGACATTGGGTTGTCATCGAAAAATAGCCTTTGTGTATGTCACTGTTTAATGCGCCCCGCGAAGAGGTTGCATAGAACTTGCACTATTCGTGGAGGGTGCGTGATGTCTTTCTTTATCTATGAGCCAGATCTTATTGTTCAGGAGGATATCTCCGAAACACTGTCGGAGCTCTTTTCTGACTGTTCCATAAGATTGTTCGACTCGGTAGATGAATTGTTCGAAACTCTGGCGGCCTACACCGAACCCGCTGTCGCAATTGTCGCGCGTCCGACCGTGTGCTTGTTCGCACGGCTGATGGATCCGACCAAGTTGGCGCAGAATGTGCGGTTTGTGGTGATCGGGGGCGGCAGCAAAGTGTCTCAGCCCTTGCCGGGCTGGATGCAGATGGTGCCATTGCCGTTTGATACGACGATGCTGATCTCCGCGATCAGGACCGCGATTTCTGACCTGCGGTAATGCCGGTGATAAAGGCCAAGATTATTTTTGACAGTGCGCCCTCGGCGCTGGCGGACTGCTGCGCGGCGACTGCTTTGGCGCGCGCCCGTGCCCTTTGACGCGCCGATAGAATGGAAAGCGCGACCAACCCTATGCCAAAATAAAGGCCGCCCAATATCAAGGCGGCCGTGATGGGTGTGGCAACAGCGATCAGAAAAAGCCATGCGGCAAGCGTCAGAAAGCCTAGTCCGATAAACATGGCAATTGCTGCACCCAGACCGATCACAGCAGTTTGTGCGGTCCGTGATGCAGCATCCTGAACGTGCTGGCCTATCAGTGAGATCATCTCAGCGGCGGGCCGTGATCATGCCAACAAGAAAACCTACGCCAGCCGCAATGCCCAAAGCGGTCGAGGGCTGAGTGCGGACAAACTCTTCGGCCTGTTTCTGGGCGTCCAGCGCCCGTTCGCGACCTGCATTCGACAAATCGTTCACTGTCGATTTTGCCGTGTCACTTACTTCGGCAGTTTTTGCCTTGCCATAATCGCCCATCGCCGAGGTCAGCGAAGCGATTTCGTTTTTCAGAGTGGTAAGCTGGCCCGCCAGATCGTCGATCGTGACGATGGAGTCGGACTTTTTGCCGTTGGTGGTTGTGGTCGCCATGTGATGGCTCCTTCCAAGAGGTCGAGATGTATGTGTCAAACGACAAACGCAGCGGACGCGAGAATTGTTCCCGGAAGTGTAAAGAACGCCGGACTTTTCGCAAGCCCGGCGTTCATGAAGTGGTTTACTGCCTATTAAAGTTTAAGCAGTGATGGTTTCGGTCGACGAAAAGAACATCGCCTGAGACACAGCCGACATGACCTGATCGACCGAATATGGCTTGGAGATCAGGAAGGCTGGCTCTGGCTTGTCACCGGTCAACAGACGCTCGGGGAAGGCTGTGATAAAGATCACCGGACGATGGCCCAGAGCTTCAAGAAGGTCATTGACCGCATCAATGCCCGACGAGTTGTCGGCCAGTTGGATGTCCGCCAAAATCAGGTCAGGCACATCGGCCTTACCCAGCTTCACCGCTTCATCGCGGGTGCGGGCAACGCCGGTCACACGGTGGCCCATCTCGGCCACGATGCTTTCGATATCCATCGCGATGATCGCTTCGTCTTCGATGATCATCACTGAACCTGTGGCGCTATCGGCCATTTCACGGCGGGCAATTGTCACCAGTTCTTCTGCTTCGCTTTGCTCAACGCCGATGATTTCGGCGATCTCGTCAAAGGAGAAACCTTCGATGGTGTGCAGCAACAACGCTTCGCGGCTGTTGTTGGTCAGGCTTTCCAAACGCTTCTGCGCTTTGGCGCGCGCGCCATGTTCACCGTGCTCGACAGGGGCGCCGACGCTGGCCCAAATGCTGTAAAGAACTTTGAACAATGCCGTCTTGGTCGAGCTACCTTGCAAGACAGACCGATCCGCAAGGATCGCTTCCAGAGCGGCAGCGGCGAAGGAGTCGCCGCTTTGCTGGCTGCCCGTCATTGCCCGCGAGAACCGGCGCAGAAATGGGATCGTCGCCCCGAGTTCGTCGCTGATACTTGGCGTGTTAGGTGCGTCATTCATCTGGACCAGTCCTTTTTTTTTACTATTCTCGGAACCAAACGTGGATCAGCGGTGTTTGGTTCCGATGCATGTGTATAATATTTGACTACTAGCGGGCGAATCCAGAGGTATGTTTGTGAAATCTAACACCAGCGCAGATCGTGAACGCGTCATTGACGAGAATCTGAAACGCGTTTTTGACGAAACGCTCGAAGAAGGGATTCCTGACCGGTTCAAAGATTTGTTGAAGCAGTTGCAACAGCAAGACACCGGCAAGGTTCAATAACATGACCCAACGCGACCCACGTGAGGAGCTGGTAGAGCATCTACCGGCCATGCGGGCTTTTGCCATCAGCTTGACCCGCAACGGGGCAATCGCGGATGACATGGTTCAGGACACGCTTGTTAAGGCGTGGACAAATATAGAGAAATTTGAAGTCGGCACAAATATGCGGGCTTGGCTCTTCACGATTTTGCGCAACACCTATTATTCATCTCGCCGCAAAGCCAAGCGCGAAGTGTCGGATGTGGACGGGGTGTTCACCGAGAATCTCGCCGAGAAACCTGCCCACGACGGTCACATGCAGATGACGGATTTCCGCCGCGCATTGGCCAAGCTGAAAGACGAACAGCGCGAGGCTTTGTTGCTCGTCGGCGCCTCTGGATTTTCTTACGAAGAAGCCGCAGAAATGTGTGGCGTGGCCGTCGGAACCATCAAAAGCCGGACCAATCGCGCCCGAATCCGGCTGGCAGAACTGATGGGTCACGGCGAAAACGACTCACTTGAGATGACGGACGATGCGACAATGTCGGTGCTTTCAGCCTCCAAAGTGTCTTCGTTCTAGCGATGACGTCAGGGTTTTTCAGCGGGAGTGTCATGAGAGGGCTGGAACTCAGAGTGCTATTCTTTCTGTCGCTCGCGCTGTTGCCAATCGGTTTGATCGCTGTTGTGCAAACCCAGCAGATCACCGAGCAAAGCAAGTTGAACGCCGAGCTTTCGTTGCTTGCGGTGACCGAACAGGCGTCGGGAGCCGAACGTCAGGTGCTGCAGGAAGCATTTGGCGCCGCCGAGGCCTTGGGATCAATCATTCGTATCCGCCGGGACTCGCCAGATTGTTCGGCTTTCCTGCGCGACTATCGAGACGCGTCTAACGTTTATACTTTGGTCGGATTCATTCGAGCCGACGGGATTATGGAGTGTTCGTCGGAAGAGAAGGAATTCGATTTCACTGAGAACGACAGTTTTCATTTGTCCGTCGAAAGCCAACAAAGACGCGCGACCACTTTCCGCAGCGGCACTGTCAGTCAGCGGCCCGTGACCGTGGTGAACACGCCGGTCTTCGATCAAGGCGAATTGATTGGGGTTATGTCGATCTCGATCCCATTTGAAACCTTCAAAAAGGTCTCCGAACCGGCCCTTAGTTTGACGCCGCTGGCGATGATGACCTTTAACCAAAACGGCGATATCCTCACCACCGAGCGGGGCTATGCCGTGGTTGAGAAGGAACTCCCGAAGGATGTGGCGCTTTCGGTGTTCACCGGCGATGAGACCAAGGTGTTTCGCGCGGCTAGCAAGGGTGGGCAGGAGCGGGCCTACGCGGTGCTACCAATCGTGCCTAACACGGTTTTCGCGCTGAGCGTTTGGCCATCGGACACGCCGTTTTTGCAGACGCCGCTGTCGTCCCGCATCGGGCTTTTGCTGCCTGTGTTGATGTGGCTGGCAAGCTTGATCGTGGCCTTCTGGGCGTTGAACCGTTTGGCGATCACGCATATCCGCAAACTCGGGCGTCAGATGCGGCGCTTTGCAATCAACCGCACCTTGCCGCGCGATACGCTGAACCCCAGTGTTCCGACCGAACTGATGGAGATGGAGAGCGCTTTTATCGGAATGGCTGAATCCATTCTGCGCGACGAAGCGACCCTAGAGGACAGCCTGCGCGAAAAGAACATCCTGCTCAAAGAGGTGCACCATCGGGTCAAGAACAACCTGCAACTGATTTCCTCGATCATGAATATGCAGATCAGGCAGGCATCCACGGCGGATGCCCGTTTCGTCTTGCGCCGTTTGCAAGAGCGGATTCTCGGCCTCGCGACAGTGCACAAGAACCTCTACCAGAACGACGATTTGGTACGCGTCGACGCCAGCGTGCTGTTGCACGAAGTTGTGAACCAACTGCTCAGCGTCGGTCTCGCGCCTGGATCTGATGTGAAAGTGCACCAACATTATGACAAGATATCGGTCGACGCCGATGATGCCGCGCCCCTAACTCTGTTGGTTTCCGAAGCTTTGACCAATGCGCTAAAATACGTGTCGCGCGACCCAGAGCGCGAAAGCGACATCACTGTGAACCTTGGTTATGACAGCCCCGAAAACGCTATTTTAATAGTGAAAAATGCCGTCGGTAAGGACCACACCGAGCCTGGCACTGGCCTTGGATCACGCTTGATCCTTGCCTTCACAAGGCAGCTTAACGGACAGATCGAGGTCGAGGAGACCGAGACCGATTACACCCTGACCGTCAAATTCCCCGTGCCCCAGCGGGGCAAGGAAATCCGCGACTACTAGCATCAGAAAGCGCTGTGCAACTGCGCAACATGTCGCCCACGTAAAAAGATTCCTTTCCTCCCGCTGGAACCCTCGTGTCGCAGGTAGGTTGTGCTTGTGAAACCTGACTTGGAAAGGAGACGAGATGACCACCGAACTACTTCTTGGTTGCTTTACTCTTCTTACCTTGGCGGCTGTAATTATAGTGACGTTGACGACCTCAAGCCGGGAGAAATACTCCTATCGCGACAAGTCGGCAGACAATCGCAAAACTGCGTCACGCATGCCAAGGTCGGACTGACTGGAGCACTATATTTGACATGACCTGACCCCGCAGCACCCCCTGCGGGGTCAGGTCGTTTTAAAAACTCGGTGGCGTGCAGGCGCTGATCACTTCGCAGATCTCGTCACTGGTGTTGCGAAAACGGTGCGGCAAAGTGCTGTCGAACAAATAACCATCGCCTGTGTTCAACACCGAAATGTTTCCGTCAACAGTCACTTCAATCGAGCCTCGCACCACTACCCCTGCTTCCTCGCCATCATGCGACAGCCATTCAGGTCCGGTGTCGGCTCCTGCGGGATAGGTTTCGTGCAGCACTTGCAACGAGTGATGCTCCGCATCGCCTAACTGCCGCAGACTGACCTGCCCAGGCCGCGAGGGGGAAACTTCGGTAAACTCATCGGCGGTGTAAAACACCTTCGGCGTGTCCGATTGCTCCAGTGTCGAGAAAAATTCGGCCATGCTGATCGGGATCGCGTCCAGCAGACTTTTGAGAGACGCAACTGAAGGGCTGGTGCGATTCTTTTCAATCAGCGAAATCGTCCCGTTGGTTAGCCCCGCCCGCGTTGCCAGCTCTCGCTGTGACAAGCCGCGTTGCTTACGGATGGTTCTGAGTTTCTGTCCGATGTCCAACAGCTATATCCCTGAATTCCTGCCCGAATTTACCTAACGGCAGTTGGCCCCGATGTCACAGCCAAAGTTCCGCAGTCTGCGGCTGTTTACCTAAGGACAGACAAGGTGATTGACAATTATATTAAACATTCTAAGACGTTTTTTTAAACGCAAGAGCGCGTTGGCAGCAAAGGAAATCTGAAATGTCCAGCACCGTCAAAAAGCAGTCCAGCAAAAATAGCACAAAGAAAAAGCCGGCAATGGCAGTTGTGCAGTCCATCTCGCCAAAGCTGGTGCAGTCGGCCGACCTGACCAACGCCGAGATGATTGCCCGCCGCGAAGCCGCCGTGCCACGCGGTGTTGCCTCTGCCGCGCCAATCTATGCCAAGTACGCGGAAAACGCCGAGCTTTGGGATGTTGAAGGCAACCGTTTCATCGATTTCGTCGGCGGCATTGGTGTGCTGAACACCGGCCACCGCCACCCTAAAGTGATCGAAGCTGCCAAGGCGCAAGAAGACCACTACACGCATACCTCGTTTCAGGTTGTGCCTTACGGCCCCTATATCGAACTTGCGGAAAAGCTGAACAGCCTAGCCCCCGGTGATGCTCCCAAGAAGACACTTCTGGTCACAACTGGCGCTGAAGCTGTCGAAAATGCCGTGAAGATTGCGCGTGCAGCAACAGGCCGCCCCGGTGTGATCGCCTTTACCGGCGGCTACCATGGCCGCACTCTGCTGACGCTGGGCATGACCGGTAAGGTCTCTCCCTACAAGAAAGACGTGGGCCCGTTCCCGTCCGATATCTTCCGCGCGCCTTTCCCGTCGGTCCGCGATGGCATCACTGTCCAGGACGCGCTGACTGGTTTGAAGAACCTCTTCCTGACGGATGCACAGCCCGAACGTGTGGCCGCGATCATCATCGAGCCGGTTTTGGGCGAAGGTGGCTATACGCCAGTGCCCTTCGAAATGATGACAGCCCTGCGCGACATCTGTGACCAGCATGGTATCTTGTTGATCGCTGATGAAGTTCAGGCGGGCTTTGGCCGGACTGGCACATGGTTCGCGATTGAACATTCCGGCGTGGTGCCAGACCTGATCACCGTCGCTAAATCAATGGCGGGCGGCTATCCTCTGGCCGGCGTAATTGGCCGTGCCGACATCATGGATGCCATGGCCCCCGGCGGTCTGGGCGGCACTTATGGCGGCAACCCTGTTGCCTGTGCTGCGGCTTTGGCAGCAATCGAAGCGATCGAAGACGAAGGTCTGCTGGCACGTTCAACGGCGATGGGTGAAACCCTCAAGGTCCGTTTCGCAGAAATCGGTGCGCGCGCCGCGCCTTATCGGTTCTGGGATATTCGCGGGCTGGGTGCGATGGTCGCGGTGGAGTTTGTCACTGACTTTGACACCATCAAGCCGGACGCCGATTTCACCAAACGCGTTATCGCGCACGCCCTCAAGCGCGGCCTGCTGTTGCTGAGCTGTGGCATGCACGGCAACGCGATCCGTGTGATGGTGCCGTTGACCGCCTCCGACGCGATTGTAGAAGAAGGCCTTGAAATCTTTGAAGCATCGATCGCAGCTGCGATTGCAGAAGAAGCAAAGTAAGCTTTTCCACACACCGAAACTCAAGCGAAAAGCCGCCGGAAATCTTTCGGCGGCTTTTTTATTGTGAACAACATAGCTTCGGCATGCGTTTATCGGCTTCAATGAAGGAGCTTGCACGTGATTGAAATTCAGGAATTTGCCCCTCGAAAACTCGCGATGACGCTGACCGGTCAGATCGACGCGCGCGATGTTGAAGCAATCGAAAAAATCCTCGGCCCCTATCTCGAAGACGAAGGCGCGGTGAACGCGATGATCGACATGACCGGTCTTTCTGCACCCAGCACAACGGACCAACGTTCGCTCGACGCGCGCATCCTCGCGCAGCTTGATAAGGTTGGCAGGCTCGCCATCGTAACGGGCGGCAAGGGATTTGGCGCGGCGCTCAAGGTCTGCGATGCGATCATGCCGCCCGGTGCGTTCAAACGGTTTGCGCCAGAGCATCGCGGCGAAGCGCGGGCGTTTATTTCCTAAGTCCCTGACGGCCGCGCCTAGTCAAACGGCGCGAAGCTATCGGCGCGGGCGCGTGCCCAGCGGGTTTTGTTGCCCTTATAGTCGGCCGCGCTGTCGTCCAGCAAATACCCCTCGGGCAGATAGGCATAGACCTGATCACCCTGCACCATGCTGCGGTCGCTTTGGCGCTGCATCAGGTGGCGCGGTAGAAACTCGTTTGGATGGCCCAGACCCGCCGCCCCAGCCATCTCGCCCAAGGCTCGCATCGTGTTGCGATGAAACCGTGCGACGCGCACGCTTTTATCGCCCACATCCAAAGCCCGCTCGCGGGTTTTATCCTGGGTGGCGACACCGACGGGGCAATGGTTTGTATGGCAGGCCTGCGCCTGAATACAGCCGATGGCAAACATGAAACCCCGTGCCGAATTGCACCAATCGGCCCCCAGCGCCAATGCGCGGGCGATGTCAAAAGCCGAGACGACCTTACCTGCCGCACCGAGCTTGACCTGATCCCGGATGCCAGCGCCGCGCAGTGTGTTGTGCACAAAGGTCAGCCCTTCGATCATTGGCATGCCGACGTGATTGGCAAATTCGAGCGGGGCCGCACCCGTGCCGCCTTCGGCCCCGTCAACCACAATAAAATCAGGTGCTATGCCGGTTTCCAGCATCGCCTTGACCATGCACATAAATTCACGCTGGTGGCCGATGCAGAGTTTGAAACCCACAGGCTTGCCGCCCGAAAGCTCGCGCAGTCTTGCCAGAAAATGCATCATCTCGATCGGGGTCGAAAACGCAGAGTGGTGGGCGGGCGAAATGCAATCTACTCCCATCGGTACGCCGCGCGCCTCGGCGATTTCGGGGCTGATTTTGCGGGCGGGTAACATGCCCCCATGGCCGGGTTTGGCGCCTTGGCTCAGCTTGAGTTCGATCATCTTGACCTGATCCAGCGAGGCGGTTGCGGCAAATTTATCAGGGTCAAAGCTGCCATCTGCCGCCCGCGCACCAAAGTAGCCCGACGCGACCTGATAAATCAGATCTCCGCCACCCGCCTTGTGGTATCGGCTGACCGAGCCTTCGCCAGTGTCATGGGCAAATCCGCCAAGCTGTGCACCGGTGTTCAATGCCTGGATCGCATTGCCCGACAGCGAGCCAAAGCTCATTGCGGAGATGTTATAGATCGACGCGTCATAGGGCTGCTTGCAGTCCTTATTGCCAATGCGCACGCGAAAATCGGTGTTCTCGATGTGTTTAGGCTGCACCGAATGGGTGACCCATGAATACCCTGCATCATAGACCCGCATGCGCGTGCCGAAGGGGCGGGCGTCTTCCTCGCCCTTGGCGCGTTGGTACACCAGACTGCGATCATCGCGGCTAAACGGCTCTTCGTCTTGATCGGATTCGATCAGATATTGGCGGATTTCTGGCCTGATGCCTTCAAAGAAAAACCGCATATGCCCGAGCACAGGATAGTTTCGCAAAATCGAGTGTTTGGTCTGGAACAAGTCGTAAATGCCCAACGCCGACAGGATGGCCAGCACCGCGAGCGGGATGAGAAACCAGATCGACCAAGTGAAACTCAGTACAAGGGAGACTGCCGCGAGCAGGGCGATCCCGATGAGAGGAATAAACCGGTTATAGCGTTGCAAGTCGGGCATGTTTGCTCCAGAAAATCGCGAAAAAGGGCCGGAGGGCGCAGTTTGCTGAGTTCACCGAAATGCGCAAGGGAGCGCGTGGCGTAAAGCCGGTATTTGGTTATTATATTAAACACATTGGGTGATTTTTCCGTAATTATCTGATCAGTGACCTAGCTAAAGCATGCGAATTCATGCGCTTATGGCCCGAAAAAGGCTTTATGCGATGCTGGCTTGATCATAATATCAAACATGCCTAACCTGAACGCAAGAATCTTGCCCGTTGTGTGACGGTGCGGCTTTTAAACGAGAGTAGGGGAGGATCCGGTACTGTTCGGGTTTGACTTGAAGCCACTTTTTAAAAGACTAGCCTTAGGCCAGTGATGGCCAGCTTACGGGGCTTGGTGATCAAAAATTAAAAAAGGGGAGACATTTATGAAAATGTTCAAAACACTAGCAATCGCGGGGGCTCTTGTGGCCGGAACCGCGGCGACAGCTCAGGAAAAGTTCATCACCATCGGGACCGGCGGTCAGACGGGTGTGTACTTTGTTGTGGGTCAGTCGATTTGCCGTCTGGTTAACCGTGACAGCGATAAAACCGGCCTGAAATGTACGGCGCCCTCCACCGGTGGTTCGATTGCCAACATCAACGCAATCAAAGCGGGTGACATGGATATGGGCGTCGCCCAGTCCGACTGGCAGTACCATGCGTATAACGGCACGTCCGAATTCGAAGGCAACAAGTTCGACAAAGAACGCGCTGTCTTTTCGGTACACGGTGAGCCTTTCAACGTGATCGCGCGTAACGATAGCGGCATCGAAAGCTTCGATGACCTTAAAGGCAAGCGCGTCAACATCGGCAACCCTGGCTCAGGTCAGCGGGCAACGATGGAAGTCGTGATGGCGGCCAAAGGCTGGACGCTGGACGATTTCGCGCTGGCGTCGGAGCTGAAGCCAGCCGAACAGGCCGCCGCATTGGGCGATAACAAGGTTGACGCGATCATCTATACCGTCGGCCATCCCAACGGCTCCATCCAGGAGGCGGTTTCGACCATCGATGCGCATATCGTGCCCGTCACTGGTCCTGAGATCGACAAGCTGGTCGCCGACAATCCGTTCTATGCCAAGGCCACCGTGCCGGGCGGCATGTATAAAGGCACCGACGCAGACGTCGAAACCTTTGGCGTGAAGGCGACATTTGTCACTTCGGCGGATGTAGATGACGAGGTGGTCTACGAGGTGGTGAAAGCCGTGTTCGAGAACTTCGACCGCTTTAAAAAGTTGCACCCTGCCTTTGAAAATCTCACCAAAGAAGAGATGATCTCTGACGGGCTGTCTGCACCTTTGCACCCTGGTGCCGAGAAGTACTACAAAGAAGCAGGCCTGATGTAATCATCGCCTAAGATTGCTTTTGCACGGCGGCGTTTTGCGCCGCCGTGCGCACCTAAAAATAAAAACACCGACCTTAAGGTCGGGTTATCAGGGAAAATGCGATGTCTCAGAAAGACCAACAGAAGGCCGCGGCTGTAGAAGCCTACGGCGCGGGCCATGGCGGGCTGAGCCAGATGGAGCTCGACGAGCTGGTTGCCTCTTCCGATACGGGCGGGCGGTCTGTTTCCGGCATGGTAGGCACCTTGCTTTTGTTGGTTGCGCTGGCGTGGTCGCTGTTCCAGCTTTATATCGCATCTCCTTTCGGTCTGTTTAACGACACGCTGGCCCGTTCGATCCACCTCGGCTTTGCGGTGTTCTTGGGCATCATGATGTTTCCCGCAGCCCGGACGAAATTCCAACTCGCCCTCGGGGTAATCATACCCTTGGCACTTGCCGCGCTCTTCATGCTCAGCGCGAAGGACGGCACAGCCGTCTGGTGGGTGCCGATCCCCGCGCTTTTTGTTATTGCGACGGTCGTGCTCGGTTCTCCCAAAGACCGCGTGCCGGTTTGGGAATGGGCGCTGGCCATCGTTGGTGCACTTTGTGCGCTGTACCTGTTTATGTTCTACCGCGACATCGCTGACCGTGTCGGTGCCCCGATCATGCAAGACTATGTGGTTGCCGTCACGGGCATCCTGATTTTGCTGGAGGCGACGCGCCGCGCACTGGGGCCAGCTTTGATGATCGTGGCTTCGGTATTCCTGCTCTACACAGTTATGGGCCCGAATATGCCCAGCATCATTGCCCACAAGGGCAACAGCCTGTCCGAGATCGTCAACCACCAGTGGATCACCACCGAAGGCGTTTTCGGCATCGCGCTGGGGGTTTCGACCTCTTTCGTGTTCCTCTTTGTGCTTTTCGGCTCGCTGCTCGACCGTGCGGGCGCGGGCAACTATTTCATTCAGGTCGCCTTCAGCCTGATGGGCCATATGAAGGGCGGACCTGCCAAGGCTGCGGTCGTGTCCTCTGCGATGACGGGGCTGATCTCGGGTTCTTCTATCGCCAACGTCGTGACCACAGGCACCTTTACCATTCCGCTGATGAAGAAGGTCGGCTTCAGCTCTGAAAAGGCAGGCGCGGTCGAGGTTGCGTCCTCGGTCAATGGTCAGATCATGCCGCCGGTCATGGGCGCTGCGGCATTCTTGATGGTCGAATATGTCGGCATTCCCTATTTCGACGTGGTCAAACATGCGTTTCTGCCTGCGGTGATCTCGTATATCGCGCTGGTCTATATCGTGCATCTTGAGGCGCTGAAGGCGGGCATGGAAGGTCTGCCGCGCGCCTATACGCCCAAACCGATCGTCCAGCGTCTGATCGGTATCGCCTTTACGATTGCGGTGATCTGCGTTGTGTCCTTTGCGGTTTATTACGGCATGGGCTGGATCCGTCCGGCCTTCCCCGAGACGGCGGGTTATATCGTCTTTGCCTTCATCTCGCTGGTCTACGCCGGGCTTCTCTATGTCGCCTCGCGTGAAAAGCCGCTCAAGATGGAAGACCCTGACGCGCCAGTGACTTCGCTGCCTTTGCCGGGTCCGACGGTGCGCTCGGGTCTGCATTTCATCCTGCCAGTTGTCGTGCTGGTCTGGGCCTTGATGGTGGACCGTCTGTCGCCGGGCTTGTCGGCTTTCTGGGCCTCGGCATTTATGATTTTCATCCTCGTCACCCAGCGTCCGCTGATGGCAATTTTCCGCGGTGAAAGCCGGTTGGTGGCGGACATTAAGGCCGGTGTTTTTGATCTGATCGACGGATTGGTGACCGGTGCGCGCAATATGATCGGCATCGGTATCGCCACGGCGACGGCCGGTATTATCGTCGGCGCAGTCAGCCAGACCGGTGTTGGCTCGGCGCTGGCCGATGTGGTCGAGGTGCTGTCTGGCGGCAATATCCTTGCGATCTTGTTGCTCACGGCGGTCTTGTCGCTGATCCTCGGGATGGGGCTGCCGACAACGGCGAACTATATCGTGGTGTCAGCCTTGCTTGCACCGGTTATCGTTACGCTGGGTCAGCAAAACGGCCTGATCGTACCACTGATCGCGGTGCACCTTTTTGTGTTCTACTTCGGTATTATGGCGGACGTGACCCCGCCCGTCGGTCTGGCGAGCTTTGCCGCCGCCGCCGTGTCGGGCGGTGACCCGATCAAAACCGGTGTGATCGCATTTTTCTACAGCTTGCGGACGGCGGCGCTGCCGTTCCTGTTCATCTTCAACACCGAATTACTGCTGATAAATGTGACATGGGCACAGGGCTTGTTCGTGTTTTTCGTCGCGACCATCGCGATGCTGCTCTTTGCGGCTGCAACCCAAGGGTGGTTCTTGGCGAAAAACCGCTTCTACGAATCCATCGCATTGTTGCTCATCGCCTTCACGCTGTTCCGCCCCGGTTTCTGGATGGATATGGTCTCTCCGCCCTACGTCGAAGAAGCACCGTCCGAGATCGTTCAGGCGGCGGCGGATACGCCAGCAGGGGATCGTTTGCGCCTGCGGGTCGCGGGGATGAACGATCTGGGCGATCCGATCACTTTTGTGGCGCTGCTGCCAATTGGCGATGGTGCAACAGGCGAGGAGAAGCTTGAAAACGCTGGTCTTCTCTTCCGCGAGGACGGCGACAAGATGATCGTGGATGACGTCACCTATAACAGTGCGGCACAGTCTGCCGGGCTTGATTGGGACCAAGAGGTGCTGCGCGTGCTCAAGCCTGTGCCGCAGCCCAGCAAGTATCTGATGTTCATTCCGGCGCTGCTGTTGCTGGGCCTCATCGTGTTCCTGCAGCGCGGGCGCAATACGCGCGGTCTGCGTCAGACGGCAGCGGCCTGAAGGTCATCGGGGATTTCGCTGCATATGGGCCTTACACAGGCCGTTTACGGTGTTCGCAAGTCACCTGTTCCACATCTGTGCGCATCGGCGTAAGGAACGTGCAACGCGGGCCGAGGCGTGGGGGGATCTCCCCCGTGCCGGTCTGCCCTGTACGGAGTGAACAGTTATGACACCATTCGCGATTGCCGGCGTCCAGATGTACGTCAACGCCCTTCAGTCGAATGTCGAAGGGATGATCCAGCGGCTTGATATCCTGATGGCCCGCTTCCCGTGGACCCAGATGGTGCTGTTCTCCGAACTTGCCCCCTTTGGCCCGTTGGACCGCTTTGCCCTGCCACAGCAGAACGAAGCGCTGGAGCAGTTTCAGGCGGCCGCCGCCAAGCACCGTGTCTGGCTCATTCCGGGGTCCATGTTCCTCAAGCACCCTGAAGATGGCCGCATCTATAACACCTCGGTGGTGATTAACCCCGAAGGCGAGATCATCCGCCGTTATGCCAAGATGTTTCCGTTCCGGCCCTATGAGGCTGGCATCGCAGCAGGCACCGAATTTTGCGTCTTTGACGTGCCGGATGTGGGCCGTTTCGGCCTATCGATCTGCTATGACATGTGGTTCCCCGAAACCACGCGCCAATTGACCAGCCAAGGCGTCGAGGTGCTGTTGCACCCCGTGCTGACCGGCACCACCGACCGCGATGCCGAACTGGCGATCGCGCGCGCCACGGCGGCACAATTCCAGTGCTATATCATTGACGTGAATGGCCTTGGCGCTGGCGGTGTGGGCAAGTCCTGCGTTGTGGATCCGACCTCCATGGTGCTGCACCAGTCGGCAGGCCAGGAAGACATGTTCCCGATCGAGGTCGATCTGAGCATGGTGCGCCGCCAGCGCGAGGCGGGCATGAAAGGTTTGGGGCAGGTTCTGAAATCCTTCCGCGACCGGTCGACCGACTTCTCTGTCTATGACCGTGACAGCGGCACCGATGCCTATCTGCACACACTCGGGCCACTCGAAATCCCACATCAGGGCAGCCGCGCAGGCTTGCACGTTGATGTGCCTGCGCAAGTGGTGCCGGAACTGCCAGTTTTCAAAGGTCACGATTCCGTGGCGGCGCACGGCCTTACGGCCAGCGAATTCCCGATAGAGCCAATGCCGAACCCGTCTGCGGGCACGGCCAATATTCCTGTCGCTGCACCTGTCGCACCTGCGGCGATCCCTAATCCTCCCGTGAAACCCGGTGTTCTCACCGGATCGGGCGATACATCCAGCGGGTAGAGCGAAGCGTTCACGTCCGGCACTACCGCCGGACCCTGAGTGCATCGTTCGAACCCGTACAACGGAGAACGATTGATGCACTCAATGAACGACTATTCTTCTGCCATCCAGTTGCGATCCGACCGGTGGAGCGCGCTGCGCGAAGCCAGTGCTGCACTGACCCGTGGGCCCAATGCCCGCGAAATAACCGTATTGGTCAAACGTGCCGAAGAGTTGCTCAAATCTCTGGAGCTGATCGAACCCTATTGGGCGTTTCCGGGGATGCCTGCCTTCGATTATATGCGCCGCCAGTTGGCCCATGGCAATTATGACGATATGGCCTTTGCCGTAAGCCGCGTCACCCGCGCCCTGACCACGGGTGCTTACCGCCGTCGCACGATCCCGCTGGAACGCGACAGCATGGATTCAGAGGAACATAACGACGAGGAGTTGCTCAGCCCCGAAGCACGCGCGCTTAGCAAACCCTATTTCGAAGTGCTCATCGTTGACAACGTGAACGAGCAGCAAGAACGCTGGCTCAAGTCCAACGTCACCCGTATGCGCCGCCCCGAAGATCCGTTTATCTATGAGGCGGTGGTAGTGCCGTCCATCGAGGATGCGCTAATCGCGGTGATGTTCAACCACAACATTCAAGCCATCGTTGTCCGCCCGGGTCTGACGCTGCAATCCAAAATGGTCGAATCCATCCTGACCCGCTATCTTGCCCGCGCGGGTGGCCGCGAAGAGATCAGCGCGCTTGAACCTGAAAACTATGGCCCCGAACTCTGCCGGATGATTGCCAAGGTCCGTCCCGAGCTTGACGCCTATCTGGTGACCGAACGCTCGGTCGAGGATATTGCCGGCCTTGATCTGGGGATTTGCCGTCGGGTTTTCTATAACCAAGAAGACTTCATGGAACTGCACCTGAACATCCTGCGCGGGGTGCAGTCGCGCAACAAATCGCCCTTCTTCACGGCGTTGGTCGAATACTCCAAGCAACCGACGGGTGTGTTTCACGCGATGCCGATCAGCCGCGGCAAGTCGATCACCCGCTCGCACTGGATTCAGGATATGGGCGCGTTCTACGGGCCCAATATCTTCCTCGCGGAAACCTCTGCCACCTCCGGCGGCCTCGACAGCCTTCTGGAGCCGCATGGGCCGATCAAGGAAGCGCAAGAACTGGCGAGCCGCGCCTTTGGCTCCAAACAGACCTTCTTTGCCACCAACGGCACCTCGACTTGTAACAAGATCGTGGTACAGGCGCTGGTCAGGCCCGGGGATATCGTGCTGGTTGACCGGGACTGCCACAAGTCGCACCACTACGGCATGGTGCTGGCAGGCGCGCAGGTCTGCTATCTCGACAGCTATCCGCTGAACAAATATTCGATGTATGGCGCGGTGCCGCTGCGCGAAATCAAGCATCAACTGCTGGCGCTGAAGGCGGCAGGCAAGCTTGACCGTGTGCGGATGCTGTTGCTGACAAACTGCACCTTTGACGGGCTGGTTTATAACGTCGAGCGGATGATGGAGGAATGTCTGGCGATCAAGCCCGACCTGATTTTCCTCTGGGACGAGGCGTGGTTTGCCTTTGCCCGTTTCAACCCGACCTACCGCCAGCGGACGGGCATGAACGCCGCGAACACCCTGCGGGTCAAGTTCAAGTCCGAGGCCCACGCCCGTGCTTATGAAGCGCAGCAGGAAACACTGAAGAACGCCGACGACGAGACCTTGATGAACACGCGGCTCATCCCGCCACCCACGGCGCGGGTGCGGGTCTATGCCACGCAATCGACCCACAAAACCCTGACCTCGCTGCGGCAGGGGTCAATGATCCACGTCAACGATCAGGACTTTAAGGGCGAGGTCGAGCAGAGCTTCCACGAAGCCTATATGACCCATACCTCGACCTCACCGAACTATCAGATCATCGCCTCGCTTGATGTCGGGCGCAGGCAGGTGGAGCTCGAGGGTTTCGAGTTCGTCCAGCGCCAGATCGAGGCCGCGATGTCGATGCGCCGCGCGATCACCGACCATCCGTTGCTGAACAAGTACTTCAAGGTGCTGACAGCGGGCGACATGATCCCCGAGGAGCACCGTGAAAGCGGCGTCACCAGCTATTCCGACCAGCAACAAGGCTGGACGGATATGTGGGATTGCTGGGAGAAGGACGAGTTTGTGCTCGATGCCACCCGGGTCACGCTGGCAGTTGGCGGCACCGGCTGGGATGGCGATACTTTCAAGACCCAGATTCTGATGGATAAATACGGCATTCAGATCAATAAGACCTCGCGCAATACCGTGTTGTTCATGACCAACATCGGCACCACGCGGTCTTCGGTGGCCTACCTGATCGAAGTATTGGTCGAAATCGCCAATTCGCTCGACGAGCTGTTGGACGATGCCAGCCGGATGGAGCGTTTGTCGTTTGATCGCCGCGTTGCCAACTTGATGGAAAACTACCCGCCGCTGCCGGATTTTAGCCGCTTCCACGAGGCGTTTCGCGCCGATGATGTGACCCCCGAAGGCGATATCCGCACGCCCTTCTTTCTCGCCTATGACGAAAAGAATTGCGACTATCTGGAGCTTAACGGATCGCTGAAAGAGGCGATGGATGCAGGGCAAACAGTGGTCTCGGCCAGTTTCATCATCCCCTATCCGCCGGGCTTTCCGATCCTCGTGCCGGGGCAGGTGGTCAGTCAGGAAATCCTGTCGTTCATGCGGGCCTTGGATGTCAGCGAAATCCACGGCTACCGCCCCGATCTGGGGCTCCGCGTCTTCACCGATGCGGCGCTGAAAAGCGTGCGCAAGAAAAACCTCTCGTCTTCTCCTGCTTAAGAAAAGGACCTTCTAAAATGGCTACAGTTCTGAAAAATATCTCTGAAATCCGCCGGTTCTTTCACCGGAACGAAGACCCTGTTTACTTCATCTCGGCGACCAACTTTAATCTGTTGGGCTTGGACGAATGGGTAAAGAACTTCAAATATATCTGCTACATCGACTGCTACGGCGGCAAGCACCCCAACGTGTTCTGCCCGTCCGAGCAGCCGCATGCGGAATTCCAGTCCATCGAGGACATCAACAATTACTTGCTGCAGCACAAAGAGGTCATCGACTTTATCAAGCGGCGCGGTGGCAAGCCCAAGTTTGTCTTCCTGATGTTCGACGAAGAGACCGAGCGTCTGTCGAAAGAACTCGGCGCCGAAGTCTGGTTCCCCAAGGCCAAGCTGCGCCAGTCGATGGACAACAAGATCGAAACTGTGCGGATCGGCAATAAGGCGGGGGTGCCTTCGGTGCCGAACGTGCTGGCCGAGGTTAAGTCCTATGACGACCTGAAGAAGACCTGTGAGAAGGCCGGTATCGGCCATGATCTGGTGCTGCAATCGGCTTACGGCGATAGCGGCCACACCACCTTCTTTATCAAGTCCGAAGCCGATTTCCGTCGCCACGAGTCCGAGATTATCGGCGAGGGCGAGATCAAGATCATGAAACGGATCGACTGCCGCGGTGCGGCGATCGAGGGCTGTGCCACCAAAGAAGGCACCATCGTCGGCCCGCTGATGACCGAACTGGTCGGCTTTAAGGAGCTGACCCCCTATCGTGGCGGCTGGTGTGGCAACGAAATCCTCGCCACGGCATTCCCGCCTAAGGTGCGCGAGCGGGCGCGTGAGCTGACCTTCAAGTTCGGTGAGCAGCTCCGCAAGGAAGGTTATCGCGGCTATTTCGAGCTCGATTTTCTGATCGACCGGAAAACCGGCGACCTTTGGTTGGGCGAGTTGAACCCGCGCATCACCGGTGCTTCGTCGATGACCAACCACGCGGCCTTCGCCCACGCCGATGCGCCGTTGTTCCTGTTCCACCTGCTTGAGTTCTCCAAGAAGAAGTTCAACCTTGATGTGGATGAACTGAACTCCCGCTGGGCCGATCCGGACAATATCGACGGCTGGTCGCAGATGGTGATCAAGCACACCGATGACAGCGTTGATATCTGTGCGTCCTGCCCCGAAACCGGCATTTATAAGATGAAGGAAGACGGCAGCGTGGTGTTTGACCGTTTCGATTATCACCGCCGCGCGGTCGAATCCGAGAACGAAGCGTTCTTCCTGCGCATCCTGCAACCGGGCGATTACCGCTATGAAGGCGCCGATATCGGCATACTCGTGACGCGGGGCCGGTCGATGACCAAGTCTTTCCAGTTGAATGAGCGGGCGAAAAAGTGGATTCACGGCATCAAGCAAGCCGTAGACGGCAAACCTTTGGCCACTGCTCAGGCTGATCCGTTTCTGTCTGATCCGGCCTTCAAGATCTTGTGAGCCCCCAGAAAGGCCAGCCCATGTTTTGGCGCGCCCTGTCAGAAGAAATGCCCGGACCGAAATGGTCCGGGCTTTTCGCCGAATACTGGCCCGACTACCGCAAGTGGTGGCTCAAGGAAGGTGACGCCGCGCGTCCGACCTATGCCACCAGCCGCCGTGCGCTGACCGAACACATGCCCGAAATGGTGCCGCTTTACGATCAACTTTGCGGGCTGGCAGGGGGCGGAGATCAAGCGGCGCGGTTCCTCAGTTTCTATTGTCCTCCGCCCTACCTCTCGGCCTGTAGTCAGGCGATCTGGGCGGGCAAAGAGCCGGTCATGGTGCGTAATTATGACTATAATCCGAATGCCTTTGACGGGCTGGTGCTGAAAACCGGCTGGCAGGGCCGGCAGGTCATGGGCACCTCGGATGGACTGTGGGGGTTGGTGGATGGGGTCAATGACGCGGGCTTGTCGATCTCGCTGACCTTTGGCGGGCGGCGCATCGTCGGTGAAGGCTTTGGCGTGCCTTTGATCCTGCGCTATGTGCTGCAAACCTGCAAAACCACCGATGAGGCGGCGGCGGTGTTATCGCGAGTGCCGACCCATATGAGCTATAACGTCACCGTGCTGGACGCCAAGCGCAACTATATCACTGCGATGATGGGGCCGGACCGCGAAACCCTGATTACCCGCGCGGCAGTGGCGACCAACCATCAAGAGAATGTCGAGTGGATCAGCCACGCGCGGTTCACTGCCACGGTCGAGCGCGAGCGGTTCTTGCTGCAACGTCTCCGCTTGCACCGCGATCCCGAAGAGAAATTCATCAACGCCTTTCTCAAGCCGCCACTTTACTCGACCGCGTTCAACGCAGGGTTTGGCACGCTCTACACAGCCGTTTACCGCCCGCGCAAACGCGAGATGGAGTTGCGCTGGCCGGGGACGACATGGGCCTTGTCACTTAAAGACTTCGTCGAAGGCGGCCGTTCGGTGCTGATGCCGGCTGCAGCGTAAGGCGCACTTGAATTGCTGCCGCTAAGGCAAGGCAGCCCGCGCGGCGAAATCACGCCGCGTCACGAAAAATGTGCTATACATAAAGTGATTACACACAGACCAAGGTTCCTATAACACTCGTTCCATGAATGATCTCGCCCCTGATACGAGCCTCCCCTTGGCAGAGCTGATTGTCTGTCCACAGTGCGATGCGGCCTATCACCTCAAGGTTCCGGCCCATGGGGAACGGGCGATTTGCCAGCGCTGCGGCAAGGTGCTGATCGCGCCGCGCCGCAATGCGGGGCTGCGGATCATCGCGGTGTCGCTGGCAGTGGTGTTTTTGATCACCGGTGCGGCGGTGTTTCCGTTTCTGACAATTGATGCCGCGGGCAACAAAAACGCGGTATCGGTGATTGATGCCGCACTCGCTTTTGTCGGCGGGCCGATGATCTTGCTGTCGCTGACGACGGCGGCGCTGATCATCGTGGTGCCATTGGCGCGGATGCTGCTGACGATCTATGTTTTGGTGCCGCTGGTGCTGGACCGCCCGCCCGCGCGCCATGCGGTCAAAGCGTTTCGCTTATCGGAGGCGCTGCGACCATGGTCTATGGCAGAGATATTCGTGATCGGCTGTGCGATCGCGCTTGTGAAAGTGGCCGATCTGGCCACAGTCGGTTTCGGTCCGGCATTCTGGATGTTTGGAATTCTTGTTGTCCTCGTAATCGCGCAGGACAACTTTATGTGTAAGTGGTCAGTATGGAACGCTCTGGAACGGCCCCGAAGATCCTGAGCGCGCGGGAGATGGGCATCGTTGCCTGCACGCGCTGCACCAAGGCTTGGCCTTTGGGCACACAGGTCTGCGGGCGCTGTGGCCATGCGCTGGTCTCGCGCGACAGAATGAGCCTACAGCGGGTCTGGGCCTTTTGGGTGCTGGGCGTCATTTGCTATGTTCCAGCCAATATCTATCCGATGCTCAAGACCCAAACGCTGTTTCAGGTCGATGAAAGCACAATCATTGGCGGGGCGGTCGAGCTGGCCACCCATGGCAACCTCGGGATTGCGGCGATCATCCTTTTTGCCTCGGTTGTGATCCCCTTGGGCAAATTCTGGGCCGTGGCATTTCTGGCGCTATCTGTGCAACAGCCGACAGGGCGCGGGCGCCACCAGAGGCAGGTTTTGTACGAAATCGTTGAGTATATTGGCCGCTGGTCGATGATCGACATCTTTGTTGTTGCGATTTTATCATCATTGGTGCAACTCAATACACTTGCATCCATCCATCCGGGCACTGCGGCGATGTTCTTTGCACTGTCTGTGATTTTCACGATGCTGGCTGCGCAGGCCTTTGACTCCCGCATGATCTGGGATGTCCAGGCCAAGACCAAGCCGACTGGCGATAGGGGTTCTGAGACGTAATGAGTGATACACCACCGGACGTATCGGTTTCTCCGGCCCGCAAAGTTTTCCTCAGTGGCGCTTCTATCATCTGGATCCTTCCGATCCTTGCGCTTTTTGTCGCCCTTGCTGTGGCATGGCGCAGCTATAATGACCGTGGCCCGATCATCGAAGTCGAGTTTGTGAATGGCGCAGGCATCGCCGCCGGTGCGACCGAATTGAAGTATCGCGACATTACGGTCGGGGTTGTCGAAAAAGTTGGCTTCACCCAAGGTTTGGAACGCGTTCTGGCCTCGATCCGTATCGACAAGGACGTGGCGCCTTTTGTCGACAGCGACTCGGTCTTCTGGGTCGTGCAGCCTGAAGTAACCGCGCAAGGCATCACAGGGCTGAGCACAGTGTTGAGCGGCGTGCATATCGAAGGCTCATGGAACGACCAGATCGGCACCCCCGCCTACCGCTTTGTCGGCGCGACCGAGGCGCCCCTGATCCGTTCGGGCCAAAGCGGGCTCGAGATCGCGTTTCGTACCTCTGCCAACGGTCAGTTGACCGACAATGCCCCGATCCTGTTCAAAGGCATCGAAGTCGGGCGGGTCGGGCGTGCCAAGATCGCGCCGAAGGGCAACTTCGCGATTGTCGAAGCGCTGATCTATGACGAGCACCGCTCGCTGATCAATGCCTCCACGCGGTTCTGGGATGTCTCCGGCTTCAGCGTTAACATTGGCCCCGGCGGGGCAGAGATCGACTTTTCTTCGCTCGCCACGCTGATCGGCGGCGGCGTGACCTTTGACACGTTTGTGTCAGGGGGTGGCACTGTGCAGGACGGCACGGTTTTCGAGATTTTCCCCGACAAAGAGACCGCACGCAATTCGGTGTTCAACTCCTCCGAAGTTGAGCCTCTCCAAGTCAGTGTAATCTTTGATGACAATATTTCCGGCCTCACTGTCGGCGCTCCGGTTGAATTGAGCGGGTTGAAAATCGGTAAGGTCGATACGCTGAACGGCGTGGTGGATTACAACCAGTTTGGCGACAGCCGCGTGCGGTTGAACGTGAACCTGTCGATCCAGCCCGCACGTTTGGGCTTGCCCGGCGATGTGACGGCTGAAAATGCGCTGAAGTTCCTGTCCGAGAGCGTTGAGGGCGGTCTGCGGGCGCGTCTTACATCGGCGAGCTTGCTGACAGGCGGCCTCAAGGTCGAGCTTGTGAATGTGCCCGATGCACCGCAGGCCAGAATGACCACGACGGAAAACAGTGTGGCGGTAATGCCGACCACAAAAAGCGAAACTTCCGACGCAGCCGCGACTGTTGAGGGGGTGTTTAACCGCATTAACAACCTGCCTATCGAAGAGCTGCTTAACAGCGCCATTTCGTTCATGAACTCGGCAGATGCGCTGGTTTCTGACCCCGATATCCGTGGCACCCCGCAAGACCTGCGCGTGCTGCTTACTGACCTAAGCGAGTTGGTAACTTCGGATGACGTGCAGAACATTCCGGTCTCGCTGAACGCGACGCTGACGCGGGTTGAAAGCCTCGTGACCCAGCTTGAGGAACAGCGTCTCGCGCAAAAGCTGGTCGATGCAGTGGATACCGTCGTCGCCACGGCGAGCAATGTCTCGACCTCTATCGAAGGCGTGCCGGGGCTGATTGCCGATGTGCGGGCTGTGGCGGTCAAGGCCGAAGCGCTCAAGATCGAAGATCTCGTCGCCGAAGTGACAACGCTGGTGGCGACCGCCGAAAAGGTACTGGGTTCAGACGATGCCGCCGCATTGCCGGGCGCGTTGAAAGATGCAGTGACCGAAGTCTCGACCGCACTGCGTGAATTGCGTGAGGGTGGCGCATTGGGTGACATCAACGCGACCTTGGCCTCGGCACGCTCTGCCGCGAACGATATTGCCAATACCACCAAAACATTGCCTGAAATCACCCAACGCCTCTATGGTGTGCTCGACAATGCGGCAGCCGCAGCAGACTCGGTCACCTCATCGGTCGAAGGGGTGCCAGAGCTGGTTGAGCAGATCAAAGCGGTTGCCGCCAAGGCGGAATCGCTTGAGGTCGAAGAGCTGTTGACTGAACTGACCGCCCTGACGAAATCGGTGGATGCGGTCGTTGGCACCGAAGACGCGATTGCCCTACCGGGCGCGCTAAAACGGGCGTTGGACGAGGTGAACTATACTTTGCAGGAATTGCGTGAAGGCGGGGCGGTCGAGAACGTCAACAGAGCCCTCGCTTCGGCCCGCAATGCTGCTGATAGCATCGCGGTTTCCGCCAAAGACCTGCCGCAGATTGTGACACGCCTGACCGCACTGTTCTCACAGGCCAGCACAACGATCGCAGGTTATGATCGTGGCGAAGAGCTGAGCCGTGCCACCAAAGAGACCCTGCGCGATATCCAGAAGGCCGCCGACGCTCTTGCGTCTTTGGCCCGCGCTATAGAACGTAACCCCAATTCACTTTTGCTGGGACGCTAAATCATGACATATGCATCACGCACGTTGATCCTCGGACTGGCCCTTACTCTGGCCGCCTGTGGCACGCCTGAAAGCTTTGCCGTCAAGCCGCCTGTTGTTTCTGAGCAGGTCCGTATCGGGTTTGCCAATGTCGAGGTGCGCGATGTATCCTTGCCGACTTATGCCGCGGCGGATGCGATCCATGTTCAGGATGCAAACGGCACATTGATCAGCTCGACTAAAGTGCTTTGGGCCGATGCGCCGGAACGCGCCATCGCGCTTGAACTCAGCCAGAACCTCGCGAAAATGTCGGGTCGCGCCGTGGCCTCCGAACCTTGGCCATTCGAGGCTTATCCAGATGCCCGCCTTGAAGTGCGTTTCTCCGAGCTTGTCGCAAGTGCTGCGGGCCAGTTTCGCGCCTCGGGTCAATACTTTGTCGGGGTGCCCAGCGGCGGGCGCGAGCGGTCGGGGTTGTTTGACCTCGCTGTGCCGTTCGATCCTGCGGGGGGGCCGGGGGCCATCGCCACGGCGCGGGGCCAATTGATCCTCAACCTCGCCACCTACATTGCGCGCAACGGCCTAAAGTAAGCCGTCGCGGCGGTTTTAATAAATCGCCATATAGCGGATCACGATGGGCGTCAGCGTGATCATGAACAACGCGGGCAACATCAGCAATGACATCACTGCTGACATCTGTACCGGCAGCTTGTTGGCCTTTTCCTGCGCGGCCAATTCGCGCATCTGGCGCATTTCGGTCGCATAGGTCTTGAGCGCTTTTGTCAGGCTGGTGCCGAACTGCAGCGATTGCGAAATCACCAGCGCAAAGGACTTCGCCTCGTCGATACCCATCCGTTCGGCCATCGCGAAAAGCGCGGCTTCGCGGTCTTGTCCCGCCTGAATCTCAAGCTGGAGCAGGATCAACTCATAAGCGACCTCTGGTGCCACCCGGCCCAATTCATGCCCGACGCGGTTGATCGCGGCATCAAAGCCCAATCCTGCCTCGACAGAAATCTGGATCAAGTCCAGCGCGTTGGGAAATGCTGCCGAAATCTTGGCTTTGCGCTTTTTGATGCGGGTATTAAGCCAATAGCCTGGCCCGTAAAACCCTGCCGCGGCGCCCACGGCAGCGATCTGCAACAAGCGCAGACGCGAGACCGACATGACCGCCTCCTGCACCGTGAGCGGCAGAAGATTGGCCTTTAGCATAAAGATCAGCGCAAAGACGATGACCGGCGGAAGCAGCGCAAGGATCAGCCGCCCGAGGAAGAACAGCTCGACCGAGTCGGCGCGGTCAAAGCCCACTTTGGTCAGCTGGAACCGGATCTGCGCCCGCTCGGACGGATCTTCGGGTATCAACGCTTTCTTCCAGCCGCGCGGGTCTGCCTCTGACTTTTTGGTCAGCGACGAGATGCCGGGGTTCATCGATGCGTTCATCTTGCGCAGCCGGTAGACCGAGCGGTCCCGCGTTGTATAGACCCCAGCCGATCCGCCCAAGAGCAGCATCAGCGCAAAGCCCGCGCAGAGCAGGATCAAGGTTTGCGGCTCGGAGAACGAAAGCGCTGCGGCAAGGTCTGGAAATGACAACATGATAGACCTCAATACTGGAATGAAACGAGTTTACGCAGGGCGAGGAAGTTCCCGACCACCAGTGCAACGATGGCGAAGGCGATGGGTTTGAACAGCGGGTCGTCGCTGACGTCGGCATAATAGGACGGTGCGGTTATGGTGGTCGCGAGGTAGATCACGACAGGCAAGGACGACAAAAGGTATGCCGAGATTCGCCCTTCGGAGGAGATCGCCCGCACCCGGCGCCGCATAAGGATCCGGTCGCGCACCACCGTGGACAGTGTGCTCAGCATCTCGGCCAGATTGCCGCCAGTGCCGTGCTGGATATTGATCGAAACAGCAAGGTATTCAACGTCCTCTCGCCCGACGCGCTCGGCAAAGTCGGTGAAGGCGTCTGTCAGGTAGTCGCCGTGGCTAACCTGTTGCGCCAGAATGCGAAACTCGGCCCCGATTGGATCGGCCATAGTGCGTCCGACATTCGCGATGGTGGCATTGACCGGATGTCCAACCCGCAAGCCGCGCATCATCAAATCAAGCGCGTCCGGCAATTGTTGTGTCAGGGCATCGACGCGTTTGTTGTGCCGTGCCATCAGCACTTGGCGCACGCCAAGGCAGGCCAGAACAATACCGGTGGGCAAAGCGAAGTAAAATCCGAGCTTCAGCGACAGGACAACCGTCAGAACCATGGCAATCGAGGCAGTGATCAGGATCAGAAGCGGTTCTTTCCCCTCCAGCCCTGCACGTTGCACGATAAGTGGCAAGTTCCCCACGAAAGGCAGGTCGCGCCCGGTTATTGGCTGGCGCTTTTTCAGCACCATCGCTTCGGCGGTTTTCTGATCGCTGGTGCCGCGCAGGTTCTTGATCCGCTTGGCGGCTGCTTTCTCCTGCGAAGCTTCTGGCGCGAACACCAGGCGCAGGGCCAGCCCGCCAACAAGCAGAACGGCCAAGCCGATCAGGATCGAGATAATATCAGTGCCGAAAAGGTCCATTATGCCACCTGACCGAAGGTGCTGAAGGCATCGGTGGCCAAAGGCACGCCCGACGCCATCAACGATTCAAAGCAATGCGGGCGCACGCCAGTAGCCATCATCCGGCCCTGCACATTGCCATCGGCATCGACACCCATCTTCTTGAAAACAAAGATGTCCTGCATCATCACAACATCGCCTTCCAGACCGACAATCTCGGAAATGCTGGTGACCTTGCGCTTGCCATCGGACAAACGGTTGAGCTGCAGCACAATCTGCAAACCCGCCGCGACCTGCGAACGCACCGCCTGCATCGGGAAATCACCACCGATCATTGTCACCATCTGCTCAAGCCGGCTGATGGCATCGCGCGCGGTGTTGGCGTGGATCGTGGTCATGGAGCCGTCGTGGCCGGTATTCATCGCCTGCAACATGTCAAACGCCTCGGGGCCGCGCACCTCGCCAACCATGATCCGGTCAGGGCGCATCCGCAGGGCGTTGATCAGCAGATCGCGCTGGGTAATGCGGCCATTGCCCTCGGCATTCGACGGGCGGGTCTCAAGGCGTACGACGTGCTCTTGCTGCAGCTGCAATTCGGCGGCGTCTTCGATGGTGACCATGCGGTGACGTGGGTCGATATAGGCTGACAGAGCGTTCAGCATGGTGGTTTTGCCCGATCCGGTGCCGCCAGAGATCAGGATGTTCATCCGGCCTTTCACAGCCGCTTCAAGAAACTGCGCCGCAGGTTTTGATAGCGCGCCGTGCTCCAGCAACTTGTCCATCCGCAGCGGCGTCTTGGAGAACTTACGGATCGACAGGCTTGGCCCGTCGATGGCGCAGGGGCGGATGATCGCGTTGACGCGGCTGCCGTCTTCGAGCCGCGCGTCGACCCAAGGCTGGCTTTCATCAATCCGGCGACCGATGCTCGACACGATCTTGTCAATGATCCGCAGCAGATGCCGCTCGTCACGGAACTGCACGTATGTCCGCTCCAGCAAACCGTTGCGTTCGATAAAGACATTGTTGACGCCGTTAACCAATATGTCGCTGATCGTGGGGTCGGCCAGCAGCGGCTCCAGCGGGCCAAGGCCCAGCACCTCGTCCAGCAACTCGTCCAACAGCGACTGAAAATCAGCCGAGGACATGTGGCGGCCATGCTCTTGCATATAGGTCGCGGTCAGATTGGCAATCTCGCGGCGCAATTCGGCTTTGCTGACCTTATCAAGCTGCGCGAGGTTTAGCTGCTCCAGCAACAAGACATGCAGTTCGCTTTTCAGGCCGCTATAGGCAGCCGTGCCTTCAGACTGGGCTGCGCTGGTAGGGGTGGCAGGTGTGGGCGACTTCGCGGGTTCGGCCACAGGTGCGGGTGCCGTCATTACGGGGGCTGTTTCATTGGGGACCACGGGGGGCGTGGCTTGGCTTGCGGCAGGGGCAGCGGGTGCGGAATGGAACGAGCGGAACATAAATTACCCCTTTGTCTTGTTTGCGAAAATCACTTTGCCGAGCGCGGAAATGGCCTTGGATGCAGCCGCACGTTTGGACTGCAGCACCATTGGCGCGCCGGTATCGCTGGCGCGACGGGCGGCTTTGGGATCAGCGGGGATCCAATAGCTGAGCGGACGACCGATCAACTGGGTGGCTTCTTTCTGCGCGGCACTGCTGAGCACAGGCTTTTTCTGGAAATTCATCACCACATGCAGCGGCAGGGTCATATGCTCTTCGGCGATCAAATCGATCAGCCTACGGGTGCGGCGGATCGCGAGCAGGGACATGTCGCTGACCACCAAAAGCCGCGAAGCTTTTGACAGCACCGGCTCCATCCAGTCGACGACCGCCTGCGGCATGTCGAGGATCACATGATCGTAGCGGGCCTTGAGTGCATCGATCAGGCTGGCCACCATTTCAGGGCGGATCGAGGTGAGCGGGCCAAAGACATCAGGCGCGGTCAGCACGTCAACGCCGCTGCTGTGGCGCACCATTGCTGTGTCGAGAAAAGTACCGTCGGTCGCGGTTTCGCCGCGCAAAAAGCGGGTGGCTTCGGCAGAATCGGGGAGGTCCAGCAACAGCGCGACGGCGCCGTTCTGGATATCCAGATCGACGAGCGCGGTTTTGCCCTCGCCGCTGCGCTTTGCCTGCGCCACAGCCAGATTGACCGCAAGGGTCGTGGCTCCGGCCCCGCCCCGCGCACGAAGCAAGACGGTGATGTCCCCTCCGGCGGAGGCAGGGCGGGTGGCGGCAGACAGGGGGGCAGGCCCCTGTTCATGATGAGGGCGCGGCGTGCGCGGCGTCGCGGCCGGGGCGGGGATGCCCATGGCAGCGGGCGCGAGCGGCGGGGTGGGTTTCGGCATCGGCAACTTGGCTGGTTTGGAGAGGGCGGGGGCCTCTGCCTCAACCGCTTCAGACGTTTCGGCCAGTTCGGGTTCAACAGTCGCTAGCGCTTCGTTTTCCTCCTCACCGCCGGCGTTGAGGTCGTCTTCGAAGTTCGCTTCGGGGTCGAGATCTAGATCAGTGTCGATATTAGGCTCGTCGGGCTCGACAATCTTCTCAATCTCGGCAGCAGCAATCGGAGCTTCCTCAAGGTCCTCGGCGACAGGAGCTTCGCTGGCCACTTTCATCACCAACACTTCTTGCACCCCAGCGGCCCGCAAGGCGGCTTGGTCTGCGTCAGGCAAGTCGGTCGGCGTGATCGCAACAATCTGCATTCCGGGATGGCGGGCGCGAATGGCAGACAGCGCGGCGTTGTCATCTTCGCTAAGCTGAAATACCAAAACATTGGGGACATGATTTGCGCTGGCAAGGACATCCACCACACTAGCGAGGGCGCCTGAGTGGATACGCCCTGTGACGCTTGCGTCGCTGGCCATCTCGCTTTGCAGCATTTGTGCCATCGCCGGATCCTGCGTCACGATCAGGACCTTGGTGCGCGCAGGCGCAGGTGCCTGTGTCGCGGGGGTGATCGCCGACGCGACCTGCTTTTCGATATCGTGATGCGCAAGTGTCATGTCAAAGTCCTATTTTAGGTCTTCAGAAGGGAGGGAGGCGCTGAGCGACGGGAACACGAAACTCGCACCAAGCTCGTTCGTGTCGTTGGCTCCGGCCAAGGCGGCAAGCGCCCCGAGTGGGGAGATGAAATCGAACTGCAGATCGACGATCGTCACCGTCACGATCGGGGCATAGGGCGCGCCGACGCGGTTAAGTTCGGGGTCGAAGCTGTAGCTGAATTGCAGGTTGTCTGGCACGGCGTTGACGGGCAGCAGCGGCTCGATCTGCGCCCAGATCGTTGCGGAGGTCGCGTTGCCGGAGGCGCCGGTGCAAGACACGGTCTCGGCCTCGACACACAGGCCAGCGCGCGCGGTGCACGCCGTACCGTTAGGCAGATCGACCGACAGGGTGCCGAGCAGTCCGCGCTGGTTGACGGTAGGTACGTCCTCGCAGGCGACGGGGCGCACGGTTGCCATGCGTACAGCCGTTTCCATCGCTTTCTCGGCCATGACGTTTGAAAACCCGAGGCGGGCGAAATCGATGATGCCAAAGACCAGCAGGAAGAAAATGCACAGCACCACCGCGAACTCGATCAAGACCGAACCCGTTTCATCAGTTGAGAACCGCCGGAGGAGACCTGTGTCGCTCATAGCCCCAGCACCCTTGTGCTGTCTGTGACGCTGGTGCGTATGGTTTGGACGTTGACGCCAGCGATGGAGAACAGCCCCGCAAACGGCACGCCGATATTTAGGTTGGCTGTTACGGTCGCTACGGGGGCTGCACCGCCCCGATAGCTGCCTGCAATGCACGCCAGTTCGGAAGTCACAGCAGAGATCGAAACCGCAGTCGGAAACAGGGTTGCGCCTGATTGCGTGGTCCGCACGATCTCGAGCAACTTGTCGTTCCATTCAGTGGTCGAGCCGCCGTTGACGCAGATATCGGCATCGACGACGCGGCTCAGGTAACGCGTTGCGTCCCGCACACCGGATATGGTGGTCTGATAAGACCAGAACGTCCGACCGCCTTCAAAGCACAGACCAAGAAACAGCAGTGCCATAGGCAGCAGCAGTGCGAATTCCACCAGTGCGGCACCGCTTTCGTCTTGCCAGATCGGCGTAAGGATACGGGGCAATTTCATTCCACCAGCCTCACGATATCTTTCACTTCGGTATCCAGATTGCCGCCGCCACAACCGCCACCCAGGCAGGCGGTGATCTCGACGGAGAGCTTGCCGCCGGAGACAGGACCAAGCGCGAAGACTTCGAAAAACTGTTGAACAGGGGGGACGGAGACAGCTGCATCAACGTTGGCAGACAGGCAATCGATGCCAGCTACAACCATCAGCCGGCGGGTCGGATCCTTATTGGGCTGGGGCGCGCACATCTGTCCGGTGAACCCGCCCAGCAGGTTACCAATGACGGGTATGCCCGTGACCTGCGCAGATGCTGCAATCTCGGCTTGGTAGAATGCGAAACGCGTCCGCGCGGAGGGGTGCGGATCAGTGCCCTTATAGTGGGCATTGATATAGGCGGTACGTCCGGCCTCCCACGTGCCATCGCCTTGTATGCCGCAAGCGCCTGAGCTTACACAATCATCAGCAGGCAAGCCGAGATCGCCGCCAGCGCCGGACCCGCCGCCCAAAAGCCCGTTAAGAAGGCCGGGCAGAAAATTGCACTGGCCCAATCTGTTCGTGATACCAGTCAACACGTTGGGCGCACCGGAAAAGGCCGGGTTGTTTTGAAGTCCGGCCGCGACTCCGCCAAATTGGTCAAAGCGGGTGTTAATAGCATCCAGCACGCCTGAGCCTGATATATCAGCAGAAAGCTCAAGCCCACCGCGCCCTGTGCAGGCGGTTTCCGGTTCGCGCGATGCGATCAGGCAGGCTTCGAGGCTGCCGCCCAACAAGCCCGCACAAATGCTGAGCCCGTCCAGTGCATTGGTAAGCGAGTTCACGGCGCTCAGCTGGCCGGGCAACAACTGACCGATGCCGACGGTGGCTTGAAGTTCGAGAGTTTGGCCAATGCTGGTAGCGGCATCAAAGTCGATGGTCGGCAGGCACACGGCCACTGGAGCAACGTTGCAGGCCTCAAGAGAAAAGCCTGCGGTGGCTTGTGCAGAGGTCTCGCCAGAGTTTTCACGGGTCCCGCTCAACGCGGCGAAAGCGGCACCGAGGCCGGGGGCCACGCGGCGTGGGTTAACACGCGTGGTCACAAAACGCGCGTTGTGCGGGTTGGTGGTGACGCGGGCAGCATCGCTTGAGAACTGACCGTCTGATCCGGGGGAGTAAAATGTTAAGGTGAAATCCTCGGCACCCAGAGCGGCACCGCCATCACCATACGTCTGGGTGTCACGGATCAATGTCGTCGCCGCTGTCTGTGCCCGCGAGATGGCGTCGGCGCGACCGTCAAGTTCTGCTGCGGCAGAGAGGCTGACTGAATCAGCAAAGGACTGTAGTTCGGCCTGCGTCGTGGCGAGGCGGCCAATGTCGAAAATGATACCGATGAGCCCCAGAAAAATCACCAACGCCAAAGCCCAGATCACAAGGACGCCGCCGTCTTCGCTTTCTTTGATTGCTTTGAGGGAGGAGCGGGGGGGCATGGATATCGCTTTCAACAGAACCGATAAAAAGGGCCCGCTCCGGCCTGAAAGACCGGAGCGGGGTAGGCATAGCCTTAAATGGAGCCACCGCTATCAGCCTCTGCAGCTTGGGCTGGCATCGCGTCGCCGGCCGCATTCATGGTGGCGCCGACATCGTCGCCCAAAGCAATAAGCGCACCGGCGCCAAGGGTCACAGCAAGGCTCAATGCGATGCCGTATTCAACCAGTGTCGCGCCTTCTTCACAGGTGCGGAAACGGGTCCAGAGGTTTGTAAATTTGTTCATCGTTGTGTTCCTATTAATGGGGGCGGATTGGCCCAGTGATTTTGGCCCTCACTGGGCCGCCGATGAATAAAAATTTACTAGAATTGCGTAGGGCTCACATCATTCATGTGGATGAGTGAGTGGGGCCATATCGCGGCATGTGTGCGGCTTTGGTACTGCTCGTAGGGCGTGAAAAACTCCCCTAGCGCGGGAAATTCGCACCAAACACCATAAACCTTACGTATTTTCATTAACGAAAGTGGCGTTTTGGTGGTTCTGCCATCTTTCTGCCGTTTTGTGGACGTGCTGTACCTTTGTTCACCCTGCAATTAGGGGATGGCGCAATAAGACAGAGCATCAATATGGCACAACACATCGTTAGAGATCGTTCGCAGGTCATCCCTTTTCCAGAGGCGAATGACCTGCAATTGCGGATTTCCCGCAGCTTTGCGCTGCTCAATGATTTTCACGCGGCAGTTTCGGGCCGCTCAGCGCTCGGGGATGTGCTTGCGGTACTCTCGCGCCAGACCGATGCGCTAAATATCGCGATGTACCGGCTGAGCGGCGGGCGGGCGCATCCGATTGCGGGCGCAACCCATGCGTTGCTGACCTCCAAGCCCGAGGTGAGCAGTGGCAAGTTGGCGAGCTATTTGCGCGATACCCGGCTGGATGCGCTTGTGCCGGGGTCAATCTGGCGGCTTTCGCGGCTTAGAAAAGAAACGAGCTTCGCGCGCTCCTCGGCAGCGGCAGAGTGGAGCAAGCGCCCTGAGGTCAATGAAGTCAGCCTGGTCATATTGCATGCGAACACCGAGCAGATTGATGCCATCGAGATGATCTTTGATCAGCCGCCCAAACTGCACCCGCAGTTGCACCCCTCACTGGTTACCACGGCCCTGGCCGAGGCCTGGGCGCTGCGGGTTAAGGGGCTGGCGGGGCGGATCATCCGCTCGAACGGACGCTCGCAGGCCATGCCGGAGCGCTATCTTGGCGGGGATATCCTGACCGCCGCCAATCCGTGTGGCCTCAGCCGTGCCGAGTTGCGAGTCTGCGAGCTTCTGGCGATTGGCACAAAGGCCAAAGACATCGCCGCGACTCTGGAGTTATCTGTGCCTACAATCCGCACGCATCTGCGCAATATCTACGCCAAGACATCAACCAGCGGCCAATTGGAGCTGATCACCGTGATCAACGACTCGCGTCAGGCAAGTGAATGAACGGACCTGTGGATTTGCAACTCCCGGTAAGTTGGATCATCGCGCCCCTGTTGGTTTGCGTCATCCTCTATGACATGCGCTTTATGCGCATTCCCAACCGGCTGGTGCTGGTCATTCTGGTCGTCGCCGTTGGCAGTCTGGCATTCTCCGTGTCGCTGGAACAGATTGTCTGGCGTGCGGCTGCTGCGGCAGTTGTTTTTGTTTTTGGATTGACGCTTTTTGCGCTGCGGCTCATGGGCGGAGGCGATGTGAAGCTTCTCGCTGTGCTGACCTTGCTGATCCCCACAGACGCGCTGGCGGTCTTCGCGCTGGTGCTGTCGGTGGGAATCGTCGCGGGTGTGGTGCTGCTGATGGTGTTGCGCGCTGCGCTGAAGAATCGCGAAACCGGTTGGCGCGGCATAGAGGATCACAGCCGCTTTCCGCTGGGGTTGAGCATTGGGCTGTCAGGCTTGGCATTTCTGGCCTTGGCGCCAAGCCTGACATAGCGCGACTACTTTTCTAAAAAGGACTTTGCGACCTCGGTAATGCCCGCTGCATCCAGCTTGTAATGGGCATAAAGTGCAGCAGGCGGGCCGACCTCGACATATTTATCGGGCACCCCATGTTTGCGAAACCGGATGCGGGGCAGATCAACCAGCACATCCGCGACGGCTGAACCCAAACCACCTGTCACGTTATGCTCCTCAACCGTGAGGATCGCGCCAGTGTCATCCGCCGCCGCGCGTATTTCCTCGCGGTCCATCTCGTCGATGGTGAACATATCCACCACCCGCACTGATATGCCCTGCTGTTGCAGAGCCTCTGCCGCGTCAAGCGAGGCCCGTACCTGCGAGCCGCAGGTGATGAGCGTCAGATCGGTGCCTTCCCGCAGGCGAAGGGCGCGGCCAAATTCAATTTCGGGCACGGTGTCATACACGACCGGATCGCGGCCCCGACCCAGCCGGATATACATCGCACGCGGATGTTCGACCGAGGCGCGCAGGATCGCTCGCAGATGGTTGGCGTCGGTCGCACAGACCACCGTCAGGTCGGCCATGCACCGCAACATTGCCAGATCTTCCAAGGCATGGTGCGAGCTGCCGTAGAAGCCCATCGACATGCCCGAATGGCTGCCCAGCACGCGGACCTTCATCTTTGGGTAAGCGCAATCGGTGCGGATCGCCTCGGCACCCAGAATGGCGGCAAAACTGGCAAAGGTCGCGACGTAAGGGATAAGCCCTGTCGACGCCATGCCCGCCGCCGCGGTGATCATGTTCTTTTCAGCGATGGAGAAGTTCACAAAACGGTCGGGATGGCGATCGCGAAAATCGTTGGTGCGGTTGGCCGAGGCCAGATCAGCCGTGGCCACCACGATGCGCGGGTCGGTATCGGCGATATCGGCCAGTTCCTCGCCGAGCACAAAGGCGGGCATACCTGCCTTGGGGGTGCCACGGACCGAACGGGCGTCGCGCAGACGGGTGCTGCCTGTGGTGGTGCCGCGGAAGATTTCGCTTTCGTCTTGCATATCGGTGGTCATAGCGCCGCCTCCGGTTCAAAGGGTTTCAGTCCGGCGTCGAGCTCGGCCATCACATCATCATAATCTTCGCCCACCAGATTGCCGACATGCCAGTCGAGCGACATTTCCATCCGCGCTACGCCGCGCCCCTTTACGGTATCGGCAATGATCAGTTGGGGCTTGCCGCTTGTGGTGGTCGCAAGGGCCGCAAATGCAGTCTGAATGGCGCCGAGGTCATGGCCATCGATGCGCTGAACGTCCCAGCCGAAGGCTTCGAAGCGTTTGTCCAGCGGCTCGACACTCATAATGTCCTCGGTATGGCCGTCAATTGACAGCCCGTTGCGGTCAACGATGGCCACAAGATTGTCCAGTTTGTAGTGACCTGCGCAATTCGCGGCCTCCCAAATCTGGCCCTCGCTGAGCTCGCCGTCTCCCAGCATCACATAGGTGCGGTACGCACGTTTGGTCATCCGTGCCGCCAGCGCCATGCCGACACCAACCGACAGCCCGTGACCAAGCGATCCGGAAGAGAAATCCAGCCCTCTGACCTTCTTCATGTCGGGATGATCGCCATAGTTGGAACCGAGCCGCGTGTAGGTATCAAGCTCCGAAGGGTCGAAGTAGCCCAGATCCGCCAGCACCGGATAAAGCCCGATGGCGGCATGACCTTTGGACATAACAAAGCGGTCCCGTTCGGGCCAGTCGGGCTGCGCGGGCTCGATCGACATCTGATCGTAGTAGAGAACCGAGAGCAGCTCCGCGCAGGAGAAGGTGGAGGAATAATGCCCAGCCCCTGCGATGCGCGACAGGCGCACCGTTTCCTTGCGGATGAATTTGGCCCGGTCTTTGAGGACAGCGAGGGTAACGTTGCGAGGCGCGGTAGTCATGCGGCTTCTCCTGATGGCAGGGGGCGGGTTTTGGCGAGCGCGGCAAAGGCGCCCTCGGTCGCGTCAAGCGCGCTGTCAATCTCTGCATCTGTATGCGCCGTGCCGAGAAACATGTTGTGGCGGTGGTGCAGATAAACCCCCCGCCGCAGAGCCTCGGTGCAGAAGGCATCGCCCAGAGTGGCGGTCGCGTCGTCGCCGTTGAATTGCACCAAGGGCATGGCGGGCGGACCGGATTGGCGCAGCTCAAAACCATAGTGAGCCGCCTGCGCGTCTAACCCGTCGCGCAAGCGCTGGCCGGCCCGTTGCATCACCGCCGGGCCGTCGATGCGGGACAACTCGTCCAGCGTGGCAATAGCGGCGGCCATCTGGGCACCGGAATACCAGAATGATCCGGTGACAAAGACCCGCGACGCGGCTTCGCGAAACCGGTCGTTGCCGGTCACAGCGGCCAAAGCATGGCCGTTTGCGATGGCCTTTGAAAATGCGCTGAGATCGGCGGCAACCCCGTGGGTTTGCCACGATCCGGCGAGGTTGAGGCGAAAGCCCGCTCGCACATCATCGACAATTAAGGCCGCACCGGCATAATCGCAGGCAGCGCGTGCCGCTTTGGCAAAGGCTGCGCTGGGCATTTCTTGCGGCACGCCGAGGTCATGCCGAAAGGCTGAGACGACGATGGCAGCCAAATCCTCTCCGGCAGCTTCCACGGCCTGCGCGAGGCTCGCCGTATCGTTGAAGGTGAAGTGGAGAAGATGGGCGCGGTCTTCGCTGGTCACCCCCACCAGCGAGGGCGAGCACCATGGCACTGCACCGTGATAGGCACCGTGGGCGACCAGCACTTTGCGGCGTCCGGTTTCGGCGCGGGCGACGGTGACGCAGGTGGTCATCGCGTCCGACCCGTTCTTCTGGAACAGCGCCCAGTCGGCGTGTGTGACCATCGCGACCAGCCGCTCGGCCAGCGTTACCGCGTGTTCGGTCGGGCCATTAAGGCACACGCCTTGCGCTGATTGCTGCGCGACAGCGGCCTCCACAGTGGGGTGCAGGTGGCCCAGAATGACAGGCCCCCAAGCGCACATGAAATCAATATACTCGCGCCCGTCCACATCGGTCACCCGCGCGCCTTTGCCGCTGGAGAAGTACTGCGGATAGCCGCTGGGCAAGGCGGCGGCGCGTTGATGGCCCCACATGCCGCCCGGAATAACGTAGGCGGCTCTTTCGCGCAGGATGCGGTCACGGGGCGAATTGGTCTGGGCGTGTTGCAAGGTCATGCACCCTCTCCGGTTTGCAATGTTGATGGGGTGGCGCGGGCAGTTGCCTCGGTGCCCGCAGGGTCGGGAAAGTGGCAGGCTACGGCATGGGCGGTGTCTTCCAGCAGCGGCCGCTCGGCGGCGCAGAGCGGCCGGGCACGCGGGCAGCGGGTGCGAAAGCTACACCCTGATGGCGGGTTCAGCGGGCTGGGCAGATCGCCTTCCAGCACAGTGCGTGCGCGTTTACGCTCGGCCCGCGGGTCGGCCAAGGGGATCGCCGACAGCAGCGCTTGGGTGTAGGGGTGGCGCGGATTATCGAACAGATCGGAGGCGCGGCCCGTTTCAACAATCCGGCCTAGATACATCACCCCGATCCGGTCCGAGACATAGCGTACGACGCTCAGATCATGGGCGATGAAGACGTAAGCGATGTTCAATCGCTCTTGCAGGCTGCGCAGCAGGTTCAACAGCCCCGCCTGTATCGAGACATCCAGCGCCGAAACCGGCTCGTCCAGAACTATCACTTTGGGATTGACCGAGATTGCCCGCGCGATACCGATCCGCTGGCGTTGCCCGCCCGAAAGTTCGTGCGGATAGCGATCAGCAACGTCGGCAGGCAGTTGCACCAGAGATATCAGTTCCGCGATGCGGGCGGCCTCGGTCTGCGCGTCAAGCTTGAGCAAACGCAGCCCTTCAGCCAGGATGCGCCGTATTGTCATGCCCGGATGCAGTGAGGACATCGGGTCTTGGAAGACGATCTGCAAGTCCTGCCGCAGCGGGCGCATCTCGGCGGCGTTCAGATGGGTAATGTCGGTTCCGGCGAGCAACACCTCGCCTTGGGTGGGATCGATCAGCCGCAGGATACAGCGCCCCAAGGTCGACTTGCCGCAGCCGCTTTCGCCGACCAGCCCGAAGGTCTCGCCTTGGGCGACGCGAAAGCTGACGTCACTGACGGCCTGCAACATCTGCGCAGGTTTGGTGCCCAGCAGGTTAGAGCCGATGGGGAACACCTTTGACAGGTTGCGCACGTCGAGCACGGGAGGAGTGAGATTATGCAAGCTCATACCGGCAGGCTTTCGCTAAGCGGCGCGGTGGGCCGGACGGTCCCGGCGGCGATCTCTTCGGCGCGCAGACAGGCCGCACGGGTGGTGCCGATCTGGCGCAGTTCGGGGTCGGTTTCATGACAGGCGGGCAGGGCATAGCCACAGCGCGGCGCAAAGCTGCAGCCTTGCGGGCGGTCAAAGATCGACGGCGGTGTGCCGTCTATGGGGGTCAGCAGGGTGCCGACGCTTTCAAGCGAGGGCATCGCCGCGATCAACCCGCGGGTATAGGGGTGGCAGGTGTCGTAGAACACGCTGTCAGCGCTGCCGGTCTCGACGACGCGGCCACTGTACATCACCGATATATCCCGCGCCATGCTCGCGACCACGCCAAGGTCATGGGTGATAAGCACCATGCCGATGTCGCGCTCTTGGGCCAGTCGTCGCAGCAGGTCGAGGATTTGCGCCTGTACTGTGACATCTAGTGCAGTGGTCGGCTCGTCCGCGATAAGCAGGCTGGGGTTGTTGGCAAGTGCCATGGCGATCATTGCCCGCTGCCGCATCCCGCCGGAGAATTCGTGGGGATATTGTTGCGCCCGCCGCTCTGGTTCGGGTATCGAGACCGAGGCCAGCAAGTCGATGGTTTGGGCCAGGGCCGCGCGTTTGCTGATCTTTCGATCATGCAGGCGGATCGCCTCGATGATTTGGGCACCGATCGTGAGCACCGGGTTAAACGCGCTCAGCGGATCCTGGAAGATACAGCCGATCTCGCGCCCCAGAATATGCCGTATCTGTCGCTGCGGCATGCCGATCAACTCGCGCCCTTTAAACTTGGCCGAGCCGCTGACCCGCGCTTGGGCGGGCAACAGTTGCAGCAAGGCCATCATCGCGACTGATTTACCGGACCCGCTCTCTCCGACAATGCCCAGCACCTCGCCAGCGTTAAGCGTGAAATCGACGCCCCGAACCGCCTCGACAAAGCCGGACGGCCCCCGAAACGCAGCGCGCAGGTCGCGTATCTCCAGCAGCGGCGCGGCGGTCATTGTGGCCCCCTGCGGTCAAAGATGTCGCGCAGACCGTCGCCCAGAAACGAGGTGGCCAGCACCACCGAAAGGATAGCCATGCCGGGGCCGAATGCGATCCACCAGCTATAGAATTTTGACGCCCCTTCGGAAATCATGCTGCCCCATTCAGGGCTCGGCGGCACCGCACCTAAGCCGATGAAGCTTAGCGAGGCGGCCAGCAGCGCGACTTGACCGAAGTCCATCGTTGCGTTGATCAGGGTCGGCGTCCAGCACAGCGGCAGGATGTGCACGACCAACACCCGGCCCCGCCCTGCGCCGCCGGCAATCGCAGCCTCGACATGCTCGCGGGTGCGCACTTCAAGCACCTGGGCGCGCATCAACCGGGCATAGATCGGCCACCAGACGATGATCATCGCCAGCCCCGCATTGGGCAAACCCGGACCCAGTGCGGCGGCGACGGTCATCGCCAGCAGGATCGGCGGGAACGACAGCGTCACATCGGCGGTGCGCATGATGACCGCGTCGAACCAGCCGCCGAAATAACCCGCAATCGCGCCAAGCGCAGAGCCGATGACGACAGCAAAGACCACCACCATCACCGCAACGGGGATGGTATAGGCCGCCCCGTGCAGTGTGCGGGAAAAGACATCACGCCCCAAGGCATCAGTGCCAAGCCAGTGAGCGCCACTGGGGGGCTGCAATCTGCGGCCCGCCATCATCAATGGATCAACCAAGGGCCAGAACTGAACGCTTACCACGGTAATGGCCCAGAACAGCAGGATCAGCACCCCGATTTTACCTGTTAATGGCAGCCTGCCAAAGAGAGCGCGGCCAGATGAGAGAGCCCGCATACGGGCGCGCGGTGAGGTGCTCGCCATGCTCATCCTGACACCTTGATGCGTGGATTGGCCCAAGCGTAAGCGATGTCGGTCGCGAGATTGGCAAGCAGGAATGCCGTGGCCCCGACAATCGTCACGCCGCCAATTGCCGGATAATCCAGAGAGCGTGCCGCCGCGACCGCATAGGAGCCGATGCCGGGCCAGCTAAAAATTGCCTCGGTCAAAACCGCACCGGTGATCAGATAGGCGAAGGTAAAGCCCAAGACGGTGAGTACAGGGATCAGCGCATTGCGCAAAGCGTGGTTGATCAGCACGACCCGCTCGGGCGCGCCTTTGGCCCGCGCGGTGCGCACATAATCCTGGCTCAACGCCTCCAGCAGAGACGACCGCACCAGCCGCGCCACAATCCCGACCACCGACCAACCCAATACAAAGGCGGGCAGGGCGAGGTGGCTCAAGGTCTGGCCGAGCAGCGCCCAGTCGCCTGCCAGCAGCGAGTCGATAGAATAAAAGCCGGTGATATGTTCAGGCGGCGTGCTGCGCGCGTCGAGCCGACCTGTGCCGGGGGTCCATTTAAGCTGGACCGAGAAAATATAGAGCATAATCAGACCAGACCAGAAGATCGGCAGTGACGATCCCAGCAGGGCAAAACCCCGCGCGGCGTTGTCAAACAGCGAATAGCGGAACCGCGCCGACAACAGACCAATGCCCATCCCGAAGGTGGTGCCAATGATCATTGCGGCAGTCACAAGTTCCAACGTGGCAGGCAGGCGGTCGGCGATGTCGCGGGCTACGGGGCGGCGGGTGTTGAACGAGGTGCCCATATCGCCCTGCACCAGGTTCTTCATGTAGATTACGTAGCGAACCGGTAGCGGTTGATCGAGACCCCACTGCGCCTTAACCGCGCTGACAATCTCGGGGTTGTTCATCATCCGTTCAGGCACAAGGGCGGAGAGAGGATCGCCCTTGGTGCTTTGCGAGAGAAGGAAGGCCACGCTGGCAACACCGAACAGGAGGAACGGCACCCCCAAGATGCGGCGTATGATGTATCGCAGCATGGCCTATCCCCTTATTTACGCGAGATTTCTGCCAGTGGCAGGTTGCAACAGGCGCTGTAGCGCACGCCTTGGATGTCGCTGCGATGGGCCAGTACGAGGTTAGGGCTGACCAGCGGAATGATGACGTTATCGGCCATCAGCTCTTTTGCCAGCTCTTCATATTTGGCATCAGCAGCATCGCCCGATGCGGCCAGAGCAGCGGCATAAATCTCGCCCTCTTTGGCATTCACGACAGTTTCTGGTGATTTATATCCAGCGCGGCTGACCCATGTGGACCCTTCGGTCATCCCGAAATAGGCGGCATATTGGCCCGAGCCATAATAGTCTGGCGCGTAGTAGACTGCTGTCAGATCGGCACGGCCATTGGCCATGTCCTCCCGCCAGACAGGGTAGGTCACCGGCTTGAGGGTTACATCTACGCCAACCTGCGCAAAGTCCTGCTGCAGTTTTTGCATCATGATGTTCAGATCAACACCGTAGACGTTATCATTCGGATAGACCGCTTCCATTGTGAAGCCATCACCCAAGCCTGCGTCGGCCAGCATCGACTTGGCCTTTTCCACATCCTGTGAGCGTGGCATCAGGTTTGCTGTGCCCGGAAAGCCGTTGGGGATGGGCGCGGCGATCTTGTTGCCGTTGCCGCCGACGGTGAATTCGATCATTCCGTCGTAGTCCACAGCATAGGTCAGCGCCTCACGGACAGGCGGGGTCAACTTACCCTTCATCGCTTCCGAGCCGGGCATGAAGGCGAAATAGACGAAGTTGAATGACGGCACGATCTCGGTCACGACATCGGGGTTGTTCATGTTTTTGGCGGTATCGGCGTCAATCTGCATCGCGATGTCGATCGATCCGGTTTCCAGCGCTTGGGCTTGGCTGACCGAGTCCTGAATTTGCGTAATCACTACTTCGCCAAAGCCGGGCGCCGTGCCGTAATAGGCACTGTTGGCGGTGAGGCGCAGTTCGTCTTCGGGGGCGTAATTGGTCAGCACAAAGGGGCCGCTGCCAACTGAATTTTCGAGGAACCAGCCTTCGGCGCCATCTGCGGTGGCAGCGCTTTCATCGGCAAGCGCACCGCCCGCCATCGCCGCTTCGGCGTTCATGATGCCGGTATAGGGCGCGGAGACTTTGTTGAGAAACTCCGAGTTCGGCGCTTCGACGATGATCTTGACCGTGTGTGTATCGACTGCCTCGATCGACTGGGTGCCATCCATCAGGAACGAAGGCGATCCTTTGAGGTTGCGCAGCCGCTCGAAGGTCCAGACAACGTCGGATGCCTCAACTGGGCTGCCGTCGGAGAACACGGCATCAGGGTTCAGGTTGAAGGTGAACTCGGTGAAAGTGTCGTTGTTTTCCCATGTGGTGGCCAGCTTGGGCACAAGGGTTTTATTGTCCTCTCCCAAAGTCAGCAGAGGCTCATAAACGGCCGTTAGATAGACCTGACAGGTGTCACAAAATGCACGCGACGGATCGAGCGAATTGACATCCATCGAGCGTCCGACAACCAGCGTTTCTTGCGCGGCGAGGGCCGAGCCGAAGGCCAAAGTGCCCACTGTGCCAAGCAGCAATCCCGTGCGCCGCGCGCGTCTGCGGTTCTTGGACAAAGAAATATTTCTCATGAGTAAGTCCCCTTTTATAAGACAGCATGTTCCATCGCGAGGTCGCATGGGCGACGGCAGGCAATCAGGGCGGCAGGGGTTAGTGTCGCATTGTAGGAATACCTGCGGCTGATTGCCCTTGGTATTCCGAACCTCGCGTTTGCGCCCCGTGCACCAAGTCGCCTACATCAACGCTAGCGACAGAAAATTCGGCTGCATAGGGGGTTTTTGTGGGTAGTGGCTGTGCGGTAGTTGCGGGTGTTGATGTGACAGTCTAACGGTGTTTATAGGCGGTATTGGCAAGGTTTTCCGAGAGAAATCACAGAGAGGCGTATAGGGTTCCGCCAGATTTCGAGCTGCATATAACGATAGAAAATTTTGTTAACTATGTGTTGTAACCTGTGGTTGCAGAGACTCGGGCAGGAAGCAACGCAGGTAGGCGATGGCAGCACGGCTGCTCTCAGCGAGGTAATCGGCGCTGATCTGGCGGTGTTGTGACCACGAGATTGCCCAGACGCCATCGGTCACGCCGATCGAAATCGCCAGATGCTTCTCCAGATCAACCAATGCACGGCAATCGAACCACTGTCGGAATTCAGCGGCGCGCAGCGCTGCCAGAGCCGTGTTGCCTTGCAGGTCGAGGGTGCGGACCTCGGCACTCACGCCGGCACCCATGAACAGGCGCAGGGCCGAGGGGTGCGCGTTGAGAAAATCCACCCCCGCGCTTTGCCTGCGGCGGATGATCTCTTGCCAGCTGTCGGGAGGCGGGTCCAGCGGCAGGCGGGCCATTTCGCCCAGCATCTGGTGATAGCGCTGGGCCAGCGCCACCAGAATCGCGTCTTTGTTCGGAAAGAAGTGGTAGATCGATGGCAGCGGTACTTGGGCAATCTGTGCCACCAGCGACAGGCTGATATCGCTGTCAGGCTGATCGCAAAGTAGCTGCTCCGTAGCATCCAGTAGATGTTCGAACCGTCTGATGCCGCGCTTGCGCTGTGGCTGGCGCGATAGGTTTTGCACAGGCTTCTGTCGTGGTTTGGCAGTAGCTTTCACGCGGTATGCTCCGGTTGGTGGCAGCCGGGATGGTAACCGCACCAGTGGGCTTGGCCAAGATCATCATTTCCGCCCCACAGTCCCGCCCAAGCAAAAGCGCCGCCCCCGAAGCGGAGACGGCACGACTGCCGAGGTCGAAAATATCTTAGTCCTCCGGTAATCCATCGAGCAGCTTGTCAAGGGTCACGGGGTAGTCGCGGATGCGCACGCCTGTGGCGTTATAGATTGCATTCACGATAGCCCCCGCAGCGCCGCAAAAGCCGAGCTCACCGATGCCCTTGGTCTGGATAGGGCAGGCCCAGTCGTCCCGTTCGTCGAGCAAGATGACGTCAAGCTGTGGCATATCAAGGTTCACCGGCAGGTGATATTCAGCGAGGTCATGGTTAACGATATGGCCGTCGCGTGGGTCGTGCACCATCTCCTCGGTCAGCGCCATGCCGATGCCCCAGACCATGCCACCATAGCACTGAGACGTCGCGGTTTTCTCGTTCAAAATCCGCCCCGCACCAAACACCCCTGTCATCCGACGCAGGCGAGTTTCGCCCGTCACGGCATTGACCGCAACTTCGCAGAAATACGCGCCATAGGAGGCCTGGTTCACATCGTCGGCGGTATCACCGGGCTTGATCGTGCCTTCTGCCGAGATCGGGCCGTCTTCCAGCACCTCTGCCAATGTGCGACGGGTGTTGCCGGATGTGACCTCGCTGTCTTTCATCTCAAGCTCTTCTTCGCGCAAGCCCAGTTTTTCGCTGATCTGGGAGCGGATTGCCTCGCAGGCCAGAAACACCGCAGAGCCTGAGGAAGACGCGCCCCACGAACCTCCGGACCCCGCCCCTTTCGGCAAGCGGGAATCGCCTAGTTTGGTGATGACCTGCGCCATCGGCAAGCCGAGCATTTCGCCTGCAACCTGTGACAGAACGGCGTAGGTGCCGGTGCCGATGTCGGTCATATCAGTCTCTACGGTGGCAAGGGCACTGCCATCCTCAGCGCGTGACAGGGTGACCCGAGCCGATGCCTCGCCGATGGAATTCACGCGGCTTGCACCCGCCATACCGTGGCCGATCAGCCATTCGCCTTCGCGCAAGCCACCGGGAGTTCGATTGCGTTTGTCCCAGCCGAAATGCGCGGCACCGGTATCCATCGCTTCGGCGTATTTACGCGAGGAGTACGGAATATCCTCTTCAGGATGACGCTCTGGCAAGTTGCGTTTGCGCAGATCGATGGGATCCAGACCCAGCTTTTCCGCCAGCTCGTCCATCGCGTTCTCCAAGGTCGGCATGCCCACCGCTTCGCCCGGTGCGCGGACCGAACCAGCGCATGTTTTATTGAGGCGCGCGATATTGATCGCCATTTTGCGGTTCTCGGCGGCATAGAGGAAATGCGTTGATTGGGTCACTGGTTCGGAGAAGGTTTCCCCCTCAAGGTTCGACACCAAAGCCTCGTGGCCCAGACCTGTCAGCTTCCCGTTCGCATCGGCAGCCAGCCGCAAACGCTGTGTGGTTTCTGACCGGCGCATCGTGGTCTCGAAAACCTGCGGGCGTGACAGGGCGACCACGACGGGGCGGTCCAGCTCTTTCGCGGCAATCGCGGCGGCCACCGCCTCAGGCGCGATGCCAAGTTTAGAGCCGAAGCCACCACCGACATAGGGCGCACGCATGTGGATATTTGCCGCGTCGATCCCCAGTGAATCGGCCAGCTCGTTGATATTATAATTCAGCATCTGGTAGCTGCCGTAGAGGGTCAGCTCGTCGCCCTCCCAAACGGCAGTGGAACAATGCGGCTCCATTGCCGCACTTGTGTGGCAGGGGGTATGGTAGGTTGCGTCAACGGTCGCGTGGGCGGCCTTCATCGCCGCGTCGAGATCGCCTTGTTCAAGGTTCTCGCCTTCTTCGGTTTCGGCGGTCTCGGGGTCGATCACAGCCGTTTTGCAGTCCCACTTCATGGTCAGCTGCTGTGCGCCATGGCGGGCGGCCTCAAACGTTTCGGCCACCACCAGTGCGACGGGCTGGCCCAGGTAGAAGACCTCGGTCGGACCTTGTATCGGTGCTTCGTCTGCCGTGCCTTGGGCGGGGTTTCTGAGAAAGCGGGCATCGGTGATGACACGCAGAACACCTGCCATCGCTTCAATGTCTTCTCGCCCGATATGAGTGATGGTGCCACGGGCGAAAGGGGCCCTTACAAGCACGCCGTAAGCCATGCCATCTAGGTTCCATTCATGAGCGTAGGTCGCGGTTCCGGTGACCTTGAACGGCCCGTCCGGCCGGTCGAGCGGTTTGCCCACAAGGCCTTGGCGCATGTCATCCAAGCGCCGGCTGGTCGCCGGCGCGTCCATGGTAAATACCTTGTTCATGTCCGCTCTCCTGTGGTGCAGGCCTCGCGCAGAACGGCTTTGAGCGTTCGGCGGGCGAGTGGAATTTTGAAATCGTTGCCGCCAAAGGATTTGGCATCTGCAAGCAACTTGTCGGCCGCGGCATCCAGCACCGCTGGTGTCAGTCGCTCGCCGCGCAGAAGATCTTCCACAGCACCGTCGCGCCATGGCATATGCGCAAGCCCGCCAAAGGCCAGCGCGATCTCCTTGATCTTGTCGCCGTCCATCTGGGCGACCGCCGCGACCGATACCAGTGCAAAGGCGTAGGAGGCGCGGTCACGGACCTTCCGGTAAACGTGGCGTGCGTCGGTCACAGGCGCAGGCAGCATCACGGCGGTGATTACATCGCCGGATTGCAGCGTATTGTCTAATTCTGGACGGTCTCCAGGAAGACGGTAAAAGCCCTCCATTCCTATCGTGCGGCTGCCGCCTGAACCCTCAATCTCGATCTTGGCATCCAATGCCCGCAGGGCGACCGCCATATCGCTGGGGTGGGTGGCGATGCAGGCTTCGCTGGTGCCAAGGATCGCGTGGATACGGTTGAACCCCTCCAGCGCGTGACAGCCCGATCCGGGTGCGCGTTTATTGCAAGGCATGTCGGTGTCATAGAAGTAATAGCACCGCGTGCGCTGGCACAGATTGCCGCCTGTTGTCGCCTTGTTGCGCAATTGACCGGATGCCCCCGCCAGAAGCGCACGTGACAACACCGCATAATTCGTCCTGATCGTAGGGTCGGCAGCAAGGTCGCTGTTGCTGACCAAAGCCCCGATGCGTACGCCGCCGTCAGAGGTGCGCGTGATCTCTTTGAGCGGGAGGCGAGTGATGTCGATCAGCCTGTCAGGTGCCATAACCTCAAGCTTCATCAGGTCAAGCAGGTTGGTGCCGCCCGCGATGATTGTGGCACCTTTCGCAGCGGCAGCACTGGCCGAAGTCGCGTCTTTCGCACGGTCATAATCAAACGGCTTCATGATTTATCTCCCCCGACTTCGGCAATCGCGGCGACGATATTGGGGTAGGCGGCGCAACGGCAAAGATTGCCGCTCATCCGCTCCGAAATCTCTGCTGCTGTCAGGCGAATGTCAGTGCCCAGATCGTCCGAGACATTGCTCGGCCAGCCTGCCTTGATCTCCTCCAGCATCGCGGTGGCCGAACAGATTTGCCCGGGCGTGCAATAGCCACATTGGTACCCGTCATGGCGCACGAATGCCTCTTGGAGCGCTGACATCGCATCGGGTTGACCGAGACCTTCGATGGTAGTGATCTCATCGCCATCGTGCATGCAGGCGAGGGTAAGGCAACTGTTGATGCGCCGCCCGTTCACGATCACTGTGCAGGCACCGCATTGGCCGTGGTCGCAGCCCTTTTTCGAGCCGGTTAGCCCTAAATGATTGCGCAGCGCATCTAAAAGCGTGGTGCGGGTGTCGGCCTCCAACTGATACGTGGTGCCGTTGATTGTTAATGCGGTTTTCATAATGCCGTCCTGCTTTTTCGCGCGCGCCAGAGAAGTCTGCCCAGAGAAGTTTGCATGTCGGCTCGCTCGGGTGGGTGATAGGGTTTTAACCCGACACCTGCGGCATTGTTCCTAAGTTTTGGGCTCCTAAGATTTGGGGCGTGCGCCTAGAAGGCGGGAATGGGCGAGGGACAGCCGCCCCTGCTTGTCACCGAACTCGAATGCCCTGTGCAAAGCCCGAGGGTACGAGGGTAACGGAATATACATAATACATCGGCTAAAAGGGGTACGCCAAGCGTCACAGGTTGGCCAAGTTGTGCGATAAACGCAGCCACTTAGCGCTTCCGGAAGGTCATCCTGCACCGCTGGCGTACCAAAATGTGCCAAATATGCCGCTTTATTGGGCGTTCCCTAGGGTCAAGCCATGAAAATATGCCGACCCCGCCCGTTTTATGACAACAATGTTAACGAGGCTGCGGCCAAAGAGTGCTCGAAAGATACCAAGCCCATCAAAAGGGTTGAGCACCGATACAGGTTTCGCGGGGAGAGAGTTGCAGTGTTTCAAAAGTTCAGGGCGTTTTTGGCCCCAAAGGCCTACGTTCTATTTTCAATTATCGGTTTCGCAAGTGTTGTCGGCATCGGCTATGCGCTGATCAAACTCGACCGCGACAATCATATGTCTGCTGTACGGCTGGACGTGGAACAGGCGCTTTATACTGCGACAGATCAGATCAGGCTGCGCTTCTTTGAGGCCGAACTGGTCGGAAACAAGATTGAGAGCGCGCTGAGTGTTTCGGATGGCATTCCCGAGAAAAAGATCGGTCGCATTGTTGAGGACCTGCAAGCCCATATCCCGGGTGTGCTGGCATTAGCACTCGCACCAAATCTTCAGGTAACCCACAGTTTTCCCCAGAGCGATAACAGTTCAGCTATTGGGCTAAAATATTGGGAAGTTCCCCAGCAATTGGCCAGTGTTGCGCGGGCCTACCGGACACGGACGCCTGTTGTAGACGGACCAGTTCCGCTTATCCAAGGCGGTTCGGGGTACATTCTGCGCTATCCGGTATTTTTGCAGGTCGACGAACGGAATAGCGAAAGTTTCTGGGGCGTTATCTCGATCGTGGTTGATGCGGAGGGGCTGCTGAAAGCCCATCAGCACGACATTGGAGACGCCGCGAACTATATCTTCAATTTGCGCGAAATAAAAGTCAACGAAGCCGTGCCGCCCGATCTGCATGGTGCGGTCGAGCTTCACAAAAACCAACCGGTCACAACGCAGTTTGCCATGTTTGGCAGCAAGTGGCAGGCGACGGCCCTTCCTGCTGGCGGGTGGCCGTCCTATTCTCCGCAAAGTCCTTATTTGCTCGGTTTTGCGCTTGTTGCGGCGCTGCTTCTTGTCGGTGTGCTTTTAATGTATCGCTCACTCGCCGTGAAGCAAAGAAACGCCCACGCGCTGCTCGCTGAATCGATTGACTGTATCAACGAGGGTTTCATCGCCTTCGACGAGCGGGAGCGTTTGGTCATCGTGAACCAGAAATACCTCGATTATCACCCCGCGCTTGCCGACCGTGTGGTGCCCGGCATGGCGATGAGCGAGCTGCTGAAGCTGGAAGTCGCCCATGGCCGCTATCCCGAAGCGGCGGGGCAGGAGGCGGATTGGATCGCCAAGCGGCTTGCACAGTTCCGCCATCCGCAAGAGCCGTTTTTGCAGGTGATAGACGAGCAACGCTGGCTGAAGGTGACCGAGGCGCGTACGCCGCACGGCTATACCGTTGGTATCCGCACAGATGTAACCGCCGAGAAGCGTGCACAGGAAGCTGCCGAGGCGACCGACCGCGAAAAGACCGAATTTCTCAACAATGTTTCGCATGAACTGCGCACGCCGCTGACTGTCATATCGGGGCGCGCCGCATTTCTGCGAAACAGCGAGAAGATGCTCCAGTCGCGGCGGGTTAAAATGGCGTTGGAGAGTGAAGACACCACGAAGGAAGAACTGGTTTTGGCGGTCAACACCCATCAGAGCTTCGTCTCTGAGCAGGGCGCGAAGATCGCCGAATCCGCCAAGCATATGTTGCGGTTGGTCGAAGATTTGCTGGATTGGACCAAGGTGGCGCGCGGCCAGCTGGAGCTTGATATGGCGGTCGCCGAAGTCGGGGGGATCGCGGCATCCGTGGCCGAAGATCTACGCCCTGACGCTGACGCCAAGGGTTTAACCCTTACGTATTCAGCCGATGGCGAAGCCGAGGCACTGGTGGATGCGATCCGGTTGAAACAGATCCTGTATAATCTGATCAGCAACGCAGTTAAATTCACCGACAAAGGCAGCATCCACCTATCGATGGCGCAGGAGCACGAGCAGATCAGTTTCAGCATCACAGACACAGGGTGTGGTATTCCCAAATGCGATCTTGAGCGGATTTTCCAGCGGTTCCAACAGGTAGACGGATCCATGTCGCGCCAGAATGGTGGTTTGGGATTGGGGCTTGCGATCGCAGATCAGCTTACGTCCTTGCATAACGGCAAATTGTCGGTCGAGAGCATTCAGGGCAAAGGCAGTACTTTCCGGTTGAGCCTGCCGCGGTTGGATCCGGCAATGGTTTTGCAGAAAACAGGCTGAAATGCCGGCTTCGAAACTTCGGAGGATCTGCTGCATCGCCATTGCCTGTGCAATGCTGCACCAAAGGCCAGCAATCATTTACTGCCAGTATTCTCTTAACTTATAGGCACAGAGGTCGCGCTTGCGCGAGAATTACTCACATTTGAGTGATTGCTCAATATCGGCATTGAGTGATCACTCAAATAAGCCTAAGTAGGTTCTCGAACGTACACCCCAACCCAAGAGAGCCGATATGACCACTTTTACCAAACACACGATCGAATCCGCACCCGAAGCGTCCAAGCCGCATCTGGAAACATCGCTGAAAAACAATGGCCGTATCCCCGGATTGCACGCCGTAATGGCCGATGCTCCCGCGTTGCTCGCGGCCTATAACTTTGCCCACCAGCAGTTCATGGCCACCAGCCTGACAGACGAAGAAAAAACCGTTGTCTGGCAAACCGTGAATGTTGAGCAGAATTGCCACTACTGTGTTCCGGCCCACACTGGCATCGCCAAAATGATGAAAGTTGACGACGCGATCACCGAAGCGCTGCGCAATGAAACGGCGCTGCCGACAGCCAAGCTCGAAGCGCTGCGCGATTTCACATTGCTGGTGATCCGCGACCGTGGTTTCGTGAGCGAAGCCAACACGCAGGCGTTCCTCGAGGCGGGCTTCACCAATGCCAACATCCTCGAAGTGATCTTGGGTGCCGCGCAGAAGCTGATGTCAAACTACACTAATCATTTCGCCAAGACGCCAGTGGATAGCGTGTTTGAAAAGTTCGCTTGGGAGCGCACAGCAAAAGCTGCTGAATAATCGACGCCTCGGGGCAGGGAAGGCTCTGCCCCGAACCCCTCTTCGGAGGGCAAATTTCCCGATAGCACAATGTGCCGGTTTTCCACGCCGACGTTTGCACCTATATTTGCGCAATGACCGCGCCTGCCGGAAAAAAGGATGATCTCATGACCGAACCCCTCCGTATCGACATTGTCTCGGACGTGATGTGCCCTTGGTGCATTATCGGATACCGCCAGTTGGCGCAGGCGCTGGATGCCACCGGTGTCGCGCATGAGGTGCACTGGCATCCGTTCGAATTGAACCCCGACATGCCCGCCGAGGGTCAAAATACCCGCGAGCATATCATGGAAAAATACGGCTCGACCCCTGAGCAATCGGCGCAGAGCAGGGCGCAGATGGCAGCACTGGGCGCCGATTTGGGCATCGATTTCCGCTTCACCGAAGACATGCGGATGCACAACACCTTCAACACCCACCAGCTTCTGCACTGGGCGGAAACGGGGGGGCGCAAGCACGACCTGAAAATGGCGCTGTTCACCGCGCATTTCACCGATGGCCGCGACCTCTCCGACAACGCTGTTCTGGCCGATGTTGCCGGTGAAATCGGCCTTGATCGCGAGGAAGCTTTGGCGGTTCTGGATGATCAGCGTTTTGCCGCTGAGGTGCGCAAGAGTGAGGACTTCTGGATCCAGCAGGGCATTCGCGGTGTGCCTGCCGTGGTGTTTGATCGCCAGCATCTGGTCACCGGTGCGCAGGGTGCCGAAAACTACAAAAGTATCCTCACCCAGTTGACCCAAAAGGCGGGCTAAACCATGGCCCGCGCTGCCTCTTACAACCGTGAAACAGCGCTCGACGCTGCGATGGGGGTATTCTGGGAGAAGGGGTTTCATGCCACGTCCCTCAAGGATCTTGAGGCGACGCTGGCGATGAAACCCGGCAGCATCTATGCGGCGTTTTCCAGCAAGGAGAACCTCTATCTGTTGGCGCTGGCGCGGTATTTCGAGAATTCGCGTACCGGCTTTCGCGATCAGGTGGCGCGTGCGTCCTCGCCACTCACGGCTTTGGCGGAGCACTTTCGTGCCTATGCGCGGCTGGCGCCCGATGATGTGGCCCGCAAGGCCTGCATGTTGACGAAGACCATGGTGGACACACGCACCACCGACCCCGAGATTGCGGCGGTGACACGGGATTATCTGGCCGCGATCCAGAGCGAATTTTCCGCTGCGTTTGCCGCTGCCCGCACGGCGGGGGAACTGCCCCCAACGGCAGACCCCGATCGTTTGGCGCGTCGGTTTCAGGCTAATGTTACCGCGCTGCGGCTTGCGTTGCATCAGGGGATGGAGGCCGGTGATTTCGGTCAATTGGCCGAGGATATGGCGGTTGAGGTCGAAAGCCTACGCGCCTAGTCATCATCGGTTTCTGCACCCGCTCCGGCACGGCTGGCTTCGGTCGCGGGAGCGTAGGTGCGCTGCGCGAAGGCCTCTAGTGTCTTCAAGATTTCAGGAGTGAGTTGACGGCCCCTCTCGGTTGGAACGGACCGGAAGATGGCGGCATCCGTCTGAGATAGCGTGACCGATGTCGTCCGAGCGGCGTGCAGTGCTGCCTCATCCCCTTGGACCCCGGGCGCGCCGCCATCAAGTGTGAGCTTGGCTCCCTGCCATTCCAGCGTCACGGTGACACCTGCAGATCGCGCAGCGTGGGAGGCAAAGGGGGCGAGCATCAGCGGCATCGCGACTTCGCCTACTTTGATCGGCTCGCCGCGCCCCAACTCATCAGCACGGTCGCAGATCAAAGCGCCCAAAATAATCGGGCAGAGCATGCCGCTTCGGGCGCGCCAGACATCATCGATCTGCTGCGGGGCCAGATCGGAATAGGGTTTTCCGTCATTGGCGCTGAGCAGCTTGGTTAGCAGTTCTGTCCCCTGAAACCCGTTGGCGCAGAGCCAGCGCACGGCCTTGCCTGCTTCCTCGGCCAATCCCCAGCTCAACCCGCTGCCGCGGGCGGCCTTGCGGGCCAGCGCCTCGATCTCGTTGAGCGAGTAGATCATGTTGGCACCTCTGACAGGGCCGGATAAGTCCAGCCTGCGAATTCCATCTCGGCAAGCTCGTGGGGGAATGGCGCATTACGGAACATGTTGATCCGCACCCACCTGTCGGAGCGGGGGTCAAAGTGGCAAGCCCCGAAAAACGACAGCTTGGCGCGCAGCAGATCGATGGGCATCACGTCGGCGCTTACTGTGTTGTCGCGGATTTCGGCATAGGCGTGCCGGGCGGTGATTTGCACACGCCGCAGGATGTGGCGATGCTCGGGATGGCGGAGCAAAAAGTCGGAAACGCGGGCCTCGGCGGGGTCGTTTACGAGGTCCTCATAAAGCAATGCTGCATCGCGTCCGGGGGCCAGAGGCTGCTCATATCCGTCAAGCGGTTCTGAGTGACGCTCGCCGAGACGCGGCTCCAGCTTCTCAGCCGAGACGTACCACGTGCGGGCCTGACTTTCCGGCGTGCTCCAGTCAATCTTCAAAGCCCAAGCGTAATTGCTCTCCACAACTGTGCGAAGAGTCGCGACAGTCATCGCCCCGTCGATCCCGAAACCGGCCCCCTCGTCGGCGCTCATCTGCGCGGGCAGATCGTCGATCAATGCGCCGTAGGGCTCCATCATCAAAGCTACCAAAAGCTCCTGGCCATCAAGGCTAAGCTCTTTTTCGGACCACAGATACAGGGTATCCCATGGCTGTGTCGCCTCCAGCACGCCTGTCTCGATATGCGCAGCCAGGCGATCAAGATCGGTCTTAAGTACCGCGATCTTTCCGGATTGCAGCGGATGTTCGGAATGCCAGTCATCGACATTGCTGCGGCCCCTGCGCAGCATGATCCGAAATGCCTCGGCTTCCGCAGGTGAGATTGCGGTCAGTGACCGGACCCGCGCGAGGGCAATTTCTCGGGCATTGATCCAGTTGTTCAGAAGAATCGGGTGGTTGAGCAAGAAGGGCGCCATGCCAAGACCGGTCGAATTTCCGATGCCGAAACGGCGACGCAGCGTCGGTTCAATCTGTACGGCTTTGTTGCCGCCGCGCAGATGCGCAAGGTGCTCGACAAGGTCCAGCGCAAAGGCCCTGATCAGGAAAACCGTAAGCATTTCGGCCTGAAAGGGCGCGGCAAATTCAGGGCGGTCAGCGATGCCTTCGCGGTCGGCGGCCCCCAGCTTGCCAGAGCCGTAAACCGCTGTGGTCCGCATCAGGTAGCCGACGGCTTCAATATCTGCCGCCATCGGCTGGAGGCCGCGGCTCAGGCAGTTGACGACGTGTTCAAACAGCCGCACCGAGCGGTTGGCGCGCGATACTGTCAGCTCGCGCGAGGTGACCCGCCCCGCCTCCTGCAAGGGCACGTTAAGGGAAAGCCGCGCGATGTCGGCCTCGGTTGGCAGCCCGTCGAACAGCGCAAAGGTCGCGTCCCACGCCGTTGCAATCACCCTGTCAGAGCGCTGCTCCGGCGGCAGATCGTGGGCAAAGGCGACAAGGCTGTAGCTGCGCGCGGGGCCATGCATGGTATAGACCGCGTGGCCGACACCTTGTGTGTTGATTTCAAAGGCACGCCGCTCAAAGCGCCAGCTCTCGCTTTTCAATCGGCGCAGGAGCACACGCATAAAGGACAGGCGCGACTGGTGGAATGACCCCAGACGTGCCAAGCGCATCACGGTCTCGGCGGGCCGCAAAGCGACGCTTTCGGGGGTGACACTTTCGAGCTTCATCACGCGCCTCCTCCTGCATGATACCACGTATCGTGTCGGGCGGCCCGATGTGGGTCGCCCGACGACATGATCACTTTAACGCGCGACCTTTTGCGAGCTTGATCCTCGGCGCATCCCAAAGCGACGGCAGCAGCATCAGCGATACCGGTACCGCAGTCACAACAATGAAACTTTGCAGTTTGCCGATACCACCCGACCCCAGCGAAATCAGGTTGATCGCCATCAGCCCCATCGCCAGACCCCAGAATGCCCTGACCGGCAGGGACGAGCGGCCACGGCTGACGCGCGCAAAAAAGATTGCCATCATCGGGCCGTAGCCGATGAACCAGCTCCGTTGGAACACAGTAAACTTAGGCACAGTGAGCCCGATGTGACCGGGGCTTGGGGCCGCAGTCGTTAGGGGTTGGTCTGTCATCTCATCCTCCCAGAAGAAGTTTTCATGCGTGAAAGCGCAAGACGGCTGCTTATTCCGCGGCCTTTTTCGCGACGACATTGTTTGCCGCCGAAAAGCTGTTGTCGAAGAAGCGCAGCCAGTTTTCGCCCATGACCCCCGCCGTCTCCTCGGCGTCGAAACCCACGGCGCGTAGCCCGCTTTCGATGGTGTCAAAGTCGCGGTTGTCGCGGAACCACGCGGGCATTTCGGGAAATCCCGGTGCGGCGGCGGAGCCTTCGCCAAAGTCCATATGCTTGGTCCAACGGCCGGTGCGCATCCACTCGACCACGCTGTCGGGATGGTCTTGGCACAGGTCCGACCCGAGGCCCAAACACTGCGTCCCGAACCGCTCCGCCGTGCGCGCGACCATTTCGCAAAAGCCTTCGAGCGTGCAATCGCCCTTGTCTTTCAGGTGGTGTGGATAAAGCGAGAACCCCAGCATACCGCCGCTCTCGGCCAGCGCTTTGATGATGTCGTCAGATTTGTTGCGCAGGGCGGGGGTCCAGACGTGCGGGTTGGCATGGGTGATTGCGATGGGGCGGGTTGAGTGCGCAATCGCCTCCAGTGTTGAGCGATCAGCCGAATGGCTCATATCGACAACCAGCCCGACGCGGTTCATCTCGGTGATCACTTCGCGGCCCATGCGGGTCAGGCCGGGGTCTTCGGCCTCATAGCAGCCCGTCGCCAGCAGCGATTGGTTGTTGTAGCTCAACTGCATGAACCGCGCGCCCAAGGTGTGGGCGATCTCGACCAGACCGATGTCATCCTCAATGGGCGAAGGGTTCTGGAATCCGAAGAAGATCGCGGTGCGCCCGGTCTCGCGGGCCAAGCGAACATCGGCGCCGGTGCGGCCCTGAAATATCAGGGTTGGAAACTGCTCGAACCAGCGGTTCCAGCGTTCAATATTCAGGACCGTTTCGCGGAAATTCTCGTGATAGGCGATGGTCACATGCACCGCATCAACGCCGCCCTGACGCATCTGGCGAAAGATCTTTTCCGACCAGTTGGCATATTGCAGGCAGTCGATCCGATAGGTCATGCCAGTTCCTCCGGCGTCCCTGCCGCGATATAGGCGGTTTTGACCGTGGTGTAGAATTCCGCGGCGTAGGACCCCTGTTCGCGCGGTCCGTACGAGCTGTTTCCGCGGCCACCAAACGGCACGTGGTAATCGGTCCCCGCAGTTGGCAGGTTGACCATGACGCAGCCGGTGCGGGCGTTGCGCCGGAAATGCGTGGCGCGCGCGATGGACCGTGTGACGATGCCCGATGTCAGCCCGAATTCGGTGTCATTGACCACCTCAAGCGCTTCGGCGTAGCTGTCCACTTTGATGACACAGGCGATGGGCGCAAACATTTCCTCGCGGTTGATCCGCATCGTATTGGTGGTGCCGGTAAAGACGGCGGGGGCTATATAGTAGCCTTCCGTCGCGAAGCTCAACTGTTCGCCGCCGCAGGCCAGTGTCGCGCCTTCGGAGGCGCCCAGTTCGATATAGGCAAGATTGGCATCAAGCTGGGCTTGGCTGACAACTGGCCCGATCTGGGTGCCATCCTCCAGCGCGTGCCCGACCTTGAGCGACTTGGCCCCCGCGACCAGTTTTTCCACAAATTCATCGTGCACCGCTGCATGAACAACCAGCCGCGAGGAAGCGGTGCATTTCTGGCCACTGCCGCCAAATGCGCCCCCGAGGGCAAGGCCGACCGCAAGGTCGATATCCGCGTCATCCATCACGGCCAGCGCGTTCTTGGAGCCCATCTCCATCTGTATCTTCGAAAAGTTTTGCACCGCAGCAGCGGCGATCCCGCGCCCGACAGGCACCGAGCCGGTGAAGCTGATGGCATCCAGTTCGGGGCTTTCAATCAATTTCTGGCCGATGTCGCTGCCCGCCCCCATGACGAGATTAAAAAGGCCCGCCGGAATATCCTGCCGCGCAATAATCTCTGTCAGCGCCACGGCAGAGGCGGGCGTGGCATTTGCGGGCTTCCAGATCACCGCGTTGCCATAGGCCAGCGCGGGAGCGATTTTCCAGCTTGCTGTGGCGGTGGGGAAGTTCCACGGGCTGATGACCGCGACCACGCCCACAGGCTCGCGCCGCACATCAATCTCGACACCGGCGCGGACGGAATCGGCGGTATCGCCGATCTGTCGCAGGCATTCGGCGGCGTAATAGGTAAAGAACTGGCCTGCGCGGTAGACCTCTCCCTTACCTTCGGCGTGCGGCTTGCCCTCCTCGCGGGACAGCAATTCGCCCAACTCGGACGAGCGGGCCATCATCTCGGTACCGATTGCCATCAACGCATTGTGCCGCCGCTCGGGGCCGTAGCCCGCCCAGATGACCTGTGCCTCGCGGGCAGCTTTCAACGCCGCGTCAAGTTGCGCGGCGGTTGCCTGTGCGTAGCGTCCGACAAGATCGCTCAGGTCGGACGGGTTGCGATTCTCGATCACTGTGTCACCGGCCACCCATGCGCCAGCGATATAGTTGCAGTTAAGGTCCGTCATGGCATTCATAGTGTGTCTCCAGTCTGGACCGGAAAATTCCGGACGCGGTTGGAGGCACTAGACCTGATGTAGTGACTTCACTCAAACTCAAAGAAATTGAATATAATTCAACTATTCTGAAATTATGTGTCCTGATGGGCCGCTACTTCAGCATCGAGGACTTGCAAGAAAGCGCGCGCCGCAGGCTGTAACAGGCGCCGTGGTTGAGAAAAAAGATACAGACGACGCCGCGCATCGCTCTGTGCCAAGGGCAGGAAGGCGAGCCCGTTGTCCTCCTCCGGCACCGCGCGGCGCGGCAACAAGGTAAGACCAACGCCGCCACGGACCAGCGCCAGCAAGGACGCCGTGTTGGGCACCGATAAAAGAGCTGCCTCCAGAATAGGCGCAAAGCTGGCATCGGTGATTAAACGGCACAGACCGTTCGCAATGAAGTCCCGCGCCGCAAGATCCTCCCAACTTACTGGCCTGCCGCGCCGCACTAAGGGATCATCTGGCCCGCAGACAACGCCGAACGGATCTGAAAACAGCAGCTTGCTCTCGAATTCCGGCCCCACGGTGATGCTGCCGATACCGATATCGGCGCGTTCCCCCTCCAAAGCGCGGCGCACCGACTCGCTGTCCATGTCGCGCATGTCGATCCTGACTTTAGGATGATCAAACCGGAAACGCCGGATCACATTGGGCAGGATCGCCGCGGCCACCGAGGGCGTGACGGCCAGACGTACTTGCCCTTCCTCGGCCCGCGATAACCCCTCGATCGTTGCGACAGTGCGTTCGAAATGTTCGATTTCGCGTAGCGCCTCGCTATAGATCATCGCTCCTAGCGGGGTGAGCCGCGATTTGCGGGCCGTCTCGAACAGAGCTGCACCGACATGCTCTTCGAACTGTTTGAGCGTCATCGAAACCGCAGAGGTGGTCCGGTTCAACTGTGCTGCGGCCTCGTTCAGGCTGCCCTGTTGCACCACGGCGCAGTAGCAGCGAAGCATCTCGATCTTAATTGCCAATTTCAATTACCCTGAAGCTACGTTCAGCAGATAAAATTTGCCTGAAATATAGCGCGCTGTCCATAAGAGCGAAAATTTAACATTGCTTGGAGCAAACCCCTGAACGCCCCCTCAAGAAATTCGGCGGCACGGCCCGTTTTCCCGCCAGTGCGATCCACAACGGTCAGGTGCATCTGGCGGGGCAAGTGTCGCAGCTAAAGGACAGAGATATCACCGCGCTGTCCCGCGATGTTTTCGTCAAGGTCGATGCGCTGTTGGCCGAAGCAGGATCGTAAACGAAGGCCTGATATCGGTGCAGATCTGGATGGTTGATATCGGTGATTACGCCGGGAAGAAAGCGGTCTGGGACGCATGGGTTTGAGGCTTCACGTCGCCGACCCGCATGTGAGTAGAAGCGCGCATGGCGCAGCCGCATTACCGCATCGAAATGCTTGTGATCGCTGCGGCGCGTTAACCACGAACCACTGCGCTTGTCGCTTGGTCCGGGGCAGCGACGCAATCAGTGCTGGAACCCTTTCTTCACTCCGGTTGTTTCTGGGTGGAGGGAGAGCCAGCAACTCTTGGCATGGGCCGCTGCCGGTAATCTCCATTAAGTATCGCAGAGTTCGAAAGTTCGTACAGGATGGGAATCGACATGGACAACCTTATAAGTTTCGACAGCGATCACAGCGTCGCACGTTTTGCGCCAGATGCATCTGACCTTGAGCGGGCTGCAGAGCAGGGTTTTAAGAGCGTGGTGAACTTCCGCACCCGTGACGAAAAACAGGATATCTTGCCGGACGACGAGCAGCGCTTGGCCGAGCAGGCGGGGCTCGTATATCTACATCACCCCGTTTCGGCGGATATTTTAGATGCGGGCGTGGTTGATCAGTTTCGCCAAAAGCTCGCGGCACTGCCAAAACCGGTTTTGCTGCATTGCGCATCGGGCAAACGCGCGAGCGCAATGGTGTTAATGGCGCGGGCTGCGGACGATGGGCTGACTGGTGAAGGGGCGATCGCCTTGGGTCAGAAAAATGGCCTCGATCTCTCGGAAGAAAAGATTGGTGACTTCGTCAGAAATTATGCGGATCGCAAGTCGATGGGCTAATCTGTAGATTCCTAAAGTCCTCACAGACCAACGGGTGTATAAATGGTGCTGGTAGCTTCGATGAAGTAATTAGGTCGCACGGCTGGGGGCGATTACTTTGCTATTACCGGGCAGCATTTTGCTGGCGGACGTCACTGTAGCCGTTACCAAGGAATTTCGGGTCGATTGTGCCGCGATGGGTTGCACTGTCACAGCATAGGTTCGACGTCCGCTGGCCAGCGGTTTACCTCTTGTGCCGCAGACCAGGCAACGTGAATTCCCAACTTTAACGGGAACTTAGTCCTGAAAGTATAGCTAAGGATATACTTTAAAAAAAATTCTAATCAATTATTCCAGACATTATCCCTACGCTCGTTCGACTGCGAAGCGCCTTTCATAAATCTTGTTTAACAAGCCAATTGAAAGGAGCGCAGCCATGGAAAAAATATTCCCTCCCAATTTAAAAAGAGAGCCCCGCAGCTCCAGAGATCCGGAAGCTGATCTTTATGCTGCCTTTCTGGATGAAATTCTAGATTCAATGCGGCGTTTAGAAAAACGCAAGGAAGAAAGCGGGCGTCTTCAACGAAAATAATATCCAAAAATAATCAAGAATCTCAAAAAATCCAATTTGGATGGGACTAGAATAAATGCCGACGAATACGTTTACAGTAAGAGGTGGCGCGGGTAGCGCAAGTCAAATTCATACCTTTTCGGGGGGCGCGGATAACCAGCGCGACGACGTCCAAAACCTCGATTTTGATTGGATATCTGAATTTTCGCACGGGCATCATGCAAGGGGTGGCGGTGGCAATGATACTTTCAACTTCACCAACATCCATCGAGTGGGGTCCACTGTCGTTGGCAGGCTAGAAGATTTTGACTCAAGAAGTGACGTGATCCAGATCGGTGGCACACCGATAGATTTGAGCAATCCACCGGAAAATGTGCGAATTGTTTCATTCAATGGCGATCATAATGATCCTGACGCCTCGCCGCAGCAGTGGATGCTTATCGACACGGGCGGCGGATTCATCTTCTACGCTTTGCACGGTGCTCGCGTGGATATGAATGGAAATGGGGGTGCAAATTTTGATCCACTCACCGGGGATTTCGATCAAGAGAGCCACTTTATCAGGATACAGGACGTCCCTGATTTCGGCCAGTTAACGGATGTGGCCTTCTCTGACCCTCAGAATTACGTCCCGGCAGGGCTTGTCCCTACCGATGGAGGGCGGATCATCCATGACGATGATGAAAACAGATCTGACGTACTAGCCCCAGTAATGGGGTCGATGGGGGGCGATCTCATCTCGGCTGGGCTGAACGATGACGTCGTATATGCACAGAGCGGCGACGACACCATTTGGGGCGGCACGGGTGACGACACCTTGTTTGGCGCGGACGGCAATGACGTTTTCTACGGCGGGCTAGGCGATGAGGTCATCATTGGTGGGCGCGGTGACGATCGGGCTTATGGCGGAGCAGGGTCGGACAAGCTATCCGGCTGGGGTGGCGATGACGCACTTTATGGAAACGAAGGGAACGATCGACTTTACGGTAATCAAGGCAATGATCAAATATATGCGGGGTTCGGGAATGATACAGTGTGGGGCGGCACGGGTGCCGATAGCATTTTTGGTGGCGGTGGGCACGATAGCATCAATGGCGGCGGCGACAACGATCACATAGTCGGTAATATGGGCGCTGATAGTCTTATCGGTGGAGCGGGGCACGACACACTGAATGGTGGAAGAGGAAATGATAAATTGCTCGGCGGCTCGGGTGCCGACATGCTCACCGGGGGCCACGGACGAGACGTTTTCATTTTCCAACGTAACGACCTAGTTGATTGGGGCAATCTGACTGGATCCTGTGCAGAACGGCTGGCGCAGATTGATCACGTCACCGACTTCAATCCGGAGGTTGATACAATTGATTTGTCTAGCGTCGCGGATGTGGACGGAATATCCGACCTGAGACTCTGGCGCACGATGGTCGATGATGATCTTCATTTCAGTTTGATGGTCAGAGATAGCAACGAGCGTATTCTCGTTAATGTGACAGAAGAAACCACTTGGTCGAAAATCGTGGAATCAGACTGTTTTATTTTTTGACTATCATCCCGATAGATCAGGATGGGGTGTGTTAGGGCCTGTATATTACCCTGAACTTCGATAGCCAATATCTTATACTAAGGGCAAAACGTATCGATGTAGCGCCGTATATTTCGCATACCTTAGAAACGTGTCCAAAAGTATATACGCTCATACTCCTTTTAGACAACTTTGCTCAAATGAGCTGCGCCATTATACATCCGCCGACTAGATTGAGAACGGAAATTCCTCGAAAGTGGTTAACAACTAATTGAGAGGAACTTCGTCATGGGGAAAGTTCTCCCGCTTAATCTAAACCCCGACAGTAGTGTTGCCCGTGATCCGAGGGCGGTTCTTCTTGAAATACTGGCGGGCATCGACGAAAATTCGGCCCTCACTACAGGTATGTTTTCGGAACAATATTTGTCTCGGTCAAAAGTGGATAAATACTCATCGTATTTGGCCTTTGAGATTAAAGTGATCGCTCATGACCGATATGAAGCCGCCATCGAATGCGTCGGACACAGTGTTTCTAGGATTGGGAGGCCAATTCGTTCGCGCGGGCGCCAGTGGGGCAATATGCAACCACAGAAGAAATATATTTTCTGAGAAGTTTAGCGCCCTGATGGGTAATCATAAAAAAATTTCTACATCAAGCTTGGAGTTTCAAGTGAAAATATTGGCGATAAACATGGCTTCACGTCTGAGTGCGCTTTTAAGGCTCGGTGAGCGCAAGCGTTGGGAGGTAATTGCCCCGCGCTGTGAATTTGAAACAAATGAACTTCTTCAGCTCAGTGAGTTTCAAGTGGTCTTTATCTACATTGACGGCAATGCTCCGGATGGGTTTGCATCCTTAATCAGCTTGAAATATGCCACAGCGCACAGGCCCATTATTGCAATACTTAAGAATGACTGTAGCCAAGAGCGTGCCCGCGCTTGGGAACTCGGCGCGATGATTTGTCTCGCCGAGAACGCGACCGTTTCTGAGTTGGAGATGGCTGCGGTGGCCGCCGTTAGGCAGTTTGCACTAGCGCGCAATAATCTAATTCACGCGGGTCCGATTGAGATGGACATCACTACCGGCAGCCTCCGTATTCTGGGTGAATTGGTGAAGCTCCCGCGAAAGCAATTTCTTTTGGTCGAGCGGCTGTTGCTTGCGCAAGGGAAGATTGTCACGCGGGATCAGCTGCTGAATCACCTCTATGATTTTGATGAATTTCCGAATGTGAAGATTATCGACGTCTTCATCTGCAAAACCCGAGCAAAATTTCAGCGGGCAGCGAAGATGGGCGGTGCGATTGTGACGTGCTGGGGCGAAGGGTATCGGTTAGCTCAGCCTCAGTAAGGATCGTACACCTGCTCTACATAAAGCCAAAAGATCGTCCTCTGTTTTCTACGTATCGAGGCCTGAGGATTTTTACTTCAGCCGGAACCACTCGCGCCGCTACACGTTCACTACCTGCTCCACGCACAGTTTTGAGCAACTTCCGTTAATAGTATTGAGGACGCGACGATGGCTAAGCAGAAGACTCTGGACGACCTGTTTTTGGATACCTTGAAAGATATATACTACGCTGAACGCAAGATTTTGAAGGCCTTGCCGAAAATGAAACGGGCTGCCACGAACGAAAAACTGGTCGCTGCATTTGAGAAACACCATGGTGAGACCGAGGAGCAGATTGAACGACTGCAAAAAGTCTTCGAACTCCTTGGAAAGTCCGCGCGCGGTAAAACCTGCGATGCAATTGAAGGCATCATCTCCGAAGCCGAAGAAATCATGGACGAATTCAAAGGCAGCCCGGCGCTGGACGCGGGGCTTATCTCTTCAGCGCAGGCTGTGGAGCACTATGAGATCACCCGTTATGGCACCTTGCACCGCTGGGCTAAGGAGCTTGGAATGACAGAGGCCGCCAAGTTGCTCGACGAGACCTTGCAGCAGGAATGGAAGACCGATGAGAATCTGACCAAACTTGCTGACAAGACCGTCAACGACGCAGCGAAATCAACCGCCGACGCGTAAGAGTGACGCGTAAGAGTAAAGACGATCGAGGGGGCTGAATTTTCCGCTCCCTCGAATTTCGCCATGCTTTAGGATTGCTGTTTGTGGAAGATCCAATCGTTCCCTTTGACTTGACGCGCATTTTCCTAGGGACGGATCCGGCGTTATTCTATCTCGAAATCATATTTCGCACCGGGGTTGTCTACGCCTATGCGCTGGCACTGATCCGCTGGGTCGGCGGGCGAACAGTTGCGCAGATGTCGACTGTCGAATTTCTTCTGGTAATCGCGCTAGGTTCCTCCGTGGGAGACGCAATGTTCTACCCCGAGGTGCCGCTGTTTCACGCGATGCTGGTCATCACCGTTGTTGTTGTAATTAACAAGGCGCTCGACATCCTTATTTTTCGTTACAAATCGGTTGAGAAGCTCATTGATGGCAAAACAGCAGAGGTCATTCGCAACGGCGTGGCCAATATGCAGACCCTGCGCCACAGAAATATTGGCACAAGCGAGTTGTTTGAAGCCTTGAGGAATGATGGTTTTGTCAACTTGGGTGAGGTGCGGCAGGGCTATTTAGAATCCTCAGGCAGTTTCAGCTTTTTTCAAGCGAAATCGCCGCAGCCCGGCTTGCCGATTGAACCTGCTTGGGACGTTTATCCACCCGAGACCTATGGTCCCCGAGAGGTCGTTCACGAGGGGCCATTGGCTTGCCGCGACTGCGGCGCGGTGATCGAACCGCGAGGCCGGACGCCGGACATATGTGGAAACTGCGACAGCAGATGCTGGACCGCAGCAACCCTACCACCAGAGAGTAATGCGGCGTAAACATGAAATCTATTGGCGGGTCACGTTTGACT
>NZ_FOMW01000010.1 GCF_900112755.1 Sulfitobacter brevis | reverse complement strand
GTTCATCGCGTGCAGGGCCGAGCCGGGAACCACTGGCATATCGTCGCCAGGATACTCGTACTTGCTCAGCAACTCGCGGATTTCCATTTCCACCAGTTCCAGCAGCTCTTCGTCGTCAACCTGGTCCACTTTGTTCATGTAGACAACCATTGTGGGGATACCCACCTGGCGGCCCAGCAAGATGTGCTCGCGGGTCTGTGGCATCGGGCCGTCAGCAGCGTTCACAACCAGGATCGCGCCGTCCATCTGCGCCGCACCGGTGATCATGTTCTTCACATAGTCAGCGTGGCCGGGGCAATCGACGTGCGCATAGTGGCGCGCTTCGGTCTCATATTCCACGTGCGCGGTCGAGATTGTGATGCCGCGGGCTTTTTCTTCGGGCGCGCCATCAATCTGGTCATACGCTTTGAAGTCACCAAAATACTTGGTGATCGCCGCCGTCAGCGTCGTCTTACCGTGGTCAACGTGGCCGATTGTGCCGATGTTGACGTGTGGTTTGTTACGTTCAAACTTTGCCTTTGCCATGGTGGCGCCCTTTGTATTGAGGGGCCCCGGAAACAGGACCCGTACCCTATCTGGCGGGCGATGTATTGGGTCTGGCTGGTAAAATCAAGCGGCACTTGTCCCGTATCTGATCTTATGGTCTCATTCCGCTGCGACATCTGCGCGATCAGGTGCCCTTTTCGCCGTAGACACCGCCCCGTTGAACCAGCCTTCTTCTTTGTTCATCTTCACCAGATACCGCTCGATCGATTTGGCGGCATTCTGGCTGAGATTTTTCAACTGCTCTTCGGCGGACTTGGTGTAGCCCGAACCGACCACAGGCCCTTGATCGAACGATTCCAGCACGGTGATCTGGTGTGGCTTGTCGTTGAGCTTTTTGTTCAGCGCATCATCCCAAACCGTGAGGTTCACGATCAGGATCGATTTGGGCGCGAACACCAGCGGGATACCGGGCTGGGCCAGTACATAACCTTCGATGCTCATCCCGAAGTGATAGCTGCGCGTGCCGTCATAGCGGCCAAAGCGCTCCTCAGTGGCATCAGTGAGTGCTTTGGTCAGCATCTCGGCGCTGGCCTTGCGGCTCAGCGGGCCCATCTGCGCTTTGGGAGCAACTGCAATGTTGTGAACCAAGTTAAAGTCGCCCAGCGGGACAGCGGCCTTGTTCAGATCTGCAGCCCCATTGCAGGCGGCCAGCATCGCAACAGACATCAAAACAGCAATAACTCGGATCATCGACCGGCTCCCAACGGCAATTACATCGCCTTGGCGATAGCCTAAGGACCTTTGAGGTGCAATCAAATGCCACATTGGCATCACGCCCCCACGCCCCTAGATTGATGGCAAAGGAGCGCCCCGATGACCGATGCCGTCCTCTATCCCGCCCGCGTGCCGCTGGTGACCGAGCCTTGGGGGATCTTCAAAAGTCTGCGAATGGCGCGCCGTAACGTGCTCAGCATCATCCCCGAAATTGCGACCACGCAGCCGATGGTGTCCGGCAAGACCGGCCTGCGCTGGCATATGGTGATGGACCCCACCGCGATCCGTCGAATCTTGCTGGAGGAGGTCGACAGCTACCCGAAATCCCGCGCGACAAAGAGCTTGTTAAAGCCGGCAATCGGAGATTCGCTTTTTATCGCCGAAGGTGCGCACTGGCGCTGGCAGCGTCGCGCCGCAGCACCGGTTTTCTCCCATCGCAATGTCAGCAACCTCGCTCCGATCATGTCGGGTGCCGCAGATCGCGCCGTGGACCGTATCGCCGCTGCAGGCCCGCGGGCGGTCGATTTGCTGGAGGAAATGGTCACCACTACTTTCGACGTGATTGCGGGGGTTACCTTCTCCGGCGGCGACACCTTTGACCGCGACAAGGTGCACAGCGCGATTGACGACTACATGGCCGAAGCGGGCAAGATCAGCCTGTTTGATATTCTCGGTTTTCCCGATTGGGTCCCCCGCCCCGGCCGGATCATGTCTGGGCCAGCACTCAAGGATATGAAGGCGCTGGCCGATAGCGCGATCACCGCGCGGGGCGCACGAGGGCATGACGGCGTGCCTGATTTGCTTGACCTGTTACTGGAGGGTGAGGACCCTAAGACCAAGCGCAAGATGTCCACGGCCGAGTTGCGTGATAATCTGCTGACCTTCATCGTCGCGGGGCATGAGACAACGGCGCTGACACTGGCATGGTCGCTGTACCTTGTGGCGTTTGACCCTGCCGTGCAGGACCGCGCCCGCGCCGAGGTGCAGGACGTTCTACAGGGCCGCACCGCCACGGGCGCAGATGTAGAGAACCTGCCATTTATCCGGATGATCATTGACGAAGCGCTGCGGCTATACCCGCCTGCGGGCATCATATCCCGGACCGCGCAAAAACCCGACACCCTGTGCGGACGCGAAGTGCGCCCCGGCGACACGGTGATGATCCCGATCTATGCCCTTGGCCGCAACAAGCTGCTGTGGGAGGACCCTGACGCCTTCCGGCCCGACCGTTTTGCGGATCGTAAGGCAATTGACCGCTACGCCTACCTGCCCTTTGGCGATGGCCCACGCATCTGCATAGGGGCGTCATTCGCGATTCAGGAGGCGGTGATTATCCTCGCCACTCTGCTTGGGCAGTTCAAACTCACCCCTGTGGAAGGCAAACAGCCGAAGCCGGTGATGATCCTGACTCTGCGGCCCGAAGGCGGTGTCTGGCTTAAGGCAGAGCCTCTCGCCCCCCTCGCACCAGACACCAATCCCGTCAGTTAAACTTGTTGTCCCTTGGGAAGCCGCGCGGTGCCATGCGTCCGGCAGAGGCGCGCTTGCCAACCCACTCGTCCAGAGTGGTTTCGGTGCGCGTGCGCCCGGCCGGATCTAACCAGGTCAGGCCCGTTACACTTTCAAAGGTGATCGCATCCGACAGCCCACCGTCTTTGTATTTTTGCAGCCGCACACCCTTGCCGCGCCCCATTTCGGGCAGCTCTTCAAGGGCAAATACCAGGACTTTGCGGTTTTCACCCACGGTCGCCACGCTATCACCAGTCACAGTATGACAGACTAGCGCACGCACATCGCCGCGCACGTTCAGCACCTGCTTACCGCTTCGGGTCTGCGCCAACACTTCGTCTTCGGGCACGACAAAACCATCGCCCGCAGTAGAGGCCACCAGCAGTTTGCGCCCGGGTTTGTGAATAAACAGTGATACAATCTGTGCCTCATTGGGCAGGTCCACCATCAAACGCAATGGCTCGCCCATGCCCCGCCCACCGGGCAGGTTGGAGGCGGATAGGGTATAGAAGCGCCCGTTCGAGCCGAAAACCAGCAACCGGTCCGTGGTTTCAGCGTGGAAGGTAAACAGCGGGCCGTCCCCGTCCTTGAATTTCAACTCGCGGGTCAGATCGATATGGCCGGTCATCGATCTGATCCAGCCCATCTGCGAACAGACAACTGTGATCGGCTCGCGGTCGATCATTGCTTCCAGCGGCACGTCCTCGACCACGCCAGCCTCGGCAAAGGTGGTGCGCCGTGCGCCGCCGGCCCAATCACGGCCAAACTGCTTTTTCGTCGCGCGCAACTGGTCGGCGATGCTGTCCCACTGCCGGTCATCGTTCTCCAGCAGATCTTCAAGCCCTGCCCGCTCTTCCATCAAGGCCGATTGTTCGCGCAGCAACTCAAGCTCTTCGAGACGGCGCAACGACCGCAGACGCATGTTGAGGATCGCATCGGCCTGCACATCGGAAAGCTCGCCCTCGCCAGCCAGCGGCGAGACGTAGTCTTTCTCGTTCATCGCTCGGACGTGGTCCTTGCCCCAGTCCTCGCGCATCAACGCGGCTTTGGGGTCTTCGTCATAGCGGATAATGTCGATCACCCGATCAAGGTTCAAAAAGGCGATAATAAAGCCTTCGAGCACTTCAAGCCGGTGATCGATCTTTTCGACACGGTGCGCAGAGCGACGCTGCAGAACTTCGCGGCGGTGATCAAGGAAGGCGCGCAGCACCTCCTTCATCGAGCAGACCTTGGGCGTCAGCCCGTCGATCAACACATTCATGTTGAGCGAGAAACGCACCTCAAGATCAGAGGTACGATACAGCATACCCATCAACACATCGGGATCGACGTTTTTGGAGCGCGGCTCAATGATCAGCCGCACGTCTTCGGCGGATTCGTCACGGACATCGCCCAGAATCGGAATTTTTTTGGTCTGGATCAGCTCGGCGATCTTTTCGATCAGCTTGGATTTCTGCACCTGATAGGGAATTTCGGTGACCACGATCTGCCACAGACCCCGGCCCAAATCCTCAACCTGCCAGCGCGCGCGCAGCCGGAAGCCGCCCTTGCCGGTACGATACGCCGCCGCAATATTCTCGGGCGGCTCGACGATGATACCGCCGGTCGGGAAATCGGGACCGGGCACATAGTTGAGCAAGGTGTCGTCGCGGGCATCGGGCGTTTTGATCAGATGGATACAGGCGTCGCACAGCTCGGCGATGTTATGCGGCGGAATATTTGTCGCCATGCCGACCGCGATTCCGCTTGAGCCATTGGCGAGCAAGTTGGGAAACTGCGCGGGCAGCACCACAGGTTCGGTCAGCGTTCCGTCATAATTCTCGCGAAAATCGACTGCGTTCTCGTTCAACCCTTCCAGCATGGCCTCGGCCACAGCAGTCATCCGGGCTTCGGTATAGCGGGATGCAGCAGGGTTATCGCCGTCGATATTGCCAAAGTTACCCTGACCATCGACCAGCGGATAGCGGACGTTAAAGTCCTGCGCCAAACGCGCCATCGCGTCATAGATCGCCGCATCACCATGCGGGTGGTAGTTACCCATCACATCGCCGCTGATTTTCGCGGACTTGCGGAAACCGCCATTCGACGCCAATCGCAACTCGCGCATCGCATACAGAATGCGGCGATGGACCGGCTTCAACCCGTCGCGGGCATCAGGCAATGCGCGGTGCATGATGGTGCTCAGCGCATAGGTCAAATACCGCTCACCAAGCGCGATGCGCAGCGGCTCTGACGGATTTCGCGGGTCGATAACGGGAGGATCGGTAATGTCTGACATGCAGGCTTAGTAGCCAAGCGGCGTCTGCGCAGCAAGCATCATTGCGTTTTGCAGCGCACCCCGGAGACAGCATTTGAGCGCCCACTGCGCACTCAATATTTTTCGCTTACGTCAACCAGAAAAAAATCTTTTTGCAACAAAAGGTGATTTGGAAATGAACCAACAGGGCAGTTGGGGGTTATGATTCCAACGGGGAAAGTTAAAGGACTGGTATCATGGCAAAGTTTATTCTGCTCTCATTTGGGTTTCTGGGTTGGGCGTTCTACGAGATGAGCGGCGGCGGCGATTTTCAGCCGGCGAGTGTCCGTCTGGCACAGGCCGAAGCGACGAAATCGACGCAGACTCAGCCTGCCGTAATTGCCGCAGCGGCACCTGCAAAGGCAGCTTCGGTCAAGTCGGTTAATTCCGAAGTGAACGTGAAGCGGGTTTCGTATAAAGTAGCCTCGAACAACACTGTTCAAAACGATGCAACACCGATGGTTCAGCAAGCGGTTTTGCGTCAGTCGGAGCCAGTTTCCGCCTCTAAAGCCAGCAGCGAGCCACAGTGGGTCGCACCGACAACGCCAACGATCATTCCGAGCCTGATCGCGTCGAACAACACCGCCGCCTTCGTGCAAAAGGCCAGCATGAATGTAGGCCAAGGTGACATTCGCACCGTAGCCGGCGATCTGGTTAATGTTCGCGGCGGTCCTGGCACCGACCACGGCGTCGTGACACAACTGTCCCGCGGAGAGCCCGTCGAGATTATCGAAGAGGCAAATGGCTGGGTCCACATGCGCCCCCTCAATGGCGGCCAAGATGGCTGGATGGCAGACTTCCTGCTCTCCAACGGCTAATCACCCGATCTCCCCCGGGTAGCGATATTAAAGAGTATTCAAGGCGGCCTTCGGGTCGCCTTTTTGTCATCGGGGCGCCGATGCTCATTGCTATCGCTTGGGCTGCACGCGATGAAAGGGCCGGATAGGGGAGAACCACTTTGACTGCAAAATCCATACTCATCACAGGCTGCTCCAGTGGCATCGGGTACCGCGCCGCGCATGATTTGCGTAATCGCGGATGGCGCGTTTTCGCCTCCTGCCGCAAACCGGAGGATTGCGCACGGTTAGAGACTGAAGGGTTCACTTCTCCTTTGATAGATTATGCCGATGAGGCAACAATTCAAACGGGGCTGGACTCGGTTCTCGCAGCCACCGGCGGCACGTTGGACGCGGTGTTTAACAACGGCGCCCATGCCACCCCCGGCGCAGTAGAAGACCTTCCCACCCAAGCCCTACGCGAGATATTCGAGAGTAATTTCTTTGGGTGGCACAGCCTGACCCGCGCGGTTTTGCCGGTGATGCGTGCGCAAGGGCAAGGCCGCATTATCCAATGCTCATCGGTGCTCGGGCTGGTGGCAATGCCGTGGCGCGGGGCCTACGTTTCGACCAAATTCGCGGTCGAAGGGCTGACCGACACGCTGCGGATCGAAATGCGCGACACCAATATCCATTTTGTGTTGATCGAACCCGGCCCCGTTACCTCAAAGATCCGCCAGAACTCGATCCCCCATTTCGAGCGCTGGATTGATTGGAAAAATGCCCCGCGGAGGGCGCAATACGAGGCCGATCTGCTCAAACGGCTATATACCTCCGACGGCCCCGACCGGTTCGAGTTGCCCGCCTCGGCAGTCACGGCCAAGCTGATTCACGCAGTTGAATCGCCCCGCCCGCGCCCGCGATATTATGTCACAACCCCGACGCGGATCGCCGGTATATTGCGCCGCATCCTGCCCACCCGCGCGCTCGACTGGGTGCTGGGGCGTTAAAATGGTTGCGCTGGTGGCCTCGCCCGCTACATCTCTGAGCGACACAAAGGAAATCCGATGTTTGATGATCCGCTCTTTTTCATAGTTGTCATCGCCGTGCTTGCCGTTGTGGTGGTACTGCTCTTCGGGCTTGGCGGTTTTGCCGGCGGTGGTGCCTTTAACAAACGTAACTCGAACAAGCTCATGCGCTGGCGCATCATCGCACAGTTTATCGCTGTCGTGCTGATCGTCGCCTATGTCTGGCTGCGCAAGGGAACTGGCTGATGGTTGTTCTTAACAAAATTTACACCCGCTCGGGCGATGATGGCACGACGGCGCTTGGCAATGGCGACCGCGTGGCGAAAGACGCGGCCCGGGTTGAGGCTTACGGTACCGTTGACGAGCTGAATGCCTTTGTCGGTGTGGCGCGGCTGAAATCTAGAAAAGAAACCGATGTGGCCCTAGCGCGCATCCAAAATGATCTGTTTGATCTGGGTGCGGACCTGTGCCGCCCTGACAATGACGCCGATCAGGATGCCGAATCCCCCCCCTTGCGCATGGTCCAACAGCAAATTGACCGGTTAGAGCAAGAGATCGACATAATGACCGGCCAGTTGGAGCCGCTGCGCAGTTTTATCTTGCCCGGCGGCAAGAAACTGGCGGCGCGCCTGCATGTCTGCCGCACCGTCGCACGGCGTGCCGAGCGCCTGACCGTCAGGCTCGCCGAGGCTGAAACCGTCAACATAACCGCGATCCTTTACCTCAACCGTCTGAGCGACTGGTTTTTTGTCGCGGCACGGATGGCCAACAACGGTGGCAAGGACGATGTCCTTTGGGTGCCGGGGGCCAATCGCTGAGGTGTGAGCGATCGGAAATTGTTCTGCGCTAACATAGCGAAACGCGGCGTCGTTATCCCATGTTGTGCCGATTTTGCCCTGTTTCCGCGTGTACGCTTTCGCTACACCCGCACAGGAGATTGAAAGTGATCCGCCCGCAAGGGTGAGTCGTAACCAAAGAGAGGAACGTTCATGAAGGTGCTGGTACCTGTCAAACGCGTGATCGATTACAACGTGAAAGTACGTGTCAAAGCGGACGGATCGGGTGTTGATCTCGCCAATGTGAAAATGTCGATGAACCCGTTTGACGAGATTTCGGTCGAACAGGCGATCCGCCTGAAAGAAGCCGGTCAGGCCGATGAAGTCGTCGTGGTTTCCATTGGCGTCAAGCAGGCGCAGGAAACCCTGCGGACCGCACTGGCGATGGGCGCAGACCGCGCCATTCTGGTCGTAGCAACCGATGACGTGCACAATGACATCGAGCCGCTGGCCGTCGCCAAAATCCTCAAGGCGATTGTCGACGAAGAAAAGCCCGGCCTCGTGCTGACGGGCAAGCAGGCGATCGACAACGACATGAACGCCACGGGCCAGATGCTGGCGGCGCTGCTCGGTTGGTCACAAGCGAGTTTTGCTTCCGAAGTGACCATCGAAGGCGACCATGCTGTCGTGACGCGCGAAGTCGACGGCGGCTTGCAGACCATCAAGGTCACCATGCCGACAGTTGTGACAGTCGATCTGCGCCTCAACGAGCCGCGCTATGCCTCGCTACCCAACATCATGAAGGCCAAGAAAAAGCCGATGGATGAGAAGACGCCCGAAGATTACGGCGTCGACGTATCCAACCGTCTTGAGATCGTTAAAACGGTCGAGCCCGAAGCCCGCGCCGCTGGTATCAAGGTCGGCTCTGTCGATGAGCTGGTAGCGAAACTTAAAGAAGTGGGGGCTGTGTAATGGCTGTTCTTCTCCTTGCAGAAGTGACCGATGGCGAACTGGCAATGGATGCGACCGCAAAGGCCGTGACTGCTGCCAAGCAATTGGGTGAAGTAACTGTGCTGGCTGCGGGCGGTTCTGCCGCTGCGGCGGGCGAAGCGGCTGCCAAGATCGATGGCGTGTCCAAGGTGCTGGTCGCCGAGGATGCTTCCTTGGGCCACCGTCTGGCGGAGGCAACTGCCGCGTTGATCGTTTCACTTGCGGGCGATTACGACCACATCGTTGCACCTGCCACGACCGATGCGAAAAACGTGATGCCCCGTGTTGCGGCTTTGCTGGACGTGCAGATCATCTCCGACGCTTCCGGCGTTGTGGATGCGGATACGTTCGAACGTCCGATCTATGCGGGTAACGCGGTTCAGACTGTGCGCTCGAAAGACGCCAAGAAGGTCATCACTTTCCGGACATCGACCTTCGATGCCGCTGGCGAAGGCGGTTCAGCCTCGATCGAAACCATTAGCGCGGCTGAAAATCCAGGCTTGTCGGAGTGGGTCGAAGACAAGGTCGCAGCAAGCGACCGCCCCGAGCTTACATCAGCTGGTGTAGTTGTTTCCGGTGGGCGTGGCGTTGGCTCTGAAGCAGACTTCGCGTTGATCGAAAAGCTGGCGGACAAGCTCGGCGCCGCTGTCGGCGCCTCGCGGGCCGCAGTCGATTCCGGCTATGCGCCGAACGACTGGCAGGTTGGCCAGACCGGCAAAGTTGTCGCACCAGCGCTTTACGTCGCTGTCGGCATTTCTGGCGCGATCCAGCACCTTGCAGGCATGAAAGACTCCAAGATCATTGTGGCGATCAACAAGGATGAGGAAGCCCCCATCTTTCAGGTCGCAGACTTTGGCTTGGTTGCCGATCTGTTCGAAGCAGTGCCAGAGCTGATCGAAAAGCTGTAAACACACATCAGCATTGAGCCTGTAATGTGAAATTTATTAGGGGCCTGTCAGTATATGACAGGCCCTTTTTCCTTGAATTAAAGCTGGGGGAAATCGCGGATCTTCCTGCTGCTGTGCGCCGCCAGAACATGCGCCGACTACCGGTATATCCGCCCGTTAAACCAATCCTTCAATCGCCTCCACCAATGCGCGCTGGACTTCCGCATGGGCAGCCGGGCCTTTCATATGCTGCGCGGCCGGCTCCTCCAGATCGCTGAAAACCATACCAGCCGTGCCTGCATTTGCAGCCTCTGCCGAACAGACGACCTCGACCAGCTCAGACGCGTGGACAGCCACGCGATCAAGCATCTCGCGCGTGACAAACAGCGGGTCATGGCGCAGGGCGTTGTGCAGCACGTCAGCTTCCACCAACGGTGGATGATCTGCAAACCACAACAGGATCGTCGGCCCGCGGATAGAATTGAGAAGCTGGCTCATCCGCGCGACCCAAGCTGTTTGAAGTTCGGCCCTTACTTTGACAAAGCGCCCCGGCGAGACGTTCGCCAAGCGATTGATCAAATGCCGAGTAAAGTGAAAGTCAGCAAAATCAACTTCCGGGTAGATGGCCTTCAGAATGTTAGACGCCGAGGTAAAGCGGTCATTTCGACGCGGATGGACAGAGTAGTATCTGTTGGAGTTGTTCTGCGCGCCCATCACCTGCACCACCGTGACTTGTGCATCAGCCGTAGCATTCAGCACCGTCGGCTCCAGCGTGAAAACGTCAATGCCTGCATTGGGTACTCCGAAGTTGACAGCGGTCCGCCCCAGCTGGTCCTCGATCAGTGCGGGAAACGGGGTTCTTATAAATTTGCCGTAGGTTTCTGTCCCCCCGATAAAAGCGATATAGGGTTCCGTCAGTTCGCGAAGCGGCCCGCGGAACAGTAATTTCGACGCGCCATACCGACACGGTAGATAGTCAAGGCCCCCCGGCCCCAGTACGTCATAGGTCATTTCGCCCACCTTTGTTCTGTCCCCCAAGGGCAAATTGCGACGCCGGGGATTGCGATTCGGTTAAGGGGGCAATTCGTGGAAATATTTCGACAAACCCTGCCCTTGCGGCGGTTCCCTTTGGCACCCTATTGTGGGGCGGAAATCAGCAAAGGACGCAGCCATGAATATCCAGAAAGTCGGTATCGTCGGTGCCGGTCAAATGGGCAACGGAATTGCCCATGTGATGGCATTGGCAGGGTACGATGTCCTGTTGACCGACGTGAGTGCCGATGCGCTGGAAAAAGCGATGATCGTGATGTCCGGCAATCTGGAGCGTCAGGTGAGCCGCGGTAAAATTACCGAAGACGAGCATAAAAATGCACTAGCCCAAATTACTACCACGCAAAAGCTGTCTGATCTTGGCGACTGTGATCTGATCATTGAATCGGCGACCGAGCGGGAAACCGTAAAACAGGCGATATTTGAAGATTTGCTGCCGCATCTGAAACCCGAAACAATTCTGACATCCAACACCTCGTCTATCTCGATCACGCGACTGGCAAGCCGCACTGATCGACCTGAAAAGTTTATGGGTTTCCACTTCATGAACCCCGTGCCGATCATGCAGCTTGTCGAGTTGATCCGTGGAATCGCGACGGATGAGCCGACCTATAACGCTTGCAAAGAAGTCGTCGAACGACTAAATAAGACCGCCGCGAGCGCCGAAGATTTCCCTGCATTTATCGTTAATCGCATTCTGATGCCGATGATCAACGAGGCAGTTTATACGCTCTATGAAGGCGTCGGTTCGGTTAAATCTATCGACGATTCGATGAAACTCGGCGCGAACCATCCAATGGGGCCGCTTGAACTGGCCGACTTCATCGGACTCGATACCTGTCTGGCGATTATGAACGTCTTGCACGACGGGCTCGCGGATACGAAATATCGGCCCTGCCCGCTTTTGACGAAATACGTTGAGGCAGGTTGGCTCGGGCGCAAAACCCAGCGCGGGTTTTATGACTATCGCGGCGACGTGCCTGTACCGACGCGTTGAATTGAGGCAGCGGGAGCCGCGGGAGAAGGCCTGAACCACATGAATTTTTCGAATTTCATGCAGAATGCGAACCAAGCCAATTGGCGCGCCTGAAGGGTACGTTTTTTCGAAAATCCTCAGATCGATTCCACTTAGTTTTGGCGTCCTGTCGCTCGGCACATCCGCAACTGGTCAAAGTTTGCGGCGTGAGATGTGCGTGGCCTGCAATTTGAAACTTTTTCTCACGCTCAGCCTACCGTGCAGTTCAGTCTTTTTGGCTCAATGTCCCCAATCCTTTGAGGAGTTTCACTGTTGCGCAGATCTGTGGCGTTGCGCTCGCTAGGTTCACCGGCAGTTTACGTGAGCCTGCGATGTTTCCGACATGACTTGGACCCTATCGGTTGAGAGAAAGATCGATGAAACCTTTTTTAAGGATACTTGATGTCGCAAATATCGCAAATTCTGTCATTGCCCTACATACAGCCCGCTCAAGCTCAAAAACACGTCACGCACAATGAGGCATTGAGGCAACTTGATGCCATCGTGCAGTTGGCCGTCGCTGATGTACCTCTCTCAACCCCACCTGCTAGCCCCGCCTTGGGGGTGCGCTTTATCGTAGGTCCGGCACCGACCGGAGCTTGGGCAGGTAAGGAAAACAACGTAGCATTACATACGGACGGCCAATGGGTGTTCTTCACACCCATTGCGGGTTGGCGGGCCGATGTTCTTGCAACTGGCACTACTTTGCGGTTTGACGGGGTTACTTGGATCTCACCCGCACAGGGGCCGTTGCAAAACATTGATGAGATTGGCGTGAACACGACAGCTGACCCAACAAACAGGCTAAGCGTCGCAGCAGATGCCACTTTGCTGACGCACACAGGGGCGGGCCACCAGCTAAAAGTAAACAAGGCTGATGCGGGCGATACCGCCAGTCTCCTATTTCAGACAGGATTCTCCGGTCGCGCCGAAATGGGGACGGCAGGTAGCGACGATTTCTCCGTTAAAGTTAGCGCAGATGGTGCTTCGTTTAAAACAGCATTGGCCACTGATGCCGCTACAGGAATAACGAGCGTCCCTTCCGGCTTTGACAGCGCACAGTTTCTGGTGGATTACGATGACTTTCTAGTCATCCATCCCCCGACAGCTGGAGGGATGATGATCTTGTCGATCGTTGACCAGACCTATCCACAAGGTTCTGCTAGTGGAATTTTCGTTTACGATGTCGGAGCATCAGCACAGCTTTTGACTGTATGGGTTGGCGGGGCGATGACTAATATGGGTGTGGCCACGCTCACAGGGGCGACGGGACCGTCCGGCAAGGTATCTGTTTCTGCAAGGGCAAATGACGGCCTTTACGTGGAAAATCGGTACCAGTCTTCTGGAACGAGGCAATTCAGCATCTCGTACATTAACGGCTTTAGAAATATCTCGTGATCTGAGTTTGTTAAAACGGAACGGTCAAGCTGTTCAAATTAAACAGGCCTGCGGTTTCCCCTGCACCCTTCCACGCAGATGAAACGTGCTTTGCCAAAAGATAGTATCGTCTTCCCAGCGGTGCGTTCAGGCCTGTATTCTCACTTCGCGCCGCGTCCCTGCTGTTTGAACTTCTCTGGGAGTAGGTGGGCCAATTTTCGTTGGTCCACCTAAAAGACTAACACATAGAAACTAGACTTTCGGTAAGGGGCGCGTCCAGTGGAACGCACCCTGACGAAATTGCATAGAGAATTTTGAATGTCCGAGCGTTCGGTACGTAGACCCGAAACCAATGCAAATGGGCTAGTTCTCTAGTGACAGCGTGTGCTCGCGGAGCCACGCCATAAATCCGCGTGGGTCTTTCGCCTGTTTCTCAATCTCTTCCTGCGAGATAGGCTCGCCAACAATCGGGCCTTGCGGGTGGTTGCAGGCGTGGACGATCTCGTGAAGCAGCAATCCTTGCCGCAGCATCGGGCTGATCTTGTTGGCGATATGGTAAGCGCGGCTGTTCTGGCCCGGAAATTTGACAGGCACGACCGTGGCCCCGGAGCGGCGGATCATCTTTGCTGTAAAAACATTCCATTCCGCCTCAACAGCGGGACCGAACCACGTTTCCGATGCGGCGACCACGCCGGAAGGGAATAGCGCGACGACGCCCCCAGATTGTAGATGCGCCATAGCATTTGCCCGCATCGCTACACCTTTGCGTTGCGCATCGGGGTCGTGCGGGAAGGGCACCGGGATCATAAAGCTGCTGGCAACTTCATCAATAGATGTGAGCAGTGAGCGGGTCAGAATGCGGTAGTCAGTCCGCACCCGCCCGATCAGGTCGCCGAAGATCATTCCATCGACCATCCCATGAGGGTGGTTCGCGACAATGACCACCGGGCCTTCTTTGGGGATACGGTCAAGCTGCTCCTGCGGCGTAGTGAGGTCGATCCCCATCGTATCGAGTGCGGCGCGCCAGAACTCCTGCCCGGCAGGGGCACCGCGACTTTCAAATTCGCGTACCATTCTGAGGACTTTAAGCTTGCCGGTCATATATTCGATCAGGCTGATGACCCGCGCTTTGACCGGATCCTGAAACGTCGAGGCGTAGGACAGGCTGCGGCGGTCATATTTGGTCAGTCGGACGGTGCCCGGGGATGCCGGGGTGTCGCGGCTTATGCCTGTCGAATGAATTTCATCCACCAAGTGGGTTTACCCTTTTTCAAGGCGCGCGGAGAGCGGCCTCAATAGCCTTCGCCAAATTTGTCAGCCACCAGCGCGGTCAGCGCCTCAGCCAAAGCATCTGCATCAGGGCCTGACGTCTGGACGTCAATAGTGCTTCCGCGCGAAGCTGCCAACATCAAAAGCCCCATGATGCTGTCGCCGCTGGCGGAAAGGCCGTCTTTACTGACTTCGGCACGGGCGTCAAAGGCTTCGACGACCTCGACCAGTTTCGCGGAGGCCCGCGCGTGCAAACCTTTTTCGTTCACGATTTTTAGAGAAATAGATGTCATTGGGAAAATGCCTTTAGCTTGCGCTTACGTTCTGGCTGTCGATGTATTTCTTGCCGGCTTCAAGTGCTGCGCGCACGGCAGCCGGTACATCCAGATTACGTGATTTTGCCAGCTTGATCAGCATGGGCAGGTTGGCGCCGTAAATGATCCGGCGGTTCTCAGGGCGGCAGGCCAGCAGGCTTAGGTTGGACGGCGATCCGCCGAACAAATCTGTCACCACTACCACGCCAGTGCCCTGATCAACCTCATCGGCGGCATTGCAGATTTCACGCTCTTTGGCGGTGCGGTCATGGTCGGCCTGAATGGCAATGGCGCGCACGCCGTGCTGGCTGCCCACAACATGTTCGATGGCAGCAAGGTATTCTTGCGCCAGCCCACCATGTGCAACGATGACAATCCCGATCACGTATTTGCCTCTTGAGGATGCTGGCGACCCAGCTCGCGGTGCCTTATTGACACCTGCCAGCCATGATCCGCAAGGCGCAATGCGTGCTGCTCGGCGGCGGCGACGGAGCGATGTTGCCCGCCAGTACACCCGAAGGCGATGGAAAAGTGAGATTTACCCTCTTCGCGGTAGGCCGGAAGCAAAAGCAGGCTGAGATCGAGGACCTTATCTGCAAATTCCGAATAGCGCGGATCTTTGGCGACATATTCAGCGACACGCGAGTCGGTTCCGTTCAGAGCACGCAGATTTTCTTCCCAATAGGGGTTTTGCAGAAACCGGCAGTCATAGACAGTATCAACACTGCGCGGCAGACCGCGTTTGTAGGAAAACGACTGAACCGAAACCGAGAGATGACGCCTGCCTTCCGGCGCGAACCAAAGCTCCACCTCCGCCCGCAATTCGTGAATATTGAGAGAGGTGGTATCGATCAACACATCCGCGCGGCCTCGCAACGGACGCAGCAATTGCTGTTCGCGCTGGATGCCTTCTGCCGGTCGGTCTTCGGGCGCCAGTGGATGGCGTCGGCGGGTTTCTGAAAAGCGGCGTTGTAAAATCTCGGCGGCGCAATCGAGATAGAGCAGATCAACCGTCATATTGGGGCGCGCACGCAGTTGCGCCAAAAGATCAATCACAGCGTTTGTGGAAAAGTCACGGTTGCGCGCATCGATGCCCAAGGCGACGGAGCGTTCGCCGCCCGCGCTATCGATCAAGGCGGGCAACAACCGCAGCGGCAGGTTGTCGATCGCCTCAAAACCCGCATCTTCCAGAACATTAAGTGCCGAAGACCGCCCAGCCCCCGACGGGCCGGTGACCAGCACAAAACGGCGCTGTGGCGGTGTTGGCAGTTCGGTGGGTGAGGACGGGGCTTTGCTCATCGGGGTTCTTTTCGGCTTCCTCTTATATAGAGGATGATCGCGGTATGAAAATGGGGGGTCGCCGGATCGTGAAGACACGGCAGCGTCACCCCTAACAAATCCCGATAATGCGGCAGTGGCAAGCGGTCGGGCTCTCGCTGTGACAAATCTACGATTAATTCTACCGGAGCGGGAGGTTGATGCGGAAGTCGCAGTATCCCCACCCCGCGCGCTTCAATCAGTCCCGCAATCGCCTCCGGCACACTAGCGATTATCCTGTCGCCCTCGCGGGTAATGACAGTCCGGTCATCTGCGACAAGAGTTGCACCCGCGGCAATGAGCTGCATTGCGAGGGTTGATTTACCGATTCCTGAGGGACCTAGAATCAGCACGCCCTTGCCATCAACAGCCACAGTAGAGGCATGCAGTATCTCAGAGGCCGGGACCGGGTCTGCGTCAGACGGGGCGGACACCGGTTACGTCGGCAGGCCCACAACAAACCGCGCGCCCAACGGCTCCGAGGTGATGTCAGCCTCGGTAGGACGGATGTTTTCCGCCCAGATCACACCACCATGCGCTTCGACAATCTGCTTGGAGATCGCGAGGCCAAGGCCGGAGTTATTGCCGAAATGCTCGTCGGGCCGCTGTGAGTAAAAGCGTTTGAAGATTTTTGAGAGCGCCTGATCGGGGATGCCAGGACCGGTGTCTTCGACCACGATCAAAACGCGATTTTCACGCTTGCGTGCCCAAACCCGAATGGCGTCGCCATCTTCGCAGAAAGACACAGCATTGGTGATTAGGTTAACAAATACCTGCGCGAGACGTGCTTCGAGCCCGTGCACGATGATCGGTTTGGATGGCAGATCGGTGATGAAATCGATGCCCTTTGATTTCGCATCCTCACCGAGGTACTGGCCCAGATTGCCCAGCATATGGAGCAGATCGAAGGGCTCCTCTTCTTCTTTGACCAACTCGCTGTCCAGACGGGACGCATTGGAAATATCGCTGACCAAACGGTCAAGGCGGCGCACGTCATGATCGATCACATCCAGCAGCTTGTCGCGCTGGTCGTCGCGTTTGACCATTCGCAAGGTGCCAACGGCAGACCGCAAAGACGCGAGCGGGTTCTTGATTTCATGCGCGACATCAGCCGCAAATTGTTCGTTGCCGTCAATCCGGTTGTAGAGCGCCGAGACCATGCCGCGTAGAGCGCCGGATAGCCGTCCGATTTCATCCGGCCGGGCGGTCAGATCAGGGATGCGGATCCGGCCCGGGTTCATCTTGCGGGCATCTTTATCGCGCCCGAGCTGTGCTGCGGCGGCAAGATCGGCGAGGGGGTTGGCAATGGTAGAGGCGAGCACGAGGCTCAGACCAATAGAGACGAGCACGGCGACCACAAACATCTGTAAAACCCGTTCGCGTTCGCCGCGCACAAGCTTGTCAATCTCACCCGCCGCAGACGTGATGGCGACCGCGCCGATGGCCGTGCCGCCCTGCATAACCGGCGTCATGACAGTAAAGACGGTACCGCCCGAAGTATCAGTTTTGGTTTCGATCAATGTGCCGCCGGTCAAGCTGCCTGCGACCATTGACTTAAGCTTGTCCTCGATCGGCATGCCCTCACTGGCGCGGAGGCTGCTGCTGAAGGGAGCAGACACCTTATCCCAGACCCAGCTGAGACCGTCTGTCAACAAAGTGCGGTCGGCGGGGTGCGGGATACCTTTGGCATTCTGAACCGCCAAGCGCCCTTCGGAATTGGCGATGAGAGTTTCACTGGGATCAAAGACAAACACTTCAATGCCGCTGCGCAGGTCCAACGCCTCAAGCGTAGCGCTGGCATCAATGCCATCGCCTGTCGCAAGGTTTACCGGCGCGCCGAGCGGTAGCTGTGCCTCGAAAACGTCAGCGATCAACTCGGCCTCGGACACCAGCGAAGCCGCGCGCTGCACCACCAGCGAGTCGCGCGACGAGCTGAGATAGAGGATGCCCGCGACCAGCACATTCAGCGCTATCAGGTTGAAAGTGATGATCTTGCGGGTCAGCGGTGAGGCACGCAACGAAAACAGACCGCGCCGCCCCCGCGTGACGCGCAGTTCATCCGGCGCTGCATTGTCCGGGGCGACCCAATCGTCGCCCAGAACCACATCGCCTTCGCGCGTCGCATGTGTGCCCGTGTCCCGCACAAAAATCCTTTCGGCCCGTGCCATCAGGTCAGCTTATTCTTCGTTGTATCGGTAACCGATACCATAAAGCGTTTCGATCGCCGAGAATTCATCATCCGCAGTCCGCATCTTCTTGCGCAGACGCTTGATGTGGCTGTCGATGGTCCGGTCGTCGACATAAACCTGATCGTCATAGGCCACGTCCATCAGCTGGTCGCGCGATTTCACAAAACCTGGGCGTTGCGCCAAGGCCTGAAGCAGCAAGAACTCGGTCACTGTCAGTGACACATCCTTACCCTTCCAACTGACGGCATGGCGCAGCGGATCCATCCGCAGATCGCCGCGCTCCATCACTTTGGTTTCTTCGGTATCGCCGACTTCGCCTGTGTCCACAGCATCCTGCCGTCGCAGCAAAGCGCGAATACGCTCTACCAGAAGCCGCTGGCTAAATGGCTTTTTAACGTAGTCGTCGGCCCCCATACGCAGGCCCAGAACTTCGTCAATCTCGTCGTCCTTGGAGGTCAAGAAGATAACCGGCATCGCCGTTTTCTGGCGCAACCGCTGCAACAAATCCATGCCGTCCATGCGGGGCATCTTAATGTCCAACACAGCCATATCCGGCAATTTCTTGTTAAACGCGTCAAGCGCCGCCTGCCCGTCGTTATAGGTTTCGACTTCGAAACCCTCGGCTTCGAGAGTCATGGATACAGACGTCAGGATATTCCTGTCGTCATCCACCAATGCAATTCTAGACATTGCCTGTAATCCTTGTTCTGCCCAAACGTCGTTTCTTTTGATTTTCCACTATTATTCACCATATTTTGCCGCCGAATCAATCTCTAACTGCGAATCACAGCCCACCGGTGACCCAATTCCGCCACAATTTGGTTAGGAATGGCTAAATTGCCGCACTTTAATCGCGCCCCCCTGCCCAGCCTCGGGTTCTGCACTACTGCGCTCCGTTGTCTGGGCGGATAGTTTCCACATGGTGGCGCTAACTCGGTAAAGCCGCCTGTTCATGCTATAAATCCTCGTGTTAAGAGGCGCATCATGGCCACCATGGTCACGGGCATCACGGTCCGATCAGTCAAATTCTTGCGCACACCATCCGCGCACCTGCAGGAGACACCACATGACATCAGGACGGGTTAACCCGAAGTTCCGCCTCGAGGATCAACAGATCGACGGGTTGGGCAATGTTTATTACAACCTGATGGAACCGGCGCTGGTCGAAAGCGCACTCTCCCGCGGCGAAGGCCACCTCGGCAAGGGCGGCACCTTCCTTGTCACAACCGGCAAGTTCACCGGCCGCTCGCCCAAGGACAAACACGTCGTCAAAACCGAAAGCGTTGCTGACACGATCTGGTGGGAAAACAACGCTGCAATGTCGCCCGAAGGGTTTGACGCGCTCTACACCGATATGGTCGCCCATATGAAAGGTCGTGACTATTTCGTGCAGGACCTGATCGGTGGCGCGGACCCAAAACATGCCATCAACGTGCGCATGGTCACCGAGCTGGCATGGCATGGCCTTTTCATCCGCCACATGCTGCGTCGGCCCGAGCGTGAGGCGCTCGACGACTTTATCGCTGATTTCACCGTGATCAACTGCCCCAGCTTTCAGGCCGATCCCGCCAAGCATGACTGTCGTTCCGAGACCGTGATCGCGATGAACTTTGATCGTAAGATGATCCTGATCGGCGGCACTGAATATGCGGGCGAGAACAAGAAATCGGTCTTTACCCTGCTGAACTACCTGCTGCCCGAAAAAGGCATCATGCCGATGCACTGCTCCGCCAACCACGCCACCGGCAACCCTGTCGATACGGCCGTGTTCTTTGGCCTGTCCGGCACCGGCAAAACCACCCTTTCCGCAGACCCCGAGCGCACGTTGATCGGCGACGACGAGCACGGCTGGTCCGACAGCGGCACCTTCAACTTCGAAGGCGGCTGCTATGCCAAGACCATCAACCTTAGCCGCGAGGCCGAGCCAGAGATTTATGCTACCACCGAGAAATTCGGCACCGTGATCGAAAACATGGTCTACGACGAAGACACCCGCGATCTGGATTTCGACGATGACAGCCTGACCGCCAACATGCGCTGCGCCTATCCGCTGCACTACATCTCTAACGCGTCGAAAAAGGCCGTCGGCGGGCACCCCAAGAACATCATCATGCTGACCTGCGATGCCTTTGGCGTTCTGCCCCCCATTGCACGTCTAACACCGGCACAGGCGATGTATCACTTCTTGTCAGGCTTCACCTCCAAAGTGGCTGGCACAGAGCGCGGCGTGACGGAGCCGGAGCCTACATTCTCCACCTGTTTTGGCGCGCCTTTCATGCCCCGCCGCCCCGAAGTCTATGGCAACCTGCTGCGCGAAAAGATCGCCCAGCACGGCGCGACCTGCTGGCTGGTGAACACCGGCTGGACCGGCGGCGCCTATGGCACCGGATCGCGGATGCCGATCAAAGCAACCCGCGCCCTGCTGACAGCCGCGCTTGAGGGTGGTTTGAGCGGTGTTCAATACCGCAAAGACCCAAACTTCGGCTTTGAGGTTCCGGTCTCCGTCGACGGTGTCGCAGACATCCTGCTCGACCCGCGCCGCACTTGGGACGATCCTGAATCCTATGACCGTCAGGCCGCGAAACTGGTGAACATGTTTGCCGCGAATTTCGCGCAATACCTGCCCTTCATCGACGATGATGTAAAAGCCGCAGCGATTGGCTGAACCGCCGCGCCATCGGAAAAATTAGAAAAGGCCGGACAATTGTCCGGCCTTTTTCATTAAATGCAGTTTGTGTAAAAATCAGGCAGCTTGTTCGACAAGCTCGTATAGCGGCATCTCGAATAGAAAACGCACGTCTTCATTGCTGAGATAGCTTAAAAAACCTTCCATTGGCGTGTCGTTCCCGTGGCGATACCAACGCAAGCTGCCCGGCTCGTTGTGCATATAGCCCATACGCTCGGCAAACCCCTTGAAAGCCACGCTGCGCGCCATGAATCCAAAAATAAAGTCTGGATTCCAGCGCTCTACCGCCAGCATCAACCCATATCGCGCCAGAACGGTCGACATGCCATTGCCGCGATAGGAGCCGCCCTCCGGCGTGATCCAGATATCGCCATGATAGACGACATTTCCTTTGATACGGTGTGCGCCCGGGCCCGCACGATAGCGCGACCGCGCAAAATCGATATCAGGCAAAGCTGGCGGAAACTCCTGAAATCGCTTGATCATATACTCGCTCAGAGTCTGATCCTCCATCGAGAGCATCTTGGCGGCCTGCGTATGGATCAACCTGCCTTCGGGATTGAACGCGGCGAGCCAATAGGCGTTCGTCTCGTCAAGATCATGGAGTTTTGGATCAAAGGGTGCGCCCAAAGCTTGAACAGGGCGTCCTGCGGCGATGATTTTTCCGTAGGTTTCGAAATCGCTGCCCGTTTCTATTCTTATATTCGCACTATTTAATATGTCGTGACTTGCCGCAAAAAACTGTGCGCCATCGTTAACGTATTGAATACTCATTTCAGCTTCCTCAGAGGAGTCGGTAGCCTATGCGTATACTAATTTGGATTAATTTTCTCGTATTTTGCCTCACTTTCGACAAAATCTAAAACGACGTCCTTCGGAATCGGGGGTAACTTGTCCATTTCCAGCCCGTCTATCGTCACTTCGCTCATCGGTTCGACCAATGAAAACAGGGCCTGACTGCCATCCGGAAAACAGCCGCCCAACATCAGACGCGCGTACCGAATATGCACGAGATCGTCTTCCTCACCGCGCGGCACTTGGGTCGCGACGTGGTCAACCCGTGCCGATTGGGTGTTGGTCACCTCTGAAAACGGCTCTTCCAGCAGACGCGCAAAATCGTCGCCGCCCGGCATTTTACTCAGCGGGCGACCGATGCTGCTGCGCGCTTTCGCCCAGCCGAACCATTTGACGTAGAAACACTCCTCGCCAAACTCCACACTGATCCAGCCGGAATCTGTTGCCCGATATACGATCAGATAGGGGCGGACATGCGCCAGCTCCGGCGCCTCGATATCGCCTCCGCTCATCGCCCAAGCCCGCAGCGTTTCACGCATCAGCACCGATTGCCCCGACCAAATGGTGCTCAGCGGATGTTGCTGCTGGTGAAAGGTCCAGCCATTCGGCAGGCCGAACGATACGTACTGCAAGCTTTCGTGGTGCCGTGTGGTGCCCGACAACCAGAGGTTTGACTTGGCAATCAGGTCAATCGCCTCGGGCAGCGCTTGCTCAGCCGCCTCGGTCAGACTGTAACGGCGATCCTCAACCTTGAACAACTCCAGCCCCATCTCTGCCTCGAGGGCCGCGATATGGCGTCGCAACGTCTGGCGGGTGCTGTTCAGCTCCTTGACGGCATGGCTCAGATTCAAAGTTCGCGCCAAGGTCACAAACGAGCGGATCATCTCGAACAGCAAAGCGGGCGCGGCCGCAGATTTGGCGACGGCGACGGGTTCGGCCTGGTCGAGATCGCTGGTATCAAGTTTCATTGCAGAAAGAGTGGTACACTAATCACCCATCAACGCAACAAAAATCACCCATGCATTGTCAGAATTTGTTTCGAAACAAAAAAAATCTATCCAATTGATCGGTTGGCGATTTTTTCCGATCAATAATGCAATGTTCAACCAGAGGTGTTTTGTATGTCCCATCCAGTAGATATCCACGTCGGCCGTAAAATCAAACAGATCCGGACCCTGCGTCGGTTATCCCAAACGGATGTGGCGCGTCAGCTAAACCTGTCGTTTCAACAGATCCAGAAGTACGAGATCGGCTCAAACCGCGTTGCCGCGAGCCGCTTGTTTGAACTGTCGCAAATCCTCGAAGTACCGCCGTCTTATTTCTTTGACGGGCTGCACGACAATGACAACGCCGCTCCGGTTCAAGACAAGAATATGCAAATCGTGAACGCCCTCGCCGCGATCAAAGACGACGCGATCAAGGAACGTATTGTCACATTTATTGAAGACGTTGCAGGCGTAACGGTTGCGCGGCGCGCCTGATCCCATCCTCTGGCAAGCTGCGAGAAGCTGCTGAACCTGGCGTCAGGTAAGCGCCCGCCGGATCAGATTGGCCCCGGCGATAAGCAAGACAATCAAGGTCGCACGGCGGAACATAATCTGGTCGATCCGGACCATCACCCGGCCGCCGAGCCACATTCCCAGCACCGCGGGAAGGATAAGTGCCGCAGAGAACGGTACGGTTTCCGCCCGAAGCACGCCTGATCCGACATGCGCGCCCAATAGCGCCACAGCGCCCAAACCGTAGATTACACCCTGTATCCGCATCTGGTCATGCTTTGGCGTATCCAGCGCGGTCAGGTAGGCCACAGTCGGGGGGCCCCAGACGCCGGAAACCCCACCCATTGCACCGGCGAAGCCACCCACTGCGGCCTCGATGCCCGCATGACGGCGTGCGATATTGAACCGGTGGCCCGACAGTTGCAGCACCGCGAAAAACACGACCGGAACACCGATCAGCAGTTGCAGCACATGCGGTGGCATCACACGCACCATCTGCGCCGACATGATCAACGTTACGCCCCCCGCACAGAGATACACCCAGAATTGGCGGATCGATTGCCACGCCGCGCGCGGCCCTTGCCGCAGCGCCTGAATCCCGTTTGTCACCAGCGTTGGCAGGATCAGCCCCGCCAGTGCAAGTTCGGGCGCGATAAAGGTCGTGAGGCCCGAAATCAGCACCAGTGGCATCGCAAACCCCACCACGCCTTTTACAAAGCCGGCACAGGTCGCAATAGCCAAAGCCAGCAGGATGGAAGCGGGGTCTAATAGCGGGAAAATTTCGTTCATGCCTCCTCTTATGCAATCCGCTTGGCGGCTGCACGGTAAAACGGCGGCGAAATTTTCGTACAAAACGCAACGGAAAAACGTATCTTTGTTGTGCTGCACCTGCGAAGGGTTTATGCCGGAGCGCAGCAAAAAGGATGATCAGATGGCACATGACGGTCAGGATATAGCAATGGCACACCCCGTACTTCTGGACGATCTGCTGGCAGTGACGAAAGACGCGCTGACGCCGGTTGAAGCGGTTTTGGACAAGGCGCTGGCCTCGGTCCGCGCGCTGGTCACCGAAGGCGACCGTGTTTCTGCCGCTTTGATCGAAGCAAACCAGACCGCCGCCCACGGCCTCGCGTGGCTTGCCACCTATGCGCAGGCGCTGCGCCAGATGCAGGCATGGGCCGATCGCCTCAAGGAAAACGGCCAGTTCGGCGAGATCGAGCAACTGCTGCACCAGATCGGGTTTGGCGAATACCTTGCGCAAATCCACGGTGGCATCCAGATGAACCAAGGCGAAATGATCCGCCTGCATGATCTCGGGCTCTCTGCCGAGGATGCCAGCGGTTTTGTCACCCCTGCCGTCAGCAAGCTGATCCAGTCCGGCAACACCCAAGCCGCCCGCACCCGTTTGGTTGAGCTGATGCAAGAACAATCCGCCAATGCCACAGTCGGCACCACCGGGCTTGATGAAGAGCTGGAGATGATTCGCGACCAGTTCCGTCGCTATGCTACCGAAAAGGTCGAACCCTACGCACATGATTGGCACCTCAAGGACGAGCTGATCCCGATGGAAGTGATCAACGATCTCGCCGAAATGGGCGTTTTCGGTCTCACCATCCCCGAAGAATTCGGCGGTTTTGGCCTGAGCAAAGCGTCAATGGTCGTGGTCTCTGAGGAGCTTTCTCGCGGCTATATCGGTGTCGGCTCGCTCGGCACCCGTTCGGAAATCGCGGCGGAGCTGATCCTTTGCGGCGGCACTGATGAACAAAAAGCCCAGTGGTTGCCGCGCATTGCCAGCGGTGAAATCCTGCCCACGGCCGTCTTTACCGAGCCGAATACCGGCTCCGACCTTGGCGCACTGCGCACCCGCGCGGTCAAGGACGGCGATACCTATAGGGTCACCGGCAACAAAACATGGATCACCCATGCCGCCCGCACGCATGTTATGACCCTGCTGGCACGCACCAATCCTGACACCACGGATCACCGCGGCCTATCAATGTTTCTCGCGGAAAAGACCCCCGGCGACGATGCAACCCCCTTCCCCACCCCCGGCATGACCGGCGGCGAGATCGAAGTCCTCGGCTATCGCGGCATGAAGGAATACGAGCTGGCCTTTGACGGGTTTGAGGTGAAATCTGAAAACCTGCTCGGCGGCGAGGAGGGCAAAGGCTTCAAACAATTGATGGAGACCTTCGAGTCTGCCCGCATCCAGACCGCCGCTCGCGCCGTTGGTGTCGGGCAGTCGGCGCTCGATATCTCGATGCAATATGCGCAGGATCGTAAGCAATTTGGCAAGGCGCTGATCAACTTCCCGCGCGTTTCCAGCAAGCTGGCGATGATGGCGGTCGAGTTGATGATCGCCCGACAGCTTACCTATTTTAGTGCCTGGGAGAAAGACCATGGCCGCCGCTGTGATCTTGAGGCAGGGATGGCCAAACTGCTCGGCGCGCGGGTCGCTTGGGCGGCGGCTGACAACGGGCTGCAAATCCACGGCGGCAACGGCTTTGCATTGGAGTACAAGATCAGCCGCGTGCTCTGCGATGCACGCATCCTGAATATCTTTGAAGGCGCGGCTGAAATTCAGGCGCAGGTCATCGCACGGCGTCTGCTGGGCTGACACGCGGTACACCAAGGCGCGGGTGCAATCCCCGCGCCAAGACGCCCATCCCCAACATCGCGGCACCGCAAACTGCGAAAATCCCCGCCAGCGGCATGACCAGCAACACCAGTGCCGCCCCAGCAGGGGTCAAGATCCCCGAGACATCGCGGTAACTGGCATAGACCGCTGACATCTCGGTACGCTCCGATGGCTTCACCGCCATCAAAAACGGCAACCCGCCACAGACGTCGAGCATGATCAAGGTGACCGAGCCGCCGTAAAGCGCCAGAACCACCAGCCAAGGCTGGTCCGACAGGCCCCAGCCCGCCACAAACAAAACCCCGCCGATAAAGAACGCGCCCGAAACCGACAGCCGCACGCCCAAGCGCCGCACCAGCACCAACATCGCGGGCGCCACAAACAGCGACAGGTTTGCCGCCGACAGCGCCGCCGCGCCGACCGTATCCGGCAGGCCGTTTTCGACGCAATAGATCGGCAGATAGACCACATAGACCCACCACCCACAGGAGCGGATCACCGCAAACATCCACCCCGCCAACAGCCTTGGCTGCGCGAAAAATCGCCCCAGAAACGCGACGGGCGAAGGCGACGGCGCACGGGCGCGCGAGATTTGTTTGCCGTTGCCCAGCCGCAACCGCCAGAACATCGCCATCTGCGCCACCGCAAAACAGCCTGCCAGCATAAACGGCGCAGGCGTCCACCAATTCAACAGCCACACGCCGACCAGCGGCCCCGCCGCCCAGCTTGGCCCACTAAACACCAGCCGCAGCGATTCAGACTTGCCCAGATTGGTCCGCGAAACATAGTCCAACACATAGGCATTCAGACACACAGCAATGGTCACCGTAGCGAGGCTCAGACACCCCAGCGCAAAGGGCATCACCTGCGGTTGATCCAGTATCGCCAGCGCAATGCCCGACATGTAAAGCACGGTACCAAAGGTATACATCCAACGCCGCGACAGCTTGGCGGCCAGCCACGGTACCAACAGGCCAAACACCAGCGACACCGCCCCGACCGCCAGATAAATCTGGCTCACCGTCGCCGCATCGCCAAAGGCGCGATAAATCACCAAGGGCATCACCGACATCAACGTGCCACGAATCCCCGCCTCCAATCCCGAAAGAATGGCGAAATCGCGCACCTTGGGTATCGGCAGGTGCGTCAGCGGCAGGGGGGCTCTGGGGGCAATCATGTCCGAGTGGGACCACGTACCGCCCGCGGGGTCTTGGCCTCTTGCGACAGATCACGTGTCGAAAATGGCTCATGAGCGATCTTGCTTCGCCGCACAGCGAAGCCTATGCAACAGATATGGCCACAGCGCGATTGTCCCCAGATTTATGGCTCACCGCAGGTCTTGCCGCCCTGCAGCACGATGGCCCAGCAGCACTCGGCGCCGAACCTTTGGCGCGGGCGCTCAAGACCACCAAAGGTTCGTTCTACTGGCATTTCAAAGATGTCCCGGCCTTTCATGCCGCCGTTCTTGCCCACTGGCGCACCCTCGCGGTCGCGTCACTGGCCAAAACCACGCAAAGCGCCCTGCCGCCTGATCAAGCTTTGCGCCAATTTGGCCGCGACCTGTTGGCCGATCCAGTTGAACCACGCCTGCGCAGCTGGGCGCAAAACGATCCCGGCGTCGCTACCGTGCTGGCAACCGTAGACACCGCCCGCCTTGACCATCTTCGCCATCTGCTGGCTGACCTCGGCTTCGGCAACCAGAGCTTTGCCCACGCACTCCAGGCTGCGCTGATCGGCTTGCCGCAGCTTGCCCCTACCGATACCGCACAACAGCAGGCAAGCTTTGACACCCTGATCGATACAGTGCTGGCACTGTCGTGACCGCAGAGGATTCGAGATGAAAACACTGGCCCTGATTAGCGTCGCCTTTCTCGGCATCAAAGCCTGCACCCCGGACGAGACCTTACGCGCCTATGGTGGCGCGGACCGGACATGGCAGTTGATCGAATTGAACGGTGAGGAGTACACCGCTGCCGCGACCCTGACTTTTCCCGAAACAGGCGAGATTGTGGGCCAAGGCCCCTGCAACGGTTTTAGCGCCAGCCTGACCGTGCCTTACCCTTGGTTCGGCGCGGAGAACCTGATCTCCACCCGACGCACTTGCCCTGACCAAGCCGCAGAAACCGCATTTCTGCAGGCGTTGCAAACAGCGAGCCTGTCCGAAGTGGCGGGCGATATGATGATCCTCTCTACCGACACGGGGCTGATGCTGGTCTTCACCGCGGCCGACTGAACGCCTCGACAAAGCGCGCGCGGGCCTCCGGCAGAGGTTTGCCGCCCAAATCATGCGCCAGATGCGCAGATAGAAAATAGCCGGTGGTCTGAAACGCCAATGCGATCTCTGCATCCGGGCCCTCGCCCACCCCGCGCAGGATATCTGGTAGCGGCAACATCCGGTCCACCCACTCCCCCGCGCCTTCGCGCGACACAGCACGCCCCGATTTGGGCGAGACATAAACCAACCCCTCGGTCGCGCCCGTCACTGCGCAGGTTTTCAGATCAAGCGCATAGCCCATCTCTTCCAGCAGGCGGACCTCCCATTGCAGATAGGCCAGTGGCCAGATCTCGTATTGGCCGAGCAAATCCAGCAGGGCTTCGGTGCGGCGGTACAAACCCTCATGGGCCTCACGCTCCGGCAAGCAAAATGACAGCAAAGCGGTCACCGCGTTCAGCCCCGCCAAGGTCATCCGGTCGCTCATCGCAATCGCCGCGCGGCTGCGCACCGGTTCAACTGTGAAGGCGCCGATATGATCCTCAAGCCTTGCGCGCCACGTCAGATCAAGCTGCGCACCGGGTTGAAGGATGGGCGCAATCTTGCGACTGGTGCCGCCGCGCACCACGCCCATGTGACGGCCCAGCGACGGCGTAAACACCTCGATGATCGCAGAGGTTTCGCCGTGGCGGCGCGTGCTTAGCAAAATGCCCTGATCGCGCCACTCTTTCATGCCAGCCCCGGCTCCTCCAAAAGGTGCCGTCCGGCGCGATCCTCCACCTCAATGACCCAAAGATCGGGATCAAACCCGCGCTGACGCGAAATGGTCTCGTCCACTTCGCGCTCGGCCCCCTTTGCAAGCTCGACCCATTTGCGGTCACCGGTCAGCATGTCAAAGGACCGTTGGAACACCACCGCCTGCCCGTCCAGCGTTGCCAGTTTCACCAATACCGCGCCGCCGGTGTCATCACCGTGCGCCACAACAAAAGCGGGAATGTCCTGCAACCGCAGTCGCGTCAGGTAAGCATCGACCCAAAATCGGGCGGTCAGACGGGCCATAGGCCCGCCCCTGAGCGGTCGATTGCGCGCGAACCTGTGATGGGATCAGGTGTTGCCATCTTTGAAATCCAGCCCCATTTCGGAATAGCGCTCGGATTCTTCTAACCAGTTTGGCCGCACTTTGACCTGCAAAAACAGATGTACCTTGCGACCGAGAAACTCTTCCAACTCTTCGCGCGCGGCCTTGCTGACGCCCTTGATGGTTTCGCCCTTGTTGCCCAAAACGATGCCCTTGTGGCCGTCGCGGACCACATAGATCAATTGGTCGATCCGCGCCGAACCGTCATCGCGCTCTTCCCAGTTTTCAGTCTCGACCGTCAACTGGTAGGGCAATTCCTGATGCAGCCGCAGCGTCAGCTTTTCGCGGGTCATCTCGGCGGCAATCATCCGCATAGGCAGATCGGCAATCTGGTCTTCGGGGTAAAGCCACGGCCCCTCGGGTACTTCGGTCGCGAGCCATTGGCGCAGGGCATCTACGCCATGACCGCGCTCGGCTGAAATCATAAAGGTCTCGAAAAAATCAAAGCGTTCGTTGAGCGCCTTGGTGAGCCCCAACAGAACCGGCGCCTCGACGCGGTCGATCTTGTTGATCGCCAGCGCAACCTTGCGGCCTTTGCCAATATTCACGAGCCCTTCCAAGATACGCTCTACGCCCTCCGACACACCGCGATGGGCTTCTACCAACAGCACGACAACATCGGCGTCAGCGGCCCCGCTCCACGCGGCGGCGACCATCGCACGGTCCAGACGGCGGCGCGGCTGGAACAGACCAGGCGTGTCGACAAAAACGATCTGGCTCTCGCCCTCCATCGCCACGCCCCGAATGCGCGCACGCGTGGTCTGAACCTTATGGGTGACAATGCTGACCTTGGCGCCGACCATCCGGTTCAGCAGGGTGGATTTGCCCGCATTGGGCTCTCCGATCAGGGCGACAAATCCGGCGCGGGTGGTCATTCGGGTTGCTCCATTCTAGCCAGCAATTTGGTGGCTGCAGCCTGTTCGGCGGCGCGTTTCGAAGGGGCAGTGGCCTGTGCCTCTGCGCCATTTTCAAGCTGCGCGGCGATGGTGAAGACGGGCGCGTGATCGGGCCCGCTTCGGTTAATCTGTACGTATTTCGGAGGCGGATAGCCACGGGCCTGTGCCCATTCCTGCAAGGCTGTCTTGGCATCGCGCGCGTCTTCTTTGACCCGCGTCACGCGCTTGCCCCACAAGCGCAATACCAGCGATTTGGCCGCATCAAAGCCGCCATCAAGATAGACTGCCGCAATCACAGCTTCGATCGCGTCACCGAGCAGAGCCTGCTTACGCCGCCCGCCCGAAATCATCTCCGACCGACCCAGTTTCAGCACCTTGCCCAGATCAATCTCGCGCGCAACATCGGCGCAGGTTTCCTTGCGCACCAAAGCATTGAAACGCGGTGCCAACTGGCCTTCGGTGGCAGACGGGTCAAGCGCGAGCAGCGCCTCGGCCATTACCAACCCCAACACCCTGTCACCCAGAAACTCCAACCGCTGGTTGTCATCACGATTGGCCGAAGACATCGACGCATGGGTCACAGACCGGTTCAGAAGATCGGGAGCCGCAAAGTGATACCCGATGCGCGTTTCGAATTCCTTGAGATCGCCGCTTAGCTTCATCTGACCGCTTTAAAGAAACGGTTGCTGCGCCATGTCCAGAAATACAGCATCGAACTGCCTGCCGAGCTAAAGACGATCCGGTCGGCGCGGCCGATCAGGTTTTCATATGGCACGAACCCGACACCCCCGGCCTGTTGCGCCAGACGGCTATCGGCAGAGTTGTCGCGGTTGTCGCCCATAAAGAAATAATTCCCCTCAGGAACCGAATACACGCCGGTATGGTCCGACTGCTGGTCGCCGATATTCAGGATGACATGCTCGACGCCGTTTGGCAAAGTTTCGATCTGGCGGCTTTTCACACAATTGCCCCCAACGCCGACGGGGCCGTTTTCACAACGCGGCCGTAGCGCTTGCGGGCCTTGCGGCGCCATTGCTTCCTCAAAAAGACCGGCATCTTGCAGACCGACGGGCTCACCGTTGATGTTCAGCACGCCGTCCTTGACCTGAATCTTGTCCCCAGGCAGACCGATCAAACGCTTGATATAGTCACGCCCCGACACTGGATGGCGGAACACCACCACATCACCGCGCTCAGGATCACCGCCGAACAAGCGGTTGTTGTCGCCGTCAAACACGCCGCAAATATCCTTGGCATCAATTTCGATCCCGATCTGCGGCACCATCACACTGGGACAGGACGCATAGGAATAGCCATAGGCCATTTTATTCACAAAGAGGAAATCACCGATCAGCAGCGTCTCTTTCATCGAGCCTGACGGGATCCAGAAGGGCTGGAAGAACAGGGTGCGAAAGATGCCCGCAATCAGCAGCGCGTAGACAACTGTCTTGATCGTTTCGACAAAGGCATTGCCGGTTTTTTCCTTGGCGGCCATGCGGCGCTCCCATCTCATCAGGTTTCGCGTTACATGAGGGGGCGGCGGGGGCAAGTCAAGCGATGCCCGTGTCGCAGCCCGCCCTGCTTGCGCAGAACGGCTGCACCGCCGCGAATGACTGCCCTATTCCGGCACCGAAACGGGCCGCGCTTCGATGACCACAAAGGCCTGCGCCCAAGGGTGATCATCGGTCAACGTCACGTGGATAATCGCCTCATGGTCCGGTGGGGTCATGGTGGCAAGGCGCTCCGCCGCCCAACCAGTCACCGCCATCACCGGTTGGCCGGTGCGCAGATTGCTGACCGCCATATCTCGCCACGCAATACCCATCCGCAATCCTGTCCCTAGCGCTTTGGAGCACGCCTCTTTCGCGGCCCAGCGTTTGGCATAGGTGCCCGCTACATCAAGGCGGCGCTCGGCCTTGGCCTGCTCGACCTCGGTGAAAACACGGTTGCGGAACCGGTCGCCGTGGCGGTCCAGCACCTTTTGAATACGCTCGATATTTGCCAGATCAGTGCCGATACCAAGGATCACTCACGCGCCTCGTCCATCAGGCGGCGCATTTCGGCAATGGCAGGCTCAAGCCCCAGAAAGATTGCCTCGCCGATCAGGAAATGCCCGATGTTCAATTCGCGCACCTGTGGGAAAGCCGCGACAGGCGACACGGTATCATAGGTCAGCCCGTGGCCTGCATGGACCTCAAGCCCCAGATCATCGGCAAATGCAGCCATATCTTCCAGCTTTTTCAACTCGCCTTGCGCTTCGGCCCACCGACCTTCTGCAAAGGCATCGCAATAGGCGCCAGTATGCAGCTCGATCACTTCGGCACCGATCCGGTTCGCTGCTTCGATCTGACGGCGGTCGGCAGCAATAAAGATCGACACCCGACTGCCTGCCTCGCGCAGCGGCGCGATGAAATGTGCCAGCCGGTTTTCCTCGCGCGCCACTTCCAATCCGCCCTCGGTGGTCCGCTCCTCGCGCTTTTCCGGCACGATGCAAACCGCGTGGGGCTTATGACGCAAGGCGATCTTTTGCATCTCGGGGGTCGCGGCCATCTCGAAGTTCAGCGGCACGCTGAGGACTTCCATCAAGCCTTCGATATCCGCGTCCGAGATATGGCGACGGTCTTCGCGCAGATGCGCAGTGATGCCATCGGCCCCTGCTTTCTCGGCGATCTTGGCCGCCCGCAGCGGATCGGGATATGCCCCGCCCCGCGCATTGCGCACCGTGGCCACGTGGTCGATGTTCACGCCCAGCCTAAGCTTCTCTGTCTGTGTCATAAATCCGGCTCCCACGTCCCATGAGTCGCGGCCAACCTAATCCCCTTTGCGCTTGGCGTCAGCCTTGGCTGCAGCTTTTTGTTTCAAAGCTTCAAATTTTGCCTTGATCATGCCTTTGCGGCGCTTCTGATAGGCCCGTAACACCGGTACCGAGAGGTAATAGGCGACCGAGGCGCACAGGATGCCTGGCAGAATACCCCCGATCAAATAGGGGTAAAAAACCTGATGCCAGAAGGTGATCAGCCCCGACCAATCCATCTTGGCAGGGGTAAAGATCGCAACGAAATTCAACCAAAGCTCGGCCCCCGCATCGGTAAACTTACCGCCGAACGAGCGGTGTTCCTGCACGTCGACGCGCGTGCCCAAAATCCAGTGCCCGGTCTTAAGCGCCGAAAGCCCGATGGGCACATAGGTCAGCGGATTGCCAAAAAATGTAGCCATCAAAGCGGCCAGTAGATTGCCCTGCATCACCCGCGAAATCAGCGCCGCGACGATAAAGTGCATTCCGTAAAACGGCGTAAACGTCGTGAACACGCCCGCCCAGATGCCCCGTGCGATCCGTTCGGGGCTGTCAGGCAGGCGGCGCATCCGGTGTTTGATATAGTGAAACGCACGAGTCCAGCCGCCGCGCGGCCACATAAATTCCGACATCGCACGCAAGGTCGGCTTGGGATCGCGGCGTTTGAATATCAACTTCTAGCTTCCAATAACAGTTTTTGCCGCACGCCCCAAACCGAACCGGACCGCGTTAGTTCAATGTGGCTTCCCCGCCGACGGATCACGGTGCCTGCTGATCGCGGCGACATCGCTTTCCGCCTCCAGCGTCAACATCAAGGAGTGCAGATGCGCCACGTCCCGCAACTCCACATAGATCAACAGCCGGTAAAAGTCAGGCCTGCGCTCAAGAAATTCCAGATCGGCGATATTGGCGGAGGCTTCGCCGATCAAGGTACAGATCCGACCCAGCACGCCCGCGCCGTTGCCCAGCGTGATGTCGAAAACTGCACTATAGACTGCCGGATGGTTGCCCTCATGCCAGCGCAGATCAAGCCAGCGGTCGGGCTGGTCCTCATAGGTAGACAGACGTTCGCAATCAATCGCATGCACGGTCACGCCGCGCCCGCGAAACGCGATGCCGACAATCCGCTCACCGGGCAGCGGGTTACAACAAGGTGCGCGGTCAAACGATTGGCCCGGCTCCAGACCGACAACAGCATGTTCGCTATCGATCTGGTCGGATTTGCGCGGCGCGAGATCGGGATAAACCGATTGCACCACCGCACGGCCCGTCACCTCGGAACTGCCAAGTCGCGCCAGAACATCATCGACACCGTCCAGCCGCATGTTACGGGCCGCCGTCGAAAGCGCTTTTTCAGTTGCCTTCTTACCCACATGGGCAAAGGCAGAGCGCGCTAATTCACGGCCCAATTTGATAAACCGTTCCCGATCCACCTCGCGCAGGCTGCGCCGGATCGCAGATTTCGCCTTGCCAGTAGTGGCAATATCCAGCCACGTCGCCTGCGGCGTCTGGCCTTGGGCGGTGATAATCTCGATCGACTGGCCGTTCTTTACGCGGGTCCACAGGGGCACCCGCATCCCGTCAATCTTGGCCCCGACACAAGCATTGCCGATGCGGGTGTGGATCGCATAGGCGAAATCAATCGGAGTCGCTCCGCGCGGCAGCTTTACCACATCGCCCTTGGGCGTGAAGCAGAACACTTGGTCGGCATACATCTCGAGCTTGACCGCTTCGAGGAAATCCTCGTGATCATCCTCGGCGTCAAATTGTTCGGTCAGCTGTGCAATCCATTTCGCCGGATCAACTGCAAACGGGTTCTTCGAGCGCACACCGTCGCGATAGGACCAATGAGCCGCCACGCCGGTTTCGGCTACGTCATGCATCTGACGGGTGCGAATTTGCACCTCAACGCGTTTACCGTCGCGCCCCGAAACCGTGGTGTGGATACTGCGATAGCCGTTCGATTTGGGTTGGCTGATGTAATCCTTGAACCGCCCTGGCACAGCACGCCAGCGCTGATGGATCGCTCCGAGCGTACGGTAGGTATCCTCGTCGCTTTCGGTGATCACCCGAAACCCGTAGATATCACTAAGGCGGCTGAAGGACTGCGCCTTCTCTTCCATCTTGCGCCAGATTGAATAGGGCTTTTTCGCGCGGCCAATCACCTCGGCTTCGATCCCGACCTTTGCCAACTCGCCGCGCATGTCGCCGGTGATCCGCTGGATCACGTCACCTGATTCGCGCTGGAGGGTAATGAAACGCCGGATGATACTGGCGCGGCCCTCGGGGTTCAGTACCCGAAACGCCAGATCTTCCAGTTCTTCGCGCATCCATTGCATCCCCATCCGCCCCGCCAGAGGCGCATAGATGTCCATTGTCTCACGGGCTTTTTGGGTCTGCTTGTCGGGGCGCATCGATTTGATCGTACGCATATTGTGCAGACGGTCTGCGAGCTTGACCAGAATGACCCGCAGGTCTTTCGACATCGCCATGAACAGCTTGCGGAAATTCTCGGCCTGCTTTGTTTCGGTCGAGTTCAGTTGCAGATTGGTCAGCTTGGTCACGCCATCGACCAGTTCCGCCACCTCGTGGCTGAACAGCGTCTCGACCTCGCTATAGGAGGCACGTGTGTCTTCGATGGTGTCGTGCAGAAGCGCGGTGATGATCGTCGCATCATCCAGCCGCTGTTCGGTCAACAAGACCGCAACAGCGACGGGATGCGAAAAATACGGCTCGCCCGAATGGCGAAACTGACCGTCATGCATCTTGGCACCATAGTCATAAGCGCGCCGGATCAGCGGTTCGTTTGTCTTAGGATTATAGGATCGAACAAGTGCGACAAGGTCGTCAGCAGTAGTCTCGGCGTACGTCATGCCACCTGCCTCATCACGCCCCCGGGGGAGCGCGGGGTTTTTACCCCTGCCCCTGTGCTGCCATCAACTGGCGCAACAGCATCTCTTCGGACATGCTGTCTTCTTCGGGTTTGTCCTGCTCGGCACCCATCAGAAGCGCCATCGCGTCTTCTTCCGGCTCATCGATCTCGATCTGGTTCTGGTTGCTCTCGATCAGACGTTCGCGCAGATCGTCAGCCGACTGCGTTTCATCCGCAATCTCGCGCAGCGAAACGACAGGGTTTTTATCGTTGTCACGATCCACAGTCACAGGAGAGCCCGCAGTGATCTCGCGGGCGCGGTGTGCTGCCAGCATGACCAATTCAAACCGGTTGGGAACCTTATCAACACAATCTTCGACGGTTACGCGGGCCATGGAAAGCTCCAATCTCATAAATGCTGCCAGAAGGTGGGTATTTAGGCCGGAAGATCAGGATTTACAAGCAGGGAATCGGTCTGCGGCGCTGCGGTGGCATTCTGGTGTCTTACGCGATGCGTCCTGCGGCAATTCCGCTCATGCCTGGCCGATCTAAACGCCGCGCCGTTCTGCCCTAGGCCGATGACCCCAGTGCAAGTGTCAGCTTGCGACCTCGTTGATCGCGATGATTTCTGCCTTCTCCGCCTCCGGCAGCGCTTTCAGCATTTGAATTACGCTTCGCTGCAAAACCGGATGCACCCAGTCCGGCGCCACATCTGCTAATGGGACAAGCACAAAAGCCCGATCCTGCATCCTTGGATGCGGCAGGATAAGCTGGTCGGGTGTGCGGCCAATCTGCACTTCTGGCGGGAGGTTGCGCCACGCATCATAGATTTCGCGGTCGGGCAAAACCACATCGTCATAGGCGAGAATATCCAGGTCGAGCGTTCTCTGACCCCAGCGTTGATCGCGTTCTCGCGCCATCTGCGCCTCGATTTGATGTAACCGGTCCAAGGCCTCGGCGGGGGACCAGTACGCACTGATTTTTGCCACCGCATTGACATAATCTGGCCCCGATCCCTTGGGAAAAGCCGGCGTGTGGTAGAATGTACTCACGGAGCGAATCACTGCGCCGTTTTGTGTTAACTGGGAGAGGGCTGACCGCAATGTAGCTGCGGGCGCGCCGACGGGAGAATTTAAATTCCCGCCTAGCGCGATAAGTAACTCATGATACGTATTTCGCTGCTTGCCGCCAAATGCTGGGTCTTGCGGCATAGTAAAAAATCCTTAGGTATGCGCTCTGATAATTCGGGGCGGCTTCGAGTTTTCGCGTGTTCCATATGATCGGTATCACGCTACATCAATTTTAAAGTCTTAGCGGCCCCCCCGCGGAAGGATAGCAAATGTTTTACAAAGATGAGCGTCTGGCGTTGTTCATTGATGGTTCAAACCTCTACGCCGCTGCGAAATCGCTCGGGTTTGACATCGACTACAAGCTGCTCAGGCAAGAATTTATGCGGCGTGGCAAGTTGCTACGTGCCTTTTATTATACAGCCCTGCTGGAGAACGACGAATATTCGCCGATCCGCCCGCTGGTCGACTGGCTAAACTATAACGGCTTCACCATGGTCACCAAACCGGCCAAGGAATACACCGACAGCATGGGCCGCCGTAAGGTGAAGGGCAACATGGATATCGAACTTGCGGTGGATGCCATGGAGCTAGCTCCGCGTGTTGATCATATCGTGATTTTTTCCGGCGATGGCGACTTCCGCCCGCTTGTTGAAAGCCTTCAACGCCAAGGCGTTCGGGTTTCGGTCGTGTCTACCATCCGCAGCCAGCCCCCGATGATCTCGGACGATTTGCGCCGTCAGGCAGATAATTTTATCGAGCTTGAAGACCTGCGCGACGTGATTGGCCGCCCGCAACGTGAGCACTCAGGCAACGACGAAAACCCGTAACCTGCTCCTTTACAACAAAATAACACGCCAGACCCCTTGCGGGTGCTGGCGTGCTGTCCTGCTAAAATAAGTAGGGAAAATAATATCCGCGTATTTGCGTACCCCCACAAACAAGTTGACATAAAAACACTTTTTGCGCGATCCCCTAAATAGGGGGGGCCATATGTTAGTCCAGCACGCCGAGACGCTAGAGAAGCTCACAGACATCGACGAACTCTGGCACGGTGTCGTTCAAACCCTAGAGCTTGTTGGCTTTGATCATGTGATTTACCTCACCGTGAACGATCATTTTGATACGCCGTTCCTGCGAACCACTATGGATGGCCTCTATGATCGGCTGCAACCACAAGATGATCCGTTTCTCCATCACGCGTGCCACAGTTACGCTGTGGTCCAGATCGGCACTGAGTTCATTCAAAAGCACCCCCACGTCACAACCGCCGAACGCGAATTTGTCGAGCGCGCCGGCACCTCCGGATTTCTTTCAGGCTTCGGTGTCCCGACGCGGCTTAAAGGATCCGATCGTTTTGGCGGGTTTATCCTTGGGACCGGACTGGACCGCGCTACTTTTACAAAGCGAATCACCCCTCTCACCGAGGAAGTGCAGCTATTTTGCGTGCTGATCCACCGGCGCATCGAAGAATTGGCCGCGTTGCCTCCCTCCCCGTATGCCCTAAGCCAACCATCCCCCGACGCCCCGCAAACGCTGCCCGACCGGTTCGAGCATCTAACCCCCCGCGAACGCGAGGTCGTGATTTTGTTAGCCCAAGGGTGCAGCCGCAAGCAGGCCGCCGAGATCTGCGGCATCTCTGTCCATACCGTCTCGGACTATGCCAAAATGGGCTATCGCAAGCTCGGCGTGCACAATCGCGCACAGGCGGCGGCTCTGCTGCACGACCGCTCCGACTGACTGCACCCTACACCGCGCGCCGTGCTCTGGACGAATGCGCCGCAAATGCTTACCTCTGCGCCAAACCACCGGAGCCTTTCATGACCAAGCCCCCTCTCACGCTGTATCTTGCCGCTCCTCGCGGGTTTTGCGCTGGCGTGGACCGCGCGATCAAGATCGTCGAACTGGCGTTGGAGAAATGGGGCGCGCCGGTCTATGTCCGCCACGAGATCGTGCACAACAAATTCGTGGTCGACGGGTTGCGCGACAAGGGCGCGGTTTTCGTCGAAGAACTCTCTGACGTGCCTTCTGATCGTCCGGTGATCTTTTCAGCGCACGGCGTGCCAAAATCCGTGCCCAACGCCGCCGAGGCCCGCAACATGATCTATGTCGATGCCACCTGCCCGCTGGTGTCCAAGGTCCATATCGAAGCCCAACGCCACGCCGAAGCGGGCCTCCAGATGATCATGATCGGTCACGCAGGCCATCCCGAAACCATCGGCACAATGGGCCAGTTGCCGCAGGGCGAAGTGCTGCTGGTCGAGACCCCTGCCGACGTTGCCTCGGTAATGGTGCGCGACCCTGAGCGTCTCGCCTATGTGACCCAAACCACCCTTAGCGTCGACGATACCGCCGAGATTGTCGCCGCCCTCAAGGCCCGCTTCCCCGCCATCATCGGGCCGCACAAAGAAGACATCTGCTACGCCACGACCAACCGCCAGGAAGCCGTAAAAGCGATGGCGCCGCGCTGTGATGCTATGTTGGTAGTCGGGGCGCCCAACTCCTCAAACTCCCGCCGTCTTGTGGAAGTTGGTGCCCGCGCGGGCTGCGCTTATGCGCAACTGGTGCAACGCGCCGCCGACATCGACTGGCGTGCACTCGACGGCATCACCAGCATCGGGATCACCGCAGGCGCCTCCGCCCCCGAGGTTCTGATCAATGAAGTTATCGAAGCTTTTAAACAGCGCTACGATGTGACCTCCGAAATGGTCGAGACCGCGCAAGAAAACGTCGAGTTCAAAGTGCCCCGCGTCCTACGGATCCCTGCATAGCCCGTCCAACCTACTCTCCGACGCCGCGCACCTGCCCCTTGCAGCCCGCACCGCGCCGACTTAACGTGCGTTTGCATGTATTTAGTGAGGCGCATATGACCCCTGCCAATATCCCCGCCCCCCAGAGCGTTTCACGATCGGGCGCGCCGACATGGCAGTGAACCGTATTCCCCCCGCCGCCCTGCTGCTTGGCCTCGCGGGACTTGTCCCCTTCCTCTTCGGGGCCTTGGTCTCGCTGGATTGGGTCAACACCAGCCTTGATGCGGCTGTGCATGGCCGTCTGTTGTTGGTGCGTTACGGCGTTATCATCCTCAGCTTCATGTCCGGCGCACTTTGGAGCTTTGCTACCAAAGCGCAGGGCAGACAGGCCGCGATCTGCTATGCGCTCTCGACGGTGCCGGCACTCTGGGTTTTCCTGAACCCAGGATCGGACGCGGATACTGCCCTGATCAACCTGATGATTGGCTTCGCGGGTGTATTGATCCTCGATTTCGCCTTTCACCGTTGGGAGCTGACCCCGCCTTGGTGGCTCACCCTGCGGATCCAGCTCACCGCGATCGTCCTGATCTGCCTCGCCGTTGGCCTTTGGGCGTGAACGACGCTGAAACCCTGCGCGTCTATGCCACCAAGGCGCAGGACTACGCCGAAAGGATCAGCAATCGCGCGGGCCACGACCCGCAGCTTGCCGAATTTATGAATGCCCTCCCCGCGGGCGCCGACGTGCTCGACCTCGGATGCGGTCCGGGTGCGGCGGCGCAGGTGATGGCCGAGGCAGGTTTGCGGGTCACCGCCACTGACGCAGTGCCCGAAATGGTCGCTATGGCCACCACCCACACCGGTGTCACCGCGCGCCTCGCAACCTTCGACGAGATCGACGGCACCGACCTCTACGATGGCATTTGGGCAAACTTCTCGCTGCTACACGCCCCGCGCGCCGACATGCCGCGCCACCTCGCCGCCCTACGCCAAGCGCTGCGCGCGGGCGGGGTATTTCACATCGCTCTCAAGACCGGCACCGGTGAAAAACGTGACACCTTGGGACGGCTTTATACCTACTACACCGACGCCGAATTGACCGCCCTGCTCACCGCCGCCGGATTTATCGTCACCCACCGCGTCACCGGATGCGGAAAGGGGCTGGACGACACCCCTGCAGATTGGGTAGCCCTGCGCGCAAATGGCTGACTTATTCGCATATACAGACGGCGCCTGTTCCGGCAATCCCGGCCCCGGTGGCTGGGGGGCTCTCATGCAGGCCCGCGATGGCACTACTGTGGTCAAGGAACGCGAGCTTAAAGGCGGCGAAGCCCTGACCACCAACAACCGCATGGAACTGCTTGCCGCGATCCACGCACTCGAATCGCTCAGCCGCACAACCGAAATCACCATCGTCACTGACAGCAACTACGTCAAAAACGGCATCACTGGCTGGATCTTCGGCTGGAAGAAGAACGGCTGGAAAAACGCCGCCAAAAAGCCGGTCAAAAACGCCGAGCTTTGGCAACGGCTTGACCTCGCCAATGCCCGTCACAAGGTGACGTGGCAGTGGGTCAAGGGCCACGCCGGCCACCCCGAGAACGAGCGCGCCGATGCACTGGCCCGCGCGGGCATGGCGCCTTTCAAGAAATGAGCCTCGTCTCGCTCCTCGATTACGCCGCCGTGCTGGTTTTCGCCATCACCGGTGCGCTGGTCGCCAGCCGTGCCCAGCTTGATCTGGTTGGTTTCGCCTTCGTTGCCTGCCTCACCGCGCTTGGCGGCGGCACCATTCGCGACCTGCTGCTCGACCGCAATCCGATCTTCTGGATCGACAATCCCGCCTATCTCGCCGTGGCATCAGTCGCCGCTTTTGTGGTGTTCTTCTCTGCCCACCTACTCGAAAGCCGGATGCGCACCCTGATCTGGCTCGACAGCCTTGCTCTTGCCGTGGCGGTTGCCGCTGGCGCAGGCGTCGCCATCGCCCAAGAGCAATCGCCGACCATCGTTGTCCTGATGGGCATGATCACCGGTACCCTCGGTGGGCTGATGCGCGATGTGGTCGTGGGAGAGGTGCCGCTGGTCCTGAAACAAGGCGAACTTTACGTCACCGCCGCTTTCGTCGGTGCGGCCACCGCCGTTCTCGCCCGCCACTGGCTTGATACCCCCACCAGCCTACTGGCCTGCGCGGCCGTCACATGGATTTTACGCGCTGGATCGCTCTATTTCGGCTGGCATCTGCCCGTCTACAAGAGCACACCGCCAAAAACCTGAGCCGTCTTTTCATTTGGCCGGAAAACTCCCGCCGGAGGCTTACTTTGTCTCCGGCAAAGTCAACTTCACCGCCGCCAGTGAAACGGCACAATGATCAACGCCCCGATTGACGAGACAATCGCGTTCATCCCCGCGCTGCGAAATCCGACGTCAAACATCACCCGCACAAAGTAGAACAGGAACGCGCCGCCAATGCAGATGATAATGCTCTGCAAAATACCATTGTGCGTCCAGCCGGTCTTTTCGGAGACATAGCCGACGATCCCTGCAATCACGACCGTGCCAAAAAGCGCCATGAACATCCGCTCACTCCCCCCCAAGCCGCGTGCCGGGCGCGATCTGCGCGCCGCTTTGAAACACTTGTGCATCCTGCACAGCCTTACCTGCTCGTTGCAAGCGCGTCAGCCGCACTGCGCCCTCGCCGCAAGCAACGCGTAAATCGCGGTCCAAGACCTCACCCGCAGCCCCTGCACCTTCGGTCAATACCGACCCCAAAACCTTGACCCGCTGGCCCTGCCGCTCAAACCACGCCCCCGGAAACGGCGAAAGCCCGCGGATCAATCGGTCCACCTCCACAGCGGACCGCGCCCAGTCAATATGCGCCTCCGCCTTGTCGATCTTGGCGGCATAGGTCACGCCCGCGTCCGGTTGCACCTCCGCCACCAGCTGGTCCAACTGCGCCAAAGCCGTGACAATCTCAGCGGCGCCGAGCGCGCTCAACCGGTCATGCAAGACACCCGTGGTTTCCTCTGCACCGATATCCACCACCGCGCGGGCCAACACGGGGCCGGTATCCAACCCCGCTTCCATCTGCATGATGCAAACGCCGGTCTGCGCATCCCCCGCCATAATCGCGCGGTGAATAGGTGCCGCCCCGCGCCAACGCGGCAACAGGCTGGCGTGAATGTTCAAACACCCGCGTTTCGGCGCATCCAGCACGACCTGCGGCAGGATCAACCCATAGGCCACCACCACCGCAATATCCGGCTCCAGCGCAGCAAACTCCGCCTGCGCCTCAGCCGTCTTCAACGATACCGGATGCCGCACCAGAAGGCCCAGCGCCTCGGCTCGTTGCTGCACGGGGCTGGATCGGTCCTTCTTGCCCCGTCCCGCAGGGCGCGGCGGCTGGCAATAGACAGCGGCAATCTCGTGGCCCGCCTCTACCAAAGCATCCAGTACCGGCACGGAAAAATCGGGCGTGCCCATGAAAATGATCCGCATGGTCTGGTTCCCTCCGTTCGCCTGTCAAAGCCGCAAAGGCCGCTAGATCTTGCGCGCCCGCTTGATCAACATATCCCGCTTGAGCTTGCTGAGATTGTCGAAATACATCTTCCCCGCCAGATGGTCGATCTGATGCTGGACGCTGGTCGCCTCCAACCCGACGAAATCGCGCTCCACTTCGGCGCCCGTCTCATCAAGATACTGCACCGTCACCGCGCGGGGCCGCGCGATCTTGGCCGATACCCCGGGCAGGTTCGGGCTGGCCTCATCATGCACGTTCAATTTGACCGAGGCCTGCAAAACCTTCGGGTTTGCCAGACGTATCCGCTTGTTGCGCCCTTGTGAGGCATCCACCACGGCAAGTTGCAACATCACCCCGATCTGCGGTGCCGCCAGCCCGACACCGGGCATGGCATCCATGGTTGCGATCATATCATCCCAGATACCGCGCACCTCGTCGGTAATCTGCTCGACAGGCGCGGCCGCCTTGCGCAACCGCGCGTCTGGCCAAGGGATGAGTTTCCGAACTGTCATTGTGCCTGATACTCCGCAATCAACTGCGCGCGGGTCTCGGCATCAAGATGGTCAAAGGTCACAACCCCGTCGAGATGGTCAAGCTCGTGCTGCACGCAGACTGCACCGAACCCGTCAAAGCTCTGCACATAGCGTCCACCATTCACGCCGGTCCAAACCATCTGCACCTGTGTCGGGCGACTGATCTCGGCACTCACACCCGGGATGCTCAAGCAGCCCTCGATATTGGTAGCGCGGTCCTCGCCGACTTCCTGCAACATCGGATTAATACAAACCAGCGGATCGGGTTTGCCCTCTTTCCAGCCGACATCCATTACGAAAATCCGCAGCATCGCGCCGACTTGCGGCCCTGCCAGACCCCGCCCCGGTGCGGCGTACATGGTCTCCAGCATATCTGCCGCCAATTGCTCGATCTCTGGCGTGATCGCCTCGACCTGTGGACAGGTTTCTGCCAGTCGCGGGTCTGGCCATTTCACGATCTCGAGCACACTCATCCTCGCGCCAACTCCCGCTTAAGCTTGGCCATCTTGCGGGTGATCATCTGGCGGCGCAGCGGCTTGAGATAGTCGATAAACAATTTGCCTTCCAAGTGGTCGATCTCATGCTGCACACACGTCGCCCAAAGCCCGGCAAACCGCTCGTTCTGTTCGGCACCACTCCGGTCGATCCAGCGCACGTCCACCTCGGCAGGGCGTGTCACATCGGCGAAATGTTCAGGGATCGACAAACACCCTTCTTCATAGGTGCTCTCCTCCTCCGAGGCCGCGACCACCTGCGGATTGAACATGATCAGCGGGCGCGGCGCCTCGCCCTCTTCCTTCACGCAATCCAGCACAATCAAGCGGTTCAGCACGCCGACTTGGGGCGCGGCAAGGCCAACGCCCGGCGCGTCATACATCGTCGCGAGCATATCATCAGCCAAGGCCCGCAATTCGTCTGTCAGATCATCGACAGGCGCGCAGGCTTTTTTCAAGCGGGGATCGGGGTGCAATAAAATGGGGCGTTTCATGGTGGTGATTTAGGCCAACCCAAGGCGCCTTGCAACCGGGGGCTTGCAGGTCCGGTAATTGCCGCTAGCTTGGCCGCCAAACCAAAGGAACAGACTATGAGCTTTGACGAAATCATCGACCGCCGCGACACCCACTGTGCTAAGTGGGACAAGATGGAGCTGGTCTACGGCGTGCCGCGCGACAGTGGCATCGCCATGTGGGTGGCCGATATGGATTTTCGTCCGCCGTCAGTGATCCAAGAAGCCCTGCAGCGGTATCTTGATCACGGCGTCTATGGCTACTTCGGCGATGAAAGTGACTACCTTGGCGCGATCCAGTGGTGGATGCAAAACCGTCACAACTGGACCGTACAGCCTGAATGGATCTTTACCACCCACGGCTTGGTCAACGGCACCGCGATGTGCGTCGACGCCTTCACCTCCCCGGGCGATGGGGTCGTTCTGATGACCCCCGTCTATCATGCCTTTGCCCGCGTGATCACCGCAGCTGATCGCAAGGTCGTGGAATGCGAGCTGGCCCTGACCGATGGCCGCTACATGATGGATTTCGACGCCTGGGACGCGCAGATGACCGGCACCGAGAAAATGCTGATCCTTTGCTCGCCACATAACCCCGGCGGTCGGGTCTGGACCCGTGACGAGCTGCAAGGCGTCGCCGATTTCGCAAAGCGCCATGATCTGGTGCTGGTCTCTGACGAAATCCACCATGACCTCGTGATGCCCGGCCACACCCACACCGCGATGTCGCTGATCGACGGCGTTACCGACCGTTTGGTGATGATGACCGCGACAACCAAAACCTTTAACATCGCCGGATGCCACTCCGGCAATGTGATCATCCCCGACGAGGCCCTGCGCGCCCGCTTTGCCAAACGGATGAACGCGATGGGTGTGTCGCCAAATTCCTTCGGCCTGTTCATGGCAACTGCCGCCTACTCTCCCGAAGGCGCCGCATGGGTCGATGATCTGGTCACCTATCTCGATGGCAACCGCCGTTTGTTCGACGACGCCGTTAACGCCATCCCCGGTCTCGCCTCCATGCCGCTCGAATCAACCTATCTGGCGTGGGTCGACTTTAAAGGCACAGGTATGTCGGCGGCCGAGTTTACCAAACGTGTGCAAACCGACGCAGGCATTGCAGCAAATCACGGCCCAACCTTCGGCAGTGGCGGCGATACCTTTTTAAGGTTCAATATTGCAACCCCGCGCGCCCGCGTAGAAGAGGCCTGCAAACGCTTGACTGCAGCATTCAGCGATCTGCAATAGACCCCTGCTAACGCGGCATGGCGCTAGCGCTTTAAGCTCGGAAACCGCACCCTTAGGCTGCGGTTTCCGCCCCCCGATGCGCTGCACTTGCTAACCGCACGCGAAATCGAGCAATCCCAGATCAGCCAAATTCACTGCCGTAGTTCTCAATCAGCCCAGCAGGCGCCGTCTCGGAACGCTCGAAATCCAGCGCCGCCGCACTGGCAACCGCCGTGGCACGCTTGAACTCATAGACCATCTCGCCGTCTTCTTCCTGCGTGGCAACGATCAGACACTGAAACAGATGCTTGCTCCCGTCGAAAAGGTCGACAAGACCGCGTAGCTTAGGGGCGTTTTCAGCCTCGACAGCAAATCCCGTTTTCCACATCCGCAGCACTGGATAGATCACCCCGCCCACATCAATACGCAACCGCGAGGCGCGCCTCAGGCTGGTCAGCCGCGCGGCTTCAAGCCCCGCCTGCACCTCTTTCGAAAACACCGCTTCCATCGAATCTATCCCCCAATTCCACAACAGGCTGACCTAAAGCATGGATAAATCAAGTTAATATTTGATGACAAATCTCCGGCTGTGCATCTGCGCAGGGCTGCTGCGCCCCTGCGGCTATAGCCATAACGCCGTCATAGGCTAGGTGTTCCCTCATGCGAAAAGAGGGAGACAGACATGGGACTTTTGGTTGACGGAAAATGGCAGGACACTTGGTACGACACCAAGGAATCCGACGGAAAATTCCAACGTGCCGACGCAAAGTTCCGCAATTGGGTTACCGCTGACGGCAGCGCCGGCCCCTCCGGCAAGGCGGGATTCAAAACTGAAACAGGGCGGTATCACCTCTACGTCAGCTATGCCTGTCCTTGGGCCCACCGCGCCCTGATCTTCCGCGCGCTGAAAGGGCTGGAGCCGCATATTGGCGTCTCCGTCGTGCACCCTCATATGCTCGGTGACGGCTGGTCATTTGACACTGATTTTGAAGGGGCCACTGGGGACCAGCAGTTCGGCCTGCCCTTCGCCCGTGATCTTTATACCCGCGCCGTGCCCGATTTTTCAGGCCGCGTCACGGTGCCCATCCTATGGGACCGCGAGCACGACACCATCGTGTCAAATGAGAGCGCCGAGATCATTCGTATGTTCAACTCCGCCTTCGACGGGCTGACCGGCAACACCGATGACTACTGGCCCGGCTCGCTGCGCAAACAGATCGAGCCGATCAATGACCGGATATACAACAGCGTCAACAATGGCGTTTACAAAGCCGGTTTTGCCACCACACAAGAGGCGTATGATGCCGCCGTGCATCCGCTTTTCGACAGCCTCGACTGGATCGAAGGCATCCTCGCAGAAAATCGCTACCTCGCTGGCGACCGGCTCACTGAAGCCGACTGGCGGCTCTTCACCACCCTGATCCGCTTCGACAAAGTGTATCACTTGCACTTCAAGTGTAACCGCTGCCGAATCGTCGATTACCCCAATCTTTGGGCCTACACGCGCGAACTTTATCAATGGCCCGGCGTCGCAGAGACGGTGAACGTCGATCATATCGTCCGGCATTACCACTACAGCCATGACACGATTAATCCCTACAGGATCATCCCGATCAACCCGACACCCGATTTTGACGCGCCACACGGGCGCGGCTGAACGGCTCGACCTCCGTCAGCCGGTCTGGCCGTAATACTCCACCATCGCGGCCAGATCTTCCGGTGGCGTGGTGGAGCACAGGAACGCCCGTGCGTTCGCGGCATGGGCAAAAATCGACCCGTCAGAGAAGAAGCTTGTATTGGTGACAAACACAACCCGCGCCAGCGGTTGACGATACTCGGCAAAATCCGCCACCGCCAAAGCCGACCCCTGCGCGAGAATCAGGTCGAGAACAATGACATCCACATGTTCCTGTGCCAGATAGCCCGTCGCCTCAATTTGCGACTGCACACAGATCACCGACATGCCCTGCCGCTCCAGATGCTTCTGCCACAAAACCCCCAACTCGGCTTTGCTTTCGACAATCAGAACGCGCATATATTCCGTCTCCTACAGCTCAGGCATTTAGTTGCGATACTTACAATCGCCAGAAGTCATGGTTCGAAATGGTTAACGAAACCCTAACGATCCGACGACCAATCCGGGAAACCGGCAAGAGATCAGCTTGCGCTTGATTTAGAGGCGCATTTCCGCTTTTAAAACCGACAGGATTGGCAGAGTTGTGCCCTTCCAGCAGGGATAAGGTTCTCAACAGATGACAGCACCGCGCGACCATGGTGGCGGAATCGACGCCGCTGCCACCGCCCATGGCGGGACCCGCGCCGACTGGCTGGATTTGTCCACTGGTATCAATCCTGTGGCATATCCTCTGCCCGCAATCACCGCTGACGCGTGGACAGCGCTGCCCGATCAGGCCGCCCGCGACACGCTTGAAAGCGCTGCCCGCAAGTTCTGGAACATCCCCGCCGGAGCGGGCATTCTCGCCGTGCCTGGCGCCTCCTCCGCTATCGCCCAAATCCCGCGACTGGCCCCCGCTGCCCGCGTCTATATCCCAGCGCCGACCTACAATGAACACGCCGCCAGTTTTGCCGCCCAAGGCTGGGAGATCACCCAAGACCCCGCGAAAGCTCAAGCCTCCGTTCTGGTGAACCCCAATAATCCCGATGGCCGCCAATGGCAGGCAGATGCGACGGTCGGGCGTCTGCGCGTCATCGATGAAAGCTTTGGCGAAGTCACCCCCGACGCCACCCTGATCGCCCAGGCGGCAGAGCCAGGTACCGTGGTCCTGAAAAGCTTCGGAAAATTCTGGGGATTGGCGGGCGTCAGGCTGGGCTTTGTCATCGCCGAGCCTGCCTTGCTCGACAAGCTTGCCACTATGCTTGGGCCGTGGGCCGTCGCCGGACCAGCGCTCCAGATCGGGGCCGCAGCCCTCGGCGATGCAGCTTGGGCGGATGTCACCCGCTCCCGTCTGACAGACGATGCCGCTCGGCTGGATGAAATGATGTTGGCGAAGGGCGCGGACTTGCTCGGCGGTACCAGCCTTTTCAGGCTCTATGAGGTCGAGGACGCCGTCCTCTGGCAAGCCCGTTTGGCCGAACACCACATCTGGACCCGCGTGTTCCCTTATAATCCACGCTGGCTCCGCCTCGGTCTGCCCGCAGCGGACGGCTGGGCGCGGCTTTCGGCGGCGCTGGCATGAACACCGCCTTGCTACTCGCGGCGGCTATGCTGCTTGATGCCGCATTGGGTGAGCCCGCATGGCTGTGGAACCGCATCAGCCATCCTGCGGTGCTGATGGGCCGCTGCGTCAAGATGCTGGACCACCGGCTAAACACGGGCACGCGGCGCAAGGCCAAAGGCGTCATTGCACTGCTGATCCTGATGAGCGGGGCAGCCCTCACCGGTGCAGTGCTACAACTTTTCGGGCCGCTGGTCGAAATTGTTGTCGCCGCAATTTTGCTGGCGCAACGCTCTCTCACCGATCACGTCCGTGCGGTGGCCGATGGGCTGCGCCTGTCCCTGCCGCAAGGCCGCCGCGCGGTGGCGATGATCGTCAGCCGTGATACCGGCGCAATGGACCAATCCGCAGTCGCCCGCTCGGCCATCGAAAGCGGTGCTGAAAACCTCGGTGACGGGGTGATTGCCCCCGCCCTATGGTTTCTCATTGGCGGCCTGCCGGGGCTGCTGGTCTATAAAATCGTCAATACCGCCGACAGCATGATCGGCTACCGCACCCCCCGCTATGCCGAATTTGGCTGGGCCTCGGCACGGATGGATGATGTCCTGAACTATGTGCCCGCCCGCATCACCGCCCTGCTCGTCGCGCTGCCCGGCGGGGTGCTGAACGACTGGCCCGCGATCCGTAGCGATGCGGCCCTGCACCGCTCTCCCAATGCCGGTTGGCCTGAATCCGCCATGGCCCGCGCCATTGGTGTGGCTCTCGCAGGTCCGCGTGCTTATGATGGGGTGATGCAGCCGTTTGCTTGGGTCCACGGTGCGGGGGCGCGCACCATTGGACCTGTGCAGATCGATACGGCCATCACCCGTCTGTGGCAGGCATGGGAGGTGATGTTGGGACTAACCCTTGCGACTGGCCTGCTTGTTTGAACCTAAAGGAATGCTATGCGCCCCTTACTTCTCGCCGCCGCCCTACTGACCGCCCCCCATTTGGCACTGGCCGAAACCCCCTGCGGCGGTGACTTTGCCAGCTTTGTCGAAGGCGTCAAAACCGAAGCCGCCGCAGCTGGCATCTCCGCTGATACGGCCGACCGCTTTTTCGCAGGCATCCGCACCGACCCGGCAGTGCTGAGCGCGGACCGCCAGCAGGGCGTCTTCCAGATGCCCTTCATCGATTTCTCCCGCCGCCTAATCTCCGCAGACCGGCTGAACCGCGGCCAAGCCAATGGCAAACGGCTCGATGCGGTGTTTGATAGAATCGAAGCAGAATACGGCGTCAGCCGCGGCGTGCTCCTCGCCTTCTGGGCGTTCGAGACGGATTACGGCGCGTTCCAAGGCGACTTCAACACCGCCAACGCGCTGGCCACCCTCGCACACGACTGCCGCAGGCCCGAACTTTTCCGTCCGCAACTCCTCGCCGCGATGGAGCTTTTTGCCAAAGGCGAATTTGACCCCAAGACCACGACAGGCGCTTGGGCAGGCGAGATCGGCATGGTCCAGATGCTGCCCCGCGACATCCTCGAGAACGGCGTGGATGGTGACGGTGACGGGCGTGTCTCGCTCAAAGCTTCCGAGGCCGATGCGCTGATGTCTGGCGGCAAGATGCTGCATAGCTTGGGCTGGCGCGCGGGCGAACCTTGGCTGGCCGAAGTCACCCTGCCACGCGATTTCGACTGGTCGCTGACCGGATTGGAAACCACCAAACCCGTCACCGACTGGCAGGGCTTAGGTGTCAGCGCCCGCAGCGGCGCTTTGGACGAGACGCTTGAGGCGTCGATCCTGCTGCCGCAAGGGCGCGGCGGTCCTGCCTTTATCGCCTTCCCGAATTTCCGCGTCTACTTCGACTGGAACCAGAGCTTTGTCTATGTGATGACCGCCGCCTATTTCGCCACCCGACTGGAGGGCGCGCCCGTCTATGATGCAGGCGCCCCCGCGCAGGGGCTATCGGGCGAGCAGATGAAAGCGCTGCAAACCAAACTGCAGGCGCGCGGCTTTGACGTTGGTAAGATCGACGGCATTCTTGGTTCGGGCACCCGCGCCGCTGTGCGCGCCGAACAGGCCCGCCTTGGCATGGCCGTCGATGGCTGGCCGACCCCCGAACTTTTAGCGCAATACTGACTAAGGAAACCGACATGACGCTCAAGAAAACTGCCGCCCAGATGGTTGCCGACGCCCGTGCGCGGATCACCGAGATAGAGACCCCCGATGCCATCGCGATGTTGGAGGACCCTTCGGTGCAATTCGTCGATCTGCGTGACCCGCGCGAGCGCGAGCGCAGCGGCTTCATCCCCGGCAGCTTTCACTGCCCGCGCGGCATGCTGGAATTCTGGGTCGATCCCGACAGCCCCTACTTCAAGGAGGTCTTCGCGCAGCAGGACAAGAAGTTTGTGTTTCACTGCGCCTCCGGCTGGCGCTCGGCGATCTCGGTCGCGACGTTGCAAGACATGGGGTTCGACGCGGCGCACCTGAAGGAAGGCTTCGGCGCGTGGGAGAAAGCGGGCGGGCCGGTGGAGAAGCCTGCGCCGAAAGCCGACAAATCCTAACGTCCGCCCGAAGTCCTGTTTTGATTTCACAGCGGTATTCCCGCCAAAGGTTAAGCCCGCAGGCTTAGCCTATTATTAACATTAACCATTAAATAACAATGTGTTCCCCGTGGATGACCCCATCACCTGCGGGCTCACGCCACCAGTGTCTCCGCCTTTTTCAGGTCGACCGAGACCAACTGGCTCACACCCTGTTCGGCCATCGTGACCCCGAACAACCGGTCCATCCGCGCCATCGTCACCGCGTGGTGGGTGATGATCAGGAATCGCGTATCGGTCTGGCGGCACATCTCGTCGAGCAGGTCGCAGAACCGCGTGACGTTGGCATCGTCCAGCGGTGCGTCCACCTCGTCGAGCACACAGATCGGGGCGGGATTGGCAAGGAATACCGCGAAAATCAGCGCCATCGCAGTCAGCGTCTGTTCGCCCCCCGAAAGCAGGCTCAACGTGCTCAGCTTCTTGCCGGGCGGTTGGCACAGGATCTCCAAACCAGCCTCCAGCGGGTCTTCGGATTCGACCATCACGAGATTGGCTTCGCCCCCGCCAAACAAATGCGTGAACAACATCGAGAAGTTGGTGTTTACCTGTTCAAAAGCGGTCAAAAGCCGTTCGCGCCCTTCGCGGTTGAGGCTGGCAATGCCTGAACGCAAAGTCTTGATCGCCTCTTCGAGATCGGCCTTTTCCGTGACCAGCTCGTCGTGCTCCACTTGGACTTCCTTGGCGTCTTCCTCGGCGCGCAGATTAACCGCGCCGAGCGCATCGCGCTGGCGTTTCAACCGGCTCACATCGCCTTCCAGCGCATGGGCGTCGGGCATGTCAGAGGGGTTTACCTCCAGCGAGGTCAGCAACTGGTTTGGCGTCTGCTGGCTCTCTTCGGCGATTCGCTCGGCGGCGGCAGCAACAGTCTCGCGCGCGGCCTCAGAGCGTGCTTCGGACCGCGCCCGCGCTTCACGCGCTTCCGAGGCGAGACGTTCGGCGTCGCGCTCGGCCACCGTGGCTTCGCGCAACGTGGTCTCGCCCTGCGCCAAAGCATCGTCCGCTTGTACGCGCCGCGCCTCGGCCTTGGTAATATCGTCATTTAACGCATCGCGCTTGGCGGCAATCTCGACCGGGGCGGCACTGGCCTCGGCGAGCTCTGCCTCCGACGTGGATTTGCGTTCGGCAAGTTCGGTGGTGCGTTTTTCGGCTGTCTCAAGCCGATGCCGCCAACCAGCCAGCTCCTTGGTTACATCTTGTGCGCGCTTGCTGCGGGCCTCGCCTTCACGGCGCAATTCGTCATAGGCGGAGCGGCGCGACATCATGGTGATCCTCGATGCCTCCACGGCCATGCGGATGTCATCCACACGGGCGCGTGCTGCCCCAAGATCGCCAAGTTCTGCCAGCGCCCGCTCGCCCTCGATCACCCGCCCGCGTGCCGCCATCGCCTCTTCTTCGTGGCGTTTCACAGCAAGGCCCAGACTTTCCAGCCGCCCCTCGGCTAGGTTGCGATCAGCCTCGGCGCGGCTGAGCGCACGACCCGCGTCCGCCACCATCCGGTCGGCATCGCGCCGCGCCTCGCGGGCGCGTTTGTCCGCCTCGGCCTGCGCGGCCAGCGTGCGTGTCAGCGCCTCATGCGCGGCGCGCGCGCCCTCGGCCCGCTGGCTTGCCTGCTCCAGCGCCTGCTTCAGGACCTCAAGGCGGTTCAGCTGTTGCAACCGCAAGGCCGCCGCCGAAGGCGCATCCTCGGCCCAGGCGCGAAATCCGTCCCAGCGCCACAAATCGCCCTCGGTCGAGACCAGTCTTTGGCCGGGCATCAAAGCAGATTGCAGGCGTGCGCCATCATCCGCATCGACCACACCGATCTGGCTCATCCGCCGCGTCAGCACTTCGGGCACCGAGACGTGCTGCGAGAGCGGCGTAACCCCGGCAGGCAGCCCCTGCGGCGACGCATAGGCGGGCATTACCGTCCAGCCGGAGGGACCGTCGGCGTCCACTTGCGGGCTACGCAGATCATCGGCCAAGGCCGCGCCCAAGGCTTTCTCAAACCCGTGCTCAACCTGCAAACGGTCAAGAATTTGCCCGCCTTCGGCTGTGTCGCGCTCAACCAGTTTGGCCAGCGCCGCAGCTTCGGCGCGCAGGGCATTCATCTCGCCTTCCGCTTCGGAGCGTTCGCCACGGGCGTCGGCCTCGCGGACATGGGTTGCGGCGTGGGCATCTTCGGCCGCATTCAGCGCGGCATCCGCTGCGGCTGCGGCAGCAACAGCCGTCGCTTCGGCCGCCTGCGCTGCGGCAAAATCTGCGCCGCCTTTTTCAAGGGCCGCGCGACTTTGCACCACGGCATCCTGCGCTTTGTGCGCGTCGTCCTCGGCCTTGTCGGCAATTTTGCGGTTGTCCACCAACAGCCGCTCGACCGAGCCGTGGCGTGCAGCAAGCCGGGCGACGTCTTCGGTGTGTTGGGTCAGATCACCCTCGCGCTCGTGCAAAACCGTAGCGGCCTCGCGGGCGGCATCGGAGGCAGCTTCCAGCGCGTCTTCATGGCCCTCGCTCGCATCCGCCAAATCGCGGGCCTCTCGGTCAAGCAGGGCGATGGTGTCTTCGGCGTCCCTGTTTAACCCGCCTTCACGCTCAATGTCGCGGCTCAGCTGGGCGATGCGGCTGGATAGCGTCGAGATGGTGGCTTGAGCGCGGGTTTCCTGCTCTGACAAAGTGTCGCGTTGCAGGGTGAGCCGCTGCACGACTGCGGCTGCGATTGCAGCTTCTTCGCGCAGTGGCGGCAAGGCCTCCTCCGCCGCCCCACGCGCCTTTAGCGTCTGTTGCACAACCTGCTCGGACTGCGCCGCTGCCGTCACGCGGCCGCGCAATTCATCATCAGCACGGGCGCGGGCTTCGTCGGCTTCGCGCCAGCGACGATAGAGTAACATGCCCTCGCTGCGGCGCAGCTCTTCGCCGATCTGGCGGTAGCGAGCGGCTTGGCGGGCCTGGCGGGCCAGCTGCGCCAATTGTGCGGCAAGTTGTTCGATCACATCATCGACACGGGTCAGATTGGACTCGGCGCCGTTCAGCTTCAGCTCGGCCTCATGCCGCCGTTGGTAAAGGCCGGAAATTCCTGCCGCCTCTTCCAGAATGCGGCGGCGGTTTTTCGGCTTGGCGTTGATCAGCTCGGCGATCTGGCCTTGGCGCACCAAGGCGGGTGAATGGGCACCGGTGGAGGCATCGGCGAACAGCATCTGCACATCGCGCGCCCGCACATCCTTGCCCGCTGCCTTATAAGCGGAGCCGACATCGCGGGTGATGCGGCGCACAATCTCAAGCCCGTCGCTGTCGTTAAAGCCCGCAGGGGCCAGCCGTTCGCTGTTGTCGATATGCAGGGAGACTTCGGCGAAGTTACGCGCCGGACGGGTGGCCGCACCGGCAAAGATCACGTCTTCCATGCCGCCGCCGCGCATTGCTGTGGGGCGGTTTTCGCCCATCACCCAGCGCAACGCCTCAAGCAGATTGGACTTGCCGCAGCCGTTCGGCCCGACAACGCCAGTCAACCCGTCCGCGATGATCAGATCGGTCGGGTCCACAAAGCTTTTGAAGCCTGTCAGTCTTAGTTTGGAAAAGCGCAACGCCTGCTCCGATGATTCCTCGGCTCTACCGAAAATGGCGGGCTAAGGGCCCTTGTGTCAACTCTCACACCCTATAAAAAGGATATGCGCGGGTGCGACCCCCTAAATGTAGTAGGTCACGAAGCGGAACGTAAAGCATTTGCAGCTTGTCGCAGCACCCGCCCGTTCCGAGTTTTGACGCAATACCCTCCCGCTTCAGTCGCCACAATCCAAAACACCTGTTGCCTGCGCTTGATCGCCGAGAACCCGCTTTACCTCGCAGCCGCTGACACGGGCCATCGCAATGGCGGCGCGCTTTTTGATCGGGCCGAAACGCGGCGCATATTGCATGTTCACGCGGATCGCCTCTGCTGTCTCGCCCTGCACGCGCACGTCAAACACCGATCCTTCGACTTCTACGCGCGTAGCGGGGAGGCCGCGAAAAGCGGGGCCAGCGGTGTTACAGCCGCCGAGCAGGGAGAGCGTAACGAACAAGGACAGAGGTTTCATACCCCCAACTTGGCCGCAGATTGGTTAACAAAACCTTGCTGAGGGACCAATCGGCGCATCACGGCCTGAGTTGCAGTTCACATTGCGCAGTCATATGCTGGATTTAATCAAAGGATTTCGCATGCCCTTCCGCCCCGTCACCCCTGAAAAGCTGTCCCAAGCCGTTGTGCGGCAGATCGAGCTTTTGATCCTGCGTGGCATCTTGCGCCCCGGTGAAAAGCTGCCTGCCGAACGCGACCTCGCAGAGCGGCTGGGCGTATCGCGCCCCTCGCTGCGTGAAGCGGTAGCCACGATGCAGAAATTGGGGCTGCTGGACACCCGCGCCAGTGCGGGGATATTCGTGTCGGACGTGTTGGCAGGGGCATTTTCGCCTGCGCTGGTCGATCTGTTCGCGCGGCATGACGAAGCGGTGCTGGATTATCTGTCGTTCCGGCGCGACATGGAGGGGCTGGCCGCCACCCGTGCGGCGCGCTACGGCTCGGACACCGATCTGGCCGTGATCGGGACGGTATTTGGCCGGATGGAAGCGGCGCATGAAAAGCGTATCGCCAGCGAAGAAGCCGCACTCGACGCGCAGTTCCACATGGCGATTGTCGAGGCGAGCCATAACGTCGTCATGTTACATATGATGCGCTCGATGTATGACCTGCTGCGCGGCGGGGTGTTTTATAACCGTCAGGTGATGTTCAACCAACGCACTTCGCGCAGCGCCCTGCTGGACCAGCACCGCGCCATTAACGACGCCCTGCAAAGCCGTGATGCGATTGCCGCAAGGGCCGCAGTGGAGGCACATCTGGATTACGTCCAAGCCGCCCTGCTCGACCAGCAAAAGACCACCCACCACGAGGACATCGCCCAACTGCGGTTGGAGCACGAAACCAAGAGCTGACCTGCAGAGTTAAGTACCTCCGCTGAAAGCTCAAACGGCGCTCGCCCGCCAGCAACAGAAGCGTGAAAAATTGGTTTGTTCCACAACTGTAGATTGCTTGGCAGATTTGGCTTAACATAATCGCAGATTTGTTAAGTTAATTGATGGAAGCTGGCTTGGAAGATATCACGAACAGTTACACCTTGAATGAGGAGGATCGCATCGTCTCGGTCGGCCCGCATTGGGATCAGTACGCCATGGAGGAGGACGCGCCGGAGTCTGTGGCAGATAAGGTTCTGGGACGCGAAATCTGGGACTTTATCGAAGGCCACCAGACCCGCGATTATCTGTTCGGTATTTTCCATGTTTGCCGGATTGAATATGAAGAATTCAGCGCCCTGTATCGCTGCGATACGCCAGATCTGTATCGCTTGTTCCGGCTCATCGTGAAGCCTCATGCATCGGGCATGCTGACCGTGGACCATGCCTTGATCGAGAAGCGCCAGAGCGCGGGCATCAGGCGCATTGCCGCCTTCCCCGATCATCATGATACGACGCGCTGTTCGATTTGCTGTGCGTTTCAGATTGGCGGAAAGTGGATTGACCTAGAGGTGAGGCCAGAGCCCGGAAACTTTGCCAAGAGTTATTCGATCTGCCCGAAGTGCCAGAAAACAGCCCAGCAGGAGATCGACCGTATCAAAGCAAAGCCTAAGCTCAGGTCGGTAAACTGACGCGAGAGCGGCGCGCGTCTTGGGATCATGCGACAGGAGCGGTTCTGCCTCGCCGTAACCGGCTTTAATTTCCAGCCCTGACAAACGCAAAAAGCCCCGGCGTAAACCGGGGCCTTCTTATACTTTAGCTAAACTGCAGATTAATGCAGCTTTGCATCTACCTGTGCGATGGCATCGTCGATCAGCTTGTTGCCGTCGGCGGCGGTCATCTGTTTGGCAATCACGTCACGTGCTGCGGCGATCGCAATTGTCACAGCACGGTCACGGACGTCCTTCACGGCAGCAGCTTGCGCCGAACCGATCTGTTCTTCTGCAGCTGCGATGCGACGCTCCAGCGAGCGGGCCAACTCCGCGCGGGCCTGCACGGCTGCGGATTCGGCTTCTTCACGGGCGGCGGTCACAATACGGTCGGCCTGATCCTGCACTTCTTTCTGCTTACGCTCATAGCTGGCAAGCAAGGTCTGTGCTTCTTCACGCAGGGCGCGGGCTTCTTCGAGTTCGGTTTTGATACCGTCGGCGCGCTTGTCCAACATGCTGCCCAACGTGGACGGCACCTTGAAATAGAACAATACGGCGATGAACAGGATAAACGCCAGCAACACCACAAAGTCGGTGTTACCCAGTGAGAAGAACGGGCCAGTCGCGGCGAACGCGGGGGAGGCAGCAACAGCCGTCAGCAGGGTCGCAAGGGTGAAACGCATGGTTTATCCTTTCATCCGTGCTGTGACGGCAGTTTCGACCGTTCCGGCATCGGCAGTGCCACCAAGGACAGCGACGATTTCCTGAGCGGTGTCTTTTGCCACTTCCTTCACGTTCTCCATAGCGGAGGCGCGAATGTCGGCGATGGCTTTTTCCGATTCCGCCGATTTAGCAGCGATTTCGGCGTCGGCCATAGCGATTGCTGCATCCAGGTCGCCCTGGATGTCGGCACGCGCTTTGGTCACGATCAACTGCGCTTCCGCGCGGGCGTCGATCAGGGCCTTGTCATAGGCGGCTTCGGCCTCGATTGCGCGGGCCTTAAGGTCTTCGGCAGCCGCGATATCGTTGGTGATGGTGCCTTGGCGTTCTGCCAACACCGCGCCGATGCGTGGCAGGGCCACACGCGACAGGATGAAGTAGGTTGCCAGCAAGGCAAGCACCAGCCAGAAGATCTGGTTGCCCCAGGTGGAAAAATCCAACTGCGGCATGCCGGGTGCCGAAGCGGCGTGATCTACCCCAGCGGCGGCGTCGGTCAAACCGGCGCTATTTGTTTCTGTAGCCATCTTGGTATCTCTCCGGAAAATCTGCCGTTACCGCCGCGCCGAGGTCATGGACCTCTGCGCGGCGGCCGATGTCAGGTCCGTTAGATTAGACGGCGAACATCAGCAGCAAAGCGACGAGGAACGAGAAGATCCCCAGAGCTTCGGCAAACGCGATGCCGATGAACAGTGTGGCTGTCTGGCCGGCTGCTGCCGATGGGTTGCGCAGGGCGCCGGACAGGAAGTTGCCTGCCACGTTGCCGACGCCGATGGCCGCAGCCCCCGAACCGATTGCTGCCAAGCCTGCGCCGATGTGTGCGAGTTCGCCTTCCATGAGTATTCTCCTATGGGTTGGAAGTTGAGTTTTAGTACGGGGCGCGCGATGCCCCATGATCAGTGACCGGGATGCAGAGCGTCTTTAAGATACACGCATGCCAGGATGGTAAAAACGTAGGCCTGGATGAAGGCCACGAGAACTTCGAGCCCGTACATCGCGGTGATCGCGACGATGGAAGCCGGAGAAATAACAGCGATGGCAGCAAAGCCCGCAAAGACCTTGATCACCGCATGGCCCGCCATGATATTGCCCGCCAAACGAATGGAGTGGCTTACGGGGCGCACGAAATAGCTGATCAGTTCGATGATCGCCAGAACCGGACGCAGGGCCAGAGGTGCCGAAGCGACCCAGAACAAACCCAGAAATGCCGTGCCGTTCTTCACAAAACCAAGGACCGTCACAGTCAGGAACACGGCCAGAGCCAGCACGACCGTTACCGCGAAATGCGAGGTGGGTGAAAAGGCTGTCGGGATCAGGCCGAGGAAGTTTGCGGTCACGATGAACATGAACAATGTCATGATATAGGGGAAATACTTGACCCCTTCTTTGCCGCAGATGTCTTCGACCATTTTATAGACAAAGCCGTAAGCCAGCTCAGCAACCGACTGCATCCGTGTTGGGATGATTGAACGGCGCGAGGTGCCCAAAACCAGCAATGCGAAGGTGGTCAGCACAGCGAGCGCCATCCAGAATGTCGCGTTGGTGATCGTGTACCATGCAACGGCACCCTCACCAAAGAACGGCTCCACGATGAACTGGTCCATCGGGTGAAATACCAGACCGCCTGCTTCTTCGCCTTGTGCTTCTGTCGCCATTTCAGGCTCCCCTGTCTTCACCCTTGCGGGTAGCGTCTGATCCGGCCTCTTCGGCCACTTTCCTCGACTGGATTTCCTGCGCGGAGCGGAGCATTGTCTTCACTCCGGCCGCGAGGCCCAGCATCACAAACAGCACCATAAAGATCGGCAGGGTCCCAAAGAGCAGGTCCAATCCGTATCCGATGCCGAAACCGATCCCGAGACCGGCCACTAACTCAATCACCATGCGCCAGGCCAGTTGAGCCTGAGAATGATGTTCTTCCAGACGGGGTTTGGGCGCACTGCGCTTTTTAGCGGCGTCGATCTTGGCCTCAAGCTGCGAGAGTTGCTGCTGTTGGTCCGGGTCGGTCACGCCACTATCCCCACTAAAAGTCTTGGGGTGGTGCTACTGTTGGACGGGGACAGAGTCAACACTGCTGTGACGGCGTATAAATCGCTGTTTTCCTGAGTTTATTTTGCCAAATGAAGTTGGCAGCAGGCGCGAAATGGCGCGGTAACCGCGGATTTTGCAAGTTTGCGCATATTCAACCATTTGGTTGACGATGGGGCGCGGGACGCGCACATGCTGGGAAATGACCAACGCGCTCGACATCACCTTTGCCGCTCTTGCGGATCCCACGCGCCGCGCCATCCTCGCGATGCTGCTGGAGGATGACATGGCCGTCACCGATGTGGCCGAGCCGTTCGAGATGTCCTTGGCCGCGATCTCAAAACACCTGCGGGTGTTGGAGCGTTGCGGGCTGATTTCGCAAGAAAAGCGCGGGCGGGTAACTTGGTGCAAGCTGGAACCGGACGCGTTGCAGGCGACTTCGGTCTGGATGCAGGGGTTCGGGCAGTTCGAGCCGGTGAACCTTGACGCGTTTGAACGGTTTCTGGCGGGCGAGCTTGGCAGCGCCAGAAATGCCGATGAGCCATGAAAAAAGCGCGCTCCCTTACGGGACGCGCGCTTGAATTCGATCAGTTCTGTGGCGGTATCAGAAGACGAAGCTGATGATAGCAACAACCACGACGACGAGACCGATGATGTAAATGATGTTCCGCATGATATTTCCTTTAGCAGTTTTGAGGGAAGGGACGAGCCCCTGTGAGGGGTCAGATCGCGCCGAAAACGAACTTAAGCAGAACAAGGACAATCACTACGAGACCGACGAGGTAAATAACGGAGCGCATTGATCTGTCCCTATTCTGCTTTGCGTTACGTCCAAACGCAGAAACATCCCGCAGGGTTCCCACAGATTACGATTTTTGCGGCAGATCGTCGTCGCGCAGCAGCAGGTAGAGCGCGAGGATGGTCATCATGACGCCCCCCAGAACCATCGGACCGGGCACGCCATTGCCCAACCCGATCTCCCACGCGATCACCCATGTGGGCGTCAGATAGGTATAGGCCATCACCTTGGCCGAGGGCAGCCGCAGGGTGGCAAATTGCAGCAAGATGATGGTGATGGCCGAGGCAAAGACCGCGACATAGATCAGCGTGACCCAGACCAGCGGGCGCAGGCTGCCCCAGTCGATCACCGCCAGTTCGGCGCGGGCGTAGACCAGCAGCAACACCGCACCTGCGAGCATTGTGCCGAAGGTGAAGGTGACGGCGGATTCGCCACGGTTCAGGCGGCGGACCATCGGAGTATAGAGTGCGTGGCTGATGCATCCGACGAAAAAGATCGCCTCCCCGCGCCCGATATCAAAGCGCATTAGCGCGATGAGGTCGCCGCGAAAGATTACCCAAAGTGCGCCCAAACCGCCGATGCTGAGCGCCAGCGCCATCCGCGACGTCAGCTTTTGGCGCAGCACCAGCCATGCAAAACCGGCGGCCATCACCGGCACGAGGGTAAAGACCGCCGAGGCGCTGATCGGGCGGGCGGTTTTCAGCCCCTCGAACATCAGTACGAAATAGATCGCAAACAGCCCGCCAAGCACAATGTAGCGCCACGGCGCTTCAAAGCTTTTGCGGGTCATCACGCCGCGCTGCCATGCCAATGCGCCGACGATCACCGCGCCGATGCAAAAACGCAGCGCGTTAAAGGCGGCGGGATCAATGTCATTGGCGACCAGCGCCCCGAGCGAGAAAGACCCCGCAACAAGGGCTGAAAATGCGAACATGGCCAGATGGCCCTGCGTGCCAGGGGTCATATACCGGCCTCGGTTACCTTGGATTTGAGAAAGCCCAGCAGCGCCTGCACTTTGGCGGTTCGGTGCAGATCAACATGGGTGACCAGCCACAGGGGCGCCACCCATTCAGGGCGCGGCGGGTAGATTTCCACGAGGTCGGGGAAACTGCGGGCGCGCACGGCAGAGAGAAAGCCGATGCCCGCGCCTGCGGTGAGCGCGGCCTCGACCGAGCGGGAATCCGAGCAGCGGAAGGTGACGCTGCTGTCGGGGACGTTCGCCGCCAGCCAGATGTAGAAGGGTGCGCGGCTATTGCGGTCGTCGGGGCCGATAAAGCGGTGTTTGTGCAGGCTGTCGCCGTCTTTGGGAATGCCATGCGCGGCCACGTAATCGCGGCTGGCATAGGCTGCGACTTGCTGGTCGCGCAGCGGTTGGACAACGTTGTCAGGCTGATCGGGCGGCGCACCCGCGCGGATTGCGACATGGGCCTCGCCATACTCCAGCCGGAACAAGCGATCACCGGTGACATACCGCACGATCACATCGCTATGTGCGTGCTGGAAGGCAACCAGCATTGGCGCGATTTGGGGCGACAAGGCTTCGAGAGAGGTGACCACCAGTTCGCCCGAGACCTCGGCGCCACGGCCCTTGATGCGCCCCGCCAGTTGCGAGAATTGATCGTCGGTCGCTTTGGCCACGCGCAGCAGGTCCTCGCCCGCCTCGGTTGCGGTATAGCCACGGGCATGGCGCTGGAATAACCGCACCCCCAACCGTGCCTCCAAAGCGTCGATATGGCGGATCACCGTCGCATGGTGCACGCCGAGCACTTCGGCAGCGCCGCTCACCGTGCCTAGGCGCGCCACCTGATAGGCCGTTTTGATCTCGTCCCAGTTGTCCATTGTGCCCTCTGTGCGTCAGCGAACATTACCTGCGCCATTTTCCGCGTTGCGTTCGAAGATGCAAGATACAAATAAAGCGGCAGGAGACAATCGTTTTCACCCTCTTCAAGGAGCATCGCTCATGTCTATTCTACGCATCGACTCGTCTGCCAACACTGAAACCTCCGTTACCCGTACGCTGACTGATCGTATCATCGCGACGCTGGACGACACCAATATCACTGTGCGTGACCTCGCCGAAACGCCGCTGCCACAGATCACCCATACATGGGCCGTGGCCCGTGCTGTGCCCGGCGAAGATCGCAACGCCGAGCAGAAAGCCGCTCTGGAGCTCTCAGATACCCTGATCGCCGAGCTGCGCGCCGCAGATACAATCGTGATCGGCGCGCCTGTCTATAACTTCAGCGTCCCGGCGTCGCTGAAAGCTTGGATCGATTTGATCGCCCGCGCTGGTGAAACATTCCGCTATACGGCTGATGGCCCCGAGGGTCTGATCAAAGGCAAACGTGTTATTGTTGCTTTTGCATCGGGCGGCACGCCTGTTGGCTCCGAGATGGATTTCGCCAGCACCTACCTGCGCCATGTCTTGGGCTTTATCGGTATCACCGACGTGACTGTCATCGCGGCGGATGCGCTGGCGATGGACGCTGATAAAACCATCGCAAACGCCAATGCAGCCGTGGACGCACTGGCCGCATAAGCGGACTGGCGCTGCAAAAAAGATTTCCCGCCTGTCGCATGACGGGCGGGGAACCGGACCCCCTTGACCGGTGTTAAATCTGTGGTGCAATGACGCCAAAAAGAGGGGCAGAAATGCACGACTGGATTGCAGGGTCCGAAGACCTGATCGCGCTGGCCTTACTGGTTGGCGTTTTTGTTCTTTTCATCATCGAGAAATACCCACCCGACACCACCGCGATTGGCGGTGCCGCGATCTTTATGCTGTTGGGGCTGGTCAGCACCGATGATGTGATGGCGGTGTTTTCAAACTCCGCGCCGATCACCATTGCCGCGATGTTTGTGGTATCGGGGGCGCTGGTGCGCACCGGCGTTCTGGATGCGATGGCAGGGTTCATTGTCGAACGCGCCCGCACCCGTCCCGCACTGGCTTTGGTCACCTTCTTTATGGCGACGCTTGTGGCTTCGGCGTTTGTGAATAACACGCCCGTAGTGCTGATCCTGATCCCGCTGGTGCTCAAGCTCAGCCACGCTGTCGGGATTGTTTCGACCAGACTATTGATCCCGCTCTCCTATGTCTCGATCCTTGGCGGCACCTGCACGATGATCGGCACCTCAACCAACCTTCTGGTGGACGGGGTGGCACGCAAAAGCGGCATGGAGCCGTTCGGCATTTTCGAAATCGCACCCGTGGGGATTATCGCAGCCCTCACCGGACTGGCGTTTCTGGCTCTGACGGGGCGGTTTTTGCTGCCCAACCGTGAAAGCGCGGGCGCGCAGTCGATGCTCACCGAAACCCGCTTTCTGACCGAAGTCAGTCTGCGCAGCACCGCCCCGATGATCGGTCAAAAACTCGAAGATACGGCCCAGTTCACCCGCGCCGAGATCAGCGTAAAGGGCATCCGCCGTGGCGGGGTGATCCAGCGGTCGGGTCTGGCCGAGCAGGTTTTGGCCAAGGGGGACACCTTGATCATGACGCTGCCTACCTCTGAGCTGCTGACGCTGAATGACATCGCGGGTCTGCAAGTTGGCCTGCGCCATGCCGGACGGCCCCGCGAGGAAGAAGAGTTGATTGTCGCCGAGGCCATTGTGCCGCCCGGTTTGGCCGCAGGACGCGGCACTTTGGGCGAAAGCGGCTTGGGTGCTGATTATGGCCTGCGTATTCTGGGCGCGGACCGTCACAAACATATTGCAGGGCCTGATCTTTGGTCGGTGCGCCTGCGCCCTGCGGATCGGCTATTATTGCAAGGCACGGCCAAAGGGCTGGATGCGCTGGCCGATCGCGGCACGGTCGTCTCGGTCTCGCGGCCCTCGGGTCGGGCCTATCGCCGCAAACAAGCACCGATTGCGATTGCCTCCCTGCTCGCAGTTGTCGGGCTGGCGGCGGCGGGGGTGGCAGGTATTACCTCACTGGCGATCCTCGCGGTCGCGGCGATCCTTGTGTTGCGCTGTATTGATAGTGACGAGGCTTGGGGCTCGATTGATGCCTCTATCCTGATGCTCATCTTTGCGATGCTGGTGATCGGCGCGGGGCTGGAAAATACCGGCGCTGTGCAACTGATCGTTGATGTGCTGACCCCGCTGCTTGACGGCCTGCCGCCTATTGTGCTGCTGGCGGCGGTCTATGTCACCGCCTCGGTGCTCACCGAACTGGTCACCAACAATGCCGTGGCGGTGGTGCTGACCCCGATTGTGATCTCGATGGCGTCGCAACTGGGCATTGATCCTCGGGCGTTGGTGGTGGCGGTGATGATGGGCGCTTCGGCCAGTTTTGCCACCCCAATCGGCTATCAGACCAACACGCTGGTCTACGGTGCGGGCAACTACCGCTTTAGCGACTTCCTGAAAGTTGGTGTACCGATGAACCTGATCGTCGGCGCAGCGGCGGTTTTTGCCATCACGATCTTCTTCCCGCTCTAGCGCTACACGCGGGGCGGTTCCTGCCGCCCCGCTTGACTCGCACGGCCAAGCGGCCTAAACGCTGGCCAAACCCCGGGAGCAAAGCCTTCCGGTCCCTGCCTTGTGCGGGGATCGCCCTCCACCAGCGTGTTACGCCCGTGGGGGCAAAACCGTTTGGTTTTGACCCTGCGCGCATGGCTGGACCATGGGCATTTGTGCATTCCGGCGGGCGCCCCTAAATAGGGTCTGTCCGCAACCGATCAGAAGGGGCATCCGCCCATGTTCGAGAACCTCAGCGAACGCCTTTCCGGCGTCTTCGACCGCCTCACCAAACAGGGTTCCCTGTCGGACGAGGATGTGAAAACCGCGCTGCGCGAGGTTCGCGTGGCCCTGCTTGAGGCTGACGTCTCGCTGCCCGTCGCCCGCGATTTCGTCAAAGCGGTGCAGGACAAGGCCACCGGCCAGTCGGTTACCAAATCGGTTACTCCCGGCCAGCAGGTCGTCAAGATCGTCCATGATGCGCTGATTGATACGCTGCGCGGCGAGGGCGAACCCGGAGCGCTGAAGATCGACAACCCGCCTGCCCCGATCCTGATGGTCGGTTTGCAGGGTGGCGGTAAAACCACCACCACCGCTAAGCTGGCGAAGCGTTTGAAAGAGCGTGAAGGCAAGCGCGTGCTGATGGCCTCGCTTGACGTCAACCGCCCCGCTGCGATGGAACAGCTTGCGATACTCGGCGTGCAGATCGGCGTTGATACCCTGCCGATCGTCAAAGGCGAGACGCCGGTACAGATCGCCAAACGCGCCAAGACCCAAGCGGGCCTTGGCGGCTATGATGTCTATATGCTTGATACAGCGGGCCGCCTGTCCATCGACGAAGAGTTGATGAGCCAAGTCAAAGCGGTGCGCGATGTCGCCAACCCGCGCGAGACGCTGTTGGTCGTCGATGGCCTGACAGGTCAGGATGCGGTGCACACGGCCGAGAATTTCGACGCCCGTATCGGCATCACCGGCGTCGTGCTGACGCGGATGGATGGCGACGGGCGCGGCGGTGCGGCGCTGTCGATGCGTGCGGTCACCGGCAAGCCGATCAAGTTCGTCGGCCTCGGCGAAAAAATGGACGCGCTGGAAACTTTCGAGCCGGAGCGGATCGCGGGCCGTATCCTCGGCATGGGCGACATCGTCGCACTGGTCGAACGCGCGCAGGAAACCATCGAGGCTGAGCAAGCCGAGCGGATGATGAAGCGCATGGCGAAGGGTCAGTTCAATATGAACGACCTCAAGATGCAGCTTGAACAGATGATCAAGATGGGCGGCATGCAAGGCATGATGGGCATGATGCCCGGCATGGGCAAGATGGCCAAACAGGTCGAAGACGCCGGTTTTGACGATAACATCCTCAAGCAGCAGATCGCGCTGATCCAGTCGATGACCAAGAAAGAACGCGCCAATCCTGCGCTGCTGCAAGCCAGCCGCAAAAAGCGCATCGCACGCGGCGCCGGCATGGAGGTCTCCGACCTCAACAAACTTATGAAAATGCACCGCCAGATGTCCGACATGATGAAGAAAATGGGCAAGATGGGCAAAGGTGGCATGCTCAAGCAAGCCATGAAGGGGATGATGGGCAAGGGCGGCATGGACCCCAGCCAGATGGACCCGCAAGCGCTGGAAGCCGCCGCAAAGCAGATGGGTGGCAAACTGCCCGGTTTGGGTGGCGGCATGGGCCTGCCCTCCAGCCTGTCGGGATTCGGCAAGAAAAAATGATGACGCTTAGTGCTAATTGCTACCCCAAGGAGGCATCATGACCGATCCCGTGACCCGCGCCGCCGAGGTTCTGAAAGAACACCGCGCCAGTATCGACCGTCTCGATGCGATCCTTGTCTATACGCTGGGCGAGCGCTTCAAACACACTCAGGCCGTGGGGAAACTCAAGGCTGAACACGACCTTCCCCCCTCCGATCCGAACCGCGAAGCGGCCCAGATCGAGCGGCTCGAAGATTTGGCGAAAGAGGCTGACCTCGATCCCGAATTCGCCAAGAAGTTCCTGAACTTCATCATCGCTGAAGTCATTCAGCACCATAAACTGCAACAATCCTGAGACGGCCAAGCCGCTCTCGTACTAACTCAAAGGAAACTACATCATGGCCATGAAAATTCGTCTCGCCCGCGGCGGTTCCAAAAAGCGCCCCTTCTACCGTATCGTGGCTGCTGACAGCCGCATGCCACGCGATGGCCGCTTCATCGAGAAGCTGGGCACATACAACCCGCTGCTCGCCAAGGACAGCGAAGACCGCGTGATTATGGACATCGAGAAAATCCAAGCATGGATCGCCAAAGGCGCACAGCCAACAGACCGTGTTGCCCGTATGCTCGAAGCCGCTGGCGCCCTGCCCAAGACCGAGCGCAGCAACCCCAAGCGCGGCACACCGGGCAAAAAAGCCCAAGAGCGCGCCCAGCAGAAAGCCGACAAGGCAACTGCCGCCGAAGAAGCTGCGAACGCGCCAGCCGAAGAAGCTCCTGCTGCTGACGAAGCTGCCGCAGAGTAATTCAACGCGGGGCCCGGCATGGACAGCTTTTCAGAAGACTTCCGTGCCGGGCTTCACGATTTGCTGCGCTGGCGGCGCGATGTGCGCCACTTTCGCAGCGATCCGGTGCCGGAGGCGCTGCTGGCGCAGTGCCTCGACACCTTCAATCTTGCCCCTTCCGTAGGACTGTCTGAGCCGTGGCGCATTCTGCGCGTGCGTTCTGATGCCGCCCGTCAGGCCGCGTTAGAGAATTTCCGCGCAGCAAACGAGACGGCGCTGGCAGGTTATGACGGCGATAAGGCAAAGCTTTACGCCGCGCTGAAACTGTCCGGCATGCAGGACGCGCCCGAACAACTGGCGATATTCTGCGACGAGACAACCGCCAAAGGCCACGGACTTGGTGCGGCGACTATGCCCGAGATGCGCCGCTATTCGGTGGTGAGCGCCATCACCTGCCTTTGGCTCACCGCCCGTGCACATGGTCTGGGCATCGGCTGGGTCTCGGTGCTTGACCCCGACCGTCTGGCGCGTGATCTTGAGGCACCTCATGGTTGGACGCTGGTAGCCTATCTCTGCCTCGGCTGGCCCTCTGAAAATACAACCACGCCCGAACTCGAAACCAAAGGCTGGGAGGTCCGCGCCCCGAGCCTCAAAATAGAGAGCCGCTGATGTTTCGCCTGATTTTCCTTTTGTTCATTTTCGCTATCGGGTTCAGCTTCGGCATCACATATGATCGCAAACAAATGCGTGCCGAATGTAAGTCTGGCGAAGGCCAGTGGACCGGCACGATCTGCGTAAACTCGGAGTTGCTACAATGACCGATCTCATCTGTGTCGGGGCCATCGCGGGCTCTTACGGCGTACGCGGCGAAGTGCGCGTAAAAAGCTTTTGCGCGGTGCCTGAAGACATCGAAACCTATACCCCGCTTTGGTCCGAGGACCGTAGTACCCAGTATTCGCTGGCGCTGCTGCATCAGGTAAAACACGGGTTTGCCGCGCGCATTGCCGAGATTGCCACCAAAGAAGATGCCGACGCCCTGCGCGGCACCCAGCTTTATGCCGAGCGGGACCAGTTGCCCTCCCTGCCGGACGATGAATTCTATCATGCCGATCTGATCGGGCTTGAGGTCTATGACACCGGCGGCGTGCTGCTGGGCCGCGTCAAAACTGTGCAGAACCACGGCGCTGATGATCTGTTGGAGATGCAACTGGCAGGCGTGACCAACACCACATTCCTGCCCTTTACCAAGGCCGCCGTGCCCACGGTCGATCTGGCCTCGGGCCGTATCATCGCCGACCCGCCCGCCGGGATCCTCCCCGACAAGGACCCCGTGCCAGTCACCGGTGAAGCGGACGGGGACTAATGCCGCGCCGGATTGTCCTGCACGCAGGCTTTCATAAAACCGGCACGACGTCGGTGCAGCAGACCCTGCGCGAAAACCGTGTTGCGCTAAAGCAGCATGTCGCACTGCGTCTGCGTTGGCATATGCCCGAGCTGATCCATGCCACGCGGGGCTATTCCACTTGGCGCGACCCGCTGACCCTGATCAAGGTACAGGACCGGTTCGAGACCCTAATGGAGGACCTGCCGGGCATGCCGCGCCGCACGCTGGTCATCTCTGCCGAAGAGCTCGCGGGCCATCTTCCCGGGCGCGGTGATCTTGATGATTACAGCGCCGCACCCGTTCTGCTCTATGCGATGTGGGAGATTATGAGCAGCCGCTTCCCCGCCGCCGAGATTGTGATCTACCTCTCGACCCGCAGCGCGGATGCATGGCTGGCTTCGGCCTATTGGGAGCATGTCAAAGCCTCCGGCATGACGTTGGGCTTTGATGATTTCCGCGCCCGCTATCACAAGGCCGCCGCGCTAGAGGATATGGTAAGCGATATCGCCAGCCGCGTGCCCTGCCGCGTGCAATCCGCCGCACTCGAAGACTGCCGCGATCTGCCGCTTGGCCCCGCCGACCCGCTGCTGGACCTGTGCGATTTACCCCTGTCTCTGCGCAGTGGTCTGACCTCCGTGCTTGCCGCCAACCCGCGGCTGGGCGTTGATGTATTACAAGAGATGTTGCACGTGAACCGAACCCACGACGGGGCCGAGGCCCGAAACGCCGCAAAAAAAGCGATACTCGAACGGGCGCGGGCGCTATGAAGCCGCCCCGCTCCCATGGCCGCCAGTCAATCCGCGAAACGCTCAAACCCCGCGAGTTGATGCAGAACACGCCTGACTACGCCGACATCTGGCAAGCACGGGTCGTCACCCTGTTTCCCGACCTCTTTCCCGGTGCCTTGGGCGCCAGCCTGACGGGCAAGGCGCTGCAGGAAGGCCGTTGGCAACTCCACACTCACGACCTGCGTGAATATGGCATCGGCAAACACCGCAACGTCGATGACACCCCTGCGGGCGGCGGCGCAGGCATGGTGCTGCGTGCCGATGTGGTCGGTCCTGCCTTGGCTGCCGCCCAAACACATGCCCACGGACGCTGGCCGATCCTGTATATGTCGCCGCGTGGCCGCCGCTTTGATCATGCCATGGCGCAAGACCTGTCCCATTCAGCCGGTGTCACCCTGCTCTGTGGTCGTTTTGAGGGCGTCGACGAGCGGGTAATCGAACATTTCGGCATCACCGAAGTCAGCCTTGGCGATTTTGTCATGACCGGTGGTGAAATCGCGGCCCTCGCCATGCTCGACGCCACTGTGCGCCTGTTGCCCGGCGTGCTTGGCAATGCCGAGAGCGCCGTGGAGGAGAGCCACGCCAACGGCCTGCTCGAGCATCCGCAGTACACCCGTCCAGCCAACTGGGAGGACCGCGAAATCCCGCCGGTCCTTATGTCAGGCAACCACGCCGAAATCGCCAAATGGCGCCGCGCGCAATCCGAAGATCTCACCCGGACACGCCGCCCTGATCTGTGGTCCAAACACCGCGCCGAAGACTGATCTCCATTCACGTGGCAGATTAAACTCTCGAGGGTCAGGGGGCGGAACCCCCCGCAAACGCCGCCAATCGGAACCGAAAGCCTGATCCTTGCGTTTGAAAGAAATGGTCTCAGGAGAACCTCCATGCTCAAACTCATTCTGATCCTGCTTATTGTTGCCGCTGTCGCCTCGCTTTTGGGGTTTGGCGCTATCTCTGGTGTTGCCCTCACGGGGGCCAAAGTTCTTGTCGGCGTCGTGCTGGTGCTGTTCTTGCTGGTCGTGCTCGGCATCATTGCCATTACCTGATGGCGCGAACCTAACCACCTATGCCCCCCGCGCCGCCCTTATATTGCAGGCGGCGCGGGGTCTTCAAATGCACGGCCACTTCAAACCTCTTGCTCCCCACGCGCTTCGCGCCTATACGGCAGCAACTTGGAATCGCCTTGCGCGGTCTCAAGCCGTTATGCTTTTGCATGACACACTACAAAGCAATGACGATGCTACCTCCGGCGGGCCGCTGCGGCTGACCCGATAGACCCCGAAGCTCTTGGATCGCGCAATAACTTCGTGGAACACCACGAGCATCAAAGGAGATAGGTCAGATGAACCTGATCGCAGAGATTGAGGCGGAACAAATCGCCGAACTGGGAAAAACCATTCCCGACTTTCGCGCTGGCGATACCATCCGCGTAGGCTTTAAAGTCACCGAAGGTACCCGCACCCGCGTCCAGAACTACGAAGGCGTTTGCATCGCACGCAACAACGGCCACGGCATTGCCGGTTCGTTCACCGTGCGTAAGATCAGCTTCGGCGAAGGCGTCGAGCGGGTTTTCCCACTGCACTCGACCAACATCGACACCATTGAAGTTATCCGTCGTGGCCGCGTCCGTCGCGCCAAGCTTTACTATCTGCGCGCGCGCCGTGGTAAATCCGCACGTATCGTCGAAAACGCCCATTACAAAAAGCCCAAGTCGGGCGCGAACGCAGAAGGATAAGATCGATGAAAACCGATACACATCCAGAATACCACATGATCAACGTCAAAATGACCGACGGCACGATCCTGGAAATGAAATCGACATGGGGCAAAGAGGGCGACCAGCTGTCGCTCGACATCGACCCTTCCGTACACCCCGCGTGGACCGGCGGCACCAGCCGTTTGATGGACACCGGCGGCCGCGTGTCGAAGTTCAAGAACAAGTACGCAGGTCTCGGCTTCTAAAGCCCTTACCCGTGGAAACGATCAAAGGCGCTGCCCTCGGGCGGCGCCTTTTTTGTCCCGCAAATAGCTTGGCTTGGTTGCCGTGACGCAGCCACATCGCAGGATTGAATGCCCCGCGCACCCGCACCGCCCCCTGCGACCGCGACAAAATTCCCGCATCGCCCCGCGCGTCATCCACAGTGGCTTCCCAAACGCGGCAACCCCAAATATAGTGTCTGCAACAATATCCTGCACAACGGCAGGGAACGAAGGGACAGCATTCATGGCGCACATCATCGTTGTGGGAAACGAGAAAGGCGGCGCGGGCAAATCGACTGTGTCGATGCACGTGGCGACCGCATTGGCACGCATGGGCCACAAGGTCAGCGGGCTTGACCTTGATCTGCGCCAACGGACGTTTGGCCGCTATGTCGAAAACCGCAGATCGTTTCTGGCCAAGGCAGGGCTGGAGCTTGCCAGCCCCGAGCTTTGCGAATTGCCCGAGGTCGAAGCCGGCACGCTGCGCGCAGGCGAGAATATATATGACCACCGGCTCAGCGCCGCTGTGGCTTCGCTCGAGCCTGACAGCGATTTCATCCTGATCGACTGCCCGGGTTCGCATACCCGCCTGAGCCAAGTTGCGCATTCGCTGGCCGATACGCTGATCACACCGCTGAATGACAGCTTTATTGATTTCGACCTGCTCGCCCATACCGACGCAAGCGGTGACAAAATCACCGGCCCGTCGGTCTATTCCGAGATGGTCTGGAACGCGCGGCAATTGCGTGCGCAAGCGGGTCTGTCGCCGATTGACTGGGTGGTGGTGCGCAACCGCATGGGTGCCCAGCGCATGGTCAACAAAGAAAAGATGGAACGCGCGATCCATAACCTCAGCAAGCGTATTGGTTTTCGCATCGCACCGGGTTTTAACGAGCGGGTCATTTTCCGCGAACTCTTCCCGCGCGGGCTGACGCTGCTTGATCTCAAAGACATCGGCGTCAAGCAACTCAATATCTCGAATGTCGCGGCCCGTCAGGAACTGCGCGACCTGATTAAATCGTTGAACTTGCCGGGCGTGACGGCGAACTTTTAAGGCGCGGCGGTTCGGCGGCGCGACCGCCGGACCAATACCCAAAGGTTCGATACCAATAGCGATCCGATCACAATCGCGCCGCCGAAGAGGGCATAGGGGCCGGGGTCTTCGCCGACCACCATCCACGCCAACAGCGGCGCGAGGGCTGATTCCAGCAACACCAGCAGCCCGACCTCTGCCGAGGTGATATAGCGCGGCCCCAAGGCCAACAGCACCGAACTGCCAACGATAAACCCGACGTGCAGCGCCACCAGCGGCATTTGCGACAGCGGCATGCTCAAGGGTGCCGCCCATGGTAAGATCACGAGCCCCGCCAGCAAATAGCCAACCGCCACCCCCGGTACCATTGAGATGCCGCGCACCCGCCGCGCTGCCGTGAGTGCGGCAGCAAAGGCCGCTGACACCCCCAACGCCAGCAAGTCCCCCGCCAATGTCGCGCCTTGGGTTTCGCCAGACCCATAAGCGATCACCGCGAGCCCCGGCAAAACCGCCGCCATGGTGAGCAATGTCCGCGCAGAAAACGGCTCCGACAGAAAAATTCGGCTGTAGATGCTGGCGAATACCGGCAGCGAGGCGATGATGAACACTACATTGGCAACCGAGGTCAGGCTAACCGCAATCACAAACAGCACGCCGCTGGCTCCGACCCCCAGCACATAAACAACGCCGTAACGCCCCGCCTGCGCCACGGCGCGAAACGGTGCCACGCCGCCCGTCGCCAGAACGCCCAGCCCGATGACCGCGCCGACCAATGTGATCCGCCAGAAAGCGATCGTCAGCGGTGCCGCGTCGATCAACCGGACGAAAAGCGCATCGGGCACCACGAACAGCACCCCGAAAAATGTGATGAGAAGGCCCTTGGCTTGATCGGTCATGTCGCCATCGGTGACGTGCTTTTGACGCTAAGTAAAGCGCTGCGGTTCTGCCTTGGCGAGCTTTGTCAGAGCCGAGCGCAGCCCTGCGGCTTCTTGCTCTGTCAGCCCGTCGGTCAGCGCCGCTTCATAGCGCCGCGCCACCTCGCGCAGATCGGCGTAGGCGGCCAGCCCCTGCGGCGTCAGCGTCAAATGCTCGACCCGGCGATCTTGTTCATCGCGGGCCCGCTCCACGAAACGCCGCTCGGTCAGGCGCTGCACCGCGCGGCTGATTTTGGTCTTGTGGGTCTTGGCCCGCACTCCGATCTCGCTCGCAGTCAGCCGCCCGTACAGCCCCAGATGGAACAGCACACGCCAATCGGTGCGCAGCATACCATAGCGGTCTTTATAGACCTGCTGAAACGCGAGACTGCTGTTTTCGGCGGCCTGCGCCAGCAGATACGGCAGAAACAGAGCAAGCTCGAATTTATCGTCTTTCATCACCGGACCGCTTGTTAGTTACAAAATCAACTATTACAGATGCAACAGATTTATCAAGGGGGCACTGTCATGAACCGCCAGACCACGCCAAACGACATGACCACGGCAGCGACGCCGATGGGCACACACCACGGCTATATGCCCGGTTTCGGCAATGACTTTGAAACCGAAGCACTGGACGGTGCGCTGCCGCAGGGCATGAACTCTCCGCAAAAGTGCAACTACGGCCTTTACGGTGAACAGCTATCCGGCACCGCCTTTACCGCACCCAGCCACCAGAACGAGCGGACATGGTGCTACCGCATTCGCCCGTCGGTGAAACATTCGCACCGCTATGAAAAGATCACCCTGCCCTATTGGAAAACCGCGCCGCATATCCCGCAGGATGTGACCAGCCTCGGCCAGTACCGCTGGGATCCGATACCGCATTCCGAGCAGAAGATGACATGGCTCACCGGCATGCGCACCATGACCACAGCAGGCGATGTGAACACCCAAATCGGCATGGCGAGCCATATCTACCTTGTCACCGACAGCATGGTGGACAGCTATTTCTACTCCGCCGACAGCGAAATGCTGATCGTGCCGCAAGAAGGCCGGCTGCGGTTTTGTACCGAACTGGGCGTGATAAACCTCGCCCCGCAGGAAATCGCCATCATCCCGCGTGGTCTGGTCTACCGTGTCGAAGTGCTTGAGGGGCCGGCGCGGGGCTTTGTCTGCGAAAACTACGGGCAGAAATTCGAACTCCCCGCGCGCGGTCCCATCGGTGCAAATTGCATGGCCAACCGCCGGGACTTCAAAACCCCCGTCGCCGCCTTTGAAGACCGCGAAACCCCCTCCACCGTCACGATCAAATGGTGCGGTCAGTTTCATGAGACCCGCATCGGCCACTCGCCGCTGGATGTGGTGGCGTGGCACGGCAACTACTGTCCGGTGAAATACGACCTGACTACCTATTGCCCTGTCGGCGCGGTGCTTTTCGATCATCCCGACCCGTCGATCTTCACTGTGCTGACCGCGCCTTCGGGCGTTGAGGGCACCGCGAACATCGATTTTGTGCTGTTCCGCGAACGCTGGATGGTGGCCGAAAACACCTTTCGCCCGCCGTGGTACCACAAGAACGTCATGTCCGAGCTGATGGGCAATATCTACGGCCAGTATGACGCCAAGCCAAAGGGCTTTATCCCCGGTGGCATGTCCCTGCACAATATGATGCTGCCGCACGGGCCAGATAAGAACGCGTTTGAGGGGGCCTCCAACGCCGAGCTCACCGCGCAAAAACTGGACAACACCATGTCCTTCATGTTTGAGACGCGTTTCCCGCAGCACCTGACCGAATTCGCCGCCAAGGAAGCGCCGCTGCAGGACGATTACATCGATTGCTGGCAGAGCCTCGAAAAGAAGTTCGACGGCACCCCCGGCAAAAAATGAATGACGCCGCCAGCATCGGGCCTACGTCCGGTGAGATATCTTGCGGCAAAAAAGGATAGCTGATGACTTTGATGACCTCTTGGGTGGAAAGCGCCAATTCCGCCGACACCGATTTCCCGCTTAACAACCTGCCTTACGGCGTGTTCTCCACCAACGCGCTGGAGCCGCGCTGCGGCGTGGCGATTGGCGACCAGATCCTCGATATGGCGGCTCTAGAAGAAGCAGGGCTGATCGAACTTTCCGAAGAGCCTGTGTTTGACGTGCCCTATTGGAACGACGTGATGGAGCTTGGCGTCGACGCTTGGGAAGCCCTGCGCGCCCGGCTGATCGAATTGCTCAGCGCCGATGCCCCAGAACAGGCCAGCGTCGCGCCACATCTGGTGCCAATGGCTGATGTGCTGCTGCACATGCCGATGGTTGTCTCCGAATACACCGACTTTTACGCAGGTAAGCATCACGCCACCAACGTTGGCACCATGTTCCGTGGCGCTGAAAACGCGCTGCCACCAAACTGGCTGCACATCCCCATCGGCTATAACGGCCGCGCCTCCACGGTTGTGGTCTCGGGCACCGACATCCACCGTCCCAATGGCCAGCTCAAAGCCCCCGATGCTGACACGCCCAGCTTTGGCCCCTGCAAGCGGCTCGATATCGAGCTTGAGATGGGCGCGATCGTCGGCACCTCGACCGATATGGGCCAAACCGTCTCCGTGGCAGAAGCCGACGAGATGATCTTTGGCTATGTACTTCTCAACGACTGGTCGGCCCGCGACATTCAGGCGTGGGAATACCAGCCCCTCGGCCCGTTCCAAGCCAAGGCTTTCGCCACGTCGATCAGCCCGTGGATCGTGACCCGCGCCGCACTTGAGCCGTTCCGCACCTCCACGCCTGAGCGTGAAAAGGAACTGCTGCCTTACCTACAGGAGCCGGGCCCGATGCTCTACAACATCGACCTGTCGGTAATCATCGAACCCGAAGGCGGCAAACAAGAAGTTCTCGCCCGCACCAATTACAACCAGATGTATTACTCCGCCGCCCAACAACTCACCCACCACGCCTCCTCCGGCTGCGCAATGAACGCAGGCGATCTGCTCGGCTCCGGCACTATCTCCGGCCCCGGAAAATCCGAACGCGGCAGTCTGCTCGAACTCAGCTGGGGCGGCAAAGAGCCGATCACCCTCGCAGACGGCAGCACCCGCAGCTTCATCGAGGACGGCGACAACATGATCCTCACGGGCCACGCGCAAGGCGAAGGTTTCCGCATTGGCTTTGGTGCCTGCGAAGGCCGCATCTTGCCCGCCAAGCGCTTCCCCTGATCTTCATTTGGCAAATAAACTCAAATCCGGCGCCCCCCCAAAGGCGCCACCACTTCTAAGGAAACTGCATGGCCAAGAAATTCGCATCACAAGGCGACATGACCGAGAAAAAGATCACCTTCGACGAGGTCGGTCGTGACCTCTACGCTTTCACCGCCGAGGGCGATCCGAACTCCGGCATCATCATCGGCGACGAAAGCGTGATGATCATCGAGGCACAGGCTACCCCGCGCTTGGCCAATAAGGTCATCGAACGCGTCCGCTCCGTTACCGACAAACCGATCAGCCATGTCGTGCTGACCCATTATCACGCCGTGCGCGTGCTGGGTGCCTCGGCCTACGGTGCCGACCAGATCATCATGTCCGACACCGCCCGCGCCATGGTTGTGGAGCGCGGACAAGAAGACTGGGATAGTGAATTCCAGCGATTCCCGCGCCTGTTCGAAGGACATGAAAGCATCCCCGGCCTGACTTGGCCCACCACCACCTTCAGCGACAGCATGACCGTTTACCTCGGCAACCGCCGCGTTGATCTGATGCAACTGGGCCGCGCCCATACCGCAGGGGATATCGTGATTCATGTGCCGGATGAAAACGTCATGTTCACCGGCGACATCGTCGAAGACCACTCCGCCTGCTATTGCGGTGACGGGCATTTCAACGATTGGGGCGATACGCTCGACAATATCGCCTTCTTTGATGTCGATGCCATCGCACCCGGCCGTGGTGGTGCGCTGATCGGCAAGGATGCCGTGGCCCGCGCCATCGAAAGCACCCGTGATTTCGTCGATAGCACCTATGCGCCCGCGGCGCGCGTCGCGGCCCGTGGCGGATCGCTGAAAGAAGCATGGGACGCCGTGCGTGCTGCCTGCGACCCCAAGTTCGCCGACTACGCAATCTACGAGCACTGCCTGCCCTTCAACGTCGCCCGCGCCTATGACGAAGCCCGCGGCATCGACACCCCGCGCATCTGGACCGCCGAGCGCGACATCGCAATGTGGGAAGCGCTGCAGTCGTAAAGCAAAACCGACGGTGCGGCTGATCTAATACGCCGCACCGTAACCCCCTACCTATCCACCATTCTGCCGATCTGACCCCCGCCGGAGCAGCCCATGGCCTATGATTACACCCCCTTCCCCTATACCGCCCCCGCTGGCCTGACAGCGCCCGAGCCGCGGCATCCGGTGGTGATCGTCGGCGCGGGCCCGATCGGTCTGGCAATGGCGGTTGATCTGGCACTGCAAGGTGTGCGTTCGGTGGTGCTAGACGACAACAACGTCGTCTCGGTCGGCTCACGCGCGATCTGCTGGGCCAAACGCACGCTAGAGATTTTCGACCGTCTCGGTATCGGTGAGCGGATGCTGGAAAAGGGCGTTACTTGGAAAGTCGGGCGCAATTTCTTTGGCAAGGACGAAGTGTATAACTTCGATCTGTTGCCCGAACCCGGTCACAAATACCCCGCCTTCATCAATCTACAGCAATACTACGTCGAGCAGTATCTTGTTGAGCGGGCCCTAGACCTCCCTGATCTGATCGACCTGCGCTTTCTCAACAAGGTGACGGGGCATGCCGATCACGGCGACCATGTCAGCCTGACCGTGGAAACGCCCGACGGTAACTATACCCTCCAAGCAGACTGGTACATCGCCTGTGACGGTGCCGCGAGTCCGACGCGCAAGCGCATGGCCCTGCCCTTCGAAGGCCAAACCTTCGAGGAGCATTTCCTGATCGTTGACGTCGAGATGGAGACCTCGCCCTTCGGCACCGACACCCCCGAACGCTGGTTCTGGTTCGCGCCGCCCTTCCACTCCGGCCAGTCGGCGCTGTTGCACAAACAACCCGACAATATCTACCGGATCGACCTGCAACTAGGACCGGAGACCGATCCCAAATCGGAGGCGACCGAAGAGAAGGTGCTGCCGCGCCTGCGTGCCATCGTTGGCGACGCGCCGTTCCGGATTGACTGGATGAGCGTCTATAAGTTCCGCTGTGCTAAGCTGGAAAGCTTTGTGCACAACCGCGTCCTCTTTGTTGGCGACAGCGGCCATGTGGTCAGCCCGTTTGGCGCGCGCGGCGGCAACGGCGGCATTCAGGATGTCGACAACCTCGGCTGGAAGCTTGCCGCTGTGCTGAAAGGCGACGCCCCCGCCCGCCTGATCGAAACCTACGACGAAGAGCGCCAGCACGGGTCGCGCGAAAACATCCTCAATTCCTCCCGTGCCACCAATTTCATGACGCCGAAAACCGCGATCGAGGCGCTGTTTCGCAACGAGGTGCTGCATCTGGCCCGCGATCACGGCTTTGCTCGCCGCCTCATCAACTCTGGCCGTTTGTCGCAACCCTGCTCCCTCGCAGAGACGTCTCTCCAAACCGCTGGCGACGCCCCGCTGCGCCCAGGAAGTGCTGCGCAAGATGCGCCTTTGACAGGTCCGCAGGGTGACACTTGGCTGATTGGCCAAGCACAAGGCGATTTCACTTTGATAGGGTTCGGCGGCACCGAGTTGCCGGACATCGACGGGGTGCGGTGCGTCGGCATCGACAGCCATGACCGCGCCTACACCTGCTTTATCGACCGCGACGGCCACGCCAAGGCCCGCTATGGCAGTGACCACATCTATCTGCTGCGACCAGACGGCCATATTTGCGCCGCCTTCACCGCGCCTGACCGCGCCGCGATCAGCGCAGCTTTGCAGACGGCTAAGGGAAACTGAGACATGGACCTGAAAGACAACCTCGGCGCGACGGGTGATGATTTCTATGCCGCACTCATTGCCACCCACGACGGGCTGAGCGAGAGCCAGAGCCACGCGCTCAATGCCCGTCTGGTGCTGATCATGGCCAATGAGATCGGCGATCTGGCGCGGCTTGCAATCCTGCTAAAAGCGGCCCGAAAAGACGCTACCGGCTAGGCCGCACGCCGCTCCGCACCGAAACTAAAGATTCGTCGCTTCTGGCTGCCCCACCCCGCCGCGCACCGCTCAAACCGGTCGCGACGGCGCGGACTATCAGAAAATAGCGCCGATGTTTCACGTGCAACTTATTGTATAAGAACCGCAAATCCCCTGTTTCCGCTGGTATCAGTCCAGTTCAGCGATGCGTTTAGGCCATGTGGACAACTTTGCACCATGGGCTTGACGCCCCCCGCCCCCGTGACTGACACTCTTGCATGCGCCCCGTGAGGGAAGCTGCAACAAAAACAGGCTAACTGTATCACCTGACGCCCAAATAATGGCGTCCCCGCGCGGCGGCCCACGCTGTCCGCGTCAACAGAGAGGAAGAACATGGATTTTCTGACACGTACCGGTAAGCCCCTGCCACAGTCCATCCTGGACTCGGCCGAGGCCGCCAAGCAAGATCCGGTCAACCGCCGCGAGTTCCTTGCGCTGGCCAGTGCTTTTGGCGCCACCGCCGCGACGGCCTATTCGATGATCGGCATGGCAGCACCGGCACAGGCAGCCTCCCACGCCAGCATGAAAGAAGGCGGCACCGTGCGCTGCTTGATGGAAGTCCGTGCGCTGAAAGACCCCCGCACCTATGACTGGTCGCAAATCGCGAACTTTACCCGTGGCTATCTGGAATATCTCGCGATCTATGAAAATGACGGGACATTCACGCCCGCACTTCTGGAAAGCTGGGAGATTAACGACGACGCCACCGAATACACGCTGAATGTCCGCAAGGGCGTCAAGTGGAACAATGGCGACGACTTCACCGCTGCCGACGTTGTACGCAACATCGAAGGCTGGTGTGACAAGAAGGTCGAAGGCAATTCCATGGCTGGCCGCTTTGCCGTGCTGATCGACGAGACCACCGAGAAAGCCATCGAAGGTGCTATCACGGCGACGGACGATCACACCGTCCTGCTCAAGCTGCCGCACCCCGATATCTCGCTGATCCCTGGCCTTGCCGATTATCCGGCGGCGATCACCCACAGCAGCTTCAATGTCGATGATATTCAGAACGCTGTCGGCACCGGCCCCTACCTGACCGAATCCCATGAAGTTGGCGTAAAGGCCGTGCTGGTTAAGAACGCCGATCACACATGGTGGGGCACAGAGGTGTATGGCGGGCCCTATATCGACCGTCTGGAATATGTCGACTACGGCACCGACCCGTCGGCCTTTGTCGCGGCTGCCGAAGCTGATGAAATCGACATGACCTATGACATCGTCGGCGAATATATCGACATCTTCAACACCCTGGACGGCTGGAACGAAAACACCATCGCGACCGGTGCCACCGTGATCATCCGCCCCAACCAGTTGGCCGAAGTCGACGGCAAGAAGCCTTATGAAGACAAGCGCGTCCGTCAGGCCCTTTCAATGGCCGTGGACAATGCTATCGTGTTGGAGCTGGGCTATAACAGCAACGGTATCGTCGCCAATAACGACCATCTTGGCCCGATGCACCCTGAGTATGTCGAAACCTCTGCTGCCAAATTCGACCCCGCAGGCGCCAAGGCGCTGATGGACGAAGCCGGCATGGCTGATTTCGAGCATGAGCTGATCTCGATCGACGATGACTACCGCAAAAACACCACCGATGCAGTTGCGGCCCAGTTGCGCGATGCGGGCATCAAGGTGAAGCGGACGATCCTGCCGGGTTCGACCTTCTGGAACGACTGGACGAAATACCCGTTCTCCTCGACCAACTGGAACCACCGCCCCTTGGGCGTCCAAATTTGGGCGCTGGCCTATCGTTCAGGCGAAGCGTGGAACGAGTTCGGCTGGTCCAACGCCCAGTTTGACGAGATGCTGACCAACGCACTGGCAGAGCCGAACCTTGAGAAGCGCAAAGCGCTGGCCGCCCCGATGGCCGAATTGATCAAGGAAGAAGGCGTGACCATTCAGGCCTATTGGCAGTCGCTTTATAACCACACCAAAGACGGATTGAACGGCGGCGCGCACCATATCTCCTACGAGATTCATCCCGCACGTCTGGCGTGGTCTGCCTAAGCTTCTGACGAGTTAAAATGAGAGAGGGCCGCGCATGTCGCGGCCCTTTTTCATGGGGCGTGCTGGTTTTCTACGCGGGGGTCAATGAACGACCTGCGGGGAAATGTACGGCCTTGACCAACAACGCATCCGCCTCCCGCTCCGACAGGCCACTTGCCACTGCTTGCGCACGGGCCTGCGCCAAAGCAGCGTTCATCGCCGCCACCAGCGCTTCATCTCCGCGCTCCGCCCGTGTGATCTTGGCAAACCATGCCTCCTCACGGATCAGGTCTTCGATCAGCGGGTCGATCACCGCACCGCCGCCTCCGGGATAGCGGTAGAACCCGACGCCGCCAATTTTGCCCATGCGCCCTTCGGCGACCATGCGCGGCAGGACCGGCACGGGACGCTCTCGTTGCCGCGCCAGTACCTTATCCAGACCGATGAGATCCTGCGCTTCACACGGTCCGACACCATAGCCCCAAGCGGTTAACGCCTCGTCCAGCTCCCACGGGTTGGTGTGGTGTAGCATCAAGTGTTCGCCAGCTAGCCAGAAAGCATCCTGCACCGCCGCCAATTGCGCCGGATCGCTCATGCGGGGTCGAGGAAACGGAGTTTGGCGACAACCGTGAGCAGATCGTTCAGTGAGGACCGCACAGCGCGATTGGCGGTGTTCACCTGCGCCTCGGCCTGATTATAAAGCGGCGTGCGCATCCGTAGCAGTTCCTTGAGCTGCGCCATTGCTGCCGGATTGCCCTGCATCGGGCGCACATCGCCTTGGGCGCGGACACGCTGCATATGCTCGGGCGGGCTGGTGCGAATCCAGACCGTGTGAAACTGCTCCAGCACTTGCGCATAGGTCGCAGGCTCGGCGACGATGCCGCCGCCCACCGCCAAAATGACCCGATCATGGCGTGCGCTGACGGTCTCCAACGCTTCGGCCTCCATCTTGCGATAGCCGTCCTGCCCGTAGAACGCCATTACCTCCGCCAGCGGCATATCGGCAGCTTCCTCGATAATTTGGTTCAGCTCGACAAAGGGGATGTTCAGTGCCTCGCCCGCCAACTTGCCCAGCGTCGATTTACCCGCCCCGCGCAGCCCGACCAGACAAATCCGCCCTGCCCGCAGCAATTCGGGATTTTGCGGTGCCAGAAGTCCGCGGACCTTTTGCTGCAATGGGGTCGGGGCCTGCCGATACAGCTCGGCCACCCGCTGCGCATCATGATCCATCGGAGTATCTTCGGCCAAAAGCGCCTCGACCTTAAGATCAAGAGCGGCGGCGACCCGCTGCAACAGCATGACCGAGATATTGCCCTCGCCCGCCTCCAACTGCGCCAGATAGCGCGGCGACACGCCGGACTTTTCGGACAGCACCCGCCGTGGCAGACCTTGAGCCTTGCGGGCCTCGGCCACACGGGCAGCGAGCCGCGCGATCAATCGGGTGGCGGCGTCATCGGCATTCAAGGCTTCGGGGGGCAATGTCTCGGCGGCCATACACACTCACTTGCGGAACAATAATGCAAGTCTAGCCGAAGATGCCCCGCCATCAACGCCTTTAGGCAAGAAAATGCACTATTTCTCGCGGATCAACGGCTCAATGACGCTGCGTAGTTCGGCCGGAGCCGACTGGCTTTTGAACTGATCGGCGATGGTGAAGACGCAAGTGAACGCCCCCTCGAAGCACAGCACACCATTCTGCGTCGCCTTCATGCCGAAGCTGATCGACTTGTCACCCAGCCGCGTCGGATAGGTTTCGCACAGCAGTTTGTGGCGCGGGGTCACGGGGCTGCGAAACTCCATGGCAAGGCTCACAAAGGGCGTGCCAATGTTACGGTCGATCTCGAGCTGGAACCAGCCATCGCCGTCAAAATGATGCTCCCACCACGCGTTGATCGCATCCAGCGCGAAATAGGGCAAACGGGCGGTGTAGGCGATGCGCGCAGGGTCGCAATCGCCCCAAGTCACGTTCACTTCATGGACGAAAGGTGCGTCGGTCATTTAATAGGTTTCCACATGATACCGGCCTTCTTCGCGCATCGTATCACGCAGGGCAATCCATTGTTCGCCCATGCTTTCGGCGATCGAGGTCATTGCACGCTCGACGCCCTCTTCCATGCCGCGCAGCCCGCAGATGTAGATATGGGTGTTCTCGTTGCCCAGCAATTCCGCGACGCTGTCCTGTTCGGCCAGAATACGGTCCTGCACATATTCTTTCTGCGTACCGGGTTGGCGGCTAAAAACGAGGTGTTGCTTCAGCAAATTTTGTGGCACCTTCTTGAGCGGGCCAAAATACGGCAGGCTTTCAGGCGTGCGGGCGCCAAAGAACATGGTCATGCCGCCGGTCGCGCCGGTACGCTGGCGCTGCATCGTAAACGCCCGCATCGGGGCAGAGCCGGTGCCGGTACAGATCAACAGCAGATGCGCCTCTGACCGCGACGGCATCAGGAAGGTTGCGCCGAACGGGCCGGTGACATTGACACTCGCGCCCTGCTCCAGATCGCACAGGTAGTTCGAGGCCAGCCCGCCCTCCTCGCGCTTCACGGTGAGCGAGATGTTGTGGTAGCCCGCCCGCTCGCCGTCGCGGGGGCTGGAGATAGAGTAGAGCCGGGGCAGATGGGCATTGCCCTCGCCATCAGTGCCGGGCGGAATAATACCCACAGATTGCCCTTCGAGCACCGGAAACGGCAGCGCACCGGGATCAAGAATGATGTGCCTCACGTCATGTTCGGGGTCGTCGGTCAGGCGGTAGTTGCCCTGCACCTTCATCGCGGCGGGGCGGCCAAGATTGTACATATTCACCGCAGCCTTGGCGGCAGACACGGGCGCACGGGCTTTGCCGCCCGCACCTTTGTGGGCCTCGGCCAGAAGGGCGGCAATCGGGTCAGCGCCGGCCTCTTCTTCAGGAGCGGCTTCGATGTCCTGCTGCTCGGGCAGCTCTTCCATCGCGTATTGCTCTTCGAGGGTATAGGGGGTTTCGACCACGCGCCACTCGTCGATCGAACCGGTTGGGCAGACGGGGATGCAATCCATGCAGAAGTTGCAGATATCCACGTTGACCACGACATTGTTATCGTCATGCTCGATGGCATTGATCGGACAGCTCATCTCGCAGGTATAGCAACGGATGCAGATTTCCGGATCAATCAGGTGTTGTTTGATGGGCACGTTCATCAGCGGCCTCCCCCGGCAGCAAAATCAAAAGGCGGACCGTCGGCCCCGCCTTGAGTGTTGCGCGCACGGCGGCAGAGAACAACCCCGCCGCCTTGCACAAAGCTTTAGGCCATATGCAGCTTCACATACTCGAAATCGCCCGGCTTGTTGTCGATGCCGACCTTGGGCGCGGCGATCCAGCTGGCGTATTTGCCGGGCTCGTAGCAGGGCTTCATCAGCGACTGGATATAGTCGCCATCCGCCTTGGTCGGCAGCCATTCATCCTGACGCTTCTGGAACTCCTCAGCCGAGATGATCTGCCCGTCGGGGTCTACCGCCACAGCGCTGAACACGCCGATCTGACGGTGGAAGCCTTCGTGCGGCATCTTGAACTGGAAGTTCACGCCAGCCTTTTCGATTTGCTTGTTCCAGCGGCCTACACCACCCGCAGCATCACGAACATAATCATCACGCAGACGCATATTGATTGCGGTCAGGGCAGGCACATCTTCGGTAACAATTTTGCCGTCCTTGATCGAGGTGACGGCATAGGTATCGTTTTGCAGCTTGTGATCGTCGTCGATCCGCTGCTCCATATAGCGGCCTTTGACGCCCGAGTTGAAGGCGTTGGCGGCGTTGGTGGAGACTTCCTGACCAAACAGATCAAGCGACAGCGTATAATGCAGGTTCAGCTTTTTCTGCATCGTCGGCAGGTCGATGACGCCAAGATCGCGGATCTTATTGATGTCATAGGGGTCGGTGATGCCATGCTTTGCCATCGCCTCAAGGGTCGCCTGAATGGTGCGACCCACACCGGTTTCGCCCACAAACATGTGGTGCGCTTCTTCGGTCAGCATAAAGCGACATGTGCGTGACAGCGGGTCGAAACCGGACTGCGCAAGGCTTTCAAGCTGCATCTTGCCGTCACGGTCGGTGAAGTAGGTGAACATGAAGAACGACAGCCAATCCGGCGTCTCCTCGTTGAACGCACCCAACATCCGCGGGCTGTCATCGGACCCCGAGGACCGGACCAACAGATCATCGGCCTCTTCGCGGCCGTCGCGGCCAAAGTATTTTTGCAGCAGATAGACCATCGCCCAAAGGTGGCGGCCCTCTTCAACGTTGACCTGAAACAGGTTGCGCATGTCGTAAAGCGAGGGCGCTGTGAGGCCCAAAAACCGCTGTTGTTCGACCGATCCCGGCTCGGTGTCACCCTGAATGACGATCAGACGCTTGAGCATGTTGCGGTATTCGCCTGGCACTTCCTGCCACGCAGGTTCACCAAGGTGCTCGCCCATCGGGATTTTGCGATCTTCGACAGCGGGGGCCAGCAAAACACCCCACCGGTATTCGGGCATCTTCACATAGTCGAATTTGGCCCAACCTTTGGGGTCAACCGACACGGCGGTGCGCAGATAAACCATCGATTCCTGAAAATTCTGCGGGATCAGGTCGTTCCACCAGTTGATGTAGCCGGGGTGCCATTTTTCCAGCGCTTTCAGCACCTTCTTGTCCTCGGACAGCCCGACATTATTCGGGATTTGAGTGTCGTAGCTTACGTTGATCAGATCGAGCATTTGGTAATCTCCCAATAACCGCGGGCGCTGTCCCTTCCGCCGCATTGCGCGCCGGAGGGTGTGGCCCATTGCCGTGCTTTACACACGCTCCATGTTGTATTTGCCGCGCACTCCGCTGCCGTAGCGTTGCAGCGCGCCCTCTTCGCCCACCGCATTGGGGCGCTGGAAAATCCAGTTCTGCCACGCGGTCAGGCGTCCGAAAATACGGGTTTCCATCGTTTCGGGGCCAGCAAAGCGCAGGTTCGCTTCCATCCCCGTCATCGCATCAGGGCTAAAGCTGGCGCGCTCTTCCATGAACAGACGCACTTCGTCTTCCCAGTCGATGTCGTCGTAAATGTAGGTGACCAACCCAAGCTCGTCAGCCGCATCAGCCTCCAACGCGTCGCCGATCGAGCCTTTCAGCTTTTCAACCTGCTCGGGGGCGCCGAGAAAACGGGTCTCCAGACGGGTCAGGTCATTGCCCATCGGGTAGGTGCCAAAGTTGCCCTGAGACAGGGTGACCGTCGCCATGTGGCGGTTGTCGCCGTCGAATTCTTCCAGCATCATATAGCTGCGGTCGGCGGACCAGAGCAGCTCTGCCAGCGGGCCTGCATAGCACGAGCCATGCTCGACAATTGCGACCAGCGAGCGTGAGGTCATGTCGATCCGCTTGAGCAGACGCTTCCAGTATTGCAGCACCTCGTTGGCCAGCCAGTGATCTTTGTTGCCCAGCAGCAGCGCCTCATGGGCGATCAGCTTTTCAGGGTCGCCTTGGGTCTGGAATTCGATCAGGCCAAGTTCTTTTTCGTTGTTGCGCAGGTGCAGGATGGCGTCGTCCAGCTCACGCGCACAACGCAGGATCCAGTTGTTGGCACCCTCGGCGGTGAAGGCCTCCATGTCGCCCAGCGCATCGGCGTCCGGACCTTTGATCGTGACCGTCGCGCGGCGGCCTTCGCGGTGCAAGGTAACCTCGACGCAGGTATAGGTCACGCCATCGTCCGAGAAGGTGCGGCTGATCGGGGTGAGTTCAATGCCTTTGGCCACATCAGCCTTGTCGGTTTTCGCGGCCATTTCGCGGGCCCGTTCCACCACGACATCGTCAAACTTGGAGTTCGGCACCACTTCGTCGACCAACTGCCAATCCAGCGCGCGCTTGCCTTTCACACCCTCTTCGATCGAGCAGAACACATCGGCCAGATCGCGGCGCACTTTGCGCTTGTCGGTCACACGGGTCAGGCCGCCTGTGCCGGGCAGAACCGCCAGCAACGGCACCTCGGGCAGCGCGACGGAGGAGGTGCTATCGTCGGTCAGCATCAGGTAGTTGCAGGCCAGCGCCAGCTCATACCCACCACCAGCGCAAGCACCTTTGATCGCGCAGATATAGTTTTGCCCGCTGTCGGCAAGTGCTGCCTCATAGGTATTGCGCGTCTCGTTAGTGAATTTGCAAAAGTTGACCTTATGCGCATGGGCAGCCCCACCGAGCATACGGATGTTCGCACCGGCGCAGAACACTTTCTCCTTGGCTGATTGCATGACCACAACCTTAACCTCGGGATGCTCAAAACGCATCCGCTGCACCACATCGGCCAGCTCGATATCAACGCCAAGGTCATAGCTGTTCAGCTTCAGCTCATAGCCCTCAAACAGACCGCCTTTTTCATCGACGTCCATATAGAGGTTCGCAACCGGACCATCATAGCTCACCTTCCAGTGGCGGTACTTTGACGGGTCGGTCTGAAAATCAATGGCTTTTGTCATGCAATGGCTCCTCCCAATGAACGCAACGGGCATTTGGTGTACTATAATACACTTTATTACGCCGATAAAGCCGGTATTACTGCCATTTTTCCGGCTTTTTAGGCACTATAGTTATTATTTCGCATTTTGTAGCTGCTTGACGGTTCGGTATAACAGCCCGCTCACCCGTGCCACCGGCACCCCCAGAATCGCGCCCTCACGGGGGCAGCGGGCCAGATGCGCCTCCACCATCGCGCAAAGCCGCCAAGCGGCACGCGGGCGCTGCATGCGGATTTTAAGCCGCGCATTGGCAAGCTGGATCACTGCCTGCACCATGTCGCGCTCGGCCGAGGCATCGGGGGTTTGCATCCAGACCGCCTCCAGCACTTCATGGCACTCCCAATAAAAGCCTGCATCAAAATAAAGCCACCCTGCCCGCCACGCCTGCGTTGTCGCAAGGGCGCTGACGGGCATTTCAGGCGTGACGCTGGCCTTGATGCTATCAAACCACCCTTCGGGATGGCGCGCGTTCACACCGGGCACATAGGCATGCGGCGGCATCGGGATGCCGCCGCCGAGATCAGGGTCGGGATCAGGCAAGACTGACAGCTTCGACCTCAAGGCGGTGCAGGCGGGCGCAGAACTCGACAATTGCGTTGCAGGTCTGCTCGGGCTTTTCATGATGCGGGGCATGGCCGCAACCCTCAACAATCAGAGTCTCAAGCGGCGCATAGATGCGGCTGTCAATCTCCTCGATCTGCGCCAGCGAGCCATAGGGATCGTCAGTACCCTGGATCGCCAGCACGGGGATGCGCCAGTGATCGATCACATCCGCGACGTTCCACGCCTTATAGGCGGGATCGGTCCAGACGTCGTGCCAGCCGTTAAACGCCACATCAACATTGCTGTGGTACTTACCCAAGCGGTCTTTTAGGTCGCCGCTGGCATAGCTGCGCCCCGCTTCGGCGATGGCCGCCAGTCCGGCAGGTTCGGTAAAGAAATGTGGCGCGATCAGGATCAACCCGCGCACCCGCATATCAGACACTGATCCAGCATAAATCGCAGCAATGGTCGCACCATCTGAATGGCCCATCAGCACCGCGTGGTCGATGCCAAGAGCATCCAGCACCTCACCGAGAGTCCCTGTCGCCTCATCGGTCTGATAGCTCAGCGGGCGGGGCAGATCGACAGGGTCGGACGCGCCATAGCCTGCACGCGAATAAGCGACGACACCAAAGCCAGTCATATCGGCCAGCCGCTCAGGCACGTCCTTCCACTGCGCGACCGAGCCTAAGCCCTCGTGCAGCAACACCAGTGTCGGCGCCTGCGACGGAGCTGGCCCCCAACACGCATATTCCAACGATTTACCACCTGCGGTCAGGTGACCGTTCTTTACCCAATCGGCCATTAACAATCCTCTCGTAATTTGAAGCGCTGGATCTTTCCGGTGGCGGTTTTCGGCAATTCCTCCACCACCTCGATCCAGCGCGGATATTTCCACTTGCCGACTTTTTCTTTCACATGCGCCTTCAATTCGGCCTTTAGCGCATCGTCGCCCTCGCCCGATTGCAGCACCACATAGGCCTTGGGCTTGTCGAGCCCGTCTTTGTCCTGCGCGGCGACCACGGCAGCCTCCAACACCTGCGGGTGGCTGACCAGAGCGCCCTCAACCTCGAAGGGCGATAGCCAGATACCAGAGACCTTGAACATATCATCGGTGCGCCCGCAGTAGACCAACCGCCCGTCGCTGCGCATTTCATATTTGTCACCTGTGCGGGTCCAGACCCCCTCGAAAGTGCTGCGGGTTTTGTCGCGCTGGTTCCAATAGCAACTGGCCGCCGAGGCGCCGTTGACCAGCAATTCGCCGACCTCGCCCGCGCCGACCTCCTCGCCGCTTTCATCAACCAGCCGCAGCGTATAGCCCGGCACAGCGCGGCCCGAGGTGCCATAGACGATATCGTCTGCCGTGTTGCTGAGAAAGATGTGCAGCATCTCGGTCGAGCCGACACCATCAAGAATACCGACACCAATATGCTTTTCCCAGCGGGTGCCCACATCTTCGGGCAGCGCCTCTCCGGCGGAGATACAGCGCCGCAGCGGGGCTTTGGGCGCGCCGGTTTTGTCCATCTGCGCCACCATCGCGGCATAGAGCGTCGGCACCCCGCAAAATACGGTCGGCTGATGTGCGGCCAGCGTGTCAATCATGCTTTGCGGTGTGGGCCGCCCGCCAAACAGGATTGTGGTCGCCCCGACCGAAAGCGGAAAGGTCAGCGCATTGCCAAGACCGTAGGCAAAGAAGAACTTGGCCGCTGACAGCACGACATCGTCCTCGGTTATGCCCAGCACCTGCGCGCCATAGGTATCTGCCGTGGCACGCAATGCGGAATGCACATGCGCCACGCCCTTGGGCTGGCCGGTGGACCCAGAGGAATACAGCCAGAACGCCACCTCGTCGCTGCTGACCGGAAGGGTCGGCTGCGGCACCGCGTCTTTGAGAAATTCATCAAGCCGCACTGCGCCTTCGGGCGCGTCGCCAATCACCACCACGTGGCGCAGATAGGGGTTATCCTCAAGCGCGGGCGCCACCACATCCCACAGCGGAGCCGAAACGAACAAGACCGCCGCGCGGCTGTCGCGCAGAATGGCATCATAGACTTCGGTCGCCAGCAAGGTGTTCAGCGGCACAGGAATCACCCCGGCCTTCAATGCGCCCCAAAAGATCTGCGGAAATTCGATCTGGTCGAGGACCAGCAGGGCGGCGCGCTCTTCGGGGCGCACACCCGCTTGGGCCAAAGCACCCGCCATCAACGCTGCACCTTCTGCCATATCGACATAGCTGAGCTTGCGACCCGTCTCCGCCTCGGTAAAGGCGATCTTGTCGCCACGGCCCTCGTCCAAGTGACGGTCCACGAACCAAGTCACGGCATTAGCATGTACTGACAGCATTGTTCCCCCCTCCAGAGTGCCGTTATTGTGCACCTTTCAGCACAATCCGCAACCGGACGCCGAGATCAGTGCACTTTAATGCTCAATTTCGATGCAAGCAGGGTCCGTTGGGTCAAATAGCCTCCCCACAAGCGCTGCACAGCGCTGCAAGAGCCTCGCAAAGTTGAGGTTGCCCTTGGCCGTCGCCTCACCCTCACCCATTGAGGGCGGTTCGGACAGAATCAGCGCGGCACTCACCCGCGTCGCACTGCCGGTCGCAGCTGCGGCGTGATCCGACAGCCGCCTGCGCAAGGCATCGAACAACGGCGCGCAGATCAACGCGCCCGAATCCTCGGACAACTCCCACCCCTGCGCGACAATCGCGGCGCGGTTTGGCACCATCAGCACGCCAATCGAGGCACGCCCCTCGCCTGCGATTACGATGTCTTGCGCGAATGGTGCGAGCGCCGTTAAAAGGTCGAGCCGCAAGGCCGCCGCCCGCACCCACGTGCCGGTCGTCAGTTTGAAATCCTCACTGATGCGGCCTTCGAACTTCAAGCCGAGGTTCATATCTGCCGGATCCGCAAAGCTCATCGCGTCGTCGGTCAGGAAATAGCCTTCGTCGTCAAAGGCGGCTTCGGTTTTGGCGGGGTTTTTCAGATAGCCCTGCGTGATGCTGTCGCCTTTTACTCGCACTCCGAAACGCGCACTGCCCGCTTCGGGTACCAGCTTGACCGACAGGCCCGGCACCGGAACGCCAACGATCCCCGCACCCTTGGCAGGCTGGTGACTGATCAGGGCGGCAGGCGCGGTTTCGGTCAGCCCCCATGAGGTCGTGATCAGCGGCAGCTGGCCGCAGGTCTCCAGCGCCATACCCTCCAACGCGCGCCATGTGTCCTGCGGCAACGAGGCACCCGCATAAAAGATCATATCGAGATTGGCGAAATAGGTCTCACGCAAAGTGCTGTCCTGCGCCAGCGCGGCGACAAGCTGGGCAAAACCGACAGGGACATTGAAGCTGAGCGTCGCAGGCTGCAGGCGCAGGTTTTCCACGGTGCGCTCAAACAGCCCTGCGACGGGCTTGCCGCTGTCGATGTAAACGCTGCCGCCATTGGCCAGCATCAGGTTGAAGTTGTGCGAGCCCCCAAACACGTGGTTCCACGGCAACCAATCGACAATCACCGGCGGGCGGGTCTTCAGAAACGGCAGGCACTGCGCCAGCTGGGCCTGATTGGTGGTCATCATCCGCTGGGTGGTCAGCACGCCTTTTGGGTCTGAGGTCGACCCCGAGGTCAGCAGGATCTTGGCCAGCGTATCGGGGCCGACAGCCGCAAAGGCGCTGGCGATATCGGCGTCAGCGGGTCGCAACAGACTGGCGAAATCGGTCGCTCCACTAGTCGCAGGCACGACCGAGACAGCCTCAACCCCTGCAAAGAACGGCAGCGCCAGTGCTGCGCCGTATTGAGTCGCGTCCTGTGCGAAAACCATGCCGGGGGTGACCAGCTTTGCAACATACTCCAACCGCGTATGGGCAGCGGGGATCAGCGCGTATTGCTCGGCCACCGGCACGACCGGAACGCCGATGTAATGCGCGGCCTGGGTCAACAATGCGTGTTCAATGCTATTGCCCGAGATGATCAGGATCGGCCGCTCCGGCCCCAGATCGCGGCTCATGAGGTTGGCGGCAATCGCCTGCACCTGCGCCAGCGCACCCGCGTAAGTAATGGTACGCCAACCCGCGCCGCTCCGTTCCGCGAGCAAAACCTGATCTGGCGTGGTAGCAGCCCAGTGGTGCAACCAGTCGCCGCTACAGCGCGCCACCGGCCCTAGCGCATAGGCCGAGTGCAACAGGATCGTCCCAACTGCACGATCTTCGCGCCCGACATTATGGGGGCTAAGGTGCAGATGCGACGTCATGGCGGCCTCCTTAGTGCGGTGTCAGCCCGGCAACAGGAAGAGGGTGATGCCGGGAAAGGCGACCAGAATGATCACGCGGATGATGTCGGAGCCGACAAACCACATCACCGCGCGGTAGGTCTGGGTGATCGGGGTGGTGTTATCCATCGAGTTGATGATGAACAGGTTCATCCCCACAGGCGGGGTAATCAGCCCGACCTCAACGACAATTAGCACCAGAATACCGAACCAGATCGCAAGATGTTCAGGCGACATGCCAAAGTCCATTGCCGAGATGACAGGGAAAAAGATCGGCACTGTCAGCAGGATCATCGAGAGGCTGTCCATCAGGCAGCCGAAGATCAGATAGAATACCAGAATGATCGAGAGCACGAAAATCGGGCCGAAGCCTTGGGTGATTACCCAATCAGCCATGAACTGCGGCACGCCGCTGAGCGCTAGAAAGCCGTTGTAGAAAGCAGCGCCAAAGACGATGAAAAAGATCATTGCGGTGGTGCGGGCGGTGCCGAGCAAGCTGTCGCGCAGCACAGACCAGTTGAGACTGCCTGTGAGCAAGGCCACGAGCCCCGTGCCCGCCGCCCCGATGGCCGAGCCTTCGGTAGGAGTAAACCAGCCCAGATAGATGCCGCCAACCACGATAAAGAAGATCACCAGCACCGGCCATGTATCGGCCAACGCGCGGAAACGGTCTGCCATTGGCACCGCAGGACGGGTGCCCGCCGCGTCAGGGTTCATCCGCACATAGATCGAAATGGTGAGGATATAGCCAAGGGCGGCGAGGATGCCGGGGATGAAGGCGGCAAGGAACAGTTTGGCGATGTTCTGCTCGGTCAGGATCGCATAGATTACCAAGATCACCGAGGGCGGGATCAGGATGCCCAGCGTGCCGCCCGCCGCCAGTGTCGCCGTCGAGAACCCGCCGGAATAGCCATAACGTTTCAACTCGGGGAGTGCCACTTTTGACATGGTAGCCGCCGTGGCCAGCGACGAGCCGCAGATTGCACCAAAGCCCGCACAGGCCCCGACAGCGGCCATTGCTACGCCGCCCCGCCGATGGCCCAGAAAGCTTTCAGCGGCCTTGAACAGCGCTTTGGACATGCCCGACAGCGTCGCGAACTGGCCCATCAGCAGGAACATTGGAATGATGCTGAGCGAATAGCTCGAAAAAGTTGTGTAGGTCTCGGATTTCAGCTTGGCCAGCAGTGGCGTCGGGTTGCCCCCCATCGCCATGTACCAACCGCCAAATCCACACAGCAGCATCGCAAGACCAATGGGCGCGCGCAGAAAAATCATCACAAGCAGGATCGGAAACGACCAGAAGCCGAGTTCTAGGTTGGTCACATCAATGCTCCGCGTGTTCGGTAGGAAGGATTTGGCGGTTGTTCATCGCCTCGGCTGCGCGCATCGCGGCGCAGTAGAAGGCGGTGATCACCGCCACCACACCCGCAGCAAAGCTCGCTGCATAGGCCCACCAGACCGGAAATTGCAGGAACAGCGTGGTTTGCCCATTGCGGATATACCGCTCCATCCCGCCAAAAAGCTGCCAGACGATCAGTAGGATCACAGCGGCCAGCACAGCCTCCCAGAAGAACACGATCCAGCGCGTGGCCCGCTGCGGCAGCGCAGAGGTGAAAACGTCAACCGTGGCATGGCTTCCATAAAGCTGGCAGATCGGCAGGAAGGAAAAGATCGCAAAGGCAACGCCCGCCTCGAGAAGCTCGTAGTTGCCGTTGATCTCGCCGACGCCGGTGGACAAAATCAGCTCGGATATCCCGCCCATGCTGTCCTGGAAAAAGCCGCCGTGCATCAGTTTGTTTACCGAACGCCCGATGATCGATGCTGTGGTCAATAAGATCAGCCCCAACAGGACCAGCCCCCCCAGCAAGGCAGTAGAACGGGCGAGGAACGGGACAAGACGGTGCATGGGAATTTGCTCGGATTAGGGTACAAAAAACTGCGGCAGCTGTTGCTGCCGCAGGTCAAATCATGTGGTCAGAGTGGGACTACTTGTAGGCGTCCATCAAGGAGCGGGCCTCGTCGATCAGCGCTTGACCGTCAATGCCCTTGCCGTCCATTTCCTTGATCCACTCGTCATAGATCGGCTGGGAAGCATCTTTCCATTCTTGGGTCTCGTCAGCAGTCAGCGTCACAATATTGTTGCCCGCATCGACAGCGACCTGACGTGCAGGGCCATCCGCATCGGCCTGCGTGCCGCCCGCAAAGACCGAGAATTCCAGACCGGAATTATCGTCCATAACCTTCTTCAGATCGTCCGGCAGGCCGTTGTACTTGTCTTGGTTCATCGCCAGCACGAAAGTCAGCGTATAAAGCGCTGGATCAAACTCGGTGTGGTTCTTGACCAGCTCGGAGACGCGCAGCGCCGTGGTGACTTCCCAGGGGATCGTGGTGCCGTCGATCACACCTTTGGAAAGCCCTTCCGGGATCGCAGGCACCGGCATCCCGACCGGCGTCGCGCCGTTGATCTCCAGCAGACGGTTCACCAAGCGCGAGCCGCCGCGGATCTTCATGCCCTGCATGTCGCTCGGCGTGCGAATTTCTTTGTTGGTGTGCAAAAGGCCGGGGCCATGCACCCATGTGCCCAGAATATGCACATCTTTGAACTCGGTGTCCTTCATGTGCGTCTCGAACATCTGCCAATAGGCGGATGATGCCGCACGCGCGTCTGTTACCATGAACGGCAGTTCGAACACTTCGGTGCTGGGATAGCGGCCAGGCGTATAGCCGACCACGGTCCAGACAATATCGGCCACCCCGTCAATCGCTTGGTCCATCAACTCGGGCGGGGTGCCGCCCAGCTGCATGGAGGCATAGCGCTCGATCTTGATGCGGCCTTCGCTGGCGGCCTCGACCTTATCGGCCCAAACATCCAGTACCAGCTTGGGCACATTGGCCTGTGGCGGCAGAAATTGGTGCATGCGCAGCGTGACGTCCTGCGCGAATGCCTGACCGGCGGCCAGTGACAGCGCCGCGGCGGCCGCGAAATTCAGAAATGCTTTCCGTGTGACCATTGAATGATCCTCCCCTTTATAAAAGCCGCGCCGCTTTTGCGCGGCGCGTGCATCGGCTTATTTATAATCGGCCATCAGCGCGCGGGCCTGATCGATCAGGGCCTGACCGTCGATGCCTTTGCTTTCCATGTCCGCGATCCAGTTGGCATAGACCGGCTTGGCAATCTCTTCCCACTTCTTCGCGTCTTCTTCGCTGACGGTGATGATGTTGTTGCCCGCATCCACTGCCAACTGGCGTGCCGGACCATCCGCATCGGACTGCGTACCACCTGCGAAGACCGAGAAGTCATGACCGGAGTTGTCGTCGATGATCTTTTTCAGATCGTCGGGCATGCTGTCGTATTTATCTTTGTTCATCGCCAGTACGAAGGTCAGGTCATAGATCGCGGGACCGTCAAATTCGGTGTGGTTGCCAACCAGTTCCGCCACCTTGAGCGAGGTCGTGACCTCCCAAGGGATGGTGGTGCCGTCGATCACACCTTTGGAAAGCGCCTCGGGGATGCCGGTGACAGGCAAACCCACGGGTGTCGCGCCGACGATCTCAAGCAACTGGTTGACCATCCGCGAACCGCCACGGATTTTCATGCCCTGCAGGTCCGAAGGTACGTTAACCGGCGCTTTGGTGTGCAACATGCCGGGGCCATGGACCCAAGCACCAAGGATATGCACGTCCTTGAAATCAGTGTCCTTCATATGTTCGTCGAACATCGTCCAATAGGCGTGGCTGGCGGCGCGGGCGTCTTGCACCATGAACGGCAGCTCGAACACTTCGGTGTGCGGGAAACGTCCGGGGGTGAAGCCGTTTACGGCCCAGACGATATCGGCCACGCCGTCGATGGCCTGATCGATCAACTCGGGCGGGGTGCCGCCAAGCTGCATCGCGGGATAGCGCTCGATCTTGATCCGGCCTGCGCTGTCGGCCTCGATCTTATCGGCCCAGACGTCCAAAACCAGCTTTGGTACGTTGGCCTGTGCGGGCAGAAACTGGTGCAGCCGCAGCGTGACGTCCTGCGCCGCGGCGGGCAGGCCCATCAATACGGCCAGTGTGGCGGCGCCCGCCGTGGTCAAAAATGATTTTCGTGTAATTGGCATGTTGTCTCCCCAGCTCGGGCGGCCCTGTGCGGCCTCGGCCCGACGCGTTGCTCCCCGCGAAACGCTATGACAGCCGCAAACGGTTGTCACCCGACTTTCGCTCCCTGTGCAAACGGGTTTTTCTCCCCCCATTTTGCACTTTCGTGCAATTACGCTAGGCGCCTCAGGACGGTTACGTCAAACTCAATGCGAGGCCGCGGAATTATAGTGCACAACGACCCATGCAAGGGTGTGTCACAAGAACTGGGCAGGACCGGTTGGGGGCGTCGCGCTTGGACAAAGCGCGGCGGGTCTGGTTTTCCGAGCGAAGGGGTCGGAAAGTGGTGGCGTTACCTGGATTTGAACCAGGGACCTAACGATTATGAGTCGTTCGCTCTAACCAGCTGAGCTATAACGCCATCGGCGCGTGGATTAGGACAGCCCTGCGATGCCGTCAAGAGCCAAATCCCCCAACATCGCCTCATTTCTCCTGACAGCACTAATAATAGGGCGAAATAATATTGCGCGGAATCCGGCCCGCCGCGCCCTGCCCCTAAAATAGATTGAAACTATGCCGACCGCTGGTTCGTTGTAACTGCATAAGGACACTCATCGTCCCGAAGTTTAGGAGACTGAAATGTATTTTGCTAAATCCATGATGACCGCCGCCGTAATCGCTGTCAGCGCAGGCGCTGTCCATGCCGCAGAAAATCCGATGGTGGGCGGCGCTGAGATGTTCGCCATCAAGAACATCGTCGAGAACGCTGTAAACTCCGCCGATCACACCACGCTGGTCGCTGCTGTTCAGGCTGCCGGTCTGGCTGAAACGCTGTCTGGCGCTGGCCCCTTCACCGTTTTCGCGCCGACCAACGACGCGTTCGGCCGTCTTGAAGCAGGTGCTGTCGACAATCTTCTGAAGCCTGAAAACAAAGAGCAGCTTCAGCAGGTTCTGACTTGCCACGTGGTCAGCGACACCGTGATGGGTGACGCATTGAAGAGCCTTGTGGACGACAACGAAGGACACCACCCTCTGGCGACACTGGGCGGTTGTATGCTTGACGTGACCTATGCTGACGACGGTCGCATCCTGTTGACCGATGAGAACGGCAATGGCGCGTTTGTCGAGATCGCAGATGTCGCACAGTCGAACGGCGTGATCCATGTGATCGACGGCGTTATGCTGCCAAAGCAGTAAGACAGGTTATGGACACGCTCAGACCCTGAGCGCGTCTTACAAAGATCGCCGCGCCCGAAAGGGGGCGGCGATTTGCGTTCGCGGGGTATGGTAGCGCGGCGGCACCAGCAGAACCTCTCAATGGCCGCGAACCCACCGTCAACGCAACGCCTGTACTAGTATTTAATGCGCTGGCGCCTTCACTGCGCCCATCAGGCTGCGGCCCCCGTCGATCACCATGACTTCGCCAGTCATAAAGCCCGAGCTTTCGGCGGCGAGAAACTGCACCGCTTCGCACAGCTCGTTGGGCGAGGCGATCCGGCCAAGCGGGGTATTCTCGCGGATGTTGTTACGCCATTCCTTATTGTCAGCGACCGCCGCCCGCAAAGAGCCGCTCATCACCGAGCCGAAAGATATCGCGTTCACCCGCACACGGTGCTCGGCCAAAACAACCGCCATCGACCGCGTCATCTGCTCGACCGCGGCGGCGGCGATGGAATAGCCCATAAGCTCAGGCTGAACCTGATGCGCCGCGATGGAGCTGAGGTTGATGATCGAGCCGACCTGCCCCTCGGTCTGGTCCTCGGCCTGTTTGATCATCCGCTTTGCCACCAAGCGCGACAGATGCAGCGATGTCGCCAGATTGCTCTCCAGCAAGGTGCTGACTGATGTATCGTCCGGATCCAAGGCATCGGTCTGCACCAACTGGCGCGACGCATTGACCAAAATATCGACCTGATCGAAGGCATCAATCGTTGCCGAGACGAGGTTTGCGAGGGTCAGCCGTTCGCGCAGGTCGCCGGCAAACCGGCGGACATTGCCGTCATCCGGCGCGCTGCCGAACTCTTCGACCAGCTTCTTTTCATCGCTATCGGCACACATCACATTGGCGCCCTGATCCGCGAAGTGACGCGCAAGTGCGAGGCCGATGCCAGTCGCCGATCCGGTGATGATGGCCGTTTTGCCAGTGATCGAAAATGACATCTGGGCGATCCTTACTCTTTATTAACTGCGTTTCAGCCGTAGGGGCCGTGCCGCATGAAACAGCTTGAAGCGGGCATCGCCGCCGCGTTCTTCGACATGCGCAAACCGGGTCCGAAGCTCGGCCTCGTAGGGCAAATGGCGGTTGGCGACCATCCACAGGTTGCCATGGCCCGACAATATCCGCGCGGCAGCGGCGACAAAGGCCTGACCAATCTGCGGCTCTGCGGCGCGTCCGGTGTGAAATGGCGGGTTCATCACCACGGTATCGATTTTATGCGGCGGCGCCCACGTTGTGGCATCCTCCCACAAGAAGCGGGCGCGGGGATCGGTGATATTGTGCCGCGCGCATTCCAGCGCCATATGCCCCGCTTCAACGACATGCAGGGTCTTCACTTCGGGACGGGTCAGCAGATGCGCCGACAAAAAGCCCCAACCCGCGCCCAGATCAACCACTTCGGCCCCGAGCTTTTCGGGCAAAGCATCGACCAACAGAGCCGACGCCAGATCGACGCCATCCGCCGAAAACACGCCCGGCGCAGTCCAGAACCCACCTTCGGTCAGTGCAGGTCCAGCAACCCAATCTTCGAAAAAGTCGGTCGAGGGCGTGTCGATCCAAAAGAGTTTGCCATGGGCCTTGGAAATCGGGCCCTGCACGGTCACCCGGCCACGGACCTCGCGCAGAATGGAATCAATGCCGTCGGTCTTTTGCCCGTCGATCACCACCTGCCCGTCGCACACGGCGCAGGCTTCGGCGATCAGCGCGCGCGCCTCGACCTTGGAGCGGGGCAGACAGACAATCGCCATGGCAAAGCGTTCTTGCGTGACCTGTGCCACGTCATAACCCCGCGCCGCCCAAGCGTCGTGAAACGGTTTGAAATCCTGAATGATCTTACAGCGCTCAACGGGAAGGCCGGCCAAATCGGCATCAACCGAAGGACGGAAGATCGCGATCTGCCCCTCTTCGGGCACTTCAAGCCCGCTCCCGTCTAGCGCCAGCTGTAGCCGGGCATCTATCACTGATTACTCTTCTTTTTCCATTGTACATTGCAGCGGGTGCTGGTGGCGACGGGCAAAGTCCATCACCTGCGCCACCTTTGTCTCGGCAATCTCGTGGCTGAAAACACCCACGACGGCCAGCCCCTTTTTATGCACCGTCAGCATGATCTCGAATGCCTGCGCGTGATTGAGGCCGAAGAACCGCTCAAGAATGTGAACGACAAACTCCATCGGGGTGAAATCATCATTCAGCAGCAACACCTTATAGAGCGGTGGCCGCTTGGTCTTGGGCTTCGACTTGGTCAGAAGATCTGTTTGATCATCATCGCGCGGCCGGTCTGCCATCATATGTTCGTGCGAGAGCATTGCTGGGTTTGGTATCCTGCGGGTTGAATTGCGAGTCGCGTATCCGTCTATATAACCTCTGCAGGCAATTAGAAAAGAGGCAGCACCCCATGGCCCCCGTTCTGACCACCATCGGATTTGATGCCGACGACACGCTTTGGCACAACGAACGCTTTTTTGCGCTGACCCAAGACCACTTTGCCGGACTGCTGTCCGAGCATAGCGAGAAGGCCGATCTGATGGCGCGGCTGCTGGAGGCCGAAAAGCGCAACCTGCCGCACTACGGTTTCGGGATCAAAGGTTTCACCCTGTCGATGATCGAAACCGCGATCGAGGTCACCGACGGGCGCGTGCCCTCCTCCGTGATCGGAGAGATCCTTGCCGCAGGCCGCGACATGCTCTCTCATGAGGTTGAATTGCTGCCGAATGTGGTCTCGACGCTGGAGGCGCTTAAAGGCCAGTTCAAGCTGGTTCTGATCACCAAAGGCGACCTGTTGGATCAAGAGCGCAAACTGGCGCAATCAGGTCTTCGCGCACATTTCGACGCTATCGAGATTGTCACTGACAAAACTCCACAGACCTATCGCGCCATCTTTGAAGGGCACGGGTCGGGCGTGGATCAGGGACTAATGGTGGGCAATTCCATGCGTTCGGATGTGGTAGCGATGATCGATGCGGGCGGCTGGGGCGTCTATGTTCCGTACGGGCTGACATGGGAAATCGAGCACGCCAAAACCCCGCAATCCACACGCTACGCCGAGATCGGAGACCTGTCGGAATTGCCCGATTTGACGCGCCAAATATCGGGTTTGTAAGGGCGCAAAACGAGCGCTTTTGGCGACTGTTGAACCACCCGCAGTGAGTCGGTTGAAATGTGGCGGTGCACGGCAAATTGTCGCCTCATTCTCGCCACATTGGCCTCTATAGTGCCGCACCCCAATTCAACCCCCAGATATGCGCAGCGGCATTCGGCCATTCCTTTCAATTGCCTTAATTCACAGTCTTTATCGGAATTTAAACCTATGCTACGGTTTGTATAAGAACAATTTGGCCAGTCGAAGAAATCGGCGGTCTGTGGCAGTAAATAAGGCAGGTTTTCAATGAAGGTGCGGCGTGTTCAGCCGGCCCGTTTCGGGCTATTTCTCTTAGCGGCTTTGTGGCTATTGGTCATCGTACCGATGTCGGCCCTCGCGGCCCCCTATGCCGCTTATGTCATCGACGCCCGCACGGGTAAGGTGATCCACGAAAGCAACGCAAACACCCGCCTTCACCCTGCTTCGCTGACCAAAATGATGACTCTCTATATTGCCTTTGAGGCGATCCAGAAGGGCGAGATTTCGCTTGATAGCCAAGTCACGATTTCCGCCAATGCAGCGTCAGAGCAGCCAAGCAAGCTCGGCCTGCGCACCGGCCAGACCATTGCATTGCGCTACCTCATTCGCGCCGCAGCCGTTAAATCTGCCAACGACGCGGCCACCGCCATCGGCGAAGCCATCGAAGGATCCGAGGCCAAATTCGCCCGCCGGATGAACCGCACTGCGCAAGCCCTGGGCATGACACGCTCAACCTTTAAAAACGCGCACGGGCTGACCGAGAACGGCCATATGTCGACCGCGCATGACATGACGATCATGGGGCGGCACCTGCTTTATGATTATCCGCAGTATTACAACCTGTTCTCGCGGATCACCGCAGATGCGGGCGTCGCCAAGGTGTCGCACACCAACCGACGCTTTCTGGGCTCCTACAAGGGCGCAGACGGCATCAAAACCGGCTATACCCGCGCTGCCGGCTTTAACCTCACCGCCTCCGCCGAGCGCGGCAACGAACGCATTATCGTCACGGTCTTCGGCGGCCAGTCCACCGCATCGCGCAACGCCAAAGTGGCGGAACTGATGGACCTCGGCTTCCGTCGCGCGCCCGCCTCTGCACCGACACGCAAGCCCGATGCCCCGGTCTATGCCGATGTCGAAAGCAGCGATGACGCGGTCCCCGGCTCGACCATTGGGGGCGCAGGCAAGACCATCCGCCTCGTCGGCGCGGTCACCAACTCCAAGCGCCCCGTGCAGCGCCCGATCACCGAAGTTATGGTCGCCACGGCTGAGCAATCTGCCGTAAGTGCCGTGTCCAAGGCCGATATCAACGCCGCCCTGCGCGAAGCCGTCAAAACCCCCGCGCCCGAACAGCCAGCCGAGGTACGTGTTGCCACCGCAAGCGGAATCGCCCCGATCCTGAGACCTAAAAGCGCCGCGCCGATCCGCGCGCTCCAGCAGGAAACAACCGAACCACAGGCCGCACCCGTCGATCAAGCTGCGAAGGTCGCCCAAGTGGAACAAGAGATCGTCACCCGCGTCTCGACCTCCGGTGGCAGACATTGGGGCGTCAACGTAGGCCGTTTCCCCAGCCAATACGCCGCCGAAAAAGTTCTGCTGAAAACCGCCCTTTCAGAGATGTCCTCACTGGACGGCACGCTGCGCAAGGTCGTCAAGCGCCCACAGGGATATGACGCAAACTTCCTCGGCATGACCCGAGAAGGTGCGGATTTGGCCTGCCGCCGCCTAGCTGCGCGCAACATCCAGTGCTTTATGGTTGGCCCCAGCTAAAACCCGACCCAGACCCATAGCGGCTTAAATTGCGGCCACTGCTCCATAAAGGGGCAGTGGCCGCCGCTATTTCGGGGTGTGTCGTTGGGGTGTGGAACTGCGCCTTAAGGGCGCATATCACGCAGGGCCAACGTTCAGGTCGTCGCCTGCAGCAGCGTCCGCGTATAGTCGGACTGCGGGTTGTTATAGAGATCATCGGCATCGCCGTATTCCACCACGTCGCCGCGCTTCATCACCATCACTTTATGCGACATCGCGCGTACCACCTTGAGGTCATGCGAGATGAATAGATAAGCCAGCCCGTATTTAACCTGCAAATTCCGCAGCAGATCAACGATCTGCACCTGCACGGTCATATCGAGCGCGCTGGTCGGCTCGTCGAGCACCAACAGGCTGGGACGTAGCACCATGGCGCGGGCAATGGCGATACGCTGACGCTGGCCGCCGGAAAACTCATGTGGATAGCGGTCCATCGTGGCGGGGTCGAGCCCGACCTCGACCATCACTTCACTGACCAACTCACGCTGGTCCCGCTGGGTGTCGACCTTATGAATATCCAGTCCCTCCGCGATGATCTGGAAGCAGGTCATCCGCGGCGACAGCGAGCCAAAGGGATCTTGAAACACAATCTGCATTTGCGACCGCAGACGGCGCAGCTCCTTGGTTGAAAGCTTACGCAGGTCGCGGCCCTTAAAGGTCATCCCCCCCCCAGAGGAGATCAGTCGCATAATCGCCAGCGCGAGCGTGGTCTTGCCCGAACCGGACTCGCCTACGATGCCCAAAGTCTCCCCTGCCCTCACAGATAGCGTTGCGTCGTTGACGGCTTTGACGTGACCCGTCGTGCGACGCAGCAGACCCGTCTGGATCGGGAACCAGACCTTGAGATGATCGGTGCGCACAATCTCGGGCGCGTCGGGCTGTATGGGCGCGGGCTGACCCGCAGGCTCGGCGCTGAGCAGCTTTTTGGTGTAGGGGTGCTGGGGGTTATCGAAAATCTCGCGCGTTGGCCCCTGCTCGACGATCTTGCCTTTTTGCATCACGCAGACACGATCAGCGATGCGGCGCACGATGCCAAGGTCGTGGGTGATGAACAGCAGGCCCATGCCTTCGCTGTCTTTCAGGTCCTTCAACAGATCAAGGATTTGCGCTTGAATGGTCACGTCCAGCGCCGTTGTCGGCTCGTCCGCGATCAGCACGTCCGGCTTGTTGGCGAGAGCCATCGCGATCATGACGCGCTGGCGCTGGCCACCCGAAAGCTGGTGCGGATAGGCACCAAGACGGCTCTCGGCGTCCTGAATGCCAACCTTTTCCATCAGTTCAAGAATACGCACCCGCGCAGCATCGCCTGCCAGCCCCTGATGCAAAGCAAGGCTCTCGGCCAACTGCTTTTCGATGGTGTGCAGCGGGTTGAGCGAGGTCATCGGTTCTTGAAAGATAAAGCTGATGTCATTGCCGCGCACCTTGCGCAGCAGCTTGTCGCTGGCACCAATCATCTGCTGGCCGTCATAGGTGACCGAACCGGTCACGGTCGCACTATCGCCCAGCAGTGACACGGTCGACAGCGCCGAGACCGACTTCCCCGAGCCGCTTTCGCCGACCAGCGCCACGGTCTCGCCACGCTCTAGCGCAAAGGACACGCCCTTGACGGCCTGCGTGAGCTGCCCGTCCTGCCGGAATGACACGCAAAGATCTTTGACTTCCAACAGGCTCACGAGAATGTCTTTCTGGGGTCGAATGCGTCGCGGATGCCTTCGAAGATGAACACCAGCAACGACAGCATGATCGCAAAGGTGAAGAAGGCGGTAAAGGCCAGCCACGGCGCTTGCAGGTTTTGCTTTGCTTGCAAGGTCAACTCCCCCAGCGAGGGGGCCGAGGACGGCAAGCCGAAGCCGAGGAAGTCGAGGATCGCGAGGGTCGAGATTGTGCCGGTGATGATGAACGGCAGCATTGTCAGCGTCGCAACCATGGCGTTGGGCAGCATGTGGCGGAACATGATCGTCACGTTGCCGACCCCTAATGCGCGGGCGGCGCGAACATACTCAAGGTTACGGGCGCGCAGGAATTCGGCGCGCACCACGCCCACCAGCGAGGTCCATGAGAACAGCACCAGCAGAAACACCAACAACCAAAACGAGCGGCCCAATATCGCGAACATGATGATGATCACGTAAAGCGACGGGGTGGAGGACCAGATCTCGATAATCCGTTGGAAAATCAGATCGGTCCAGCCGCCGAAAAAGCCCTGCACCGCGCCTGCGATAATCCCGATCAAACTGGCGAGGCCGGTGACGATTAGCGTGAACAGGATCGACAGACGGAAGCCGTGGATCACCCGCGCCAGCACATCACGTTTGGTGCCGTCGGTGCCCAGCCAGTTCTGCGCATTGGGCGGCAGCGGCGCGGCACCGGGGCGGTCCACGGAGGTGTTGAACGAATAGGGGATCGGCGGCCAAAGCGCCCAGCCTTGGTCAATCTCCGTGCCGTCAATCACCCCGTCCTGTGCATCGGCCAGAAAAGCGTCAGGGTCGTCAAAACATTGCTCCAGCCCGCCCGTCGCAATCAGGCAGCGCACCTCGGGGTCGCGGTAGGCGGCCTCGGTCTGGAAATCGCCGCCAAAAGCAGTTTCAGGGTAAAAGTTGAAGATCGGCGTATAGTATTCGCCGCGATAGCTCACGAGGATCGGCTTGTCGTTGGCCACGAACTCGGCAAACAGCGAGACGCCAAACAGCACCGCGAATATCCACAGCGACCAAAAGGCACGGCGGTTGCGGGTAAAGTTGCGCCAGCGCCGCTGGTTCAGCGGTGACAGCCACCTGCGCCGCGTAGGCGTAACGGGAGGCGGCGCGTCCTGACCAGGTACGCGGTCATCGTTTGATACTGTGCTCATCAGCCTTCCCGCCGCTCGAAATCAATGCGTGGATCGACCAGCACATACATGAGGTCCGACAGGATGCCGACCACCAGCCCGATCAGGCCAAAGATGAACAGCGTGCCAAAGACAATCGGGTAGTCCCGCGCCACCGCGGCCTCGAAGCCCAAGCGCCCCAAGCCATCCAGCGAGAAGATCGTTTCGATAATCAGCGAACCACCAAAGAACACCCCGATAAACACTGCCGGAAAGCCTGCGATCACAATCAGCATCGCGTTGCGGAACACATGACCATACAGCACCTTGCTCTCGGACAGGCCCTTGGCGCGGGCGGTCATCACATAGTGCTTTTTGATCTCGTCGAGAAAGCTGTTTTTCGTCAGCAGTGTCAGCGTCGCAAAGGCCGAAATGGTCGAAGCCAGCACCGGCAGCGCGATGTGCCAGAAATAGTCCAACACCTTGCCCAAGGGCGACAGGGTTTGCCAATTGTCGCTGGTCAGCCCACGCAGGGGGAAGAGCTGCCAATAGGAGCCGCCCGCAAAGAGCACCAGCAGCAGGATCGCGAACAAGAAGCCGGGGATCGCATAGGCCGCGATGATTGCGCCACTGGTCCAGGTGTCAAAGCTGCTGCCATCGCGCACCGCCTTGGCGATGCCCAGCGGGATCGACACGATATAGGCGATCAGCGTTGACCAAAGCCCCAGCGTAATCGAGACCGGCAGCTTTTCTTTAACCAGATCAATGACGCTGATTGACCGGAAATAGCTCTCGCCAAAATCAAATCGGGCGTAGTTCCACATCATGTTGAAAAACCGCTGAACGGGTGGCTTGTCAAAGCCGTATTCGCGTTCAAGCTCGGCGATGAATTCCGGCGGCAGGCCCCGCGCACCAACGTAGTTTTCATTGGCGAGTGCGGCATTGCCGCCGCCTTCATCGCCCCCTGCAAAGCCGGAGAACACGTCACCACCGCCCTGAATACGGGCGATGGCCTGCTCCACCGGACCACCGGGAACAAACTGCACAAGTGCGAAATTGATGATCATGATCCCGACAAGCGTGGGAATAATCAGCAATAGCCGTCGAAGAATATAGGCGCCCATGTTTCCGATCTACCGCAGCGCGCCAGCGGCACGCAATTTTTCTGCTTTTTCGGCATTGTACCACCAGAAATCGAGATACCCCAGCGCATAGGCAGGTTGCTCCTTGGGGTGTTCGTACTGGTCATAGTAGGCGACCCAGAAAGTCGGCTTGTACCAGACGGGGATCATGAAAAACTCGTGCCGTAGCGCGCGGTCCAGCGCCATGATGGAGGCGTCTTCCTCCTCCTGCGTTTGGGCGGCGAGCGACTTTTCGATGATCGCATCGACCAGCGGGCTGGCAAGGCCAGCAGGGTTGAAAAGCGAATAGGTCGCCGCCTCGGAGCCGAAACGCTGGGCAAGGCCGGTGCCGGTGCCCAAGAGCGACGGATAGGAATCAAACACCATGTCGTAATCGCGGTCGCGTTCACGCGAGGTATATTGCGCGCTATCAACGTTTTCGAGCACAGCTTCGATGCCCATCGCATCCACATTCGCCATGATGTTTTCAACCACCGCCCGCAGGGTTGGCGAGCCGGACGAGTTCAGCAAAAAGGTCAGCCGCAGCGGTTTGCCATCCGGCCCGACGCGCTTGCCGGTGTCGCCCACGGCATAGCCCGCTTCATCCAACAGCCCCATTGCGCGGCGCAGATTGCGGCGGTCCTGTAGACGCGACGCATCGGAGGTATGGGGCACGACCGCCTCTTCACTCATCATCTCAGGCGGCACCAGATCACCGAGCTCTTGCAGGAACGTCAGTTCGGCCCCCTCAGGCGCGCCTTTGGCCATCAGCGGCGTGTCCTGACTGAAAGAAGCACGCGGCGCGAAAAGCCCGTATTGCAGCGACTCGTTAGTCCATTCAAAGTTGAACGCCAGCGCCACAGCTTGGCGCACCCGCACGTCTTTGAACGGCTCGGACGCAAGGTTGAACACGATCCCGCTGGCCGTCGGCGGTGCACCGTCAGCGATTTCCTCTTTTACAACATAGCCCTCGTCGACCTTGGGGAAGTCATAGCCCGTCGCCCATTGCCGCGAATCTCCCTCAGACCGGAAGGTGTATTCCCCCGCCTTGAACGACTCGAATGCGGCCGTATCGTCACCGAAATATTCAACGCGTATGGTGTCGAAGTTGTTGCGGCCCACATTGAACGGCAGGTCATTGCCCCAATATTCAGGGTTGCGTTTATAGGTGATGCGGCGATTCACATCGACCTTGTCCACCACATAAGGGCCAGAACCGGGCGAGGTCGTCAGGCGGCTTTCATCCAACCGCGCGCCGGTTTCATCAAACCACTTTTTCGACCACGCAGGCACACCACCGACCTGATCAATCAGGCTGCGGCGCGAGATGTCTTCGGCAAAGTAGAACTTGATGGTGTAATCGTCGATCACTTCGACCTTGGGGATGCGCTTGCGCACCGCATCGGCATAGGATTGCAGACCCTGATCCAGCAGCAAATTATGGCTGAACTCAATGTCATGCGCGGTCACGGGATCGCCGGTCGAGAACTTGGCGTCCTTGCGCATGTGAAAGATCACCCACGCCTTGCTCTCGGGGTATTCGAGGCTTTCGCAAAGCAGGCAATACTGCTCGCCATAGACATCCGCAGGGGCAGATTCGTTGCCGGTGCCTTCACCGAGCAAGCTTTCGTACATCATATAGGACAGCGCCCCGCCACGGCCCTTACGGCTGTAGGGGTTCATCGAATCAAAGGTGCCCAGCGCGGAAAAGGAAATCTCGCCGCCCTTTGGGGCATCGGGGTTCACGTAATCGAAATGGGTGTAATCCGCGGGATAGGTCAGATTGCCATAGAACGAGTAGCCGTGGCTTTTGACGATCTTCTCGTCTTGCGCAAGGGCGGCAGCGCCCCAAACCAGCGCGGTTCCCGCCACGATCAGCGCCCCTAGATGAAGCGCCCCGAACGGCGGCTTGGCACGGGTGGCGGTACGGGTCTGGGTCTGGGTCCGGCTCTGGGCACTTGTCATCAGGCACATCCTTAGGTTCGCAATACGCACTGCGTCGAAATCTAGGCTAATGGTGCTGGGGGCCAAGATACAAGTTGCGAATATGTTATCTGGAGGCGATCCGCCCACGGCGCAGGGGGCGGATACGAAAAAAGGCCGCGACATGCGCGGCCTTTTCCATAAATTCTATTCGGATCAGCCGTCGAGGCTGTCGAGATAGGCAATGACGTCGGCACGGTCTTCGACCTTTTTCAAACCGGCGAAACCCATCGACGTGCCCGGTGCATAGCCTTTGGGGCTGGCGAGGAAGCCGTTCAGGTGCTCAGGCGTCCAGACGTCGACCACTTTTTCCAACGCACCGGAATAGCCAAAGCCATCGGCGCTGTCGGCGGGGCGGCCAACCACACCATAAAGGTAAGGGCCAACAGCATTTTCGCCTTCAACCGCTTTGTGGCAGGCCGAGCATTTCTTGAAGATCTTTGCGCCGCTCTCAACGTCTGCGCTAGCAAGGATCGCTGCAAAATCGACCTCTTCTCCACCTGCGTCACCACCTGCATCTGCGACTTCAATCACATAGGATGGTTCGCCGTGGGCTTCGGCAGCGTACAGCTCTTCTCCGGCCCATTTGCCCAGAAGAAGGATAAGCCAGGCTCCGAAAAGGCCGGCGGCAACTTTGGTGACGGTCATCGTGTCGAACATGGGGCATGGTCCATTGTTTGGTAATCTGGGCTTGATAATCGAGCGGTGTCAGCGGCGTATCTATTGCTTTCCCTCCGCGCAGGCAAGGTGTAGTTACCGCGACCAATTGCCCTGCCCTGCCCCGCAGCTTGAAGGACCGCGCCCATGCCAGCACAAAACACCCCGCGCATTGCCTTTCAGGGCGCGCTTGGCGCCTATAGCCACGAGGCCTGCATGCAGGCATCCCCCGATGCGATCCCCGTGCCCTGCACCACGTTCGAAGGCGTGTTCCGCGCCGTACGTGAAGGCCGCGCCGATCTGGCGATGCTGCCCGTCGAAAACACCACCTACGGCCGTGTAGCCGATATCCACCGTTTGCTGCCCGAAAGCGGACTGCACATCATTGGCGAAGCCTTTGTCCGGGTCCGCATTGCGCTGATGGCCCGCCCCGGTGTGGCGCTGAGCGACGTCAAACACGTCCGCGCCCATCTGGTACTGCTGCCGCAGGCGCGCAGCTTTCTCGATGCGCATGGCATCACCTCGGAGGCTGCTGCCGATAGTGCAGGTGCGGCTGCCGAGCTGGCCGAGGCTGAGGGGTCTCGCGAAGGCGTGCTGGCCAGTGAGGTTGCCGCCGATATCCACGGGCTGGAGGTGCTGGCGCGCGATATCGAGGATATGGATCACAACACCACCCGCTTTTTGCTGATGTCGCCAGAAATTGATCTGGCGCGGCGCGGTGGCAAGATGCTGACAACTTTCGTCTTTGAAGTGCGCAACATCCCTGCCGCGCTCTACAAAGCGATGGGCGGTTTCGCGACCAACGGCGTCAACATGACCAAGCTTGAAAGCTATATGGTGGGCGGGTCGTTCACCGCGACCCAGTTTTACGCCGATATCGAAGGCCACCCCGAAGACCCGCCTGTTGCCCGCGCGCTTGAGGAGTTGGGGTATTTCACCAATATGCTGGAAATTCTCGGGGTCTATCCGGCCAGCGCGGGCCGGGGCTAGCGGGACCGGGGCCGTGCCTTTTTCAGCTTAAGGCTGCGCCTTTAAGCAGACTTGGCATGACGCTCTTCCATGGTTTTCGCATATTCAGCAACGCGTAGCTTGTACTTTTGCGCTAGCTTGGTTTTACCCAGCTTCAGCGATTGCACCAACAATCGGGCCGAAAGGTTCAAAGGCTTGACCTCAAGCTCGACACTGATGCGGGTGCGGCTGCGCGACAGGGCGATCAAATCAAAGCGCATCTGGCCGATTAGCCCCGGCGAAGTGCTTTCCAGCACCATCTCGTTGGGTTTGTCAAAAGTCACCATCTCGACCTGCATCTCGCGCTTTTTACCGCGCATTTTAAAGGCCGCGTTCCATGTCATCCCGACACCGGGCGAGCTGAGCCGGTCCACCCGCTGGACCTCGGCGCCGCGCCGCATGGCAGACCGCTCAAAACCTTCAAAGTCGCACAACATGGCAAAGACCGCCCCAATGGGGGCTTCGATATCTTCTTTGGTGGAAAAGATCATGCGGGGGCCTCTCGCCTAATCGCTAGCGCAGGCTGCCAGCACAGTTGTTAATATATTGTTGCGTCAATCAAGCGTATCTGCAAGCCAGTTCTCTAATAAAAAATGTGCAATGGCACCCTTTCGGGCTGGCAAAATCCGCGGGTGCTCGCCTGCGAAAACCTGCATCATCTCTTCACGGCTGACCCACATCGCGTCTTCAATCTCGACGGGGTCAATAGTGATCTCGGTGCTCAGCGCCTCGCCACGACAACCAAACATCAGCGAGGCCGGAAACGGCCAAGGCTGGCTCGCCAAATAACTAACCGCCCCGACCCGCACGCCCGCTTCTTCAAAAACCTCGCGGCGCACCGCAGCCTCCAAGGTCTCGCCCGGCTCGACGAATCCAGCAAGCAGCGAAAACATCCCTTCCGGCCAGAACGGCGACCGCCCCATAAGCACCGAGTTTCCGGTCGTGATCAACATGATCACAACAGGATCGGTGCGGGGGAAATGGCTGGCATTGCAAACCGTACATACCCGCTGCCAGCCCGCCTGTGCGACGTCGGATTTACCGCCGCAGCGCGCACAGAACCCGTGACTTTCATGCCAATCCAGAATGGCTTTGCCGGTGGCGGCAAGCTCCGCATCGCGCGGAGTGAGCCATGTCATCACCCGCCGCAACTCAGCAAATGCCGTGTCGTCTTCCAACAAGGGGTGGCGCTGTTCGCTCGCGTCCAGAAAGCTGTCGAGCGTCGCGCCATCAAGGTCTTCGGGGGTCCAACCGGAAATATCGCAGGCAAAGCGTGCGGCACCGTCTTCGCGCCCGAGCAAGATCATATCGGCCGAGGCTTGTTGTAGCACCGGATGATCCATCGCAAGACGCACCAGCCCCGCAGGCCGCGCCATTGAAAGCAGCGGCTTGCCACGCCAAAACAGGATTGCCTTGCTATCGGGGTGGGCCAAAGCCGCGGTTACTGCGTCCGGATTGCTGCGTATTTCGCCCGCACGATCAAGCGCCGACCCTCCGAATGTCACCTGCTCGGCGTGCTGCATGTTTCTAGTCCTCAACAGATTTCTGCCGCTCTGGTGGCGCACTGCCTATAGCACTGGCATGATCGGAGCCGCAAAAGCAATGCTCTAGCTGCGTGCGGTATAGCGACAATCTATTGACGGAGACCTAACCGGCGGCGGCCAAAGCGCCTGCACTTAGGCCATGCAAGCTTGGCATTTCCCCTGAACCTCCGAGGCTTGCACTCGCGAGTTCAGCGTCCTATATGGGCCTTGAGAGGTTGGTGCGGGCAGGCGCCTCGCCAACCCGGTCAGATCCGGAAGGAAGCAGCCGTAACGGGTCCCGCTTGGGTCGTTATCAATCTCTCACCTAAACCCGTTTGCAGTGCAAGTGGAAGAACCCGACAGGCGCATCCGCAGGATGCTGCCGAAAGGGCAAAGCCCTCTCAACACCATCCGCTTACAGATTATTCGTCGCAAAAGTATCGCAGGAATCCATCTGGCCGCTGTCAAACCCCTTGGCAAACCAACGCGAGCGCTGCTCGGAGGTGCCGTGGGTGAAAGTATGCGGGTTCGGCACCCGACCGGCCTGTTTTTGCAGGTAATCATCACCGATTTTGCGCGCCGCATTCAGCGCCTCGTCAACGTCGCCTTTTTCCAACAGCCCCTTCACATTCGCGCCCCAGATGCCCGCAAAACAATCGGCCATCAATTCAAGCCGGACCGTCAGCGCATTAGCCTCCCGCTCCGAGGCGCTCTGCCGTGCGGCGTTCACCTTGGGCAGAACACCGATTTCGTTCTGCACATGATGCGCAACCTCATGGGCAATCACATAGGCGGCGGCGAAGTCGCCCTCGGCGCCCATGCGCTCGCTCAACATAGTGAAAAATGACGTGTCGAGATAGGCTTTGCTATCTGCTGGGCAGTAAAACGGCCCTGTCGCACCCGACGCTCCGCCACAGGGGCTGCTGGTGACGTTGGAGAAAATAACCAGCTTTGGCGGCACATAGGTTTCGCCCAATTGCTGTTCGAAAACCTGCGACCAGACATCTTCGGTCGTCGCAAGAACCTGAGCGGAAAATTGCGTCGCGCGGTCATCGCTTTCGCTCACTGGGGTGCTCTGCTGGGTTTGCGGCGATCCGCTTCCGGTCAGCAACGGGGTCACATCAATGCCAGTGAAATAGCCGATTGCCATAACCGCAAGCACGCCCACAACCCCAAGCCCGCCAGCCTTGCCGCCCATGCCACCGCCGCCACGGCGGACCTCTACGTTGTTACTCCGCCGAATGCCCCGAAGCCGCATGAACTTTCCCCCGATGTGTCAAATAACATTGTCATGCCAACGCGCAGACCGCACAATAGTTCAATGACGGATAAAAATGATCTAGCCGAAAGCCGCACCAACTAGGCCGAGGACCGTACAATCCTCGCCAACGAGCGTACCTTCGCTGGCTGGCTGCGCACAGGTATGGCGTCGCTGGCCGTGGCGATCGGGCTTAAGGCCGTGTTCGGCGATTTTGACCCGACTTGGGCCGCCAAGGCAGTCGCGACCATTTTTGTGGTTGCTGCGATCTATATCTTTTGGGCCGCGCATGATGCCGCGACAAAAACACTCGACAGGCTGAATGACCACAATGCCAACGCGCAGCCGAATGGCCGAATGCGCGCTCTTGCAGTTATTTTCAGCTTCGCCTCCGTTGCGGTCGGTGCCATATTGTGGATGCTCTGAGCAGGGGCGCCCGTAAACTTTGATCGCATCTCCCAAATCAAGGGTTAACGCCGCTGCTGCGGTGGACGCGGCAGGGCAGAATGCCTAAGTTGGGGCCTCAGGCGAATCCGCGAACGGAACCCCATGACCGATACAACTGCCTACCGCGTGCTGGCCCGCAAATACCGGCCCGAAACCTTTGCCGATCTGGTCGGCCAAGACGCGATGGTGCGCACCCTTAAGAACGCCTTCGAGGCGGACCGCATCGCACAGGCCTTCATCATGACAGGCATCCGCGGCACCGGCAAAACCACCACGGCACGGATCATCGCAAAGGGCATGAACTGCATCGGGCTGGACGGCAACGGCGGGCCGACCACCACACCCTGCGGTCAGTGCAAACCCTGTATCGGCATCGCCGAGGGCCGGTTTTTCGATGTGCTGGAGATTGACGCCGCCTCCTCCACCGGCGTGGACAATATCCGCGACCTGAACGCGATGGCGAACACACGCCCCGCCGAAGGCCGCTACAAGATCTTCATCATCGACGAAGTGCACATGCTTTCCACGGCGGCCTTCAACGCACTGCTGAAAACTCTCGAAGAGCCGCCCCCCCATACCAAATTCATCATGGCGACGACCGAAATCCGCAAGGTGCCGGTCACCGTGCTGTCGCGCTGCCAACGTTTCGATCTGCGGCGAATTGAACCCGACGTAATGATTGCCCTGCTGCAAAAGATCGCCGCGTCTGAAGGCGCTGAAATCGCTGATGACGCGCTGGCGCTGATCACCCGCGCCGCCGAAGGCTCTGCCCGCGACGCCACCTCCTTGCTTGATCAGGCGATCAGTCACGGCGCCGGGGAAACCACCGCGATGCAGGTCCGCGCGATGCTTGGCCTCGCGGATCGTGGTCGCGTGCTCGATCTCTTCGACATGATCTTGCGTGGCGATGCTGCCAGCGCCCTGACCGAGCTTTCGGCGCAATATTCTGACGGTGCCGACCCGATGGCCGTGCTGCGCGATCTGGCCGAAATCACCCATTGGGTCAGCGTGGTAAAGATCACCCCCGAAGCCGCCGAAGACCCCACCGTCTCGCCCGAGGAACGCGCCCGTGGCCTGCACATGGCCGAAGCCCTGCCGATGCGGGTGCTGACGCGGCTGTGGCAAATGCTTCTCAAGGCGCTGGACGAGGTCGCAAGCGCGCCCAATGCGATGATGGCCGCGGAAATGGCCGTGATTCGCCTGACCCATGTCGCCGATCTGCCCAGCCCCGAAGAACTGGTGCGCAAACTGCAAAACGCCACCCCGCCCGCGCCCCTGCCTGGCGGCGGCAGTGGTGGCGCTGCGGCAGCGAACGGTGGTGCGCAGGCCGTGGCACAATCACAGGCGCCACGGGCCTCCGCCCCTAACGCAAGCGGCCAAACCACGGCGCTCGCCCATGATGTCGACGCCGCTCTCGCACGCTTTCCGACCTTCGAGCATGTGATCGAACTGATCCGCACCAACCGCGATGTGAAGCTTTTGGTTGAGGTCGAAACCACCCTGCGCCTCGCGGCCTATCAACCGGGCCGGATCGAATTCACCCCGACCGACAGCGCCCCGCGTGATCTTGCCCAACGCATGGGCGCCCGCCTGCAACTCTGGACTGGCAACCGCTGGGCCGTCACCATCGTCAACGATAGTACGGCTAAAACCATCGCCGAAATCCGCGATGCCCATGATAACGCCCTGCGCGCTGATGCCGAAGCCCATCCGCTGATGCAGGCAGTGCTTGCAACCTTCCCGGGGGCGAAAATTATTAACATCCGCACCCCCGAGCAGATCGCCGCCGAAGCGATCACCCAAGCCCTGCCGGAAGTGGAAGATGAATGGGATCCGTTCGAAGACGGTTGATCCCCCGCCCCCTCGGCCACATATAAACCAAAGCACAAGATCAGGAGACAGACGATGTTCAAAGGACTGGGCGGCCTCGGCGATATGGCCGGAATGATGAAAAAAGCACAAGAAATGCAGGGCAAGATGGCCCAGATGCAGGACGAGATGTCGAATATCCTCGTAACCGGCGAATCCGGTGCGGGCCTTGTAAAGGCGACCGCCACAGCCAAAGGCGAACTCAAAGCGCTTGATATCGATCCCTCAATTTTCAACGGCGATGACAAAGAAGTCGTCGAGGACCTGATCCTTGCGGCCATCAAGGACGCGCAATCTAAAGCCTCCGACCGTGCCCAAGAAGAGATGCGCAAGATCACCGAAGGTCTCGGCCTGCCCGCAGATATGAAACTGCCATTCTAACCGGCACCGCATCCGGCTCATTTGGCTGGGTAAACTCGCGCCGCAGGCCTCCAACATTCCGACAGGACCAGCCGTTTGAGCTCAACCCGCGACATTGACGCCCTGATCGAGATGATGGCAAAACTGCCGGGCCTAGGGCCGCGCTCGGCACGCCGCGCGGTCCTGCACCTGATCCGCAAGCGCGGCATTTTGCTGTCGCCGCTCGCGGATATGATGCAGACCGTCGCGGCCACGGCGCGGGAGTGCCTCAACTGCGGCAATATCGGCACCGCTGACCTCTGCGATATCTGCGCCTCGGAGAAGCGCGCTAACGGCGAGATTTGCGTGGTCGAGGATGTCGCCGATCTTTGGGCGATGGAACGTTCGGGCGTTTTCAAAGGCCGCTACCACGTGCTGGGCGGCACCCTGTCGGCGCTTGATGCCGTTGGCCCGCATGAGCTGCGCATTCCGCGCTTGATCGACCGTGTCGCCACCGAGAATATCACTGAAGTCATTCTTGCGCTCAACGCCACGATCGATGGCCAGACCACCGCGCATTACATCGCCGACGAACTTGGCGCGCGGGTCAAGAAGACCTCGCTCGCTCAAGGTGTGCCGATTGGCGGCGAGCTGGACTACCTCGACGATGGCACCATCACTGCCGCATTGCGCGCCCGCAAAGCGCTCTGAAGACCGCAAATCAGACATATCTTTCGTTCTGGATCGCGGGAAGCAGCCATCGGCGCCATAGAAAAGGGCGCAAGACTGATGCCCTGCGCCCTCAATATCAAATGATGAAAACCGACAGAAAAGTCAGCGATACAGCTTAACGCTTCGAGGATTCATCCTCGTCGTCATCTTCATCATCGCTGCCTTCTGGCAAGGTGAAGAAGCTGTCGGCGTCTTTGTAGTTGCCGTTGTCGATCTTGTCCTCATCGTCGTCATCGTTGCCGGACAGCGTAAACGTCTCCAGCCCTTCGATGGCGGTCGGCATGCGCGGCTCTGTGTCCATCCCGAGGCTCTGCTCGGTGCTGACCAGCTTGCGGCGTTCGTCATCCGTCATGACCTCGCCAGCAGCCAACTTCTTGGCAGCAGCTTTTTGCACAGCAGCGTCAAGCTCCGACTGTTTGCACAGCCCCAAAGCGACCGGATCGATGGGTTGGATGTTGGAAATATTCCAATGCGTGCGCTCGCGGATCGCTTGAATGGTCGGCTTGGTCGTACCGACCAGCTTGCTGACCTGACCGTCGGACAATTCGGGGTGAAACTTCACCAACCAAAGGATCGATGCCGGACGGTCCTGACGCTTGGACAGTGGCGTATAACGCGGTCCGCGCCGCTTTTCCTCACCCTGTGCAGAAGCATTGAACTTAAGCTGGATCTTGTGGCGCGGATTGTTCTGCGCGGCGTCGATCTCTTCTTGAGTCAGCTGGTTGTTGGTGAGCGGATCGAACCCTTTCACACCCTGTGCCACATCGCCGTCCGCGATGCCCTGCACCTCAAGCTCGTGCATCCCTACAAAATCGGCGATCTGGCCGAAGCTGATGGTGGTGTTATCGACCAGCCAGACAGCAGTGGCTTTTGCCATGATCGGTTTTGCCATTTGATCTCTCCTTGAAACGTACCTTCCCCGTCGCCTGAAAGGCTGTCCCGGCGGGCCGGGATGGTTTCCATTGTCGGGGAACTTAGGGGCTATATACTAATTACACGCCAATAAGGAAAGCCCCAATGCACAAGCTGCTCGCCCTGCTCATATCCTTGACGCTGCTCTGTGCAGGCCCTGCTTCGGCCCAATCGAACCGCGCTGGCGCGTTTGACTACTTCGTCGTCTCGCTAAGCTGGTCCCCCAACTGGTGCCGCCTTGAAGGCGATGCGCGCAGGTCACCGCAATGCGCCGAAGACACCGGCCACGGCTGGGTACTGCATGGCCTCTGGCCACAGTATAACCGCGGATATCCATCCTACTGCCAAACCGCCGAGCGTCCTCCCTCCCGCAGCATGACATCTGCGATGGCCGATATCATGGGCACAAGTGGCCTCGCATGGCATCAATGGAAAAAACATGGCACCTGCACCGGATTGTCAGCCGAGGGTTACTTCGCGCTTTCGCGAGCGGCCTATCATAAAATTAGCCGCCCCGCGGTCTTCCGACAGCTCGACAAGCTCGTCAAACTGCCCGCCTCGGTCGTGGAAGAAGCTTTCCTCAAGGCCAACCCGACGATGGAGCCTGACGGCGTCACCGTGACCTGCCGCGATGCACATATTCAGGAAGTCCGTATTTGCCTGTCGCGCAGCCTTGACCCCGTGCCGTGTGGGCAAGATGTCGTACGCGATTGCCGCATGAAAAATGCGCTCTTTGCGCCGCTACGCTGAAGTCACTGGCGGCTAGCTGGGGGCTCAAAGTGACCTCTTGCACGCCCTCGCCCCCCCTTGAATTTAAAACGCCCGGCATATATTAAGCCTACCTTAGTATAATCTGGAAATTGCATGCCCCCTCTTGGCCCTGACACCTTCGGTTTTCTAATCACCGACATCGCGCGTCTGCTGCGCCGGAATTTCGAGCGTGAGATTGAGCGCGCTGGTGTACCTGTGACCCCGGCCGAGGCCCGTGTGTTGGCCCATATCGCGCGCTGCGACGGCATCCGCCAGACCGTGTTGGCAGACCGGATGGGCATGTCTCCGATGAGCGTCACCAGCTTTCTCGACAGTCTGGAAGCGGCAGGCATGATCACCCGCGGCCCCGACCCGCAAGACCGCCGCGCCAAGCGGGTTACCCTCACCGATACTGGCACCGCCCTGCTCACGCCAATTGCGCAGGCAGGCCAGAAGGTCCGCGCCACGGCAATGGCTGGCGTTGCCCCTTCCGATCAGGATGCGTTCCACCGCGCCGCCCTCGCCCTGCGCGATAATCTCGGCAGCACCAGCCAGCCGCCCGCTGAAGGATCCTCGAAATGACCGCCAAGCCCATCATGTCAGAACGCCGCGTCAGCCTTTTGGGCGCGCTTCTCGTCGCTGTCGGCCCTGTCTCGATGGCGCTATATACGCCCGCGATGACCGAGCTTGTGACCGCCTTCGGCTCGACCGACTCGGTGGTGAAACTCACCCTGACGCTCTATTTCGGCGGCTTTGCCTTTGCGCAACTCGTGGCAGGCCCGCTGTCGGATGTGCTGGGCCGCCGCCCCGTGACCATTGCCTTCATGGCGCTCTATTGCGCGGGCAGCTTGCTGGCGCTTTTCGCCCCGACGATGACTGTGCTGATCCTCGCGCGCTTCATCCAAGGCGTGGGTGCCTCCGTCGGGGTTGCCACGTCGCGGGCGCTGGTGCGCGATTTGTTTACCCGCGATCAGTCGTCACGGATCATGAACTTGATCGGCATTGTTCTGGCACTTGGCCCCGCATTCGCACCCACGCTTGGCGGATTGATCCTCTGGGTTTTCGGCTGGCGGTCGCTGTTTGTGGTGATGCTGGCCATCGGCCTCGGCGTCATCGCGACCGTCTACTTCTGCATGGCTGAGACCGTCGTCGCGGACCGCAAACGTCTTAATTTCAAAACGCTCGCAGGCAGCTACCGCAATGTGCTCGGCAACGCGCATTTCGTAACCGCCTCGGGCGTTATCGCCGGAGCCTTGGGCGCAATCTATGCCCAAGCAACCTTCCTGCCCTTCATCCTGATGAACGATCTCGGGCTAAGCCCCCAGCAATTCGGCCTTGCGATGTTGGCGCAATCGGGCAGCTTTTTCGTCGCCTCCCTAGTCGCCCGCCAGCTTATTGCCCGCATTGGCGCGGACCGTTTGGTCGCGCCCGGACTGGTCTTCATCCTTGCAGGCTCCGCTGGCACCGCGACCTTGCTATTGTGGCCACCGAGCTTTCTGCACGTCATGGTACCGGTGGCGATCTATGCCTGTGGCATCGCGCTGGTGATGCCGGCGATGTCGACCGCCGCGCTTGCGCCCTTCACGCGCACCGCAGGCGCCGCCGCAGCCTTGATGGGATTTTTCCAGATGGGCGCGGGCTTGCTAATGGGTAGCCTTGGCGCGTTGCTTGGCGATACATTGGTCGCCATGGGCATATTCATCCCGCTAATGGGGGTCGCGGCCTGTCTGTCCTACCTCATCCACCTGCGCGTCAGGGAGGTGGCTCCCGACGCTGCAACACCGGACGGGGCACAAGCCCCGGCGGCCAAGCTTCCTACCCCAGCGGAATAGGGGCCCGAACTGTCCTTGGAGTTACGTGACCATCGTACAGCGGCGTTGTCAGGCGGTTTCGGGGCAATTTTACAGATGTCGCGCGGCGGGGGCCTAATGCCCCGCCGCGCCATGCCAAACCACCGGAGCGGCGTTGAACTCAGTACCGAGAGCCCGTATCTCAGCCAGCCACTTTCAGGACGATCTTGCCGATGTGCCCGCTAGTTTCCATGCGGGCATGCGCCTCATGGGCCGCATCCAGATCATACTCGCTGTCCATCACTGGCGCGACGCGCCCCGAGGCCAGCAACGGCCAGACAGCTTCACGCAATTCTTGCGCAATGCGGGCCTTCGCCAGATCGCTTTGTGGGCGCAGCGTAGAGCCTGTCATCGTCAACCGACGCGTCATCAGGGTGGCAAAGTTCATCTCGACCTTCGGCCCCTGTAGGAACGCGATCTGTACCAAACGGCCATCTTCAGCCAGCGACGCGATATTGCGCGGAATGTACGATCCGCCCACCATGTCCAGAATCAGATCCGCCCCGCCCTCGGCTTTGAGCACTTCGACAAAGTCAGTGTCGCGGTAGTTAATCGCGGCTTCGGCCCCTAGTGACATGCATGCAGCGCATTTGGAGTCTGTCCCGGCTGTGGCAAAAACCCGTGCGCCGAAAGCATGGGCAAGCTGGATTGCAGTCGTACCGATGCCGGACGACCCCCCGTGAACCAAGAACCGCTCGCCTGCTTTCAGGCCACCGCGCATGAAGACGTTGGACCAAACCGTAAAGAACGTTTCGGGCAGGCAGGCGGCTTCCTTCATGCCCATGCCCGCAGGGACTGGCAAACAATGTGCAGCCGCTGTGGCGACGTATTCGGCATAGCCACCGCCTGGCAATAAAGCACAGACCTGATCGCCCACCGCGACGCCAGTAACGCCGGAGCCAATTGCTACGACCTCGCCCGAAGCCTCCAACCCTGGCAAATCGCTGGCAGTGGGGGGCGGCGCGTACATGCCCGCGCGTTGCAGCGCGTCAGGGCGGTTCACGCCCGCATAGGCGACCTTGATCACCACCTGCCCTTGTTTGGGCTCGGGCATCGGGCGCTGGGCGGGCTTCAGCACCTCTGGCCCGCCGCTTTCGCTGATCTCGATCACGCGCATCATTTCGGCCATTTTCGTTCCTCCGGTTTTTCTACATTTGTCCGCAACATACGACCTGCTACGCCGACCGACACCCCGAATCAGCGACCTTGGTCACGGCGTGCAAAGTTTGATAGGGTTAAGCGCAGCGCAGCACGGGAATATTGCATGACAGCCACCGGATGTTTTCACTGGCACCAGAGGGCTGCTGCATTTGTCGGCGGGGTGCCGTTGGCGCGACCTGCCCAGCAGCCTGCTGCGGATCGGCTCCATGCGATCGACGCGCAGGATGACCTTGCCGCAATGACGGCCCTCGGGGCGTTGCTGGGGGACGGCACGGCTTTTTGTGTGGCCGAGGGCGCATTGGCGTCAGATCTGCAAGCTCAGAGGGGCGATTTTCTGACGCTTTCGGGGGGGTCTACAGGGGCGCCCAAGGCAATTCGGCGCAGCCAGGCATCGTGGATCGCGAGTTTTCAGATCAACGCCGCTCGCTTTGGGTTAAACGCCGAGGACAGCACGGCGGTGCTAGGGCGGCTGACCCACTCGCTGTCGCTTTATGCGGTGCTTGAGGGGCTGCACTTGGGCCTTGATGTCCATCTGCTTGCGGGGCTGGCGGCCGCCAAACAGCGCGCCGCATTGCGAGACGCTGGCGTGAGCATTCTCTATGCCACGCCGACCCAGTTGCGGGTGCTTGCCCAGGGGGCGGGACTGCGGCCCTTGGCCGCGATGCGGCTGGTCCTCTGCGGCGGTGGCCATCTCGACGCTGCGACCCGTACGGCGACGCAAGCGCTATGCCCGAACGCCGTGCTCCATGAGTTTTACGGCTCAGCGGAGACCAGCTTTATCACACTTGCCGACAGCGCCACCCCGTCTGGCTCGGTCGGGCGCGCTTATCCGCTAGTCGAGATTGAGATCAGGGACAGTGCTGGGAACCTGTCCCGTGACACCGGCGAAGTTTGGGTGCGCAGCCCTTATCTGTTTAAAGGCTATGCGCTTGGCAGCAGCCTCGATACCCGCTGGGACGGGGATGCGCTCAGCGTCGGGGAGATCGGGCGGCTCGACGACACAGGCTTTCTTTGGCTGACTGGCAGGCGGTCGCGCATGGTCACGATTTCCGACCAAAACGTGTTTCCCGAAGCCATTGAAGCCACCATCGCAGCATTCCCCGATGTTACTGATTGCGCGGTTCTACCGGTGCCGGATCGTCTGCGCGGGCATCGGTTGGTCGCGGTAATTGCAGGCGCAGCAGACCCCTTGCGCGACGCGGCAATTCTCGATGCCTGCCGTCGCCGCCATGGTGCGCTCATCTCGCCGCAACGATTGCGCCATGTCGACCCGTTTCCGGTCCTGCCGTCTGGCAAACCCGATCTCGCCGCACTCGCCCGTTGGTTGGAGGCTTCGGAATGACTGCATTTATTCTCAGCGCTTGTCGCAGCCCTGTGGCACCGCGAGGCGGCGCCTTGGCCAAACTGGCGCTCCATGAGTTGGCCGCGCCGGTGATCTCACAGGCTCTCAACCTTGCGGGGTTGCCGACCGACGTGGTGGATGAGGTGATCTTAAGCAATGCGCTAGGCATGGGGGGCAATCCCGCCCGTATTGCGGCACTTGCGGCGGGCCTGCCGACACGGGTCGCGGGTCTGAGCATTGATCGCCAATGCGCGGGTGGGCTGGATGCCGTACTGCTGGCGCAGCAAATGGTGGAGAGCGGCGCTGCAGATGTTGTCGTGGCGGGCGGCGCCGAAAGCTATTCGCGCCGTCCGCTGCGCCTACAAACCTTTGCGGACGGGCGCGCACCCGAACCCTATGATCAGGCTCCCTTTACGCCTTGGCCGGACCGCGACCCTGATATGGCCGAGGCGGCCGCAGACTTGGCCGAAGCGCTCGGCATCTCACGGCAAACGCAGGATGATTGGGTGATCACCAGTCATGAGCGGGCGTTGGCGACACAATTTAACAGAGCGGAGATGGTCCCGCTTCTTGCGCTTGACCGGGACCCCTTTGCGCGGCGCATGACCGCGCGGCTCTGCGTACGTGCGCCGGTAGTGACGGGCTGTATCACAGCAGCAAATGCGGCTGTGGCCGCAGATGGCGCAGCCTTTTGCGTGGTCGTTTCCGAGAAAATTGCGGCGCGGTTTAGCAGCTTCAAGGTCAAGATTTTGGCCGGCGCGACACTGGGGGGCGACCCCACAGTGCCCGGTTTGGCGCCAGTGGCGGCAATCAAAGCCGCGTTGGAAAAAGCGGAGCGGTCAGTCGACGCCCTGGATGCTGCGGAGATTATGGAGGCTTATGCGGTGCAAGCCATCGCCTGTGTCCGACTTGCGGGCCTTGACCCCACGATCATTAATCGCGGCGGCGGAGCCTTGGCGCGGGGCCACCCGATCGGCGCGTCGGGCGCAATCAACGCAGTGCGCCTGTTCCACACGCTTTCGCAAACGGGCGGAACAGGGCTTGCAGCGATTGCAGCTGCCGGAGGGATCGGCAGCGCAGTCATCTTAGGCGCGTGACAACAGCGCGTCGGGGCGGGCGCGGGCCAAGCCTTGGGTGATGAAACCTGCCAGAACCGCTTTGATCAGATCACCCGGAATGAAGGCCGAGACCAGTGCCGTGGCTTCAAGAGCGGTCTTGTCGAGCACAACCATCAGGCCTGCTATGCCAAAGACATAAAGGACCACGATACCGCCCAACACAGATGCAATACCCGCCGCGAGACCGACAGGTATCTGCCGGAACAGGTGCATAAAGAGACCTGCGGCGAAGGCAGCGATCGGCCAGCCGATCAGGAACCCGACAGTCGGAGAGGTGAACACTCCCAGGCCACCGCGCCCGCCTGCAAGCAGCGGCAAGCCCAAGGCGACCAGTGCCAAAAACAGCAAAACGGCCAGAGTGCCGCGCCACGCGCCGAGCACGGTGCCGCAGAGCATTACACCAAGGGTCTGCGCGGTGATCGGCACTCCGAAGGCAAGGGTGAACTGCGGGATCAGGCCCAAGGCAGCAATAAGGGCGGCAAACATGGCAATCAGGGTAACAGAACGTTCCATCGGGAATTCCTTGTGAATGGTGTTGTGGCGGATCGGTAAACAGCGCCGCGAGGGCCGTCAACTGAGATCAAACGGGAGCGAACTAGGCCAAGCCGCCGCGCGCGCGCAATGCCTCGGCCACGTGATCGGCATCATCAATCGCCAGCACCGCAAACGGCGCAATAATGTGCCAACGGACAGAGCGCGGTGAGCGGGCGCGCCATGCCATCGCGAGCATCTGGCCCTTCTCGGCCAATACGGGTGTAAAGCGGATCACCAGCGCCACCGCAATCTCGATCGCGCCCGTATTGACGCCAAGCCAGCGCAGCGGGGTCAGCAACCAGCGCACAACGCCCATCATATCGCGCAGCGTTGTGGTCATGGTCACAAGATTAGCAAGCCCGACGGCTGTTAGCATGCGCAGGGCGATCACCGCCCCCTTGGTCACGTCATCCGTCAACAAGTGCCACCCGACGACAAGCACCACAAACGGCCAAAGCGCCCAAAGCCGCCGCAGTCCCTCGCGCATAAACAGCGATCCGGGCAACGCGTAGAGCAACACTGCAAAGGCGGCAAACCCGAGATGCCAAGCAATGTCACCCGCAGCAAACAACGCCATTGTGGCAAGGCAGAGCGCGCCCAGCTTGAGACCCGCTGGCCAGCTATGGGCGCGGGTTTTAACGGGCGAGGTCAGAGAGATCATCATCTTCCCCCAACTGCTGCATCGCTTGACTGAATTCCGCCAGCACGTCCGCCGCCACGCCGTCCTGCGCCACCCGCCCCGCTTCGAGCCAGAGGACACGGTCATAGCCTTGCAAGCTGGCCGGATCATGGGTGATCTGCACGAGGGTCGCATCAACCCCCGCCAAAACACGCGTCAGATGCGCCGCCGTCGGAATGTCCAATCCGGCAAAGGGTTCATCAAGCACAATCACCTTCGGCTGCATCGCCAGCACAGACATCAGGCAGACCAACTGCCGCTGGCCCTGTGACAAACGGTAGATGGCGGCCCCGGCCCAGTGGGTTTTGCCAAAGCGGGTCAGAATACCTGCGACGCCCTTCGCCGCATCGAATTTCGATTGGCCCATCTGGAGCAGACCGAAAGCGATTTCCTCTTGTACGGTCGGAAAGATGATCTGGTGGTCAGGGTTTTGAAACAGAATACCGACCGCCCCCAGCGCGGCTTTGCGGTCGCGCGCCACATCGGCGCTCGCGACCCGAACGCTGCCACGGTCCGCAGCGATCAGCCCCGCAAGCAGCCGCGCGAAACTGGTCTTGCCCGAGCCGTTGCGCCCGACGATGCCGATACGCCGCGCGGAACTGCTAAAGGTGATGTCGTCCAGCACAGGCACGCCGGAGGGCGCATAGGACGCGCCCGAAATCTCGATCAGTTCCGCCACCCTGCCTGCCACCTTAGTTGCCGTTTATCTGGATGCGCCTGCTCTAACAGGCGCGGCGGGTGGGGAAAAGGCTGGGCGTGCCTCAGGGCCGTGGTGGTGTCCATGACCCGGGATAGTCCGAGCGGGAGAAGCGGGACGGTGCCTTGATCTGACCCAGCAGCCAGTTCGGCCCCGCCATCAAACGGCTGAGCGTCGGACTTTCCCGCACCTGTGCTTTCAACTTTTCGATCTGCATCACATCGTTAATCCGGCGATCAAGGAAGGCCCACGTCGCAACCTGATCGGCACTGTTATCGCCCAGCCAATAAAGCACGGTGGCCGAATACACCCCGCTCAGCGTGGCGCGTTTGGTGTACCAGTTCACGTCGTCCGAGGTGTCGCCCAGCGCGGTCCAGATCGCATCCGCCGTGCCCCAGATCAGCTTGGCCCCATCGGGCGCATGTTGCGGCAGTGCAAAAAGCGTCGTGCCACGGCGCACCAACTCACGGTCCTCCACCAGTTCTAGCCGCTTGCGTAGCGCAGCGGTGATCCGGTCGCGGAATTTCATCTCGGTCAAGTCTGCGGTTTTCAGCCAGTCCAGCATCAGCGTGTCGCCGCGTTTGTGATAGGCCACCGCCAGATCGACCGCGCCGCGCGGGCACAGCGCCCGCGCCACTGCCGCATCTATGCCAGCATCTTCGATTGCGGCAGTAAATGTGGCCTCGGCCCAGCCATCAAAGGGCACATGTGGCAGCGCCGCATCGAGCAGCTTGTCTTTGGGATTCGGCAAGGACTCGGTCATGTCGGTCTCCTTTACGAGAGGGCAGCGGAGCGTGAGGACAGCAATGGCGCCCGCGATAGGGTGGCAAATTTGATATAGGGTGCGATGCGCAGATTGCCGGAAATTCCTCGCAACCTTACCCTATATATCCGGCGGAAACCACAAGCAGCTTTGGGGCTCGGGAGAAGCAGCGTCAGGTGATTGGCAAAGCGGTGGTTTTACACACAGTCCGCAGGGCAAAGCTCGATTGCATTTGTCCGACACCTGGCAAGCGGGCGAGATGCTGGCGATGAATGCGGGCAAAATCCTCGGTATCTTCGGCCACGACCTTCAACAAGTAATCCGCCGCCCCCGCCATCAGATGACATTCCAACACGTCAGGTATCCGCGCCACGGCCTTTTCAAAGGCATCAAGCACTACGTCGGCTTGACCCTGCAAGGTAATCTCAACAAAAACCGTCGTCGGCATGCCCAATTTACGCGGGTCCAGCAGCGCCACATAGTCGCGGATATAGCCGGCTTTCTCCATCCGTTGCACGCGGCGGTGACAGGCCGACGGGGACAGATGCACATCTTCCGAGAGGTCGGCATTTGAGAGCCTGCCGTTACGCTGCAAGGCACGCAAAATACGGCGGTCGATCTCGTCCAAAGACATAAGCGCAAAACTTTCGCGTTGAGGTGGCTTTCTGCGCAATACTATTCGAAAGATCACACCCGAGGCGACCCTAATTCGTCACCAATTGCAGGGCGCTATCATTACCCTAGGGCAACAATAAAACAGGGAGTTGTCACTATGAAAATCGGTTGCCCGACAGAGATTAAACCACAGGAATTTCGCGTTGGTATGACACCGAGCGCTGCGATGGAAGCAGTGCAGGCGGGCCACGGTGTGATCGTGCAGGCCGGCGCGGGTATTGGCGCAGGATTTGCTGACGCCGACTATGAGGCGGCAGGTGCCACCATCATCGACACCGCCGCAGAGATTTTCGCCAGTGCCGATATGATCGTCAAAGTGAAAGAGCCACAGGCAGGCGAGCGCAAGATGCTGCGCGAAGGCCAGTTGCTGTTTACTTATCTGCACCTTGCCCCCGACCCAGAGCAGACCAAAGACCTGCTGGCGTCGGGCTGTACTGCCATCGCCTATGAAACCGTGACCGACCGTATGGGCGGGTTGCCCCTGCTGGCCCCGATGTCCGAAGTTGCGGGTCGTCTGGCACCGCAAGTCGGCGCATGGACGCTGCAAAAAGCCAATGGCGGGCGTGGTGTGCTGATGGGCGGCGTGCCCGGTGTTGGCCCTGCGAAAGTTATGGTCATCGGCGGCGGTGTTGTCGGCACCCACGCGGCGCGGATCGCGGCCGGTATGGGCGCGGATGTAACCGTGCTCGACCGCTCCCTGCCCCGCATGCGCTATCTTGATGACGTTTATGGCGGCACCTTCAAAACCTCCTATGCCTCGGCTGCCAATACCATCGAGCTGGCCCGCGAGGCCGATATGATCATCGGCGCGGTGCTGATCCCCGGTGCAGCAGCGCCCAAGCTGATCAGCCGCGCACAGTTGAGCGAATTGAAGCCCGGTGCGGTGCTGGTAGACGTGGCGATTGACCAAGGCGGTTGTTTCGAGACCTCCAAGGCCACCACCCACCAAGACCCGATTTATGAGGTCGACGGCATCATGCATTACTGCGTGGCCAACATGCCGGGCGCGGTTGCGCGCACCTCAACCATTGCGCTGGGCAATGCCACCATGCCGTTCATGCTGGCGCTGGCAAACAAGGGCTGGCGTCAGGCCTGCGCGGATGATGCGCACCTGAAGGCGGGTCTGAACGTCCATGCGGGCAAGCTGACCTATGCCGCCGTGGGCGAAGCGCTGGGCATGGAAAGCATTACCGCAGACGAGGCGATAGCGGGCTGAAGCCGCAAGCTAAATGGTAAAACGACAAAAGGCCCGCGGATCCCAGCGGGCCTTTTGATTGAGCGCCGATTAGGTCAGCTCTTCGCGAGTTGATCGCGGATTTGCAGCAACACGTCGAGCTGGCTTGGTCCGGTGTGGACCTCCGGCGCCACGTCATCGGGCCGCTCCGCTGCCGATTTGATCCGATTTACGAACTTCACCAGCATGAACACCACAAAGGCGATGATCAGGAAGTTGATACAGGCGGTGATGAAAGCGCCATAAGCAAAGATCGCGGCACCGCTCTCACGGGCAGCATCAAGCCCCGCGCCTGAAGGCACGTCGCCCGACAACACGACATACATGCTGGTAAAATCAACGCCGCCCAATACCAGACCGATGATCGGGTTGATCAGGTCGCTAACAAGGCTGTTGACGATGGCGGTAAACGCCGCACCGATGATGATACCGACCGCCAGGTCCATGACATTGCCCTTGGCGATGAAGTCCTTAAATTCTTGAAGCATTTGGTTGTCCCTCGTTCCGATTATTCTGGTTGTATTTGGCCCGCTCGGTTCGCGCCTGCACAGGCATTAGCACAAGATTGCACAAATCGGCCACTGTCTCCGTAGGGAAGAAATCCTATATATAATGGGTTGAAACACAGGAGCCCGCAGATGACAGACCTTTCCGCCTTTCCGATTACCAAGAAATGGCCGCCGCAAAATTCGGACGTGATCCAGCTTTATTCCTTTCCTACCCCGAATGGGGTCAAGGCCTCGATCGCGCTGGAGGAAATGGGGCTACCTTATGAGGCGCACCGCGTCACCCTGTCAGACGCCGATGTGAAAAGCCCCGAGTTTCTGTCGCTGAATCCCAACAACAAAATCCCCGCGATCATTGACCCCGACGGGCCGGACGGCGCGCCCATCGGGTTGTTCGAATCTGGTGCGATCCTGATCTATCTGGCGGAGAAGTCAGGCAAGCTGATGGGGACCAACGCCACCGAAAAAGCGCATGTGATCCAGTGGCTTATGTTCCAGATGGGGGGCCTTGGCCCGATGCTGGGGCAGCTTGGTTTCTTCTATAAATTCGCTGGATCGCAGTGGGAGGACAAACGCCCCCAGCAACGCTACATCGACGAAGCCAAGCGCCTGCTGGCGGTGCTGAACCTTGAACTGGCGGGCAAGGATTGGGTCGCGGGCGATTATTCCATCGCCGATATCGCCATCGTGCCATGGCTGCGCGGGCTCGACTTTTATGGCGCGAAAGAAGCAGTCGGCTGGGACGACCACAATAATCTGGTGGACTACGTGCAGCGGTTCGAGGCGCGCCCAGCAGTGCAAAAGGGTCTGGTCACACCGTCGCGCGACTGATCGCCAAACAGGCAGCCCGCATTACGCAGGCAGGCTGCCTGACAGCACATAGCGCAGGATTTCTACGACCTGACGCGGCTCCGTCGCCACGGCGAGAGCGGCGGCATCCACCTCTTTCAAAGCATGGGCATGCTCAGCCCCGTGCAGAATGATCAACGACTTGCCCAGAGCAGCCGCATAGCCCGCGTCAAAGGCCGCGTTCCACTGCTTGTACTGCTCGCCAAAGCGCACCACGACCACATCGGCTTCCGCAATACCCTTGCGGGTACGGATTGCGTTGATCTGCGCGCCTTTGCGGTCATGCCAGAACTTGTTGTCCTCGGCCCCGAGGATCGCCACGCCGCAATCATCGCTGGCGGCGTGGTCGGTGACAGGGCCGCTAAACACCACATCCAGCCCAGTCGCGCCTTGCGTGATCTGTTCGCGCCAATCGGTGTGGATTTCGCCGGAGAGATATACCTTGAGGGTCATAACGGTCCTTTCGCCTTCGTTTCAGCCGCGCAGTACGCCGCCTGTCGCCTTGGTGACTTTCTCGACAACCTTGGCACCTACGGCTTCGATATCGGCATCCTTGAGCGTCTTGTCGACAGGTTGCATCCGCACCGTGATCGCGAGGGATTTCTTGCCCTCGCCAAGGCTGCCGCCGATAAATTCATCAAACACGCGGACGTCTTCGATCAGTGCCTTGTCGGCCCCCATCGCGGCATTCACCAGCGTCAGCGCCTCGACAGCTTCATCTACGACAAAGGCAAAGTCACGCTCTACCGCCTGTAAATCACTGACGTTCAGCGCCGGACGGGTTGCGCCCTTGCTGCGCGGCAATGGCACCTCGGCAGGCCACAGGGTAAAGCCCATTGCCGGACCTTTGACATCCATCGCGGCCAGCACCTTGGGGTGAATTTCGCCAAAGACGCCCAAGACCTTCTTCGGGCCCAAGCAAATCAGCCCGTGACGGCCCGGATGCCACCACGCATCGCCGCCGCGCAGGATCTGCACCTTGGCAGGCGCACCCATCGCGGCAAGCACCGCCTCGGCGTCGGCCTTAACGTCATAGACATCGACAGCCCGCGCAGCACCGTGCACATCCTTGGGCCCTGTGCGACCAACCAGCAAACCGCTGACCATCGCCACCTGCTCCCCCGGCTCACCGCCGTGGAACGCGGGGCCGACCTCAAACAGCGCCATATCGGCGATGCCGCGTGCCTGATTGCGGGCCGCTGCCTGCAACAGACCGGGCAACAAGGCGGGCCGCATATGGCTCATGTCGCTGCTGATCGGGTTTTCCAGCCGCGTCGCATCGGTGCCCCCCCCGAACAGCGCTGCCGAGGCTTGATCAATGAAGCTATAGCTAACGCATTCGTTATAGCCGAGTGCGGCACAGGTCCGCCGTGCATTTACCTCACGGCGCTGCATTTGCGACAGCACGGGGCGCGGCACGCCTGCCGACAGACGCGGCAAAGGACGCCCCTCAAGCTTGGTGAGGGACGCAATCCGTGCGACTTCTTCGACCAGATCGGCCTCGCCCTGAACATCGGGGCGCCAGCTGGGCACATGGGCCATATTGCCCTCCAGCCGGAAGCCGAGCGCGGTCAGCGTCTGGCGTTGTTCATTCTCGGGGATGGTCATGCCGACCAGCGACTGCACCCGCGCGACGTCAAGTTTATAGGCCCGCGACGTATCCGGCACCTTGCCCGCGATCACCACCTCGGAAGCCTCGCCGCCCGCGTGATCAAGGATCATCCGCGTCGCGTGCTCGATGCCGTAAGGCGTCCACTCAGGGTCAATCCCGCGCTCGAAACGGTAACGCGCGTCGGAGTTGATCTTGAGCGCGCGGCCGGTATAGGCGGTGCGGATCGTGTCGAAATAAGCCGCCTCGATGAAGACGTTGGTGGTCTCTTCGGTCACGCCAGTCTCCAGCCCGCCCATCACGCCGCCAATACTCTGCACGCCATTCGCGTCAGAGATTACGGTCATGTCGGCCTGAAACGTATAGCTCTTGTCGTCGAGACCCATCATTTCCTCGCCACCCTTGGCGCGGTGCACGCGCAAGGTATCACCCGCGATTTTATCCGCGTCGAACACATGCAGCGGGCGGTTGCGGTCATAGGTGAAGAAGTTGGTTACATCGACGAGGAAGGAGATCGGACGCAGCCCGATGGCGCGCAGCACATCCTGCAACCACACCGGCGACGGGGCGTTTTTCACGCCTCGGATCAGACGGCCATAAAACACCGGACACTGCTCAAGTGTGTCGTCGTCGATGGTGACCTTGATCGGAGAGGCAAAGGCCCCCTCCACCGCTGCCGTATCGCGGTTTTTCAGCTTGCCCAAACCGCGTGCCGCCAGATCGCGGGCAATGCCGCGCACGCCAAGCGCATCGGGGCGGTTGGGGGTGATGGCGATCTCGATCACCGGATCGACCTTGGCAGGGTCGTTCTTGGCCAGCCAGTCGATGAAGCGCTCGCCAACCTCGCCCGAGGGCAGTTCGATGATGCCGTCGTGCTCTTCGGAAAGCTCCAACTCGCGCTCAGAGGCCATCATGCCGAAGCTTTCGATGCCACGGATAGTTCCGACGCCAATGGTGGTGTCGATCCCCGGCACGTAAACGCCCGGCTTGGCGACCACGACGGTGATGCCTTCGCGGGCATTTGGTGCGCCACAGATGATCTGCTGCACGCCTTCGTCGGTGTCCACTTGGCAGACGCGCAGACGGTCGGCGTCGGGGTGCTTTTCCGCCGATTTGACATAGCCGAGGGTAAAATCCGCCAGCTTGGCGCCGGGGTTCTCGACGCCTTCGACTTCGAGACCGAGGTCGGTGAGGGCATAGGTGATTTCATCAATCGACGCCGTGGTGTCGAGATGGTCCTTGAGCCAGGAGAGAGTGAATTTCATTGTGGTTTCTCCTCCACTGGAGTCATTGTGAAAAAGGCGTTTATCGCTTCTTGAGCCGCCTGTTCAGTCTCATTAGTAATATCTTTGCGTATAGACAGAATGGCTGCACGTCTTGCCTTTTGAGAGGGTTTGAAAGCGTCGCGACCTTCTGGGTGGCCTACACTTGCCGATGCGTGTTTCTTGGAACCAAGTTTGCCCAATACGAAGTTCTGATATTCCAACAACGATTTAAGGTATTGTTGGCATGCAGAAATAACATATGGCGGTCCGTAGAAGATGACCTCGTAACTTGACGCTACTACTTTCGGGTATGCATCCAAAATACCGGCGTCCTCTCCTTCATAGAGGCTGCTGGCGAGTAAAGAGTGGTGAGCGGTAATGGATGTCACGAACCGCTGATAAGCGGCTAGCTTTTCACTGTGCTCCTTTAAATTCCGATCTTTCTTTTTTTGATACGGATAGGCCACAAAAGCAACGAGCAGCGCCGTCGCGGATGCGATTGACGCAGCAGCAAGTGTCCACCACATCTACCTACTCAACCCACCATGCAAATTCGGCTGATCCAAGCTCGCGAACCCGTAGTGCCGCAACCAACGCAGGTCTGAATCAAAGAACGCCCGCAAATCAGGGATGCCGTATTTCAACATCGCGATGCGGTCGATGCCCATGCCAAAGGCGAAGCCCTGCCATTTGTCGGGGTCCACGCCGCCTGCCTGCAACACCTTGGGGTGCACCATGCCGGAGCCGAGCACTTCCATCCAGCCGTCGCCCTCGCCGATGCGCAGCTGGCCGTCGACCCATGAACACTGGATATCGACCTCAGCCGAAGGCTCGGTGAAGGGAAAGTGCGACGCGCGGAAACGGGTTTTGATTCCGTCGATCTCGAAGAACGCGGCGAAGAATTCCTCAAGCGTCCACTTGAGGTTCGCCATGGAGATATCCTTGTCGATCGCCAGCCCTTCGACCTGATGGAACATCGGCGTGTGCGTCTGGTCGTAGTCGGCGCGGTACACACCGCCGGGGCAGATGATGCGCAGCGGCGCGCCTTCGGCCTCCATCGTGCGGATCTGCACTGGTGACGTATGGGTGCGCAGCACATGCGGCGGGCGCTCGTCGCCCTCGGCGCGGGCCATATAGAAGGTGTCCATCTCGGCGCGGGCGGGGTGGTGGCCGGGGATGTTAAGCGCGTCGAAGTTATACCAATCGGTGTCGATGCGCGGGCCTTCGGCAACCGAAAAACCCATTTCGGCAAAGATCGCGGTCAGCTCTTCGGTGACCTGGCTTACCGGATGAATGGTGCCTTGGCGGCGGCTGCGATTGGGCAGGGTCACGTCGAGCCATTCGGTACGCAGACGCTCGTCGAGTGCGGCATCGCCAAGGGCGGCCTTTTTCGCGCCCAACGCCGAGTTGATTTCGTCCTTGAGGGCATTGAGCGCGGGGCCAGCAGTCTGCCGTTCCTCGGGGCTCATCTTGCCCAACTCACGCATTTTCAGCGCCACCTCACCCTTTTTGCCAACAGCAGCGAGGCGGATGTCCTCCAGCGCGGATTCGTCACGCGCATCGGCAATCTGGCTGAGGTATTTTTGCTTGAGATCATCCATAGTCACGTCGTCCTTGCTGGTGTCGCTGCGGTGCTACCAGAAAACTTGTTAAATACAAGGGCACAGGGGGTCGTTTGCGCCCTGCGCGGGGGGTCGTTTGCGCCCTGCACGGGGGGCCGTGCCTGCGATCCGCCCCGCCCAAAGAAAAAGCCGCCCCGAGACCGGAGCGGCTTGATCGAATGTCAAACGTCGTGGCGCGGTTTACGCGGCCAGCGCGTCCTGTGCCTGCTTCACGATCGCACCGAAAGCATCGGGCTCGTGTACGGCGAGATCGGCCAGAACCTTACGGTCCACTTCGATGCCAGCCAGCGACAGACCATTGATGAAACGGCTGTATGTCAGCTCGGCATCGTGGCTACGCACAGCCGCGTTGATCCGCTGGATCCACAGAGCGCGGAAATTCCGCTTGCGGTTCTTCCGGTCGCGCGTGGCGTACTGGTTGGCCTTGTCGACCGCCTGAGTGGCGACCTTGAATACATTGGAACGACGACCATAATAGCCTTTTGCGGCTTTGATGATCTTCTTGTGGCGGGCGTGGGTGACTGTACCACCTTTTACTCGGGACATATCAGCTCTCCTCTATCAGCGGTCGTAGGGCATAAAGCCCTTGATGATCTTTGCATCGGGCGCTGACAGTGTTGTCGTGCCGCGTGCGTTACGGATGAATTTGTTGCTCCGCTTGATCATGCCGTGCTGTTTGCCAGCCTGGCTGCCGATGACTTTGCCGGTCGCCGAGATCTTGAAGCGCTTTTTGGCGCTCGATTTCGTCTTCATCTTGGGCATTTCCGTCTCCTACTTTTGGTTCGGTTTACGCGCGACTCGGCATGCCACATTGGCCGGACGCGCGGTTAAGATGCGCCGTATATGGGTGTTATGGTGGTTTGACAAGGGGGTGAAATACGCGGTGCCGTGCTATCTGTCTGGTTAAGCGCTAATGTGACACTGCCTTTGCCAAGGATCTACACCATGAATGACACCAACGATACCAAAGAAACCATCACCGCCCTTGAGCGCGCCGTTTGGAATGCGCTGGTTGAGGCCAATACAAAAGCCGATCATGCCCTGCTGGCCTCGGATTTTCTTGGCGTGCATTCAGATGGTTTTGCCACCAAGCAAGATCACACCAGCCAGTTGGCTGATGGCCCCTCGGTCGCGTGGTATGAATTTGAAAGCGTTCAGGTGCGCCGCCTCGGCACGGATCATGCGTTGATCAGCTACCGTGCCGATTTCCGGCGCCCCGACGAGACCGGCACCGAGACCATGTACGTCAGCTCGATCTGGGAGCAGACCGCGACGGGGTGGCTCAATATCTTTAGCCAGGACTCGCCCAAGGACTGACCCTCAAGGCATATACCGTGCGACCACACTGACAAACACGTCAGGCACCTCATCAAGTTGAATGCCGCCCGGCTTGGACTGCGCAGCGTATAGGATCAGCCCGCCAGCGATCAAAACTGTCAGGGCCGACGCCCGTGGCGCGCGTTTGTCCGACAGGGCGGACATGATGGACGGGATCGAGAAAGCCGCGATCACGACCCCGAGTACCAATGCCAGATCAGGGTCCATAGGGCCCTCCTTCGTAGGTGCAAGTGCAGCCTACTCTGGATCAGAAGCGTAAATCAAACGTTCGTCGCAGGGGGCAACCCGCAAAATATTGGTACTGCCCGGCACATTGAAGGGCACGCCTGCGGTGACAACAATATGATCGTCCTCGCTTGCGAAGCCTTCGGAGCGGGCGGCGAGCACGGCGCTGACCACGGCGAGCTTGAAGCGATCATGTGGATCGGTGATCACGCAGTTGCAGCCCCAGCTCAGCGCGAGACGCCGCGCGGTGCCCACCAGCGGGGTCAGCGCAATGATCGGCACACGAGGCCGCTCCCGCGCGGTTAAAAGGGCGGTTGTGCCACTTTGGGTGAAACAACAGATCGCCTTGATGTCGGTGGTTTCCGCAATTTCTCGCGCGGCGGCGACGATGCCATCGGCCACGGTTTCACGGTCGGCCTTACGGGAGGATTCAATAATTTCCGTATAGGTCGGGTCCAGCTCGACCTCGGTGGCGACCTTGTCCATCGTGGTCACGGCCTCGATCGGGTAATCGCCCGCAGCGGACTCGGCGCTGAGCATCACTGCATCAGCCCCTTCATAGATCGCTGTGGCCACATCGCTGACCTCAGCGCGGGTCGGCATCGGGCTTTCGATCATCGATTCGAGCATCTGTGTCGCGACGATCACCGGCTTGGCAGCGGCACGGCAGCGGCGCACCAGACGCTTCTGGATCGGCGGCACATTCTGCACCGGCAGTTCCACCCCCAGATCGCCACGCGCGACCATGATGCCATCACTCACAGCGAGGATCTCCTCGAACCGCTCAACGGCATTTGGTTTTTCAATTTTGGACATGATCGCCGCACGCCCGCGGACCAGATCACGCGCTTCCAACACATCTGCGGGGCGCTGGACGAAAGACAGGGCCAGCCAATCGACACCCAGCTCACAGGCAAACTCCAGATCGGCGCGGTCCTTTTCCGACAGCGCGGCCAAAGGCAGCTCGACATCCGGTACGTTCACGCCCTTGCGGTTGGAGATAGTGCCGCCAGTGATTACCTCACAATTGGCGAAATCGGAACCACATTCCTTGACTTTAAGCCTGATCTTGCCGTCATTGACCAGCAAGCTCGCCCCAACCTCAAGGGCTGCAAAAATCTCGGGGTGCGGCAGACAGACCCGAGCGGAATTGCCCTCTGCCGGATCAAGATCGAGCCGGAAGTCAGCGCCTTCGGACAGCAACTCGCTATCGCCCGAAAACACCCCAACCCGCAATTTCGGCCCCTGCAAGTCAGCCAGAATGCCGATGGTCGAGCCAGTGCGCTTTTCGACTTCGCGGATAATCGCATGTTTCTGGGCAATCTCGGCATGGCTGCCGTGGCTCATATTCAGCCGGAACACATCCGCCCCCGCGCGATGCAACGCCTCGATCATCTCAAGCGTTTCGGAAGAAGGCCCAAGGGTTGCCACGATCTTTACGTTGCGACTGCGTCTCATATGGTGCGTCCTCGTTTGGCGGATTGGCGCTGTGCCGTTACTTTGCGGTTGGTGTTAGCGGTAACACATGTTTGCTACCGGCTCCACTCCTGCAGTAGAACATATTTACGGTTTCTCAAGTGTGACCTGCCCTCACCGCCCGATCAATCCCCCAAGGAGGTCCCGATGGACAACCAGACAGTAATTGAATTGCAAGCCGCTGCCTTTCGCCGCCTGCAACAGCATTTGATGCAACACCGCACCGATGTGCAGAACATCGATATGATGAACCTCGCCGGATTTTGCCGCAACTGCCTGAGCCGCTGGTATCAAGAAGCCGCCAACGAACGTGGCATTGAAATGGACAAGGACGAAGCCCGCGAGCTTTTCTACGGAATGACAATGGACGCGTGGAAGGCCCAGCATCAGACCGACGCGGGGGACGCACAGAAAGAAGCGTTCAAAACCGCGTTCAAGGAAAACGTCGAAGACAAAGGCTGAGCCGTCCGCAATCGCGGCGGCAAGGGCGCATTGGTGCGATTTTGGAAACAGTAGCGCGTAATTGTTGCCGCTAAAGGTTTGGCGATCAGGCTTTCTTCGGTTAACGTTTTTGAAGATTTTTGTCCAAAAACTGGTGATTTATGTTGGCCTTTGCGCTGCTCCCCGCCCTTCTGGGTCTCGTTTTGATTGTCGACTACATTTCCGATGATGATGACAGTGAAACCCCCAACGCCTTGCCGGATGAGCCGGTTCAGGTTGCGGATGACATCGCCGAATTCAGGGGGACCACCGGCGCAGATACCATAACGGCGCGGGAAGCCGGCGGCACCATCCGCAGTGGCGGGGGCGATGACCTTGTTACCGGCAGTGACACCGCCATCGATCTGGTCTTTGGCGGCGACGGAAATGATCAGGTCAGCACTGGCGGCGGCGATGACGAAGTTCACGGCGGCGCAGGCGACGATCTGCTTGAAGGCGGGAGCGGCAACGACAATCTCCTTGGCAACGATGGCCAGGACAAACTTTATGGCGGCGCAGGAAACGATCTGGTGCGCGGTCAAGAAGGTGACGACCAGGTTTTTGGTGGCGATGGCGACGATACGATCAGCGGCAATTATGGCAACGATTACGTTGACATGGGCGATGGCGACGATACCAGCCAGCTTTACGGCTATGCGTCACAGGGGGACGATACGGTCTTGGGAGGCGCGGGCAATGACACGCTGATCGAAGGCGAAGGACGAGACGTGCTCGATGGCGGAGCGGGCGACGATCTGATCCGCGCTATTGATGGACACAATCCCGTATTTCAAAGAAATTTGATCGGGTCGGATGACGTCTTTGGCGGTGCAGGCAATGACACCTTGCAGATCGATGACGGGGATATAGTGATCGGCGGTGCGGGCGAGGATCTGTTTCACATCCAACGCAGCTATATCGGCCTGCAAAACGCAGTCGATATCCGCGATTTCGACACTGCCGAAGACACCCTGTTGGTCGAATATGACGACGAATCCATTGGCGATGTGGCGGTGGTCTTTGACGCCAAAACCGAAACTGTGCAAATCACCATCGGGTCAGAGGTTGTCGCCACGCTCGCTGGTCTTACAGCAGCAGATGTCCCCGACATAGAATTCGCCGTCTTAACGACCGGCTTCAGGAACTAGCGAAGCAACGGGTGCAAACAACGCTGCACCAGCCCGTTGTTCGAGCTGGTGCAGGATTTTCTAAACTCAGACAGCCGCTTTGCGCATCTCGTCGAGGTATATCTCGCGCAACCGCGGTGCGACACGACCCGGTGTGCCATCGCCCAAAGCCACGCCATCAATCTCGACCACGGGCATTACAAATGCACTGGCCGACGTCGTAAATGCTTCATCAGCTTGCTGCGCCTCATCGATCGTGAAGTTGCGCTCCTCAACGACCATCTGCGCCTCATTCGCGAACCGCAAAACAGCGGCGCGGGTAATGCCATGCAGGATGTCGTTCGACAGCGCGCGGGTGATGATCTTGTTGTCTTTAACGATATAGGCGTTGTTCGAAGTACCTTCGGTCACGAAGCCCTCCTCAACCATCCACGCATCATCACAGCCCGCTTTTTTGGCCATCATCTTGCCCATCGACGGATACAAAAGCTGTACAGTCTTAATGTCGCGACGGCCCCAGCGGATATCCTCGATCGAGATGATTTTGATGCCCTTTTTGGCAACAGGATTATCGGCCAATCCGGGCTTGTTCTGGGTAAAGAGCACGATGGTCGGCTCAGTTTCGGGCGCCGGATAGGCAAAGTCGCGATCGCCGTCCGAGCCGCGGGTAATCTGTAAATAGATCAGCCCTTCGGTAATTTCATTAGCGCGCACCAACTCGCGATGCACCTCCAGCAGATCGTCCTTGCTGATCGGGTTACGCATTTCCAGCGCCTCAAGCGAACGCTGCAACCGTACCGCATGGCCGTCGAAATCAATCAGCTTGCCATCCAGCACGCTGGTCACTTCATAGACGCCGTCGGCCATCAAAAACCCGCGGTCAAAGATCGAGACCTTGGCTTCGGTTTCCGGCAGATAGTCCCCGTTCACATAAACAGTGCGCATCGCATCAACCCCACAATTCCTTGGCAGGTGGATGCACCCCCGCACCGTCAAATGTCAAAGGATTTTCACGGTCCTCGGCCAGCAACAACGGGCCATCCAGATCGACGACCTCGGCCCCCTGCGCCACCAGAACTGCCGGCGCCATCGCCAGTGACGACCCGACCATACAGCCGACCATCACGCCAAACCCCTCGGCCCGCGCCGCATCGCGTAAGGCCAGCGCCTCGGTCAGACCACCGGTCTTATCCAGCTTGATGTTAATGACGTCATACTTGCCCTTCAATTTGGCCAAACTGTCGCGATCATGGCAGGATTCGTCGGCACAGACAGGCACAGGCCGCGCCATGCCGAGCAGGGCATCATCCTCACCCGCTGGCAAAGGCTGCTCAACCAACGTCACCCCGAGCCGCACCAGATGCGGCGCGAGATCGGCATAAACTTCAGCAGACCAACCCTCGTTGGCATCCACGATGATTGTCGCATTGGGCGCCCCCGCCCGTACCGCCTCAAGCCGCGGCATGTCATCGGGGGTGCCCAATTTAATCTTCAACAAGGGCCGAAACGCGTTCTTTGCCGCCTGCGTCTGCATTGCCTCGGGTGTGTCTAGCGACAGGGTATAGGCGGTCACCATCGGCTTTGGCGCTGCCAATCCGGCCAACTCCCACACCCGCTTGCCCTGCTGCTTTGCCGCCAGGTCCCACAGCGCACAATCAACGGCATTACGCGCGGCCCCCGCAGGCAAAAGATCGTAAAGCGCCTCCCGCGACGGATCACCGGCCAAAGCCTCGATCTGCGCCGTCACACTTTCCAAGGTTTCGCCATAGCGGGCATAGGGCACACATTCGCCCCAGCCCTGATGCGCCCCGTCGTCAATCCGCACCGTCAAAACCTGCGCCTCGGTCCGCGACCCGCGCGAGATCGTAAAAACCTGCGCCAGCTTGAACACATCCCGACTTACTTCCAAGCGCATCGCTCATCCTTCATTTGGCTAAGAAAACTCAAATCCACCTGCGCAAAAACCACTGCGCTTACAATTCTGCAAGTGCTTCGGCCAACCGCGCGGCACCCTCGCGGTACGGATCAACTGCTGGCAGACCCAAACGCGCTTCCACCTCGGCCAGATAGCTTTTGGCATCCGCCTCCGACAAATGCTGCGTGTTGATCGAGATACCGACAACCTTGCACGCGGGGTTCGCGACCTGCGCCAGCGTCAGCGCCATATCCCGCACTGCTTCCAGTGTTGGAAGTTTATAGCCAGGCAGACCGCGCATATGTTCGCGGGTCGGCTCGTGGCACAGGATCAATGCATCCGGCTGGCCTCCGTGGATCAATGCCAAGGTCACACCAGAATAGCTCACGTGAAACAGGCTGCCCTGCCCCTCGATGATGTCCCAGTGATCGGGATCGTTGGCAGGCGTCAAATACTCAACAGCTCCGGCCATGAAATCGGCCACCACCGCATCCAGCGGCACGCCCGATCCGGTGATCAGAATACCGGTCTGGCCAGTGGCGCGGAAGGTGCTGTTCATGCCCCGTGCGCGCATCGCCTCGTCCAGCGCCAGTGCAGTGTACATCTTGCCGACGGAGCAATCTGTCCCCACGGCCAGCACGCGCTTGCCCGCCCGTTTGGTGCCATCGGCAATCGGGTACTGAACGTTTGGCACCCGCACGTCATGCAGGGTGCTGCCACTAACCTGCGAGGCCGCAACGAGGTCGCCTTCGTTCGCCAGAAGATTATGCAGACCCGAAGCAAGATCGAACCCCATCTGCAGCGCTTCGATGAGCACATCTTTCCAAGCCTGCGAAATTACCCCGCCACGGTTGGCAACGCCGATTACCAAAGTGCGTGCTCCGGCCTCTTTCCCCTCGGCAAGTGTCAGATCTTTGAGACCGAGGTCGGCCTTACAGCCCGCCATCCGGAACTGGCCCACTGCATTTTCCGGACGCCAATCCTTGATGCCTTGTGCGACTTTCGCGGCAAGCGGGTCTGGGGCATCGCCCAAGAACAACAGATACGGGGTTTCGATCATGGGGATATCTCCGGATAGGGGGGCTTTGGGTCAGTTTAGGCGCAGCATGCTGCATGCGCATTGCAAATCCAACACTCGAACGGCTTTCTGCGCGAAGAAAGTATGCAGGGGGCTCGTTCAGCGCAAAAATCTTGCGCGGGCGTGCTTGAACCCAAGCCTCGGCGTTCCGCTGCAATGCAGAATAACCTTGCGAAAGGCCGCGTAACTTAATATCCCGCAGCAAACGTAAATCGCAACTTTATTACCCGGAGACGTTATGAGCTTTCGCATTCAACCCACGCCCATTGCCCGCCCCAACCGCTGCCAACTGTTCGGACCTGGATCGCGGCCAGCGCTTTTTGAAAAGATGGCGGCGAGTGCGGCGGATGTCGTTAATCTGGACCTCGAAGATAGCGTGGCCCCCAGCGACAAAGACACAGCGCGCGCCAATGTCATCGCGGCAATCTCGGATGTAGATTGGGGCACCAAGACCCTATCAGTGCGGATTAACGGGCTTGATACGCCTTGGTGGTATCGGGATGTTGTTGATTTGCTGGAGCAGGCAGGCGATCGGCTTGATCAGATCATGATCCCCAAGGTCGGCTGCGCAGCAGATGTTTATGCGGTCGATGCGCTCGTCACAGCAGTCGAAGCCGCCAAAGGCCGGACCAAAAAGATCAGTTTTGAAGTCATCATCGAATCGGCGGCGGGTATTGCTCATGTCGAAGAGATTGCGGCCTCCAGCCCGCGCTTGCAGGCGATGAGCCTTGGTGCAGCAGATTTCGCAGCATCAATGGGGATGCAGACCACCGGCATCGGCGGCACGCAGGAAGATTACTATATGTACCGCGATGGCCAAAAGCATTGGTCTGACCCTTGGCACTGGGCGCAGGCGGCGATTGTCGCGGCGTGTCGCACCCACGGAGTGCTACCAGTCGATGGCCCCTTTGGCGACTTCTCCGATGACGAAGGTTTCCGGGCGCAGGCACGCCGTTCGGCAACTTTGGGCATGGTCGGTAAATGGGCGATCCACCCCAAGCAGATTGGCTTGGCAAACGAGGTGTTCACCCCTTCGGACGCAGCAGTGGCCGAAGCCCGCGAGATTTTAGCAGCCATGGCCGCAGCCAAGGAGAGCGGCGAAGGCGCCACCGTTTACAAAGGGCGGTTGGTTGATATCGCCAGCATTAAACAGGCCGAGGTGATTGTGCGGCAATCAGAGATGATCAGCGGCAGCTAGGTCGGATTTGGCGCGTTTGCAAAAGGCGGGGGGCAATGCCCCCCTTACCTCCGGGATATTTGAGGTCAAAAAGTAGCTGCAGAGATTCAGGCCGTTTTAGCGGGGCTTGGTGTCGCCTCTACGGGGTGCATCGCAGGCGTTTTCTGACTGACATTTAGCTGTGCATCAAAGATGATCAGAGCGACCATCGCGCCCAGGACACCAGCCATCGTATAATTCAGTAGCGCCATATTGGTTGCCCCTTCTGGACACGAAATTGCCATTGTTCTCTTCCCTTCCTGGCGCAACCCAAGGGCGAAACGCAAGTTTTCCGGTGGAAACAATGTGTTTCCGCTAGGGTTCGCGCCGCAATTACGCCTCATTCTCGACACTGTTTTCTCTTGAGAAACAAAACGACAAAAGTGATTGCGAAAATCGCCCTGCACCGCGCGCTAATCCGCTTGCGCTCTGCACAGGGGGTTTGCAGGCTGTCTGCGGGTGGTCGGATGCGTTGCAAAGCAGGCAAATGAGCGCCATATAGGCCCCACGTCAGCCGGAGCATGTCATGACCCAGTACCTTGAATTTGAAAAACCCTTGGCCGAAATTGAAGGCAAGGCAGAAGAGCTGCGCGCCATGGCGCGGGCCAATGACGAGATGGATGTGACAACGGAGGCCAAGGCGCTGGATGCCAAAGCGGCCTCCATGCTCGACGAGCTTTATAAAAATCTGACCCCTTGGCGCAAATGTCAGGTAGCCCGGCACGCCGAGCGCCCGCACTGCAAAGATTACATCGAGGCACTGTTTCAGGAATATACGCCGCTGGCGGGCGACCGGAACTTTGCCGACGATTTGGCCGTCATGGGTGGCTTGGCGCGGTTCAACGACCAGCCGGTAATGGTGATCGGCCATGAGAAGGGCAATGACACCAAATCGCGTATTGAGCGTAATTTTGGCATGGCGCGGCCCGAGGGCTACCGCAAAGCCGTGCGTTTGATGGAACTGGCGGGCAAATTCAATTTGCCGGTGATAACGCTGGTCGACACTCCCGGCGCCTACCCGGGCAAGGGGGCGGAAGAGCGCGGACAGTCCGAGGCGATTGCCCGTTCCACCGAAAAGTGCCTCCAGATCGGGGTGCCGCTGATCAGTGTGATTATTGGCGAAGGCGGCTCGGGCGGCGCGGTGGCCTTTGCCACAGCAAACCGTGTCGCGATGCTGGAACATGCTGTCTATTCGGTGATCACACCGGAGGGCTGCGCGTCGATCCTGTGGAAAGACAGTGAGAAAATGCGCGAAGCGGCCGAGGCAATGCGCCTGACGGCGGACGATCTGTTCAAGCTAGGTGTGACCGACCGGATTATTCCGGAGCCCAAGGGCGGGGCGCACCGCAACGCGGCGCAGGCGATTGCGTCGGTAGGCGAGGCGATCGCGGCGATGTTGAAAGAACTTGATGGCAAGAACGCTGCTGCTTTGGTGGCGGACCGTCGCCAGAAGTATCTTGATATCGGCGGTAAAGGTTTGGCGGCCTGATCGCTCCGCTAGGTCAGATCGGGGGCTTTGCTCCAGACCCCCAAATTATAGTCAAAATAAGTGCTGGACGCGGCTAGCCGACCAGCATGCGTAGACCTTGGGTGACATCCGAGCGGACGGCGAGGCGCAGGCCGGGTTCGTCTCCGGCGCGCAGGGCTGCGATGATCAAGCGGTGAAATTGCGGGGCTTCGGTGCGGCGCAGACGTCCATAGAGCGCCCGCATGGTCGGCCCCATTTGCAGCCAGACTGTTTCGGCCATTGCGAGCATCGCTGGTGCTTGCGCCCGCAGGTAGAGCGTTCTGTGGAACTCCAGATTTGTGCGGATATAGGCCACAGCATCGCGCTGTGCGACCGCCTCCCCGACCGAAGCATTGATGGATTGCAGCCGCTCGATCAGGGCGAGGTGCGCGCGCGGCAGGGCGCGGCTGGCCAGTTCCACCTCGATCAAGGCCCGTAGCGCCGCCAGTTCCTCAATGCGGTCGTTGCTGAGTGCGGGGGTGGAAATGCGCCCCGAGGTCGACATTGTCAGCGCCCCTTCGGCGGCCAGACGGCGCACCGCTTCGCGCGCAGGTGTCATCGAGACGCCGTATTCGGTGCCGATGCCGCGTAGGGTAAGCGGGTGTCCGGGCGGCAGATCACCATGCATGATTCGAGTGCGCAGACGGCGATAAACGCGGTCATGCGCCAGCATGGTGGCGTCGCTAGGGCGGGGCGAAAGGTTCATGTGGGGTTTGTGATCACAAGCGGGCTGCGCGTCAAGTTCATATGTAACAAGGGCATTTCACCCCTTCAGCGGTTCCCGAAATTATATGCAAGTGGCAAGATTTCGCCCACGGCTCGATGAGGCGCTTTGTTTTGAAGCGGGAATCGGCGATGTCTTTTGCGGGACTTGGCGTGGCAGCGCCGCTAAATATCAACAGCTTTTGAGGCACATATGAGCGTGAAACACGCCGCGGGCACTTTTTTTCGCATACCATTTCTTCTGGCCGCGCTTTTGCTGGTCTCAGCCTGTGCGCGCACCGTGCCGGAGATGGAACTGCAGACACTGTCATCGGTCGAGCTTGATCCGTCGCGCCAGCAGATGGCGTTGCGTGAGGTCAGAACGCTCCAAGCCAAGGGCCAGCGCGTTTGGTGTGTGCCTTTCGCCCGCAACGTGAGTGGCGTCGAAATCCGCGGCAATGCCGAAACATGGTGGGGCAAGGCCAAAGGCATCTATGACCGCGGGACCGAGCCTGTGGTGGGCGCTGTGATGGCGTTTAGTGCAACAGGGTCCATGCCGATGGGCCATGTCGCCGTGGTTTCCGAAGTCGTCTCCGACCGCGAGATCCGCGTCGACCACGCCAATTGGGAGCGCAACAAGGTTTCGCTCAAAATGGCGGTAGTCGATGTTTCTAAACAAGGTGATTGGTCTGCGGTACGGGTGGAAAGCCGCCCCGAGACTTTCGGTAGCGTATATCCGATCAACGGGTTTATCTATCCGCAGTAAGCGGGTCGGCTTGGGGCAACGCCCTTAGAGCACCAGTAGAATCAGTCAAAACGGTAGCGATGCAAGTCGCTGCCGTTTTTCTTTAGCCAAAGACGTGGCTGTCTATAGTCGCCGTAGATGCGCTCCACTTCGTTCCAGAACGCGGCGGAGTGGTTCATCTGGGCCAGATGCGCGACCTCATGGGCGGCGACATAATCCAGCACTTCAGGTGGCGTCATGATCAACCGCCAGGAAAACATCAGCCCGCCATCACTGGTGCAGGAGCCCCATCGCGACCGCGTGTCGCGCAGGGTCAGCCGAGCGTAGGAGCGACCCAGACGCGCCGCATAATCGTCGCAGGCGCCGGCGAGTCGGTCGCGGGCGACTTCGCGCAGATAGGCGCCTAGACGCGCGGGCACGCGGTCCGCAGGGCCTGGCACGCTGATGCTGTCCTCTCCGATTATGACCCGCCTGCCCGCGCCTTGCACGATCCTAAGCATCTGCCCGCCCAACGGGAATTCCGCACCGAGATGCATTGCCACATCCGCGCCGCGCGCCTCAAGATGCTGGCGAATCCAATCCTCTTTACTGCGCGCAAAGGCCATCGCTTCGCCCTCGGCGAGCTTGCTTGGCATGGTCAGAGTCACGCGCCCGTCGAGTTGGGAAATCCGCAACGAGATGCGCCGAGCGCGTGCAGAACGCCGCAACAAAAGCGGTATTGGCGGATTTCCGTGCAAGACAGGGTCGGTCATCTGGGGGCTCACGCAGTGCTGGGGTGGCTAAAAGCTTTGACAGTGCCTACCTCATATGGCACTTGCCCTGAATCATCTATACGCAACAGCAATTTCAAGAAGGGGTGTTTCATGCCCAATGAAGACTGGGGAACCAAGCGCCTGTGCCCCACTACGGGCAAGCGCTTCTACGACCTCAACAAGAACCCGATCGTTAGCCCTTATACCGGCGAGACGCTGGAGCTCGACAGCTCCAAGTCGCGGATGATTGCCGCTGACGCCGAGGACGCGGTAACAGCCAAGGCCAAAAAGGCCGAGGTGGAGGATGACGAGATCCTTGATGATGACGATGTCGATGTGGATCTCGACGACGACATTCTGGACGACGACGACGATGACGATGATACTGTTCCGTTGGACGATATCGCAGACGTCACAACCAACGACGACGATTGATCGACAGGGGCGGGATCGTTTTCCAAACAATCACAGCGGAATGGATTTTTCCGCTTGATCCCGCCCCCGCTTGCGCATAACTACGCGCCACCACAACAGGTCAACTGATCTGGAATGGGGCATTAGCTCAGCTGGGAGAGCGCCTGCATGGCATGCAGGAGGTCAGCGGTTCGATCCCGCTATGCTCCACCATTTTCTTTCTTCCCAGCATCTTAGAAAAGCATTGTAACGGTGTGCCGCACGCGTGAGGCACAAAAATGCATCTTGATGCGTACCTATACCGTTCGCGGCACAGCATCATCTCCTTCCGCTGGCCCTTTTCCAAAGCCCCAAATAGCCCAGAACGGGCTTCCATTTACCTCTCGTTAGGAACACGGTGCCCTTAGGGTACTTTGGGGGAAACAAGAACGAGACCGTCCATTGATACCCCATCACAAAAATTCGCCGCAAAAATAGTGCCGTACAAAGTAGACCGATATTGGCAGAGGAGCCGTTGCCGGTGACCCAGCGCCATGCAGTGCAGTGGTCTGGTGATCGGCGACTTGCCCGAAGAGTGCTGACTCAAGGGTGTCAGCACGCCTTATTCTTCGGACAGGCCGAAGGCTGATAATCAGGGTTAGGGGCGGCGTAAACCGCCCCTTGATGCGTTCTAGATAAAATCGAAAACATCCACCACGATGTGGTTCGACGCAATTAGATCGCCCCCCGCATTGTAGGCTTCCAGCACGATATCGAACTCGCCCTCAGGGAAGCCGTCTCCCGTATAGGATTGCATGCCGGGCGTGTCAGGATCGGCATCAATGTAATTGTTAATAAAGCCAAAAGCGAAGTTCTCAGAATTTTGCGCGACATTGGTGTTGCCACCGTCGTCGCCGATGACAGGGGTATTGTCTTCATCAACCCAGTACATGCCGGTGGCATTGGGAATGGCAAAGCCAGGGTCGACCATGGTGAAGGTGCGGTAATCGACACCTTCCGTCACATCCACGTCGATCTTAAGCATAAATGTGAAATCGCCAAGATCGGTGGTTTCGCCGTTCAAACCGGTAATGGCGGAGTATTGGAAACTCCAAGCGGCCCGGCCTGCATTATCGTCAGAGGAACCGTTCACCGTTGACTGGCTACCGTCATTGACTAGGAAGTGCACCGTGCCGTCGGGATCGACCGAGACCGGATCGACCGAGGGACCTTGCCGATAGATGATGCTAAGTCCGAGTTCCAGCCCGTCGGCCTCGCTGCGGACGACGACAAAATCACTGGCGGGGATACCGGAGCCAACTAGGAGGTTGCCACCGGTGGTTTGACCGGAAAGATCGATAGAGGTGTCCGGGCTCATGACAGTGCCAAGGCTTGTGTTGAAGACCATGTCGTCGGCGGTCCCGACGGTGTCGCCGTCGAAGACCACACTTTCAATTTTCTTCAGCTTGTAGATGCCACCATCGTCGTCGGTCAGAGTGAACTTCTTGCCTTTCTGCTCGATTGTGTAGTCCCCGATCTCGCCGGGTAGTATCACCGCGTCGAAACCCTTCTTGCCATCCACTTTGACGTCCGGGATATCGATATCGAAGATATTATTGTCGTTGTCACCTTTGAACTTTTTAAGCTTGGGTTTGCCCATGATAAAAATCCTTCTATTAGAAACGGACAATCGCAGGTAATTCAATTAGCGTAGGAGCGAATCGCGCCGGAGTCTTCTAAATTCGGAGGGCAGCCCGTGGCCAAGCTGATCAACATACCCAACCTGCGTCCTTGCAAACCATGCCAAGTGTAACGCCAGGGTGTCACACAAGAATAAACGCACAACAGTTTTCTACGTCTTCTTAATAGCTTAAAATTGTGGTGGAGTTCACGCTATGAGGCTCAAAACGGCATCTTGATGCGTACTTATTCCGTTTGGGGCACATCCCCTTCTACTTTCGCTGGCCCCTTTCCAAAGCCCCACGCAGCCCGATTCGTGCTTTCATTCGCCCGTCGTCAGGAACACGGTATACAAATTCGCAGGCCAACTGGCACGTCACCTTACATCATGTGGTGCTGCCCCAGCGGTACAGCATGGTTCTGTCGGAGTTGCGTCAGGACGAACTCAGAGCCTTGATCCACCAAGTTTTCAAAAAAACGCTGTCGATGCGGATAGACCAGATCAACGATGATGGCCCGATGTCCGATCTGGAGCTTGCAGCTGAGCGTTACCGGTTACACCATAAAAGACGTTAGCCTCGAAGATAGACGTATTGGCAGGCCACCGGACTTTATCGCGTCTTCAACAATAACACCTTCGGACACGGCGGTAGATATTATGGCGGCTGGTGGCAGCTCGAGAACAAACACCAAGAAAGTACACCACCATAAATGGCCTACCGACAGTTGAAGCAGACTTCACGGGCTTACACGCGGCCATACTTTCTTCAGGGCGAGGGCTGACCAACCCTGACGACCCATACGCCTTGGTTACCGGGGTACATGGAAACAAAACGCTGCGAGGCCACACAAAGAATACGTTTATTGCGTTGCTGAACGCTAAATCGATGCGACACAATGAGCCGAGTGACTTCCACTGTGCCAAGCATGGCATGACCGCAGAGAAGTTCCGGCAAACGGTGATCGACGCCTATTCAATGCTGCCGGGAGCCCTTGATTCGGAAGCCGGTTGGGTATTGCAGCGCAAAGACAGCGAGATGGCAGAGCGCATCATGCTGCATTTTGTGGAGCAGGGAGTGCCAGCCCTACCAATACACGACCGCTTCATAATACAGCTGGACCGTATTGTAGAACTCCAAGACGTTACGAAAGCCACATTCAAAGAACAGTTCGGACAGTTCCCTACGGTAGCAATCAAGACCTTATGGAAGCAGATTTAGAGGGTACTGTAAGAAGGGATCTCCCCTACCGGGTCACTTAAGGATTGTCTGCCCTCGCGCTATCACGCCAATACCTCCGCTGCCCCCTCCATCGCCCAGACATAGCGCCGTTATCAAAGGCCTCAGCCCGCTTGGCTCGACATAGGGCGAAGCAGATAATGGTTGTCGATTCAAGGAGCCTCGCATGCCACAATCAGGCCAAACTGTTTACATAATTTTCTGATTGGCTCAGTTTAATTTAATTTCTATCAATCAATACTATCAGAGGCATGAGGGAAATATGAACGCACAGGCAAAAGATATTGGCATGATCGGCACCAAGCAGCAAATCGAGGTCGCTCCGGCTCTCGTCAAAGCTGCTCGCCGGTGTGGGAAAAACCCGGTAGCTATTTGGTTTGACTACCGAAAGCTAAAACGTGGCCAGGGTAAGCTTCAATTCTACGAATACATGCTATATGAACTCTATGACAGAAATCGCTGGAGCGACGATGAGCGCAACCGGTTTGTTTCCGCACACATCCACTGGCCGATCTCCAATGCCTGCAATGACACAAGCTGGTGGGCAGTCACTGAAGACAAATGGTTGTCCTCAAGCTTTTTGAGCCATCACGATCTGCCCGTTCCTACAATCGCCGCTGTTTTCGACCAAGGGCCGCGTAGCTTTCCTGATGTGCCGAAGTTGGAAACGGCGGAAGAGCTCAAGTCTTTCTTTGACGCAGGACCAGCTTTTCCACTTTTCGCCAAGCCGTTGAGGGGCATGTGGAGCGCTGGGGCCTTCCGCATCATTGGCTGTACCGAATCTCATATTTTGATTGACGGTCAGGACCCGGTCACCTTCGTGGAATTGGCGGAAACGATCTTTAGTGACCAGAGTTACCTTATTCAAAAGTGCCTAACCCCGCACAGTTTTTTTGATGGCCTCACAGATGCAATTGGTACTGTGCGATCGCTAAACCTGATTGGAAAGGACGGGTTGAATGTACCTTTCACGGCGCTGAAGCTTCCAATGCAGAGCAACGTGGCTGATAATTTCTGGCGGCCTGGCAACCTACTGTGTCAGCTGGACCCTGAGACCGGAACGGTCTTGACGATTGTAGACACGCAGGACGGAACCCGTATTGAATTCGACAGCCTGCCAAATTCCGCACGCAAGCTGATTGGTGAGCAACTGCCCATGTGGTCGGAATTGAGGGAGCTGAACAAAAAGGTTGCGCTTCTGCATGGGGCGAACAGGTATGGCTCAACCGATATTGCGTTGACCGAGGATGGACCCGTTGTCGTTGAGGTAAACAACAGTTGTGCCTTTGAGTTAATGCAGATGGCCACAGGAAAAGGATTGCTGAGCGACGAGATGCTTGCCTTTTTCCGCGGGTGCGGCGCTCAGATATAATGCGCGTGACGACGAACATCGAAACCATCGGCTTGCCAGATCCCAGAATTACTCCGCGCTGGCTCAAGCAGGCAGCTATCTGGAGCGAAACTACGAATGCTGTCCGTCGTCATATAAAGTTGGACATCAGAGCGGCTTGAGCATTGGAGGGTCTGGATCGTTTGACTGATTGATTATGCTGCTTGTTTTTGATGTTGCAAGCGGCGTTGCTGGATTGTCCGTTTCTTGATCCTTTCCCTTTCTTTGAGAATTGCTTTATCGCGTCCAAAGTAAACGTCTGCGGGTGTGACGTTGTTCAGGCTCTCGTGGTAACGCTGATTGTTGTACTACTCGACGAATGCGCCGATCTGGCGCTCAAGGTCGCCGGGCAGATAGTCGTTTTCCGACAGAACGCGGTTTTTCATGGTCTGGTGCCAGCGTTCTATTTTGCCCCGCGTTTGCGGGTGGAATGGCGCGCCGCGGACATGCTCCATGCTTTGCCCCTCAAGCCACTCCGCCAGATCACCTGAGATGTAACAAGACTCGTTGTCGCTGAGCAGGCGTGGCTTGTGACGCACGGTGGCTGGGTCGCACCCCGATGCCATCAGCGCCAGTTCGATCGTGTCTGTTACGTCTTCAGCTCGCATGCTTCCCTCTCGTGCATTGCTGCGAAATACTCTGTCGGGCTGCGGTTGCAAAGCTTCCAAGCGATAATGTAGCGGCTGTAATCATCCAGGATCGTGCTGAGATAATACCAACCCCACCCGATGAACTTGAAGGTTATCCTTGCAGCCTTGCCAAGTGTGACACTGAGGTGTGACGTACCAACAGCCGCACATCAGTTTGCTAAGCCTTATCAATAGTTTAAAAATTTGGTGGAGTTCCCGCTATGCTCCCCCATTTTCTTTGTTCCCGGCATTAGATTTACGCAGCCGCGCCCTGAGAGCCGGCAGGCGCTCGCTACTTGCCGCTTGTCGGTGAACGCCAAGTTGGAAGGTTCTCAGCCGTGTTTGTGCGACGAAGCCTGCTTTTCAGCCGGCATTGCCGAAACGACTACTCCTGAACGCTTTCAAGATAGGCCAGCAGCCCGGCCAGAACGCGCGGCGTCGGCGTCATGATGCCGTCAAACTGGACCGGCACCAAATCCTCTGCCATCGCGCCGCCAAACTGCGGCATAACCCGCGCGAGGTGGGCCTGCTCGGGGTCACCGTAGATATAGCTCAGCGCGCGGGCAGATGGGAAAGTGCCGCCATTGCGACGGCTCAGCACTGTCAGATCCGCAGGCGCAACGGGCAGCCCTGCCGCCAGCGGGCCATCGCCGCGCCCCTGCCCACCGTGGCAAGAGGTGCAATTATCTGCAAAAAACGCCGCCCCGTCCGTGCGATCAGGCATCGACGGCTCTGTGCAGGCGACGAGCCCCACGGTGCCAAGCCCCAAGACGAGACCACTCCAGATTGTTGCGCGCATGCCGATCCCTTTCGTTTATTTCCTCTACCCTAAGCGGCACGGCTAGTTTGATCCACCTCTATCGCCCCTGCGGCGCACCTCCCCTACCCACCGGCCTAAACACCCGCTACAAGGGCGACACGCTGGCCGAAGGTAGCTCATGACCCCTACTTCCCTGACCTCTTTGAATGATCTCGCGCAGCTTGGGGTGGACACCATCATCGACGTGCGTGCGCCAGCAGAATTTGCCGAAGACCATGTGCCGGGGGCGATCAATCTGCCAGTCCTATCAGACGCGCAGCGGGCCGAGGTCGGGACGATCTACAAACAGGTCGCGCCATTTGAGGCTCGCAAAATTGGCGGCGCTTTGGTTGCGCAGAACACGGCAATGCACTTGCAAGGGCCGCTGAAGGACAAGCAGGGCGATTGGCAGCCGCTGGTCTATTGCTGGCGCGGCGGGCAGCGTTCGGGGGCGTTTGCCACGATTCTCGATCAGGTCGGCTGGCGGGTGCGTTTGCTACAGGGCGGCTATCGCAGCTATCGGCGGCTGGTGGTGGGGCTGCTCTATGACACGCCGCTGCCCCACCGCTTGCGGGTGATCGAAGGCGGCACGGGTACTGCCAAAACCCGCCTGCTGCACCATCTGTCGGAATCCGGCGCACAGGTGCTCGACCTCGAAGGGTTGGCCCAGCATCGCGGATCGCTGTTTGGCGGCATGGCGGGAGAGCAACCCAGCCAGAAAATGTTCGAATCGCGGCTCGCTGCACAACTGGCCGCGCTCGACCCTGCCCGCCTGACGTGGGTGGAGGCTGAAAGTAGCAAGATCGGCGCGCGCATCCTGCCGCCCTCGCTGTGGACCTCGATGTGCGCGGCGCCTCGCGTTTCGGTGCAAGCTCCGCTGGAGGCCCGCGCGCAGTTTCTGTGCCGCGCCTATGACGAGTTGACCCGCAATGACGCTCAATTGACCGAACAGATCGGCCATCTGCGCCCCTATCACCCCGCTGGAAAGATCGCCGATTGGCACGCAATGGCACAGTCGGGCACCTACGCGACCTTGGCCAGCGCCTTGATCTCGGAACACTACGACCCGCGCTATGCCAAGTCCTTCGCCCGAATGGCCGAGGATGCCTCGGTTTTCGATTTGCCTGATCTTGACGAAGCTACCCTTGCGGCCACCGCCGCGCAGTGGAGCAAAGAGTTTACCTAAGCCGGATCGGCCCGTCTCCGGCTTCCAGAGCGCCGATGATATGACCCGAGCAGCCCGCCGCCTCTAGGGCCGTCAGGGCGCGCTCGGCGGCATCCCGAGGCAAGGCTGCCAGCAAGCCGCCTGCGGTTTGTGGATCATGCAACAGCGGGTCGCTCTGCCCCTCGACAGGCGCATCGGCCTGATTGGTGGGCAGCAGGATCGAGGCAATTCCTTGGTCGGAGAGGGCTCGTGCGCCGTCATAAATCGGAATCGCCGCATGATCGAGCACCGCACATAGCTTGGAGGCGCGGCACATCATCTGGATATGCCCGGCGAGGCCGAAACCTGTCACGTCGGTCATAGCATGGGCCTGTGCGAGAATATCCGCCTCGCGGTGTTGCGCGGTTTGCATTCGCTCCAATGTCGCAGCGACCACTCGGCCCGGTGCTAGACCCTGCATATGCGCTGCCATGATCACGCCCGCGCCAATGGGCCGCGTCAGCAGCAGCACGTCTCCCGCCTGTGCACCGGATTGAGTGATTGGCATGGTTGCGCGGGTGCCTGTGACGGTAAAGCCGATCGTCAACTCTGCGCCCATCGTCGTATGCCCGCCCACCAGCTGTGCGCCCGCTTGCCCGAACACATCCCGGGCGGCTGCCATGATCTCGGCCAAGGTGCGGGCCTGCAGTGTGGGTGACAGGCGCGGCAGAATCACCGTCGCCAGTGCCGTTTGCGGGGCCGCCCCCATCGACCAGACATCCCCCAAGGCATGCACCGCCGCGATGCGGGTCATCTGCACCGGATCGGGAATCAACGCGCGCAAATGGTCGGTACTGAGCACCTGAAAGCCGCCGCCGGGCTGACGCAGGATCGCCGCATCATCGCCCGCACCTGTGACCAGATCGCCCGTGGCTTCGGGCAATGCGCAAAGCGCCTCTGCCAACACACCGCCACCAACCTTGGCCCCGCAGCCTCCGCATAGCGGGCGGTCGCGCATGATCTCATGCACGCCTTCCGCAACCTCCGCCGGAATGGCTGCGGACTGCATCACCGGCAGATCGCCCAGCTTGTCCATGAAGGCGCGGTCGATACGGTCCTTCCAACGCCAGAGCACAGGCGCGGCGAGGGCAAAACCAAATTTCTCGGCCAAGGCGGATCTGCCGCCCAAGGAAATGAGTTTGAGGTAATGTTTCTGCGGTTTAAACGCCCGCCGCCGCCCACCCGAAAGCGCTGCACGCAGATTTTTATGCAACACCGGCGCGGCACGTACGGCAAATACGCCCGCCTTGGGGCGCGGGGCAAAACCCATATGGGCGCAATCCCCGACGGCAAAGAGATTCGGGTCGCCAATGACCCCCAGATCGGGGCCGACCTCGATAAACCCATCATTATGCGGCAGATCGGTCTGACGGATCCACTCATGGGCGAACGCCCCCGCCGCCCCGACACAGAGTGCGGCAGGAACCGCGGCCTGTCCATCAATCTGCACGCGCGTGGCCTCGATACCCGTCACTGTCGCATTGAGCCGCAAGGTGATACCGAGCCGCGCCATCTCGCGTAACAAGCGGGCGCGGGCACGCGGTCCGACGCCTGAAATTTCGGGCCCCTGCTCAATGACCGTCACCTGCGGGGCGCTGCCTGCGCTCTGTAAAGCGTGCGCCATCGCCATGGCCAACTCACAGCCCGCGACTCCGCCCCCGATCACTGCAACCTCAGGCGGCATCTCACCACGTGCGACCTGCTCCAGAAACCCCCGCCACCGCGCAGCATAGACATCCAGCGGTTTCGCGGCGACGGCATGTTCTGCAAAGCCTGCGAGGTCCATGCGCGCGGTAATGCCGATGTCGATGGAAGCGACGTCATAGCCGACAGGGCCGCGCCCCGTCACCGTGATTTGCCGTGCGGCGCGGTCAATGGCAGTGGCTTTACCGAGGATCAGCCGCGCCCCAGCGAAATGGCACAGCCGGACCAGATCAATCTCAAGATCGTCTCGCCCGTAATGGCCCGCCACATGACCGGGTAACATGCCGGTATAGGGGGCCGTCGGGCCGGGGTTAATGACCGTCAGCCGCGCGCCCGCCAGCGGCTTCATGCCCCAAGCTTTCAGCACCAGCGCATGGGCGTGGCCACCGCCGACCAAAACCAGATCGCGCGTCAGGGGTATGTCCGCCTGCATGAGTGTTCCGTCCTTCATCCGCCGCCGCGTGGCCTTGTGCCGTGCCCGCATATTGGCAGCGTTATGACAGGTTGTCAGGCGGTCTGCACATCACGTCCAGTCGAGCACGACTTTACCCGACTGTCCCGAACGCATGGCGGCAAAACCGGCCTCGAAATCATCGACCGCAAAACGGTGGGTGATGATGCGCGACACATCGAGCCCATTCTCCAGCATGGCAATCATCTTGTACCACGTCTCGAAGATCTCTCGGCCATAGACGCCTTTAATGGTGATCGCCTTGAACACGATCCGCGACCAGTCTACCGGCGATTTGCCCGGAGGGATGCCGAGCATGGCAATCCGCCCGCCCATCGTCATCGCCTCGACCATCTGATCGAGTGCTCGCTGGTTGCCCGACATCTCCAGCCCGACGTCAAAGCCTTGTTTCATTTTCAAACGTGGAATCACATCGCCCAAATCCTCGCGGCTGACATCGACAGTCACCACATCCGGCACGACATTCTGTGCCAGCGTCAGACGGTCAGGATTCACATCGGTGATTACCACATGTCGGGCGCCGACGTGACGGGCGACAGCCGCAGCCATGATGCCGATTGGCCCCGCGCCAGTGATCAGCACATCCTCTCCGACCAAATCAAAGCTCAGCGCGGTGTGCACGGCATTGCCAAGCGGATCGAGAATCGCACCGATGTCATCGCTGATCTCGTCGGGTAGCGGCACCACGTTGAAGGCAGGCAACTTGAGGTACTGCGCGAACGCCCCCTGTTCGTTGACCCCAATGCCGCGTGTCGCCGGATCAAGGTGGAACTTGCCCGCCCGTGACTGGCGCGAGTTCTTGCCGATCAGATGCCCCTCGCCCGAACAGCGCTGGCCAATCTCCAACCCTTCGACATTGCGCCCGATCTCGACAATCTCTCCGGCAAATTCATGGCCGGTTATCATCGGCACCGGCACGGTTTTCGCCGCCCAGTCGTCCCAGTTCCAGATGTGGATATCGGTGCCGCAAATGCCGGTTTTGTTGATCTTGATCAGCACATCATCCGGTCCGATTTCCGGCACTGGCGCATGGGTCATCCACAGCCCTTCGCGCGGGTGCAGTTTGGACAGGGCTTTCATTTCGTTGGTCATGACAGCACACCGCAAGCTTTGCCCGCGACCTCGAAGGCCGCCAATGCGCGGTCTAGTTGCTCGCGGGTCAAGGCTGCGTTCATCTGGGTGCGGATGCGCGCCTGTCCGCGCGGCACGACGGGAAAGAAAAAGCCGCTAACGTAAACGCCTTCATCGAAGAGCCGCGCGGCCATATCTTGCGCCAATTGCGCCTCGCCCAGCATCACCGGCACGATGGGGTGTTCGCCGGGCAGCAGATCAAAGCCGAGCCTCTCCAGCCCTGCCCGCCAGTAGCGGGTATTCTCAAACAGTTGCGCGCGCAGATCGTCGCCCTGCGCCACCAGTTCCAGCGCCTTAATCCCCGCCATGACGATGGAGGGCGGCAGCGAGTTGGAGAACAGATAGGGCCGCGCGCGCTGGCGCAGCAGATCAATCACCGCCTGTGGTCCCGCGATATAACCGCCAATCGCCCCGCCAAGCGCCTTGCCAAGCGTGCCGGTCAGCAGGTCGACATCGACACCGTGATGCGCGGGCGTGCCTGCCCCTTTCGGCCCCATGAAGCCGGTCGAGTGGCAATCATCGACCATCACCATGGCGTCGTACTTCTGGGCCAATGCGGTAATTTCCGGCAGTTTGGCGAGATAGCCGTCCATGCTGAACACGCCGTCGGTCGCGATCAGGATAAAGCGTGCGCCCTCGTCACGCGCAAGCTTCAACTGGCCTTCAAGGTCGGCCATATCGGAGTTGGCGTAGCGGTAGCGCTTGGCTTTGCAAAGCCGGATGCCGTCAATGATCGAGGCGTGGTTAAGTGCGTCGGAAACGATGGCATCTTCGGGCCCGAACAGCGGCTCGAACAGCCCGCCATTGGCATCAAAGCACGCGGCAAAGAGGATCGAGTCGTCTTTGTTCAGGAAGGCTGCCAGCTTTTGTTCAAGCTCGCGGTGAATATCCTGTGTGCCGCAAATGAACCGGACCGAGGCCATGCCAAATCCCTTAGGCTCCATCGCGCCACGGGCGGCAGCAATAAGCTCGGGGTGGTCGGCGAGACCGAGGTAGTTATTGGCACACAGGTTGATAACCTGATGTTCGCCCACGGTGATCTGGCCCGCCTGTGGGGAGGTGATCATCCGTTCGCGTTTCATCATGCCTTCGGCCTCGATCTGGGCGAGGGTTTCGGTGACATGGGTCAGATAGGCTTGGGTCATATCAGGGCTCCTTTTACGCGAACGTCTACCATAAAGGATAGATATCCGAAATACCGGATTCCTGTATAGCGGAAATTTTCCGATACTCCGGATTTCAGGTAAATTGCTTTAGGAGTCCTGTACCACAAGAAAGGCCCGCGCGGCACCGTTTGTGGCGGCGATCCGGTGCGGCACATCGGCGGCATAGCGCGCGGTATCCCCCTGCGCGAGGAGTTCAACCGCTTCGGCGCTGCGCAATTCGACCGTCCCTTCGATAACCGTCAGATGTTCACGCGCGCCACGGGTATGTGGTTGGCTGTCGAGCATACCCCCAGCAGAGAAGATCAGCTCGTAAACCTCATGCCGCCCTGCTTCTTCGGGCGGGGACAGAATGCGTACTTTGCAGCCTGTACCAAGGTTGGAGATCGTCGGCACCGCGTTACTGCGCAACACTTCGATTTGCGCGGCGGAGCTTGCGCCATCCAGCAGGCCCGCAAAATCGACCTGAAGAGCGCGGGTGAGGTTCCAGAGCGTTGCAATGGTGGGAGAGGATTCGCCCCGCTCGATCTGGCTGACCATCGAGCGTGAGACGCCCGAAAGCTTGGCCACCGCTTCGAGCGACAGCCCCTGCCCCTGACGCGCCTCTTTCAGGCGGGCGGGCAATTGCGAAAGAATGATATCGTGCGGGTCGGTCATGTTGCAGACATCTGCGCGTGCGCGCGGGGTGCTGTCAACACCGCGACCGAAGGGCGTCACAAACGGCATGGTTAATTTGGCGCAAATGACGGGGCGTTCGTACTGACAATGCCGGTGCATCTTTGCATAGTGGCGCCAAATCAGCATGGAGCCGGATATGAGTAATGAAATTGTTATCCTCGGGGGTGCACGCACCGCAATCGGGACCTTCGGGGGCGCCTTGGCGGGCACACCGCCGACCGCACTTGGCACCGTAGTGGCCAAGGCAGCCATGGCCCGTGCTGGTGTCGACCCTGCCCAGATCGGCCATGTCGTGTTTGGCAATGTGATCAATACTGAACCGCGCGATATGTACCTCAGCCGCGTTGCAGCGCGGGATGCGGGTGTGCCTGATGAGGTGCCTGCGATGAACGTGAACCGGCTTTGCGGATCTGGCGTGCAGGCAATTATCTCTGCCGCGCAGAACCTGATGCTGGGGGATGCGGATTTTGCGCTCGCCGGGGGTGCCGAGAGCATGTCGCGCGCGCCTTACATTATGCCTGACGCCCGTTGGGGCCAAAAGATGGGCGATGTGCGAACACTGGATATGTTGTTGGGCACGTTGAACTGCCCATTCGGCACCGGCCACATGGGCGTTACGGCCGAGAATGTTGCGGCAGAGAATGGTGTGAGCCGTGCCGATCAGGATGCCTTTGCCCTGCATAGCCAGGAACGTGCGGCAGCGGCGATCAAGGCGGGCTATTTCAAAGACCAGATCGTGCCGGTGGAAGTACGGGTCAAGCGCGACATGGTAGCATTTGAGGTCGACGAACACCCCAAAGCGACCACCGCCGAAGCACTGGCTGGCCTGCGGGCGGTTTTCCAGAAAGATGGCAGCGTCACAGCAGGTAATGCCAGTGGCATTAACGACGGTGCCGCTGCGATCGTTATGTCGACAGCGAATGCTGCCGAGGCTGCGGGTCTGACCCCTCGGGCGCGGATCATTGGCTATGCTCATGCCGGTGTGCGGCCTGAAGTGATGGGGATCGGTCCGGTACCCGCTGTGCAGCGTTTGCTGGAGCGGACGGGCTTGAAAGCCAGCGACTTTGACGTGATCGAAAGCAACGAGGCTTTTGCCTCGCAGGCCTTGGCGGTGTCCAAGGAGCTTGGATTTGATCCGGCGATTGTGAACCCCAATGGCGGGGCGATTGCGCTGGGGCACCCTGTCGGGGCGACTGGTGCGATCATCACCATCAAGGCGCTTTACGAGCTGGAGCGGATTGGTGGCAAACGGGCGTTGATCACCATGTGCATTGGTGGTGGTCAGGGGATTGCTTTGGCGATTGAACGTATGTCCTGAGGTTGGCGCCGGGGGTTCACCGCCCCCGGCCCCCGCAGGATATTTTTCTGCAAAGAGAGAAGGTCTAGGTCAGCGCTTCGATGAGAGCGATCAGACCGAGAGTGAAGACCGACCCCAACGCGGCGGAGACTGCGATCCAGCGTTTGCGGGGGCGGCGGTCGATGTAGACTTCGTTGCTTTGCCGGACCAACGCTGCCTCGACGAGCGCAGGCAGGCGCGGGCCAAAGCGGGCGAGCACCATGGCAGTTTTGCCCAGATCTCTGATCATTGCCTTCGGGCCAATAGATTGCTTGATGTAATCGGTGACAATCGGGCTCGCGACTTCCCAGATGTTGATATGGGGGTTGAGCGAACGGGCCACACCTTCGACCACAACCATGGTGCGCTGGAGCAAGATCAGCTCGGTGCGGGTTTCCATGCCGAAGCGTTCGGTGACCTCAAAGAGATAGGTGAGCAGGCGGGCCATGGAAATGCGGGTGGCATCCATGCCAAAGATCGGCTCTCCCACGGCGCGCAGGGCGCGGGCAAATTCATCGACGTTCTTGTCGGCAGGGACATAGCCAGCCTCAAAATGGACCTCGGCGACACGCTGGTAATCACGGCGGATGAAGCCAAATAGGATTTCGGCATAAACGCGGCGGGTGTATTCGTCGATATGGCCCATAATGCCGAAGTCGTAAGCGATGATGTCACCGTTCGGGGCGACCTTGAGATTGCCTTGATGCATGTCGGCGTGAAAATAGCCGTCGCGCAGGGCGTGTTGTAAAAAGAGTTGCAGGACACGCTCTGACAGGGCCACACGGTCATGACCTGCGGCATCAATGGCGTCGTTATCGCCCATCGGCGCGCCATCGGCCCAGCCCAGCGTCATCACGCGGCGTGCCGAGTAGTTCCATTTGATGTCGGGCAGTTGGAAGCCTGCATCGTTGACTGTATTCGCGGCAAATTCGGAAGCTGCGGCGCTTTCGAGGCGCAGGTCAAGTTCGCCCTGCACGACGCCGTTAAAGTGGTCGATGACCTCCATCGGACGCAGGCGGCGCGACCCGGGCGAGAATATTTCCACCATGCGGGCGGCGAGGTAGAAGGCGTCGATGTCTTTCTGAAACGCTCTCTCGATTCCGGGCCGCAGGACTTTGACCGCGACCTCTTCGCCGGTTTCGGCGAGCCGTGCGTGGTGCACCTGCGCAATGGAGGCGGCAGCGACCGGTTCGCTAAATTCGGAGTACATCTCGGCTATCGGCAAACCGAGTTCGTATTCGACCGCCTTGCGTGCCACTTCGAGCGGGAAGGGCGGCAGTTTGTCTTGCAACACGCGCAGTTGCACAGCGAGTTCGTCACCGACCACATCGGGGCGGGTCGAAAGCACCTGACCGAACTTGATATAGGCAGGGCCCAGCGCAGTCAGCGCACGGGTGGCGGGAGGCATGGCGGGGTCGCCTTTATAGCCCAGAAATTTGAACGGCAGGCCCAGCGCCCGTGCGACGAAACGCAATGCCGGCGTTGCATCAAAGGCATCGAGTACGACGTTCATCGCGCCGGTGCGTTCAAGCGTCGCGCCGGTGCGGATCAACCGCCAAAGGTTGTGAGGACCGCGCATCTTATATCTTCCAACCAGAGTGCAGGGCGGCAACGCCCATCGTGAGGTTGCGATACTTCGCATTGGCGAATCCGGCGGCACGCACCATGCCGAGGAAGGTTTCTTGGTCGGGGAAATTACGGATTGATTCGACCAGATACTGATAGCTGTCGTAGTCATTGGCGATGATCTGCCCCATGCGGGGGATCACGTTAAAGCTATAGAGGTCATAGGCTTTTTGCATCGCGGGATTAGGCAATTGGCTGAATTCCAGCACCATCAGACGGCCACCGGGGCGCAAGACGCGATAAGCTTCGTTCAGCGCTTCCTGCGGGCGGGTGACGTTGCGGATGCCAAAGCTGATTGTATAAACGTCAAAGCTGTTGTCCTCAAAGGGCAGCGCCATCGCGTCGCCCGAGACCCAAGTCAGGCTGTCGGCAAGGCTGGTGGCTTCGGCGCGTTTGCGGCCCTCGACCAACATGCCTTCAGTCAGATCAAGCACGGTGGCATGGCCCGAACCGGCGCGGGCGAGAAACTTGAACGATACATCACCGGTGCCGCCCGCCACATCCAACAGCTTTTGACCGGGGCGCGGGGCGAGCCAGTCCATCATCGCTTCTTTCCAGATGCGATGGATGCCCATGCTCATCACATCGTTCATAATGTCGTATTTATTGGCCACATCAGAGAACAGCGAACGGACCATACCGGCCTTTTCATCTTCACGCACGGTGCGGGCACCGAAATGGGTGGTCTTGTCTGTCATGGCATGCGTCCTGATATTGTCTTTGTGGGGATATAGCCTCAGAACCGCGGATACAAACCGCCATTTGACGCAGAATGGTGCAAAGGAGGCATGATGCCCGAACTTCCCGAGGTCGAAACCGTGCGGCGCGGCCTTGCGCCAGTAATGGAAGGCGCGGTGATTGCGCGCGCCGATGTGAACCGACCCGACCTGCGCTGGCCCTTCCCCGAACGGATGGCAGAGCGATTGAGCGGCCAGCAGGTGATCGCGCTGAGGCGGCGGTCGAAATACATTCTCGTTGATCTGGCCAGTGGCGAATCGCTGTTGATCCATTTGGGAATGTCGGGGCGGATGCTGATTTCGGGCGATCCGTTGGGGCAATTCTTGCACGACCATCCGGCGGCGGAAAAGCATGATCATGTGGTTCTGCATATGGCCACGGGCGCGCGGATCACCTTCAACGATCCGCGCCGTTTCGGCGCTATGGACCTGTTGGACACCGCAACCGCAGAGGATCACAAGCTGCTGGCCGCATTGGGGCCGGAACCTTTTGGCAACGATTTTCACGAAGCGCATTTGGTGGCGGCTTTTAAAGGGCGAAACATGCCGGTGAAATCCGCGTTGCTGGACCAACGTATTATTGCTGGGCTGGGAAATATCTATGTCTGTGAGGCCCTTTACCGTGCAGGCATTCACCCCGCGCGCAAAGCGGGGCAGATCTCGGCCCGCCGCGTCGCCTCCCTCGTGCCGATCATTCGTCAAGTGCTGTCAGAAGCGATCGAGGCGGGCGGGTCGTCCTTGAAAGACTTTCGCCGCGCTGATGGCGAATTGGGCTACTTCCAGCACAGCTTTGATGTCTATGGCCGTGAGGGCGCACCCTGCCGCACCCCTGATTGCACAAAGGCCATCGAGCGGATTGTACAGTCAGGACGGTCGTCCTTCTATTGCGCGTCCTGCCAAAGATAACTTGAAACGATCTGTGCTCGTGGTATGCACAACGTTCTGAGCGCAACAATGAAAGCATACTTGATGGCTTACGAAACGATCATTGTGGACGTGGATAACCATGTATCCCTGATCACGCTAAACCGCCCTGATGCGCTCAACGCGCTGAATGACCATCTGCTGGGCGAACTGGCTGATGCGCTGAAAGCCGCACAGGAAAATGACAAGGTGCGCTGCATCGTTATCACCGGATCGGAAAAGGCATTCGCTGCTGGCGCCGATATCGCGATGATGCGCGACAAGACATTTGTCGAGGCCTTTTCAGAGGACCTCTTCACTCCCGAAACCGACCAGATCATGCGGGTGCGCAAACCGATCATCGCGGCTGTTTCCGGCTATGCTCTGGGTGGCGGCTGTGAATTGGCGATGATGTGTGACTTCATCATCTGCTCGGAAACCGCCAAATTCGGCCAGCCCGAGATCAACCTTGGTGTGGTTGCGGGTATTGGCGGCACCCAGCGGCTGACACGACTGGTCGGCAAGTCCAAAGCGATGGACATGAACCTCACGGGTCGGTTCATGGATGCGACCGAGGCAGAACGCTCCGGCCTCGTCAGCCGTGTGGTGCCTGTCAAAAAGCTGATGGAAGAAGCGCTGAGCGCGGCGGGCAAGATCGCGGAGAAATCCACTATTTCCGTGATGGTCGTCAAAGAAGCGGTCAATCGCTCCTATGAGGTGCCGCTGCGCGAAGGTCTGTTGTTCGAGCGGCGGATGTTCCACGCGCTTTTCGCCACAGAAGACCAAAAAGAAGGCATGTCTGCCTTTGTCGAAAAACGCGAAGCGCAATTCCGCGATAAATAATCGAGGGTTTGCAAAGACGGGCGGGTTAGACTATAGCCCGCCCCATACATGCGCGTGCAGCCCGCTCTGGCTAGAATCACCTACTCGGCACTCAGGCCGGAACGGGGTTGGCGTCACGCTATTAAATCGTAACGAACCACCTGAAGGCTGATCCTCATGGCAAATACATCACAATCAAAAAAACGCGCACGTCAGAACGAAACGCGTTTCCAGATCAACAAAGCACGTCGCTCACGGATCCGGACTTTCCTGCGCAAAGTCGAAGAAGCAATTGCTTCGGGCGACAAAGACGAAGCTGCAAAAGCTCTGCAGGCGGCCCAGCCTGAGTTGATGCGCGGCGTCACAAAAGGCGTTTTCCACAAGAACACTGCCTCGCGGAAAATGTCGCGCCTGGCATCGCGGGTTAAATCGCTGGGTTAAGCCCGACGACCGCAGCCTGCTTTATGGCTAGCTGATTGATTAGAAAGGCATCGCTTCGCGGTGCCTTTTTTCATGGAATCTGACCAGCGAAAATTTGCCCAGAGATTCTTTTCTGACAATCAACGAGTCAAGTTTGAAGATGTGTTGAAGCGAACGCTCAGTCCTTGCTACCAAGGCAGTGCGATTCACATCGCACGGGGGGACAGGCCCTGAAAGCCCAAGTACGACAACTTTGTCGACGCCGGATTTCAGGGACAGACAGATGCCGCATATATAGCGGTTTCTGGAAGTCTGCGAACGAAGCCTTGGCTTCTTTGCCCTGTCGAGAATAAGCACGGACGACTTCGTTCGGGTCATCAGGCGCGCCCTTTGGGCATCCGGATACCGAATCGAGTCACTCTGTAAACAAAGGTCCGAAGGACACAGGTCGGTTTCTCTGCGGGGACCGGAGCGATGACCTGTATTCATAAGGCAGGGCACAGCGGTGCACCGGGATTTATTCGGTGTTTCGGGACGTATAAAATAAGTTGGGGCAAAGATACTTATGACACAGGAACAATGGGGCCAAATCCAGCAGCGATTACTTAAGACTGTTGGGCAGAATAACTACACCACATGGATCGAGCCGCTCTCGGCGGGCAAAATCTCCGAAGGGATCGCGACCCTGCATGTGCCGACAAACTTCTTTGGAAACTACGTCAGCCAGAACTTCTCTGACCTGATCCTGCATGAGATCAAATCCGAAGGCGTCAAAGTTGAGCGCCTGAATTTTACACTGTCGCCTCAGGCAGCCAATGCAGCGTCGCGCCCCGCCCCGCGTCCGGCGGCCCAGCCCGTTGCAAGCAAATCCAATGTGCTGCAGACAGCGCCGCTCGAAGCACGCTTCAGCTTTGATAATTTCGTGGTCGGTAAGCCCAACGAGCTTGCCCATGCCGCTGCACGCCGTGTGGCCGAGGGTGGACCTGTCACCTTTAACCCGCTGTTCCTTTATGGCGGTGTCGGTCTTGGCAAGACCCACCTGATGCACGCGATCGCGCAAGAGCTGAAAATCCGCAAACCAGAGATGAACGTGCTCTATCTTTCGGCAGAACAGTTCATGTACCGCTTTGTGCAGGCGCTGCGCGACCGCAAGATGATGGACTTCAAGGAAATCTTCCGTTCCGTCGACGTGCTGATGGTCGATGACGTCCAGTTCATTGCGGGCAAGGACAGCACGCAGGAAGAGTTCTTTCACACATTCAATGCGCTCGTGGACCAGCACAAACAAATCATCATCTCGGCCGACCGTGCGCCGGGCGAGATCAAGGACCTCGAAGACCGGGTGAAATCACGCCTGCAATGCGGTCTGGTCGTCGATCTGCACCCAACCGATTATGAGCTGCGTCTCGGCATCCTGCAAACCAAGGTCGAGGCCCAGATGGTTTCCTACCCCGAGCTTGAGATGGACGATGGCGTGCTGGAGTTTCTGGCCCACCGCATCACCTCCAACGTGCGTGTGCTTGAAGGTGCGCTGACACGCCTTTTTGCCTTTGCCTCGCTTGTCGGGCGCAGCATCACCATGGAGCTGACGCAGGATTGTCTCGCTGATGTGCTGCGCGATTCCGAGCGCAAGATCTCCGTCGAGGAAATCCAGCGCAAGGTCAGCGACCACTACAACATCCGACTCAGCGACATGATCGGCCCCAAGCGTCTGCGCAGCTATGCCCGGCCACGTCAGGTCGCGATGTATCTGTGCAAGCAGATGACCAGCCGCTCGCTGCCTGAAATCGGCCGTCGCTTTGGCGGGCGTGACCACACCACCGTGATGCACGGGGTGCGGCGTATCGAAGAGTTGAAGCAATCGGACGACCAGATTGCCGAAGACCTGCAATTGCTGCGCCGCGCGCTCGAATCCTGAGGCGTTTCGGCCCCACTTTGCAATGATCCGGAGGGCGCACTCGCCCTCCCCTTGCAATTGGGCCGGTTAATCAACAAAAAGTCTTGTGAAAGCGGGGGAACAGGGTAGTTTGCCTTTCCCGGCGTTGTGTAGGGAGAAGCACATGAAAATCAGCATCGAACGCGCAGCGTTACTCAAGGCAGTGTCACAGGCCCAATCTGTGGTCGAAAGGCGCAACACCATTCCGATCCTCGCGAATGTGCTGATCGAAGCCGAGGGCAGCGATGTCTCCTTCCGCGCCACCGACCTTGATATCGAAGTTGTCGATAAAATCGGCGCGATGGTTGAGCGCGCAGGCTCTACCACCGTCTCTGCAACCATGCTGCACGAGATCGTGCGCAAACTGCCTGATGGTGCGTTGATCAACCTTACTGCTGATAGCGCTGCGGGACGTCTGACTGTTGAGGCAGGCCGTTCGAACTTCAGTCTTGCCACCCTGCCGAAGGAAGACTTTCCGGTGATGGCGACGGCAGAATACGCCTCTAACTTCAGCGCGCCCGCGCCTGTGTTGCGGCGGCTGTTTGATAAATCAAAATTTGCCATCTCGACCGAAGAAACGCGGTACTATCTGAACGGTGTGTATATGCATATTTCAGATGGCGAGAACGGCAAGGTTCTGCGTTGTGTGGCCACCGATGGTCACCGTCTGGCGCGGATTGATGCAGATATGCCCGAGGGCGCTGCGGATATGCCGGGCGTGATTGTGCCGCGCAAGACTGTGGGCGAAATGCGCAAATTGCTGGACGACGACGACGCGATCATCGCGGTGTCGGTCTCCGAGACCAAGGTGCGCTTTGCCACGCCAGAAATCACCCTGACCTCCAAGGTCATTGATGGCACTTTCCCCGACTACACCCGCGTTATTCCGCAGGGCAACACCCGCCGGATGGAAGTGGACGCCAAAGATTTCGCGATGGCCGTCGACCGTGTGGCGACCGTGAGCTCCGAACGTTCGCGTGCTGTGAAATTGCAGCTCGACGAAGACCGCTTGATCCTGTCGGTCAATGCACCAGATAGCGGTGCCGCCGAAGAAGAGCTTGCTGTTGCCTATGGCGACGAACGGCTGGAGATCGGCTTTAACGCCAAATACCTGCTCGAAATCGCCAGTCAGGTGGACCGTGAAAACGCGGTATTCCTGTTCAATTCCTCCGGTGATCCGACCCTGATGCGCGAAGGCAACGACATGTCCGCCGTCTATGTGGTCATGCCGATGCGTGTCTGAGGGCAGCGGAGTTTTTCTGAAACTCCGCTCGTTTTCCGCGCCGGAAATCGAACGCGCATATGGGTAGCCTGTACCTTTCCAATCTGACCCTGTCGCATTTCAGGTCGCACAAGCGTGCGGTGATCGATACCGATCCGCGCCCTGTTGCGATCCACGGGCCGAATGGCACTGGCAAAACCAGCATTCTCGAAGCCGTTTCCCTGCTCTCCCCCGGGAGGGGTCTGCGCCGTGCCAGTGCCCAAGAAATGACGCGGCGGCCCGAGGCTCTGGGGTGGAAATTGACAGCGGTCTTACGGTCGCTGCAACAGGTCCACGAGATTGAAGTCTGGTCCGAGGGTGGCGCAGCAAGGCAGGTCAAAATTGATGGCAAGGCTGCTGCCCAATCGACCTTGGGGCGGATCACCCGCGTGCTTTGGCTTATCCCCGCAATGGACCGGCTGTGGATCGAAGGTGCCGAAGGCCGGCGGCGGTTTCTGGACCGTATGACGCTCAGTTTTCTGCCCGACCACGCCGAGGTATCGCTGGCCTATGAGAAGGCAATGCGCCAACGCAATCGGCTGCTGAAGGATATGGTTCGCGACCCGTCTTGGTATGCGGCGCTTGAGGCGCGTATGGCCGAAACCGGTGCCGCGATCCATGCAAACAGAGTTGTGGCACTTAACGCCATTGCCGCCGCACAGGATCAAGCCGAGACCGCGTTTCCAACCGCGACGCTCACGCTGCTGAGCGAGATGCCGGAAAGCACCGAAGATTTGCGTACCGCCCTTGCCGACAACCGCAAGCGCGATCTGGCCGCAGGTCGCACCCTGATCGGGCCGCACCGCGCGGACCTTTACGGGGTCTTTGCCGCCAAGGATGTGCCCGCGCAGGATTGCTCCACCGGCGAACAAAAGGCGCTGCTGGTCTCGCTTATTCTGGCCAATGCCCGCGCGCTGGCGGCTGACTTCGGCGCCCCGCCGATCTTGCTGCTCGACGAGGTTGCCGCCCATCTTGATGCAGCCCGCCGCGCCGCCCTATACGATGAAATAGCAGCATTGGGCGCACAGGCATGGATGACCGGCACCGGCTCCGAGCTTTTTGCCGAGCTGGGGGATCGCGCCCAACAGCTTGAAGTTACCGAGGCCGCGGGCCTTTCCCACGTGCAGGGGCCGTCATGACGCTCTCGCTGCCCGATCTGTTGCTCTATTGCGGGGCCTTGGTGATCTTGTTCATCACCCCCGGCCCCGTTTGGCTGGCGATGATGGCGCGGGCGATGTCAGGCGGGTTTCGCGCGGCCTAGCCGCTGGCTTTGGGTGTCTCGGTCGGGGATATGCTCTGGCCGTTGGTAGCGGTGCTGGGGATCAGCTGGATCCTATCGGTGTTCGACATGTTCATGGCCGTCATGCGCTGGGTCGCCTGCGGGGTGTTTTTGTTGATGGGCGGCCTGTTGATCGCCCATGCCGATGCCAAGATCGACAAGAACAGCCGCCTGACCCGCCCCGGCATGTGGTCCGGTTTTGTCGCGGGGCTGATTGCAATTCTCGGCAATCCCAAAGCCGTGCTATTCTACATTGGCGTGCTGCCCGGCTTTTTTGACCTGCGCCAGATTACATGGGTCGACGTGGCGGTCATCATCGGGGTTTCGACCATTATTCCGCTGCTGGGCAACCTCGCATTGGCGGGTTTTGTAGGGCATCTGCGCGGCCTGATCACCAATCCCAAGACCCTGCGGCGGATCAATCTGGTCTCTGGCGTGCTGTTGATCGTGGTCGGCGTGGCGATTCCGTTCATCTGACACAAAATCTCGTGCCATTCGCGTGACACTCCCACAGAAAAACACTATAAAACGGGCAAAAGATAAGGGTTACACCGCATGTCCGATAACGCGCAGGCTTCACAAGAATATGGTGCCGATTCCATCAAGGTTCTCAAGGGCTTGGAGGCTGTTCGCAAACGCCCCGGCATGTACATCGGCGATACCGATGATGGCTCCGGCCTGCACCACATGGTCTATGAAGTCGTCGATAACGGCATTGATGAAGTTTTGGCGGGCCACGCCGACGCGGTATCGGTCACAATTCACGACGATTCATCCGTTTCGGTGAGCGATAATGGCCGCGGCATTCCGGTTGGCATCCACGAAGGCGAAGGTGTCTCGGCAGCCGAGGTCATCATGACCCAACTGCACGCGGGCGGTAAGTTTGACAGCAACTCCTATAAGGTGTCGGGCGGTCTGCACGGCGTGGGTGTTTCTGTTGTAAACGCCTTGTCCGAATGGCTGGAACTGCGTATCTGGCGCGAGGGCAAAGAACATATCGCCCGCTTCGAAGGCGGTTTCACCAAAGAGCATCTGAGCGTCGTCGGTCCGACCGACCGCACCGGCACCGAAGTCCGGTTTATGGCCTCGACCGAGACATTCTCGAACCTCGAATACAGTTTTGAGACGCTGGAAAAGCGCTTGCGCGAACTGGCGTTCCTGAACTCCGGCGTGCGGATCATCCTGACCGACGAACGCCCCGAAGAGCCGCTTAAATCCGAGCTGTTCTATGAGGGTGGCGTTAAGGAATTTGTGAAATACCTCGACCGGCACAAATCGTCAGTCATGCCCGAGCCGATTTTTATCGTCGGTGAGAAAGATGACATCGGCGTCGAAGTCGCGATGTGGTGGAACGACAGCTACCACGAGAATGTCTTGCCGTTTACCAACAACATTCCGCAGCGTGATGGCGGCACCCACATGGCCGGTTTTCGCGGCGCGCTGACCCGTACAATCAACAATTACGCCCAATCCAGCGGCATCGCAAAGCGCGAAAAGATCAGCTTTACCGGCGATGACGCCCGCGAAGGCCTGACCTGTGTGTTGTCCGTCAAAGTGCCGGACCCCAAGTTCAGCTCGCAGACCAAAGACAAGTTGGTCAGCTCCGAAGTGCGCCCTGCCGTCGAAGGTTTGGTGAACGAAAAGCTGTCCGAATGGTTTGAAGAGAACCCTGCCGAAGCACGGATCGTGGTCGGCAAGATCATCGAAGCCGCCCATGCCCGCGAAGCCGCGCGCAAGGCCCGCGACCTGACCCGCCGCAAAACCGCGATGGATGTGAACTTCCTCGCTGGCAAGCTCAAGGATTGCTCCGAGAAAGACCCGTCCAAAACCGAAGTCTTCCTCGTCGAGGGTGACAGCGCTGGCGGTTCCGCCCAAACGGGCCGCGACCGACAGACCCAAGCGATTCTGCCGCTGAAAGGTAAAATCCTCAACGTCGAGCGCGCGCGTTTTGACCGGATGCTGGGCAGTCAGGAAATTGGCAACCTTGTTATGGCGCTCGGCACCGGCATTGGCCGCGACGAGTTCAACATCAAGAAGCTGCGCTACCATAAAATCGTCATCATGACAGATGCTGACGTCGACGGCGCGCACATCCGCACCCTGCTGCTCACCTTCTTCTACCGCCAGATGCCCGAGCTGATCGAAAACGGGCACCTTTATATCGCGCAGCCGCCGCTTTACAAAGTGTCGCGTGGCAAGTCCGAGGTTTACCTCAAGGACCAAGCCGCGATGGAGGAGTATCTTGTCGCCCAAGGTGTCGAAGGCGCGATGATGCGTCAAGGCAATGGCGAGGAAATCGCAGGCGAGGATCTGATCCGCGTTGTCGATCTGGCCCGCCAGATGCGCCGCGTTCTCGAGGCCTTCCCGACCCATTATCCGCGTCACATTCTGGAACAGGCCGCCATCGCTGGTGCATTTGTTCCCGGCGCCGTGGACAGTGACCTTCAGGCCGTGGCCGATAAGGTCGCGACACGCCTGAACCTGATCGCGCTGGAATACGAGCGTGGCTGGCATGGCCGTATCACACAAGACCACGGTATCCGCCTCGCCCGCATCCTGCGCGGCGTCGAAGAAGTGCGCACCCTTGACGGCAAGATGATGCGATCGGTGGACAGCAAGCGGTCCGGAGCCTTCACCCAGCACTTGCAAGAAGTCTATGACCTGCCTGCGGTTCTGGTGCGCAAGGATCGCACCCAGATGATCCACGGGCCGATGGACCTGCTGAACGCCGTACTCGCCGAGGGCGAAAAAGGCCTGTCCCTACAGCGCTATAAAGGCTTGGGCGAAATGAACCCCGAGCAACTTTGGGAAACCACGCTTGACCCCGACGCACGGACATTGCTGCAGGTAAAAGTAAACGACTCTGCCGAGGCCGACGATTTGTTTACCAAGCTGATGGGTGACGTAGTGGAGCCACGCCGCGAGTTCATTCAGCAAAACGCGCTGAATGTTGAGAATTTGGATTTTTGAGGATTTGTAGGGAAGCACATAAAATTGCGTGGCGCGCATAACTTTGCGCGTCGCACTGCGCCTTGAATCTCTGAAAACGTCCTGTATTCATATACTTACGCTGCTTCGTGCATAATTCTACTTATGGCGAGCTTGCGCGATTTTACCAGGTCCAAGCTTGGATCGCCCAGCATCTAAAATTAAAACATTATCGACAAATGGCCATCGCCCATGACGATGCATCGACCGCGTAGCTTATTTGCGCGTTTTTCTCTAACCCGTTATCTCAGAACGCTTTTTACGATAGATCTGGTGATGCTGAGCCCGACGCATCTCGATCGGTGATGATCGGCTGACGCGAGCAACGTGAGGCTGAGCAGTTGTAAACAAAGTGGGGATGTTTCTTACGCCCTGCTGTTAATGCCACCTTTCAGTGACTTAAGTCGGCCCAAGTGGAGTAGCTTTTCCGCTAACAGCAAATCAAACTACGAGGACCCGCGGCAAGTGCATTTCAAGACTGATTGAATTTAGCTGACATAGCTATGTGTATAAACCAGTATGTCGAGACAGAACCCATGAACCCAATCGGTTTCCCGGCTTTTGATCCCGCGAGAACGGCCTGTAAAAGATTAGACGCGGCCAGATCATCGTTAGCTTTTCTACTGCCACGAGCGGCGGCCCCGAGGTTCCCTAATGTTTGACGCTCCCGTCTTCATCGACTTCGAGGCTTCGTCCTTGTCAGATGATAGCTGGCCCATTGAGGTCGGTATGTCATGGACCGACGGTAAGCGTGTTATCACTCACAGTTCGCTGATCCGCCCTCGCCACGACTGGTCCAGTACTGAATGGGACGAGGGGAGTGCGAAGATTCACAACATTCCTAAGCGCGATTTGATTGCCGCACCAGAGGCCGACTTAGTAGCACGATGGCTTGAAGACCTGGTTGATGGCAGACCATTGGTGTCTGATGCTTTATCCTTCGATGAGAGGTGGCTGAGGCTTCTGGTAGGACCTCAGGACTGGTGTCGGGTCCATTCGATGGACGTGGCACTTGAATGGGCATTCGCGCAGAACGGCAGGATCAACCCAGGGAAGCTTGGGCTCGCCTATAAAGTGATCCGATCACAGCACACACAGCACCGTGCCGGACCTGACGCCGCGGGACACGCATATGCATGGCGCAAAGTGATGAAGAGCAAACAGAAAGACGGATCCTGACCCCGCAAGAATCTCAGCCTGCCAGAGGATGTGATCATCGGCGTGCGCCCCGAGAACATTGCAGACCCCAAGGCGCAATCTGGCGCGAACCCACAGGAGGCTAATTGCGCACTCGACATCGTGGAGCCTGCTGGTGCGGATACCTATGCCGTCATGGAGTTGGTCGGTAATCGGGACGAACAAGACTTATGATTTTGCATCAAACCCGTCGAATTGGGTCTGGCCCTTTTTGATCAGCTCAGGCTTGTAGCGACCGTCGCGGTCGCGGGGAACGTCAACCAGCACCGTGCCATGTAGCCCTTCAGCTTTTGGCGCATCGCGCCTTTGCGCCGGTTATGTTGCTCAGTGCCGCTGCCGATAGAAATCGCCACAGGGTTTTCTAACCGCCAATCCTAAATCGAGACTTTCGAAAGCAAATCCCGTTTCGAAAATTCACCTTTCCTGCCTGAAAGAATCACTTCTCCGCGCCGCAGCGCGACGAATTTATCAGCCAGCTCGTAGGCGAACTCGAAATATTGCTCGACCAGGATGATCGCCATCTGCCCTTCCTCGCGAAGCTGGCTGATCACGCGCCCGATCTGTTGGATGATGTTGGGCTGAATGCCCTCGGTCGGTTCATCCAGCAACAGAAGCTTGGGGCGGGTGATCAAGGCGCGGGCAATCGCCAACTGTTGCTGCTGGCCACCCGAGAGATCGCCCCCGCGACGTGATTTCATTTCGTTCAACACTGGAAAGAGCTCGAATATCTCGTCGGGCACCCTCCGGTCCGCAGCGGGCAAACAGCCAAAACCAGTCTCGAGGTTCTCTTTGACCGTTAGCAAAGGAAATATCTCACGGCCCTGCGGCACGCAGGCGATGCCGCGCCGGGCAAGCAAATGTGGTGGCAGAACGGGCAGCACCTCATCATCAAGCGATACGGTGCCGCCGGATCTGGCATGCGTCCCGCAGATTGCCTTGATCAGGCTGGTCTTGCCTACGCCATCGGTGCCCATCACACAGGTGACTTCGCCGCGTGCCGCCATAAGACTTATCCCGTTGAGGATCTGAGAGCGACCGTAGTGCAGGGTCAGGTCCTGCACGCTCAGCATGGTTTAGCGCCCGAGATAGACATCAATGACTTCCTTATCGGCTGTAACGTGATCAAGACTGCCTTCTGCCAGCACTGAACCCTCGTGCAGAACGGTGACCTTGCAGCCAAGGCGGCGGACAAACTCCATGTCGTGTTCGACAACCACAACGGCGCGTGTTTTCGCCGCTTCGACCAGTATATTTGTTGTATGCTCGCGCTCCGCAGGCGTCATCCCTGCGGCGGGTTCATCGACGAGCAGCAACTTCGGCTCCTGTGCGAGCAACATGCCAATCTCCAGCCATTGCTTCTGGCCATGGCTCAGCTCGCCCGCTTTGCGTTGCAGTTGATCTGCCAACCCGATTTCTTCGGCCAGGGCCGCGACGCGCGCCAGATGTGCGGCCATCGGGCGGTAGAACAACACCGATAGCGGCCCGCGCCGGTTCTTCAGCGCCATCAGTAGGTTTTCCTGCACACTTTGATCTTCGAACACGGTCGGCTTTTGAAACTTGCGCCCGATTCCTTCTCTGGCGATGCGGGCCTCGGACAGCCCGAGCAATGACAGACGGCGCGCCCCCCAGATCACCCGTCCCTTGTCCGGCTTGGTTTTGCCGGTCACGATATCCATGAACGTGGTTTTGCCAGCACCATTCGGCCCGATGATCGCCCGCATCTCTGCCGGACCGATGTGGAACGACAGGTTGTTAATGGCGCGGAAGCCGTCAAAGCTGACCGTGACATCGGAGACTTCAAGCAATGTGCTCATTCGCTCGCCTCCTTCTCGCGTAACGCACCTTGATCGGGGCCCAGATCGGCGCCGTGCCGATCAGGCGCCGTGCGCCGTTCCAACAGGTCGAACAGACCGCCAATCCCTTTGGGCGCGAACAACGTGACCAGAACGAAGGACAACCCGAGCACCACCAACCACCAGTCGACCCATTTGATCGTGTAGACTCCCAGCGGCACATTGGGGGCCTGCCCGCCCGTAAACCACGACGACACAAGGCTGACAAAGGCCGCCCCGATCACCGCGCCATAAAGCCGCCCCCGCCCGCCAATCGCGACCCAGACCGCAAGATAGATCGAGGCGATGGGCGCCATCTCTGCCGGGTTGATGATGCCGGCCTGCGGATAATAGAGCGCCCCTGCGATGCCGGCCATGCAGGCGGTGCCGGTGAAAAGCACCAACTTGTAGGTCTCCACCGGATAGCCAAGAAAACGCACCCGCGCCTCGTCGTCCCTGATCCCGCGCAGGACCGAGCCGAATTTGCCAGACACGACCCAGACCGCCAGCAAATAGCCCAACCCCAGCGCAAGTGCGGCCCCCCAAAGGAACCAAACCGAGACCAGGGCTTGGGACACTTCCGCCAATCCCGGCAAGTTCTGCAAACCGGAAAGACCATTATTGCCGCGCAACCCGTTGTCATTCTGGAACAGGTAAAGTGACAGTGCCAGCGTCATCGCTTGCGTCAGGATGGACAGATAAACACCCGCCACGCGGCTGCGAAAGGCCAACCAGCCAAACACCCCTGCCAGCACCCCCGGCACCAGAACCACCAACATAAGCTGCGCCAACAGACTGTCGGCGAAGACCCAGATCAAAGGGAAATCCGCGCTTCCAACTACGCCGAAAATCTGATTGGCAATGGCGTCCGACACCTCCTGCGCTGTGGGCGGTATCGGCGCGTCGGCGAGCGAGCTCACGACAATCTCGCGGGTGCGCTCGTACATCAGCCACATGCCGATCATGTAACCGCCCAGCCCGAAAAAGGCGAAATGCCCGAGGCTCAAGATCCCCGCGTAGCCCCAGACCAGATCCATCGAGATCGCAACCAGCGCGAGACAGAGGGTCTTGCCCAGCGTCTTGACGAAGCTGGTGGAGATCACGCCGATTCCCATGCCTTCGGACAAGACCGTCACGAGGAGGGTGAAGGCCACCAGCAGGGTCAGAAAGATCACGGTTGAGGCGCCGCGCTTTTGAAAAGCAGATTGCATGGCGTTAATCCCCCGCCGCACGGCCCTTGAGGGCGATGATGCCTCTGGGCCGGAACTGAATGAATATGATGATGAACACAATCATGAAGGTCTGCGCCGCCAGCGTGTTGGACGGATTGAACCATTCGATGCCCTTTTGCAGGAAACCGATCATCGCCGCCCCCGCGAGCGTGCCCCAGATATTGCCGACACCGCCAACAACCACCGTCATGAAGCTTTGCACGATATAGTCGCTGCCGAGCTCTGAGGTGACCTTGGCAAAAAGCCCGATGGCAACGCCCGCAACGCCGGCAATGCCGGAGCCGAGGCCAAAGGTCAGCATGTTCACCTTGTTCAGGTTGATCCCCATCGAAGAAGCCATGCGCGGATTTTGCGTCACGGCGCGGGTTTCCAAACCCAACCGCGTGCGCCGCATGATGAACAGATAAACCCCGAGGAAAAACACGGCGAGCACAAAGATAGCGATGCGGATAAAGCTGATCGCCACCACGTCATTGATTACCAAAGCACCATCCAGCCAGGCCGGAGATGTCAGCGGTCGCGCCTGCGTCCCGAAAATATTTTTGGCCAATTGCTGCAGCGCGATGGAGACACCAAAGGTCGCCAGCAAGGTCTCCAGGGGGCGATTGTAAAGCCAGCGGATCACCAGCCGCTCCATCACCACGCCCGCTGCGAATGTCACGGCAAAGGCCACCGGTATTGCGACCAGAATGCTGGCGGTGTGGTTTGGGATGATCTGTTGCACCACATAACCGGTGTAGGCGCCCATCATGATAAATTCGCCATGCGCCATGTTGATGACGCCCATAACGCCAAAGGTGATGGCAAGCCCGATGGCCGCGAGAAAGTAGATCGATGTGAGCGACAGACCATCAAGAACGAGATCAATCGTCTGGTTCAATCCAACCGTAAGCGCAATGGTACCCAACGCCTCGGAAACGGCGTCTGTCACTATCCGCGAGGGCTCCAAATAAATATCGGCAATGCTGTGTGCCTTCAGCGCCTGTGCGATCTGCGCGGCGCCCGGCGCAGGTGGCACGCTACCCGCGGCGGCCAAAGCGGCATAGGCACGCAGCCGCATATCTGGATCATCCAATTGGCGGATCGGAATGCCCCCGACCCTGCCACCTTCGGCATTTTCTGCCAGTGCGCTGCGCACTTGCGCCTCCGTCACCCGCGGCGGCGCAAGGTCAGCCTCTACCAGCATGTCATAGGCCTTCGTCACCTCGATCGAGGTGCCCGGCTCCAATATCTCGGCAATGTTTAATGTCGCTGGCGGTGCGCCCACAAAAACAGCCCTGCGCGTTACGAGCAGAGGATTGAGCGTCGCCCTGACGTCAACACCAAGGTCGCCAGACATCTCGGATATGGCCTTGATCCGCGCGGCTTCATCGGCATCATAGGCGATGGTTAGCAACCGCTCGGCTCTGACCTTCATGGCGCGGATCATCGGATCATTTTCTGCGGCAATCGATCCTCTGAGCGGTTCCAGCACATCCGCACTGGGATTGCGCTGCACCGACGTGAGTGCGGCAAGCCGCCGCTTGGGATCGGCATCCTGTAACTGAAATTGCACCAGCGCTGAGCCAATCAATGCGCGGATACCACTATTGGGTTTGATCTGTTCCAAATCAGAAACAGGGGCAGAACCGGAAGCGTCACGTGTATCGAAATCATAGAGATTATAGGTTGCGCCATCGGCCTTCTCGGCACGAAAGAACAGCCCGTCGGTAGTGCGCTGCCAAAGCTTCTTGCCCTGCCACGCCTGCAAAACGTCCTGCGCCTGAGGCAATCCGCTGCCCGACACCGCGGCGATTACCGGGGCGATGGTCCTGCGCGAATTCTCCATGATCAGCGCAGATTGTGCCTGAAGGATCGCCTGTATCGGAGCCTCTTGGGCGCGCGCAAGCGAACTGGTCATCGCCAGGGCAAGGGCCGCAATCAATAGGTGTTTCATGTAAAATCCCGTAAGGTTCGGAAGGGACAACGCGCCCCTTCCGCTACTCGGTGACAGTGATCAGTAGTTGGACAATGTCTGGACACAGGTCTTGGTCTCGGTGTTGTACATCCCGCAGTCCAGATCTTTCCAATCCGAGGTCAGCAGCGCGCTTTCCGGCAGGAAATCGGTCCATGCATCGCCGGGCACTTCAGCAGTCTGGCTAACAATATCGAACTGCCCGTCGGCCTGGATTTCCCCGATCAGCACTGGCTTGGCGAGGTGATGGTTGGGCAGCATCACGGCGGTGCCGCCTGTCAGATTGGGAAATTCCTGCCCGTACATCTTGGCACGCACGGCGTCGACCTCGGTGGAGTCGGCAGCTGTGGCCGCGTTCACCCACATGTTGAAGCCGATGTAATGCGCCTCCATCGGATCGTTGGTTACGCGCTCTTCACCCATCTTGGCTTTCCACGCTTCGATAAAGCTGGTGTTGGCTTCGGCTTCGGCAGACTGGAAGTAGTTCCAAGCGGCGAGGTGGCCGACGAGGTTGGAGGTGTCGAGGCCCGAAAGCTCTTCCTCGCCAACCGAAAAGGCGATGACGGGAATGTCGTCAGCGGAAATGCCTGCTGCGGCCAGTTCTTTGTAAAAACCAATGTTCGCGTCGCCATTGATGGTCGAGATCACGCCGACTTTCTTGCCGTCCGCACCCAGCGCCACAACATCAGCCACGATCTTGGACCAGTCGGAATGGCCGAAAGGCGTATAGTTTACAAAGATGTCGGCGTCGGCGATGTCTTTGGACTTCAGATAGCTTTCGAGGATGTTATTTGTTGTTCGCGGATAGACGTAATCGGTGCCCAGAAGCGCAAACTTCTCGACGCCCAGTTCCTCAAGAAAATAGTCGGTCGCCGGTATCGCCTGCTGGTTTGGAGCAGCTCCGGTGTAGAATACGTTTTTGGAGCTTTCTTCGCCTTCGTATTGCACGGGATAGAACAGCAGTCCGTTGAGTTCTTCGATGACCGGCAGAACGGATTTGCGGCTGACGGAGGTCCAATTGCCGAAAATCACATCAACCTCATGGACCGACAAAAGCTCCCGTGCCTTTTCGGCAAACAGCGGCCAGTCAGAGGCCGGATCGACCACAACCGCCTCAAGATCACAGCCGAGCAAGCCACCCTTGGCATTTTGCTGTTCGATCAACATTAGCATGGTGTCTTTCAGCGTCGTTTCGGAAATTGCCATGGTGCCGGAGAGAGAGTGCAGGACGCCGACTTTGATCGGGCAATTGGCGGCAAATGCGGGTGCTGCCAAACCGGAAAAGGCAAGCGTGCCAGCCAGTACGGAATTAAGCGTGTTCATGATATTTCTCCTCGCAGGACGAGCGCAGACGATCTTGCGCGACAGCGCTGAGTGTCCTACGTCAATCCCGCAACTTAAGTGTTGCAATCCGTGTGGTGGCCGGGTCGGGCTTCACTTCGTCCGGTTACCACACACCTATTCCGACACTGTGCGCGGTCGGGATGGCAAGGTGATCGTTTCTGCGTCGCAGCGAAACTGGCAAGCCACATCTCGCCCCTCCGGAGATATTCGTCGCCTTGCGCCTAAAATTTAATCTGCTGCCAAAATTGATGCTTAATCATTCAGCATCGCAAGACGCGCCAAGGCGTAAAAAGCGCCTATTCGATGACACGGCACCATGCATGTGGTGGGTACCAGGTAACCCAACCCATCTTTGGAATGCGACAGATTACACGCGCGGCGATCATACCCAGAGCGGCCAGTCTCGCGGCACAACCGCGTGCCATCGGTGCCGTTATGGTGCGGGCCAAGCGGCTGTCCGAGCACTCGGTCATTACTGATCTGCACCAGTCCGGCGCGATGAAGTTGCTCTTTCCAAGGCCCGACAGCGCCGCCTTGCAGGCCATTGTGATCAACACGGCAGGCGGGGTGACGGGGGGCGATGACTTCGCCCTGAACGCCTGCGCCGAAGAAGATGCCTTTCTCACTCTGACCACACAGGCCGCCGAACGCGCCTACCGCGCCCAACCGGATCAGGTCGCCGAAATTCGCAACCGGCTTATGGTGAGACGCGGAGCCACGCTGCATTGGCTGCCGCAAGAGACCATCCTCTATGAGGCCTGCGCATTGCAGCGGCGGTTGTCGATTGATCTGGACGAAGGAGCATCCCTGCTGTTGGTCGAGCCATTGGTTTTTGGCCGTGCTGCGATGGGGGAAGAACTTCGCGCGATCAACTTTAAAGACCGCATCGAGGTTCGGCGCGAGGGGCGGCCGCTTTACCTCGACGCCATCTCGTTGCAAGGCGATGTGACCGCGCATCTGGCCTCAGCAAATATTGCTAGCGGGGCCGGCGCTTTGGCGACAGTCGTCTACGTCGCCCCCGATGCCGAAGCGCATTTGCCCAGACTCCGCGCACTCCTGCCCGCTTCGGGAGGGGCAAGCCTGATCGGCGCCGACCTCTTGGTTGCGCGTATACTTGCGCCAGACAGCTTTGAATTACGGCGCTCGCTGATCCCAATCTTGCGCCAACTCAGCGCTGATGCGCTTCCCCGATCCTGGATGACCTGACATGCAACTAACCCCTCGTGAACGCGACAAACTGTTGATTTCCATGGCGGCCGAAGTGGCCCGCAAGCGCCTCGCGCGCGGCGTCAAATTGAACCACCCAGAGGCCATCGCGCTGATCACCGACGCGGTCGTCGAGGGCGCGCGTGATGGCCGCAGCGTCGCGGATATGATGCAGGCAGGAGCCCATGTCATCACGCGCGCGCAATGCATGGAAGGTATCTCCGAGATGATTCCCGAAGTGCAGGTAGAAGCCACATTCCTTGACGGGACCAAACTCGTCACGGTTCACAACCCGATCAGATAAGGACCTTACCCAATGATCCGTTCACAGCTTTTCGCTTTCGCCACCTTCGCCGCTATTACGGCCGCGCCCGCACTGGCGCATGTCGAGCCATCGGCCCATGCACATACGGGTGAGTTCAACTGGCTTGCTGCGTCATTGGCCACCGCAGGCGTGGTGTCAGTTGTCTTAGTGCGCCGCCGCAAAGCGGTATCGCGGCCATGATCCCGGGCGAGGTCTTTCCCGCCCCAGGGACCCTGACGCTAAACCCCGACCGCGAGGCGATCACGCTGATGGTCGCCAATACCGGTGACCGTCCGGTGCAGGTCGGCAGCCACTATCATTTTGCTGAAAGCAATCCGGCACTGGCGTTTGACCGTGACGCGGCGCGTGGCTGCCGTCTCGATATTGCGGCGGGCACTGCTGTGCGGTTCGAACCCGGCCAGCGTCGTGAAGTCCACCTGATCCCAATCGCCGGAGCGCGCCGGATATTCGGCTTTAATCAGGCCGTAATGGGAGGCCTCTGATGCCTGCATCCATCAAACGCGGTGATTACGCCGCCATGTTCGGCCCCACAACTGGCGACAGGGTGCGCCTGGCCGATACCGAACTCGTCATCGAGGTCGAGCGAGACCTGACTGCCGAAAGGACGGGGAGCAATACGCTCACCTACGGCGAAGAAGTCAAGTTCGGGGGCGGCAAAGTGATCCGCGATGGCATGGGGCAGTCTCAGGTCACCCGCGCAGGCGGGGCAGTCGATACCGTGATTACCAACGCGCTAATCGTCGACCACTCGGGTATCTACAAGGCGGATGTCGGCCTCAAGGACGGGCGGATCGCTAGAATCGGCAAAGCTGGCAACCCCGACACCCAACCGGCCGTTAGCATCATCATCGGGCCAGGAACCGAGATCATCGCCGGAGAAGGCCGCATCCTCACCGCAGGCGGTTTCGACAGCCACATCCATTTCATTTGCCCGCAGCAGATCGAAGATGCTCTGCATTCGGGTCTGACCACGATGCTCGGCGGCGGCACTGGCCCCGCTCACGGTACGCTGGCCACCACCTGCACCCCCGGCGGCTGGCACATCGGGCGCATGCTTCAGGCCGCTGACGCCTTTCCGATGAATCTCGCCTTCGCCGGAAAGGGCAACGCTTCGCTGCCAGCAGCGCTTGAGGAACAGGTGAAGGCAGGGGCCTGCGCGTTGAAACTACATGAGGACTGGGGCACCACCCCTGCGGCCATCGACTGCTGCTTGACGGTGGCCGACGCAATGGACGTTCAAGTGATGATCCACACCGACACGCTCAACGAATCCGGCTTTGTCGAACATACGGTCGCGGCGCTCAAGGGCCGCACGATCCATGCTTTTCACACCGAAGGCGCGGGCGGCGGTCATGCGCCCGACATCATCAAAATCTGCGGCGAAGAGCATGTTCTGCCGTCTTCTACCAACCCCACGCGGCCGTTCACCGTCAACACCCTTGAAGAGCACCTCGACATGCTCATGGTCTGTCACCACCTTGATAAATCTATCCCCGAAGATGTCGCCTTTGCCGAAAGCCGCATCCGGCGTGAGACCATCGCCGCCGAGGATATTTTGCACGACATGGGCGCGTTCAGTATCATCGCGTCGGACAGTCAGGCCATGGGTCGCGTAGGTGAGGTGCTGATCCGCACATGGCAAACCGCCGACAAGATGAAGAAACAGCGCGGGCGTCTGGCTGAGGAAGCCGGCGACAATGACAATTTCCGCGTCCGCCGCTACATCGCTAAATACACCATCAACCCCGCGATTGCCCACGGCATCTCTCGCGAGATCGGTAGCATTGAAGAGGGCAAACGCGCCGATCTGGTGCTGTGGAACCCCGCGTTTTTCGGGGTGAAACCCGAGATGGTTTTGCTCGGCGGCAGCATTGTCATGGCGCAGATGGGCGACCCGAATGCGTCGATCCCGACACCGCAGCCGGTTTACTCCCGTCCGATGTTCGGGGCGTTCGGCCGGTCCGTAGAGAACTCGGCAGTGGTTTTCGTCAGCGAAGCGGCCCAAGCCGAGGGGATCGGCAAAAGCCTCGGCCTCGCCAAGCAGACCATCGCGGTGCGCAATACCCGTGACATCGGCAAGAAGGATCTATTGCTCAACACGGCCACCCCGAAAATCGACGTGAACCCCGAGACCTACGAGGTCCGTGCCGACGGTGAGTTGCTAACTTGCGAGCCCGCATCGGTCCTGCCCATGGCCCAACGCTACTTCCTGTTCTGAGAGACATCATGCCCCCTATTGCCAGCCATAATATCCGCCGCGCCGCCGAGTGGTCTGATGCCTTCGACACGATCGAGCTGACCTATGAAGGCCGTTTCCTGCGACGCAAGGTGCTGACCACGGCTCAAGGAAGCCGCTTTCTTGTCGATCTGGCGCATACGACCTCCCTGGATCATGGAGACGCGTTTGAGTTAGAGGATGGTCGCCATATTGAAGTTGTCGCGGCGGAAGAGGAGCTGCTGGAGATCACGGGCGCCGATCTGGTGCGGATCGCGTGGCATGTGGGCAACCGCCATGCCCCCTGCCAGATCGAGGCTGACCGGCTGTTGATCCAGCGCGATCATGTGATCCGAAACATGCTGCACCTGATCGGGGCGCAGGTGCGCGAGATTTTGGAACCCTTCCGACCCGAGGGCGGTGCCTATGGTCACGGGCGCACACATGGACACGATCATGGCCACGTTCACGACCATGCGCACTGACCAATTTCTCACGCTGGTCCAGTGGCTTTCACCCTCCTATCCGATTGGGGCATTTGCCTATAGCCACGGACTGGAATGGGCGGTGGATGCGCAGCAAGTTACCGACCGTGAAACGCTGCAGGCTTGGTTAGAGACCGTCCTGCGTCACGGTGCAGGTCGAACCGACGCTTTGTTCCTCTGCGCCGCGTATCGGACTGAAGACGTAACCGACGTTGATGCCCATGCCCGTGCCTTCGCGCCCTCCGCCGAACGGTTGAGGGAAACGGTCCTGCAAGGCGAGGCCTTCAGCCGCGCCACCCGTGATATTTGGAATATCGACATGCCCGTGATGACCTATCCGGTCGCTGTCGGATTCGCCGCGCGGTTGCACGGCCTGCCTCTTGATCAAACAATGCAGGTCTTTCTGCACGGCTTCATCTCAAATCTGGCGGCGGCTGGGATGCGGCTTATCCCCTTGGGCCAGACTGATGGGCAGATTGTCATCAAAGAGCTCGCCGCAACATGCATCGAAATCGCTGACGCAGCCATGAAAGGCTCATTGGAAGACCTCTCCTCCACCGCCTTCCTGAGCGACATCGCTTCAATGAGACACGAAACCCAGTATTCGAGGATTTTTCGCACATGACAGGTAGGAATGGCCCTCTGCGGGTGGGCATCGGTGGTCCGGTCGGGGCGGGCAAGACGACGCTGACCGCCGCCATGTGCAAAGCCTTGCGCGACAAGCTTTCAATCGCGGTGATCACGAATGATATTTATACGCAGGAGGACGCAGAAGCCCTAATGCGCATGCAGGTGCTGCCGCAGGACCGCATCATCGGAGTGGAAACCGGCGGTTGCCCCCATACCGCGATTCGCGAAGACGCCTCAATCAATCTGGCTGCGGTGGCAGAAATGGTGGCACGCCATCCGGATCTTGAGATTGTATTTATTGAAAGTGGCGGTGACAATCTGTCCGCTACTTTCAGCCCCGAACTGGCCGACGTAACCTTGTATGTGATCGACGTCGCAGCCGGCGAAGAGATCCCGCGCAAAGGCGGGCCAGCAATTACAAAGTCCGATATTCTGGTGATCAACAAAACCGATCTCGCGCCCCATGTCGGGGCGTCGCTTGATGTGATGGTCCGCGACAGTGCCAGAATGAGACCTTCACTGCCGACCGTATTCTGCTCACTCAAATCTGGAGAGGGACTCGCAGAGGTCCTTGCGCATCTATCAGAAATTGGGGGCATTACCGCCTAAGGTGAGTCTGAAATCTAATGGCGAGAGAAACCGCAGGGTATATTTTATCCCCGTCCTTTATGGACAATGGGACACTCGTTTGGTGCACAAATGCGACCGTCCGCAGTTGGACGGTCGCGTCGGGGCTGACTTTGCTGCATCCGCAAAACTCTCCTCTGCACCGTTCGGCAGTTTGCACTAACAACCGCCTTCCGCATCGCAGAAAGAACTCTCAATCCGTGGCTTATTTCATGTCAGCTCTTGCCGTTGACCCACTACCAGTCCGCACTTGCAGCAAAAGTCCGCTATCCGCCCTTCATGAAGGCTGTTGCTGCCAGCCTTGTCCTGCAATCTGTTGAAAGTGCCGCGAATAGCAGGTCTAAAGTTATTGCCCATCGCGTTGCGACGTAACTCAAATGCAACAAAATAGCCCCTGATTGAGCCCGGCTTCCCCCAATGGTTGTATCGATTTATCTTGGCCAGTAGATTTTTGAAACTTACATTTTGACAAAGGATACCCAATTGAGACGTCTTTTATTCTCGATCACAGCGATTGCATTAACTCTTTCGGCATGTGCAACCACCGATGTTCAGCAGCTTTCGCAGACCAGCTTCAAGGTTTCAACTCGCGGAGCGCCCGCTTGCGGCTCAGCGGGTACTCGGAACGTGGCATTTCGCACCGCTGCCGTAGAAGTGATCCGTCGCGGCCATGATCTATTCATTATCCAAGGTGACACGACGGGTTATGATGGCTGGTCGGGCATCAATGAACAAGGAATGGTTGTCCAATTGATAGATGCTCGTTCGCCGGAAGCGAAGAATGCACTCTCAGCGAGGCAGACGCTCGGAGCTGATTGGCAAAAACTCGTTCAAGAAGGCGCTCCAATTACCTGCACGAATTAACCTCACCGGCGCCGCCGTGGACCCCACATAGTGCGGCGCTGGAACTCATCTGGGAAGGCTCATGATAGTCAGCGAAGGCCCTCTCGCCGACCTTCTCCCGGCTCGCTCTCGGCCCATGGACGAAGCCGCTCGCGCGGCAATGGTGCCTGTATCGGGCGTTCAGCATTGATTTGAGATCTGTGCATTTGGCAACCGGCGATTCTGCCTGACGATTGGGTCCTCTCAATCATCAGACAGGAGGTTCAAATGACGGAGGAGAGAACCACGCCGCTGCGCGAGCGGATGATCGAAGACATGCGCATTCGCGGGATGGGCGATAAAGCTCAGAAGGCCCACATTCGAGCAATCAAGGATTTCGCCGCTTTTCTCGGGCGATCACCGGATACGGCCTCACCGGAGGACCTGCGCGCCTATCAACTCCATATGACCGATGCCGGAATCACGCCCACGACCTTCAACGCGCGCATTGTCGCGCTGAGGTTTTTCTTCGGCATGACCTGCGGGCGCGAGGAGATGAAGCGCTACATGCAGTTCCGCACACAGCCGCGCAGGTTGCCCGTGGTGTTCAGCGTCGAGGAAGTGTCTGATATTCTGATGGCCACGCCAGGGCCGGGATTGAAGTATCGCGCTGCACTGAGCATTTCCTACGGCGCAGGTCTGCGGGCCGCCGAGGTCTGTAACCTCAAAATCGACGACATCGACAGCGACCGCATGCTGATCCATATTGAGCAGGGAAAGGGCCAGAAAGACCGCAAGGTTATGCTCTCGCCGGGATTGCTGGAGCTGCTGCGCACCTATTGGCGCGAGGCGCGGCCGGAAGGGTGGCTGTTTCCGGGTAAGCCGAAGATTAACCCGATCTCACCACGCCAATTGAACCGCGCATTCACATCGGCCAAGCACATGGCAGGCGTGAAGAAGGCCGCGACGCTGCACACATTGCGGCACAGCTTTGCGACGCATCTGCTGGAGGCCAACACGGACGTGCGCGTGATACAGGTCCTGCTCGGCCACGCCAAACTGACGACCACCGCGCGATACACCCATGTGGCCACCAAGACGATCCGCGACACGATCAGCCCCTACGAGATGCTGGCCAAGCTGCAGGATCAGACGGTGAAGCGAAGTCTGGAATGACAGGCGCGGACGTTGTCCCGTCCAAAGCTGGAGCTTGCTGACATCCTCCGCAAGTATGGCCCTGCGTGGCGGCAGGCCAATGCGGGGCATGTCAGCCTCTCCCAGCTCAAGGTGATGTCAGCCATTGAGGCCTGCCGAACCGAGGCGCTCGGCGGGCACGTGGCTGGCTGTGCCAAATGCGGCCACCATCACATCTCTTACAACTCTTGCAAGAACCGGCATTGTCCCAAATGCCAGGGGCCAGCGGCGCGCGACTGGATGGAAGCGCGCGCCGAGGACCTGCTGCCGGTGGAATATTTCCACGTGGTCTTTACCCTGCCAGCGGAGATTGCCCGGATCGCCCATTGGAACAAGAAAGCAATCTATGGATTGTTGTTCAGGGCGTCGGCAGAAACGGTAATGACTATCTCGGTAGATCCCAAACGTCTCGGCGCACGGGTCGGCATCACCAGCGTCCTGCATACTTGGGGGTCAGCACTGACCCACCACCCTCACATCCACATGATCGTGCCGGGCGGCGGCCTGTCGCCCGATGGCACGAGATGGATCGCCTGCAAGCCGGGGTTCTTTCTTCACGTGCGGGTGCTGTCGCGTCTGTTCAGACGTCTGTTTCTGGAAGGATTGATGGGCCTGCAGCGCTCCGGGCAGTTGGTCTTCTTCAACGATCTGGCTGGGCTGGCGGACACGCGCGCCTTCACTGCATGGCTCGCTCCATTCCGTAAAACCGACTGGGTGGTCTATGCCAAACCGCCCTTCGGCGGGCCTGACGCGGTGCTGGCCTATCTCAGCCGCTACACCCACCGAGTGGCGATCTCTAACACCCGTCTGGTCAGCGCTGATGCCGAGACGGTCTCCTTCCGATGGAAGGACTACCGCATCAAGTCTGGTGACAGGCAAAAGGTGATGCGGTTGGCCACCCCCGAGTTCATACGCCGTTTCCTGATCCATGTTCTGCCCGATGGCTTCCATCGTATCCGGCACTATGGCCTGCTGGCCAGCGCGACCCGCAAGGTCAATATCGCAAATATCCGCACATTGCTCGGGACACCGCATCCAGAACAGGCCACCCCGCCTACACCGGCAGCCGAGATCATCCCGCTCACCCTGCGCGAACCATGCCCCTGCTGCGGCGGCCCGATGCGCATCATCGAGATCTTTCGGCGCGGTCAGAAACCCATGTCTCGCGCACCACCGAGGGAGCATGCCGCATGACGCAACACCCGTTCACCGCCTTCGCAAACCACCGGCTGTTCCCGCAGTCCCGGTCACGAAGCCATGCGCCCAATGCCTCCGGCTGCTGCCTGAAAGGTCTTGGGCAACCTTCACCGCCGGGAAATCCACACGTCAGGCGCAGGACCAGACCGGAATCCAAGGCCTGCGACCCCTCTGTCGGGGCGCAGGTTGCACCCGCGGCCTCGACCGCACGCGCACTTTCCCCATAGCCTGATCCAAGTCTCCCGCGGCTTCCACCTTGGGAGGATTTCCAACGCGGGCCACAGTCAGTCCGTGTGGAAATCTTACACAATGGCCCGCATCGGAATTCCTTCACCAAAGCCGACCTCCAACCATCTTCAGCGATGCTGCGGTGCGGCCCCTCAAACCGGACTTTCGCTGCAAGCGCAATATCTGGCATTATTCGAATTCTCAGTTCGCGGAAAAAAATTGACCTCGGCCTTCCAGATGCCAAGGTCCGCTTTGAGAAACTCAGGCGCGAATGAACGGCCCCCAAGTTGTAGGAAGGCTATACCCTCCCAGTTAGATTAGTGATCCTAAATCAGATCCAACGCTGGGATAGACAGCCGTCATCGACTTGAGCTGTTTTGCAGTCAGGCCCATTTTGATCGCCAGCCCGAAAAAGTTGATCAACTCGCCATATTCCGGTCCAAAAAGGTGTGCGCCCAAGATCTTACCGTCCGACTTGTCGACTAAAACCTTCGCAGCTGCTGAGGTTTCCCCGATCCGGTAGTTCGAATACCAGCCGCCAGTATCAGTGAATCGGACGTCGACATCGTGACCGGCCTCTTTGGCCTCGACCTCTAACATGCCGACGCGGGCAAGTTCGGGTACCGTAAACACTGCCGTTGGAATGCCCGAATAGTCCGGCACGATCTTCTGCTCCTTGAGCATGTTCGATGCGGCGACCTTGCCCTCGATTACGGCAACGGGCGTCAGCGGCATGCCCTTCGTGTCGGCGGAATCTCCGGCGGCAAACACGGCGTCGTTCGTCGTACTTTGCAGATGCGGGGCCACGATAATGCCCTTGTCGCCATAAGAGACGCCAGCGGCCTCAAGGTTCAGGTCTGCAAGGGCGGCGATGCGACCCGCGCCATGCACGACCAGATCGGTCTCAATGGTCGTCGTCTGGTCGCCTGTTTTCACTTCAACGGCAAAGCCCGCCTCAGATGCTGTGATCGAGACGATCTCGGTTTCGCGTTGCAAGTCCACACCGACAGCGGCACTGCGCGCGATGAGCATCTCGACCAGATCGGGGTCAAAAGCGTTCAGCGGGCGGGCCCCGCGATCTATGATGATAGGCTCGGCCCCAGCACGTGCGGCGATATGTGCAAACTCAAAAGATACGAACCCACCCCCGACAAACAAGATACGCTTGGGCAAGGCTTCGAGGTTCAAAAAATCCGTGCTGTCGATCATCAAATCGGCACCGGTGAAGCTAACCGGTCTCGGAATCGCACCAGCAGCGACAAGGATACGTTTTGACTGATAGGGCTGGTCGTCAACTTCGAGCGTGTTGGTGCCGGTAAACCGCGCAGCACCGTGCAGTGTTTCGACACCGTTTCCGGTCAGACCCTTTTCCATCTTATCCGGGACCGGGTCGGTAAAGCCGCGCTTGTGGGCCATCAGATCCGACCAGTTGATCTTCAGCCCGCTGGGATCGATCCCTTTGCCCTCCATAAGCCGCGCGGCATCGACGATTTCAGCGCCGCGCCGCAAGATTTTCTTGGGATCACAGCCCCGCAAGGCGCAGGTGCCGCCGTAGGGCAACGCATCAACGATAGCCACACGTCAGCCTGCCGCGCCGCATTTATTCGCGGCCGCGACGCCAGCCATGCCTGCGCCGATGACGATCAAGTCGTATTTATTTGAATTATTCATGGTTAGTCTCTTTCGCTGAAGGCATCTCAAGTGTTTGCGCAGCACGACAGGCGTGTTATTCGCTTGGCCGCTGTATCGGCTTAGCGTCATGTGCCATGAACGGCCGGAATGTCGCTGAGCCCGCTTGCAGCGCCTGTGCTGCACTGAACGAAAAGCCATTGGTGTCGCCACTCTGTTGGCCCCGCCAGCTCTCAAGGTGAGCTTCACTGCAAAACCCGATCATTGACTGACACTGACTGGAGGCTGCACATCCGCCATCCTCGACTATACCGGCCCAGATCCGTGCATCCTGCGGTTCGGCCTCCAACAGGGTCAGCCCCTGATCCCCGATCTTGACCGAAACGCAATCGCCGCACGCGCCGCAGTCGAACCGAACCTCCCCCGGGAGGCCCACCATCGCAGATGCGCCAAACGCATCGATCGCGCAGACCGTATGATTGGTTATGCCGGCTATTGTCACGCTATGCGGCATATCACCGTTGGAGAAAGAATAGGCGTGCTGGATGGTTTCACCGTCCATGACGATCAGATTCCGCGCCTCAAGGTCGTCAAGCAACGCCTTATCTTGCGGGTCAACCTTTGGCGGTTGGCCGTGGTTCAAAAATGCCTTCAGGATCGCCAGATGCAGGTCACGTGCTGGCACGGACATTGTGTCCCATTGCTTGCGCGCGCGCCATTCGGTCAGCAACTGCGGCAGGGCATTCGCAACATCGGGATCGGTCACGACTGACATATCCAAGCTCATTGTGTGAGGATCATTGGTCATAACTTTTTGTCGTTTATCCTGCACAGCAGCTCAGTTTTGCGACATCCATATCGAAGGTCTGGGCCGCGAGCTTCAGGCCTTCTACGGTGGTCAGATACGGAAAGATCGTTGCGCCGAGGTCTTTGGTTGTCATGCCGAACTTCAATGCCATGACCAGCGTCTGGATGGTGTCGGACCCTTCAGGCGCGATGATCTGGCCACCCAGCAGCTTATCTGTAGCCCTATCCGCCACCAGTTTAATCAAGCCACGTGGGTCACGGGCGGCAAGTGCGCGCGGCACCTGATCGAGCGGCACGACAGAGGTTTTCACGTCAAACCCCGCATCCCGCGCCTGCTGTTCGCTCAGCCCGACGCCGGCAACCTGCGGATCGGAGAAGACGACCCAAGGCATGGCGGCATTCTCATAGCGCTGATCATCGCCGAGAACAGCGTTTTTCACGGCCAGCTTTGCCCCGTAGGCTGCCATATAGACGAATTGGTCGCGGTCGGTCACGTCGCCCGCCGCATAGATGCCGGGCACCGACGTCTGCATGTCGTCGCCAATCATGATGGACCCGCGCACGTCGGTTTCTACGCCGATTTCATCCAAGCCCATTCCTTCGATATTGGCGCGTCTGCCAGCGGTGGAGACAAGATGATCCGCGGTGACCTCGACAGGCTCCCCGCTCTGCATGACGCGCAAGGTTACGCCCGCCGCATCACGGCGCACACTATCGTAGCTCAGGCCGGTCAGCAGCGTGATCCCCTCGGCCATGAACGCATCTGCCAAAGCCTCAGACACTTCCGGTTCGGCACCCGGCAACAGATGCGAGCGCGCGACGACCGTAACCTTCACGCCCATCCGACTCATCATTTGCGCCAGCTCCGCACCGATGTAGCCCGCCCCCAAGAAGATCAGGCTTTCGGGCAAGGTTTTCAGCTCAAGCATGCTCTTGCTGTCCAAAGCACCTACATCCGCAATACCGTCGATGGTTGGCAAGATAGAGTGGCCACCCGTCGCGATGATGATCTTGGGCGCAGTCAGGGTGCGGCTTCCAATCATCACGCCGCCCTTGATCAGTTTTGCCGGGCCAGCGTCGATGTAATCGACACCCGGATACTCCGGCAGCAGGTCTGCGTATTTCTTCTGCCGCATGGTTGCGACCAAGTCGTCCTTTGACTCCACCAAGGTGCTCCAGTCATCAACTTGGGCCTGTCCTGAAACACCGGGGAACCGCTTGGCCGCCTGTGCGCCGTGGATCGCCTCTGCCGCGCGGATCATCGCCTTGGACGGCACGCACCCGAAGTTCACGCAAGTACCTCCGATGGTGCCATGCCCGACCAGTGCGACACGCTTCCCAGCATCGGAGGCTGTAATGGATGCGGAGAAACCCGCCGAGCCTGCGCCGATGACAATCAGATCATAGCTTCCGTTACCGTCGTCATTCATGTTGATATCTTTCATTTCAGCGTGCCTCGTGCAGATCAGAGTTTTTTCGTTTGGCAACGACCAAATAAATGATCGCACCAATGGCTATAAGCGGCGTCAACATGCCAAGCATTCCGAAGAACATGCCAACCGCAGTGCAAGACCCCATCATCATCGTGCAGCTCCTTTAGATTTCGCCTTATTGAGGAAAAGGGCGTAGACCCCGACAGCTACAAAAGCGCCAGCCGTGATCCGCAGAGCAAAGCGGAACTCGATCCAGATGATTATGAACGACAGCGCAGCGGCAATCGCAGAAGCCCAGATTTTTGGAGCCGGACCCGGCTTGCCTGCACGCAGCCAGAGCGCCTGCGACACAACGGCGAGACAAAAGAACAGCAGGGGAAACAGCGCGTAGTCGAGCCAGCCGGTCAAAGCCGACAGTCCGACACCGGCCACGACGATGACCAATAGCGGGGTGAAGCAGCACAGGGCAGCAAAAAGCGCGCCGCCCAGCCCCCATTTCAGCATGCGGTCGGGGTTTTCAGTATTCTGGGTCAAGTAACACTCTTTCTGTCTGAAAAATTATTGGGATACGGGGCGCGGCGTTTGGCAGATCGCCGGACTTCGCGAACGACAAGGAAGGCGAGCGCTGCCAAAAGCGCGATGGAAAGTGCGCCAAAAACCTGACAGCCAGGCTCCAAATTTACTGAACGTGGCAGCCAGCAGAGCCGTGCCACCACCGCAGCACGCGACCACAACCGGAGTCGCAATTCCGAAAGCCAGCAGCCCGCCCATCAAGTTATCACGCACCTCGT
>NZ_FOMW01000038.1 GCF_900112755.1 Sulfitobacter brevis | reverse complement strand
AAGCCCAAGGCTATTCGTATCGATAATGGGCCCGAATATGTCAGTGGAAAGCTCATGGAATGGGCCGAAAAACAAGGCGTTAGGCTGGAATACATCCAACCCGGAAAACCCCAACAGAACGCCTATATCGAACGCTACAACCGCACGGTTCGCGGCGAATGGCTCAGCCAGTACATCTTTGAAACCATCGAGGAGGCACAGGATCATGCCACGGTATGGCTCTGGACTTACAACAATGAACGACCCAACATGGGCATCGGCGGCATCACGCCCGCAATGAAACTGAAAACAGCCGCCTGAATTCTACGGCTGAACCCCATTAAAAATGGGGGGATTACCCAGCCTTTGAAACCTGTCATCAGGTGCCAAATCCAAATCGCCCTTTCGCCGCGACGAGATCGAACTAGCAGGTCGCGGACTTTTCCTACCGTTGGCCGAATTTCATCCAAAGTCTGCTTTCGGATTGCGCCCTTCTAAAAACAGTAATTTTTGGAATACTCGGTGGAGGCATACAAAGGTATTTCGGGTACTTATTCTGGGAGTTATTGCAGCGTTAACAGGTCGTGACTTTTAGCGCTAAAGGTAAAATAGGGCCATCCCATTTTGGACGGCCCTATTTGAATTCTTTCCGATGTTATGGTGCCGTCGCAGTGTTGGCCAACAGACGAAGGCGCGAGAAAAATTCGCCACGGTCAACGTAACAGCCGTGCAAGTGCCTAAAGCCTGTGGAAGGGTCAAAAGAGTCCCGTCCATGCAGAACGCGTCGATTATCGAACACGACCATCTCCCCGCCTTTCAGCTTAAGCGTCAGACGATATTTCGAATCCTGAGTTTTGGCCATATAGGTGCGGTACGCACGGTAGTAGGCGGGCATAATGTCTGCAGCCATGTCGAAGATGCCTGCCAGATGCGCGTTAAAGCGGATCTCGATGACTTCGCCTTTTGCACCCAGTGTAATAACAGGTCTGTGGACTCGGATATCCGCAGTTTTATCGTGAAATCGGAACGGAATTGCGACCTCGCAAAGTAAACGAAACGCTTCTGGATCTTCGTCGCGAAGGTCTTCTGCCATCGCGAAGCCGTCGGCAAATAATGAACCGCCGCCTGTGGCTTCATTGGCCAAGCAATGCAAGAACTGGTAGCCTGGAGGCACCTCTTGGTTGGGAAGATCAGTGTGCAATGGTAATGCAACGGAGGTATAGGCCAGGTTGTTTGGGTTAGGTTTGTTGATGACTTCAAACGTGGTGCCAAAGTTTGTTGCCCGTAAAAACCCGATACGCTTGGCGATATGAACCCCTGAATCCGTGTCGTTCGGTAGCTGATCGACAATTGTCAGGCCGAATTTTGCGGTGTCTCTCATCCAGATGTTCAGCGCCAAATCATCGGTAAGGATTGGTGTAGATGCGTGCCGTGAGATGTTCTGCGCACCGTGATCTGCCCGCCAAAGCTGTGCAGGAATATCACCTGCGTCACCGTTTGGGCGACCTGGGCGATGCGCATTCATCAAAGAGATTGGCATTTGACTTGTATGGCCGTCTGTATAGCTAAGCACGGCTGTCTTACCATCAATCGCGGCAGCCGTCAGCACTGGCCTTTCATCTATGGCCAGCAAATCAAGCAAGCGTTCATGGGTGTCTGGGTGCAATCCGGAAGGGCAGTTGTCGCGCAGCCAGATTGTGGGGAATGATGTGGTGGTGCCGTCTGTCCACGTCACGACAAGCGTGTCCGTGCGGACCGCGAGGGTCTTTACAGTCATAGGGATACCTATTCGTTTGAGTATATGTAAATTTAATCAGGGAGGATTAAAATTGGGGCGGCGGCCACCACTCCTGCGTCTTGCCGTAGGGCGAGCCAATGGCGCGGCCCCCTAACAAAACATGTGTGATATCAAACGTCATAGGTCGCTCGATAAGCCAACATAAAAATCAGGGCAAGGGCCGATGGAGTTTGTCTTGGATAGTCAGGTCTGTTCCTAGAACGCTTGCTTTTGGCAACCCGCAAACCACATCGTTTTGCACCGCCAAAAAGCCCGTTCAAAACCAAAGCAGTTGTTGAAGGCCTTTTTCCTCTCTTTCGATAGGAGCCATTTGCCAAGTTACAGAAGGTCTTCACAATGGGCTCTTTGCGGTCATCAATCTTTGAAATTGCGGGTTCGATCGTCGGGGAGGTCAACGTCCGTGGGATCGTGCAACCGCGACCATGGTTCAGGCGCGTCAAACGGGTGATGCGGATCAGGAAATCTGCCCCATGTACAAAACGGCTCATCCGCGTTGCGACCATGCTTGAGCCACTCAATGGTGATGCAAAGCGCAGATTGGGTTCACGAATAACCGCTACCACATGCGCGGTTTGGCGAATTCTGCATAGCCGTCATCAAAGGCTTTGGCATCAAACAATGCATTGCCTTCTTTTACTAAATCGCCTGCAGTTGGCAGTTTGATATCGCTTCCATCACCCTTCCAAAGCCCTGAACGCAAAATCGCTTTGGCGCATTGAAAATACATCTCACCAATAGTGATCGCGATGACCGAACGGGGAAACCTGCCGTTCTTTTCAAAGCGGCCAAGGACAGCCGTATCTGCGGTAATAATTGCGGTTCCATTCACTCGAATAACGTTAGTGCAGGAAGGCACCATGAACATCAGGCTAACTCGATCATCACTTACAATATTGCGCAAACTATCGATGCGATTATTGCCGAGCCAGTCTGGTAAAAGCAGCGTCTTATCATCAGCGATTTCAACAACCGATCTATCGTCGCCGCGCGGGCTACCGTCTGTGCCTTCAGGTCCAACGGTAGAGACCACAACAAAACGCGAGGCTTCGATCCAAGTGCGATAGTGCGGCGTCATAGTCGTTACGACTTTGCTCAGTGATCTTGGCGGAATATCACCATAAAGCGCTTCAAGATCTGCGGTGGAATCAATTGGGTTCATTGGATTTTCCTTAATGTTTGGTCGGGTCATGAGGGGGACTTTCTTAGATTGAAAACAATTACAGCCAGCGACATCAGCATGAAAAGTGCGGCAATGGGATGGGTGAATAGGAAGAATGGGTCGCCCCCTGTGGCGGCAAAAGCCTGACGCGCGGTTTGTTCCAGATTACCGCCAAGGATGAAGGCAATGACAAAGGGCAGGGGCGACATGCCAACGCGGCGCATAATGTAGCCCAGAATGCCAAAACCAACGGCGATCCAGATGGCCGCCATAGACGTTTCTTGAACATAGATTGCAGTTAACGTCAGCAGCAGGACCACAGGCAATAGTACCTCTGTGGAAACCCGTGCCATGACGCCAACGGCGCGCATAAGGACCCCCCCGATGGTCCAATTCAGACCGTTGGTCAGGAACATCGCGGCGAACAAACCAAACGCCATGACCAGCTCGGGATTGATCCCGTCGGAAGGCAAACGAAATACAGATGGACCGGGGTTAAAGCCGCCAATACTTTCCATGCCGAGTATTAGGAAAACCGCCGCTGCATTGCCTGGAATGCCAAGGGACAGGACGGGAATAAGGTTCGCACCAGACACGGCCGAGTTGGCTGCCTCGGTCGCTGCGATGCCCTCGGGCGCACCCTCTCCAAAAGCGGGATCATCTTGTGCTTTGACAGATGCATAGCGATTGCGTGCATAGGTATACCCCAGCGTTGCCGCCAGTGTTGATCCAATACCCGGCAATGCGCCAATGATAGTGCCAATCAGTGATGAGCGGGCAATATAGGGTGCCAAGCGTTTCACATCTTTGAATGTGAGGGTATCGCCATCAACAGTCGACTTGATTGTATCACGAGGTCGAATACCGCTGCGGACCATGTCCTCGATTGATTTGAAGACTTCGCCTAAAATCAAAACACCAAGGATTGCAGTGGCAACCGGGAACCCTTGCGCCAGTTCGGGCATTCCAAAGGTTAGACGGGGATAGAAATCCTCTCCGGTTGCGACCATCGCTGCCATCAGACCTAGCCCCATCGAGATCAACCCTTTGCCCACTGAGTCACCTATCACCGCTGCGATAAACGCCAATGACAGGATTAAAAGGCCAGTCTTTTCGGGCAGGTCAATATAGCTCTCAACCAGAACGGCCAAGAACGGCGCGCACAGCACTAGTACTATATCCGAGAATGTATCGCCCGATACAGATGACAAATGCGCGACCTTCAGTGCCTTCTTTGCCTGCCCTTTTTGCGCCATCGGATAACCGTCAAACGTGGTCATGTATGCGTCAGGAGTGCCCGGTATGTTAAATAGGATTGCAGGCACCGCGCCGCCCAAAGTGGCCCCCTTCATAATTCCGATGAGGAATCCCATGACGGGCAAGAATGCGTCCTGAGAGTAGCCAAAGATCGAAATCAAGATCGGCAGAGCAATCGCCATCGCCATCGGCCCAGCCAGACCAGGTGTCGCGCCCACGGTTATGCCCATCAGAAAACCAAGCGCAATCATCACCAATGTGATGGAAATACTGATGCCCAGAACGGAAAATGCCTCTGGCCCGCTAAAGATAGAAGCCACCCCGAGAAGTGCATGATCCCAGACTGTCATCACACATCACCGTTTGGTGGCAACTGCAGGTCATCAAAAGGGAGGTCGTATAGCAGTGCAAAGACAAGGCTTGCCACAATGCCAACCAGCATCACCGAGAGCGTGATCTTGCCCCGTGCGACAGATATAAGTGCTGCAATCAGGAAGGTGCCACCTGTGAGGTAGCCGATGTAGTTCCAAGGGGGTGTTGAGCGTAGTGCTCGGTACGGTGTCTCTGTGAGCACTGAGGTCACAAGCGGACCAGCAAAGCGCATCAAGACAAGACTGATCGTGATGATGCTCAGCAACACAACCATCCAGCGCAGGTTATGTCGCGTGAGCGTTGCGGCATCTGCGTTCGGTCGCGCAAACGTAAAAATGCCGCCAATCAGGATGACTCCACCCGCCAGCACGGGGCCAAGGCTATCGCCCAAACGCACTTGGCGGCGCACCTTTTCGATCAAGCCCGTCTCGGTATCCAAAGGAACCCAGACAAAGATAAACAAAAGGGCGGCGGCAATTGCCAGTAGGCCAAGCCATTTGTCACCGGTAAGGCGGCTGAACATGGCTTGGCCCCTTTGCTCGTTCACTGCGCGGCCTGCATCAATGCACCAGCGTTGTTGTACTCCGCTTGCAGCAGTGCATCCAGATCAGCACCCATGATGTTGGTTGCCCCACCAAATGCCTTGGTGATCATGCCGCCTGCTTTGCCTGTGCCTGTGGCGCTGGCGATCGCTTCGCTGAGGGCAGCGCGGGCATCGTCAGGCAATCCTGCGGGTGCGACGAATACGTAATAACCGTCAGCGTTATACGCGACGCCAAGGTCCGCAATCTTCGGCGCATCAGGTGTCTGCTTGAGCGCGGTGCTCATGCCGGAGGCCAAGTTGACCAGATCGCCCGCAGCAACACCTTTACCCTGAACACCGGCCATAAAGCCTACATCCATATCACCAGCCGTCACGCCGTTCATGACTGCCTTGCCGCCTTTGACAGAAATGATGTTGAACTCCACGCCATTTGCCTCGCCCAGAAGGTATGCCAGATCGGCCAGCTTGGGACTCATCACGCCAAAGCGGATGTCTTTGCCGCCTTTTGCCGCCGTGATCATGTCGTCAAAAGAGGCCCAACCGGTGTCTGCTTTGGCAACGACACCCATCTGGAAACCTGCTGTGGTTGTCAGACCTGTGAAATCAGCTGGCGACACGCCTGCCTCTTTGGATGCGGCCGAGTTATAGCCCAGCGATTCCGTCACAACGAGTGCGATAGTTGTGCCGTCTGCAGGCGCGTCCTTGAGGGCCAACAAGGCGTTGATGCCGCCTTTGCCAGTGACCTGTTCGGGGATGATGTCCCAACCTGTTGCGGTTGTCATTTCGTCTGCGATCAAACGGCCTGATGTATCCGCACTGCCTCCGGCGGCAAAGGCGATGATCATTTTGATCGGGCCTTCGGGCTTCCACGCGTGCCCATCGGCAAGTGTCGCGGTGGTGGTCGCGGCAGTCAGCAGCAGGGCTGCACTGGCAGCTTTTAGAAACGTTTTCATTCGGTATCCTCCCTGGATTGCACAAACCTTTTCGGCTTTGAACGATAGAAATCCATAAATTAGTTGACCTGTCAACAAAAATCGCGGAAACTGGCAACATGCTAGAAACAGTCATACCTAATTTGCGCGCTCTCACTTCTTTCGTGACCTTCAGGTTGGCGCGCACTCAAAACAAATTAAATGCCCAAGCGTCCTACTTTTTGAAATCTATGTCCGATCTCACGTTGGTCGAATGGCGCATTATCCAACTGTTGCGCCTTCACGAGGGCGCAACGATGAGCAAACTTGCCCGCGAGGTCCAGATCGATAAGGGGCAGTTGAGCCGCAAGATCAGCAAGATGGTCGACAAAGGCTTGATCACTACCGAGCAAGACGACACAGACCACCGCAAACAAAAGGTGCATTTGACTGTCAAAGCCCGCACGCTGAGCGATCGGTTGATGCCTGTCATGCAGAGACGACAAGACATGCTGTTAGCAGATATTACGGAATCCGAACTTGAGACCTTTTTCAAAGTTCTTACCGTGATTGATACGGTGTCAGAGCGCAGGGACTTGCCATGAAACCCTCAAACCTGTTGGTGATCCTGTCAGACGAACATCAGGCACGTGCTATGGGCTGTGCGGGTCATCCGTTTGTCCAAACGCCCCATTTGGATGCACTGGCGGCACGCGGCACACTGTTCTCGAACGCCTATACCCCCAGCCCGATATGTGTCCCTGCACGTGCCAGTTTCGCAACTGGGCTTTATCCGCATCAGACGCGGCTGTGGGACAATGCGATGCCCTATGACGGGTCCATCCGTGGCTGGGGGCATGCGTTGCAAGACAAAGGTGTGCCCGTCGAAAGCATCGGTAAGCTACATTACCGCGCCGAGGAAGACCCCGCCGGTTTTGATGTCGAACACATCCCGATGATGGTCGCGGATGGTGTGGGCATGGTCTGGGCATCGGTGCGGGCTGAGGAGACGCGCAAGATCGGCAAGGGCCGAATGTTGGGTGACTACGTTGGGCCGGGGTACAGCAAGTATACGAAATACGATGCCGCTGTGGTTGAGCGAACCAAGACGTGGCTTTCCGAGCATACGGATGCAGATAAGCCGTGGTGCCTCTATGTAGGGCTCGTCGCGCCCCACTTCCCTTTGGTGGTCCCGCAGGAATTCTATGACCTCTACCCGCCCGACAGTATGCCAGACGTCAAACTGCATCCATCAAAGGGCCATGCACGCCATCCTTGGGTAGAAAAGCAAAATGCATTTATGGATTCAGAGGCCAAATTCACCTCGCCCGAAGAGCGGTTGGTTGCGATGGCCTCCTACTATGGGCTGTGTTCATGGCTGGATCACAACGTGGGGCAAATCATGGCTTCGCTTGAGGGTGCAGGCCTGACGGGCAGCACCACCGTGATCTACAGTTCTGATCATGGTGATAACGTGGGTGCGCGGGGTCTTTGGGGTAAATCCAATATGTATGAGGAAAGCGCCGCTGTGCCGCTGATTATGGCTGGCCCTGACGTGACGCAAGGTGTCTGCGACACACCCGTTAGCCTGCTGGACGTCTCCGCTACGATCGCGGATCACTTTGGAGCCGAATTCGATGGTGCGGATGGCATCACGCCTTTGCCACAAATCGCATCCGCCCCGGCTGATGCCTTGCGTGCCGTCTTTAGCGAATACCATGCGGCGGGGGCTGTGTCGGGCGCGTTCATGCTGCGCAAAGGGTGCTGGAAACTGATCCGCTATGTCGGGTTTGCCGATGAACTTTTCGATCTTGAGAGCGACCCGGAAGAGTTACGCAATCTGGCGGGATCACCGGAGCATGCAGAGATAAGCGCAAACCTTCATGCCGAATTGAACCGCATCTGTAACCCCGAACAAACAAACGCCACGGCTTTTGCCGATCAGGCCACATTGATCCAATCATATGGTGGCCGGGAGGCCGCATTTAAACTTGGCGCGCCGGGTGCGACGCCTCCACCGAAAGTATCGCCATGACCATGAAACTCACCATCCTCGGCTCTGGTTCTCCGGAGGCATATATCCGCCGTGCATCCACGGGATACCTGCTGGAAATCGGCACCGACAAGATATTGTTTGATTGCGGTGGCGGGGTTGTCGATAACCTGATCCGCTCAAACCGCCTTCCAAAAGATATCACACATCTGTTTTTTACCCATTATCACTCTGATCACATGATGGACTACGCGAGACTGGTGCATGCTGCTTGGGACGAAGGCGGCGCGCCGATCAAAGTGTTCGGACCCAAGCCCTTGGCGAAAATTAACGAAGGCTATTTTGGGCCTGATGGCGTATTGCAAAACGATCTGCGTGCGCGCACCGAAGCTGTCCCAAGCCAACAGGTCTGGGTCGCTCGTGGCGGGACTTTGCCCCGTCCATGGCCTATGCCCGAAATAACCGAAATCGAGCCGGGATTTTCATATCAGGGTAATGGTTGGACGCTTGGGTCAGCTGAGGCCACCCACGGTCAACCCATTTTGGAATGTCTAGCATTTTCGGTGGAGCATGAGGGCAAAAAGTTTGTCTATTCTGGCGACACGGGCATCAATGATAGGGTTGCCGCTCTTTCCCAAGACGCTGATTTCCTACTTCATTGGTGTTATCGTGGAAGCGGAGAAGAGGTGCATCCGGTGCTTCAGGCGATGAGTCCTGATCCAAAAGATGTGGCACAGATGGCTCAAGGTGCTGGCGTAAAGCGTCTGTATCTAACTCATTTCCGAATTCACATGGACACTGATGCCGGACATGCTGCGGCTAGAAATGATCTAGCCACCCACTTTGACGGCGAGGCAGACATTGTTGAAGATCTGCAAACTTATCAGATCTGACCGCAGACCAAGCTGTCCACCTAAAATCCGACCGAGATTGACCTCTCGCAAAGTCCAACCAACGAATGAAAGAGTTAACAAATGGCTGCATTTGGGCAGATAGAAGTTCCGACACGCCAGGAAAAGCCACGTAGCTGCGGGACAACAATGATGATTGATTGGGGTATTCCGTTGGGCCAGCAAAAGGATATTTTGGCCTCGCAAGGGCATCTGGTGGACAAGGCAAAGATTGCCGCAGGGATTCCGCGGTTTATGCCGGTTGATTTGCTCAAGCAAAAACTCAGCGCATATCGCGATGCAGGTATTTCCACCGCTAATGGCGGATTGTTAACTGAATTAACACTCAAGCAGGGCACCTATGATGCAATGCTGGCCGAGATGGTTGAGGTTGGATTTGATGCGGTTGAGGTTTCAGAAAACCTTGTGCCGTTGTCCGCTGCTGCAAAAACTGAAGCAGTGTGCGTATTCCGGGGTGATCCGGCCACCTGTACCGATAGCATCCGGCCACCCATACCGATTTGATCCGGCCATGGATTCCGGGGCATCCGGCCAC
>NZ_FOMW01000003.1 GCF_900112755.1 Sulfitobacter brevis | reverse complement strand
AGCGATGAGAATGAGCTGATCGCTGACCTTCTGGTCGGCCTGACCGACGCCCGTAAGACATGGGGCTTTGGTCTGTGCTTCCTGCATCTGCGCAACGTGAAGGGGCATCCCTGGAACCACAAAAGGATCTATCGGATCTACTGTGCCCTGAAACTGAACCTGCGCCCCTCTCGGGACATTGCTGCGCAATACCCTGCCGGTTGACAATCAAACCACGCAAGCGATTGAAGCGTGACGTGCCGGATGCCTTGGCCGTGCCTGAGGCTCCGAATATCACCTGGTCAATGGACTTCATGGCAGATCGGCTTGAGGACGGTCGTGCCTTCCGGTTGCTGAATGTGCTGGACGACTTCAACCGGGAAGGCTTGGGCATCGAGGTGGACTTTTCTCTACCGGCAGAGCGGGTCATCCGGAGCCTCAACAACATCATCGAATGGCGGGGCAAGCCCAAAACCATACGTGTGGACAACTGCCCGGAATATGTCAGTCAGGCACTGCTGGATTGGGCTGAAGAGCACGGCATCGCCTTGGCACACATCCAGCCCGGTCAACCTCAGCAGAACGCATACATCGAGCGCTAAAACCGCACCGTCCGGCACGAATGGTTAGACCAATACATTATCAACAGCATCGAGGAGGCTCAGCACTTCGCCACCCAGTGGCTATGGACTTATAACAACGACCGCCCGAACATGGGCATCGGCGGCATCACGCCCGCAATGAAGCTGAAAATGGCTGCGTAAGTTCTACGGCGGCACCCCGTTAAATACGGGAGGATTACCATAGAACTTTCCGTGGCGGGCGGACGTGGACCGATACTCACTGCTGGGCATTCGGCGCGACGCACGAAATCATCGAGGCGAACCACGTCCATTCGATCCCAACCTACTGGAACATGCGCTATCTTAGGTCGCTCGGCTTGGCACGTGGTCGGAACGAAATGGAACGAAACATACCAAAAGTGCGCATTAAGGGACAAAATAGATTCAAATAACTATTTTCAAGTTACTGATACTAAGTGCTATTTACTTTACCACTCCTCGCTCCCAAGGGGCAGGTTACTGGTTCGAATCCAGTCGGGGTCACCAACATTCCAGTTAAATGCAGGTTTCCCTTGTTCCACAGTAGAAACCGCCAGCCTTCCTGAGCGGCTGGCAGTTTCCGGTCCTGCTATTGCGCGACGCAATCGGCGTAGTAGTGCACGGCCCCGTCGGGGTCGACCTCTTGCACCAACCCGTGAATATCAGTCTCGAACCCAGGGCAAAGCTGCGCAAACTCGCGGTTGAACTTGAGGTATTCCACGATCTTGCTGTTGAACTGCTCGCCGGGGATCAGCAGTGGAATGCCGGGTGGGTAGGGGGTCACAAGGCTGGTGGTGATCCGGCCAACAAGATCATCAATCGGCACCCGCTGGGTCGTCCGCTGCGCGATATGGGCGAAGGCGTCAGCAGGCTTCATCGCGGGCGTCAGATCACTCAGGTACATTTCGGTCGACAGGATCGCGACATCATATTTCGCATACAGCGAATGCACATGCTGGCACAGATCGCGCAGGCCCATTTTGTCATACCGCGGTTGCTTGGCAATGAACTCTGGCATTACCCGCCACATCGGCTGGTTTTTGTCATAGTCGTCTTTGAACTGCTGCAAGGCCGACAGCATCGTATTCCAGCGACCTTTGGTGATGCCGATAGTGAACATAATAAACAGGCTATAAAGGCCAGTTTTCTCAACCACCACACCATGTTCGGCAAGGTATTTGGTCAGGATCGAGGCGGGAATGCCAGTTTCCTCAAAACGACCGTCCATATTCAGCCCGGGCGTGACCAGCGTCGCCTTGATCGGGTCAAGCATGTTGAAGCCACGGGTCATATCGCCGAAGCCATGCCACGCTTCCGCGCCGTCCGAGGCTTGCACTGCGTCTTCATCGGTGCGCTTCAGGATCCAGTTCTTCGCCTCGCCGATACCATCTTCACCGATGTCGTCTGGCCCCCAGACCTCGAACCACCAGTCGTCATCGCCGTATTCCGCATCGACCTTGCGCATCGCGCGGCGGAAATCGAGCGCCTCGGTGATGCTTTCCTCAACCAGTGCCGTGCCGCCGGGAGGCTCCATCATCGCTGCCGCCACATCGCAACTTGCGATAATACTGTACTGGGGACTGGTGGAGGAATGCATCAGATAGGCTTCGTTAAACAAATGCCGGTCAAGCTTGGTGCTGGTGGAATCCTGGACCAACACATGGCTGGCTTGGCTGATGCCTGCCAGCAATTTGTGGATCGACTGGGTGGCATAGGTCACCGAATGGGCAGGACGCTCGCGCTTGCGGCCCATCGCGTGATAGCTGCCATAAAACGGGTGGAAGGCCGCGTGCGGCAGCCATGCTTCGTCGAAATGCAGATTCTCGACATAGCCATCGAGCATGTCTTTGATGGTTTCGGTGTTATAAAGCACGCCGTCGTAGGTTGACTGCGTGAGCGTCATTATCCGTGGTTTCACCGTGTCGGCGTCGACGTGCGAGAGCAGCGGGTTGGCGCGGATTTTCTCACGGATCGTTTCAATCTCGAACTCGCTCTGATGGATCGGGCCGATGATGCCATAGTGGTTGCGCGTCGGTTTCAGGAAGACCGGAATCGCCCCCGTCATGATGATGCTGTGCAGAATCGACTTGTGGCAGTTACGATCGACCACCACTACATCTCCGGGCGCGACAGTGTGGTGCCAAACCATTTTGTTGCTGGTCGAGGTGCCGTTGGTGACGAAAAAGCAGTGATCCGCGTTGAAAATCCGCGCGGCGTTCCGCTCGGACGCGCCGATGGCACCGTTGTGGTCGAGCAACTGGCCCAGTTCTTCGACCGAGTTGCAGACATCGGCGCGCAACATGTTTTCACCATAGAACTGGTGGTACATCTGGCCGACAGGGCTTTTTAAAAACGCGACACCACCAGAATGACCGGGGCAGTGCCATGAATAGGAGCCATCCTCGGCGTAATCCAGCAACGCCTTGAAGAACGGCGGCTTGATTCCGTCGAGATAGCTTTTCGCCTCACGGATAATGTGGCGCGCAACAAATTCCGGCGTGTCCTCGAACATGTGAATAAAGCCGTGCAGCTCACGCAGGATATCGTTGGGCAGGTGGCGGCTGGTTTTGGTCTCACCGTAGATGTAAATCGGCACATCAGCGTTCTTCCAGCGCACTTCCTCGATGAAATTCCGCAGGTTCACCACTGCCGGATCAAGATCGGGACCGGGGGTAAATTCCTCGTCGTCGATGGAGAGCACAAAGGCGCTGGCCCGCGATTGCTGCTGCGCAAATTGCGCCAGATCGCCATAGCCGGTGACGCCGAGCACCTCAAAGCCTTCCTTCTCGATCGCCTCGGCCATGGCGCGGATGCCAAGGCCCGAGGTATTTTCGGAACGGAAATCTTCGTCGATGATGATGATGGGAAAACGGAACTTCATCAAATCCTCCTCAGGGGGAATATACAGGTGGATCAGGCGAGGCCTGCAGCGCGTCACCGCTCAACATAGGGGAGCCCGCGCTATTTCCATCCCCCTTAGTTTCGCGTGTGTGCCTGCCCGTCAAGGCTTGGCGATGCTTGGCGGCTGGATCATGCGAAAAAGCGGCGAAAGATGGCAGTGGCGGGGGGCAGCCGCGGCGCGTTAGTGGCACCAGATGGTTGTCCCAGCGTACAGGATGCGGCGTGGCGAGCGATGCGGGGTCGGCACCCTCTGGCGCGACGGTGCCCATACCGTTGGTAAGCAGAAATCCCGTGCCCGAGGCCGCAACACCGCAGACATCCGGCATCTGGCGTTGGCGCAGCATCCGTTTCGTAGCAACGCTGAAAACCTGGCAAGCCCCGCCCTGCGGCGAGGTGATCGCGACTTCGCCCCCGACATCGGAAATCGCAATGCTTCCGGCGTAGCCATGCATCGCCTGCCGCTCTGCCGCGCTGGTCTGCAAAATCTCGATCTCACCTTTGGGGGGCATAAGGCCCAGAACAGCTGGGCGTTCGGTAATGTCACCCTGCCATTGCATTGCGACAGCAACGGTTCCATCCGCTGCCATCGCGAGGTGACGCAGCGAGTTCTTGTGCAGCTCGGGGGTGAGGGTAACGCTACGCACCAAGGAGCCTTCAATCCGCAATACGCTTATGTTGGGGCGCATCGTCGGGATGTTGAGTTTGGTGCGGCCCGAGTCCGGATGTGTCTCTATGCCGCCGTTCGCGACGATAAGACGCTGCCCGTCGGGTGTTAGCTTGAAGTCGTGCGGCCCAGTGCCGCCAGAGGGGAATTCGCCGATCCGCTGGTAACCCGATGGCACGTCCCAAACCCCGATCATCCCGCGCGCTGTCTCGAAATCGTTCTCGGTGGTGAAGAGGATGTCACCCTCGCGCGAGAACACACCATGACCATAGAAATGGCGGCCCTGAGGAGCATCAAGTTCAGCCAGTTTGTCACCTGTCACGCAGTCTACGACGATCGCAAAGGTCCCTGGGCGCCGGGCGAAGGTCACGGCAACGGGTTTGGTTGGATGGCCGGCAGCGGCATGGCCGCGTTCGGGCAGATCGATCTGGAAACTGATCCGCCCCTGCGTGTCCAAGCCGCAGAGAACGTATTTACCATCCTGCCGCAATCCTGCTGACAGAAACGCCGGATTGCCCGCATCTGCCCATGTTGGCTTGGGCCACAACCCAGCAGCCAACATCCCTGCCAAAAACGTCCGCCGGTCTGCCATCAGTCGCCATCCAGTGAATTGAAACCCGCTGCAACGCCAAGGCGCGGGCCAAGGTTCGAAGCCAGGATGCCGCGTATTGCATTTATTTTTTGCTGCAACGCTTCGACCCTAACACGGCCCTGTGGGGTTGAAACACCTGCAAAGGCGGGGTCGTCAGAGGGTCTCTGCTGTCGCCAGGGCAGCAGCATATGTCTCGTCGATGTCAGGATCGTGCTGCGACAACATTGCCGCCAACTCTCGAGTAGCCTCCAGCGACAGCACAACATGCCGCAAGGACCGTTCGGAGCGGTAGGCCTCAGCGCGGGTCGGGCGGGGCCGTTCGAAACTCCCCAGCGGGCGACCCAGGCGGGTATCGGCAGTAAATTCCATCCCTGTTGTGAGCGCTGTGAAAATCTGTTGAGCAGCTTCGGCACTGCTCCGGTAAGTGTCGTTGTTCGCCGATATCATCAGCTCCCCATACCCATCCTGCCACTCTGCGCGAATAGCCTGCGCATTGGCCGCGATGTCCTGTGCGACGGCCTGGACCAGCGCGCAGTGATAGTCAGGTGCGTCTGTTCCGCTGAATTGCGGGTCAAACAAGAGATATTCCATCGCATAGAACCCGCGCGCGGCAATCGAGACAGTTTCAAAGCTTTGAGGTGTCTCTACCACAGGGTCTTGGTTGCTCAGCAACGCGCCTAACGCTTTGGGCATGGCGCTGCGCGTGTCAGGCCAGTAGGCCAGCGCAAAGGCACGGTTGTTTTGTTCCGAAGGGCCGAACCGCAGATGGCTCACCCCGACCCATGCGTCAAATGCAGCATGATAGGCCTGTCGTAATGCGGGGCTGTCGGCGCTCCATTCAGTCTTCGCAGTCTCGGAAAGCTGCGCAGAAGTAGTCTCTAACGCGCGATAGCCATCGATAATATGGTTCTCGACAACTGCTGTCAGGTCGGGCGCTTGTGCGGCAAGCGGAAGGGGCAGGTTCAGGATAAGGGCAAGGATCAAGGGGCGCATATCAAAGACTTTCTAAAAAGCGGATCAGGGCCGTGCGATCTTCGGGAGGCATGTCAATCACGGCATCGCGCTGTGATCGTGCCTCGCCACCGTGCCACAAAACAGCCTCTAACAACGACCGCGCGCGGCCATCATGAAGAAAATAGGTATGACCTGATACCTGTTTCGTCAGCCCGATCCCCCAGAGTGGCGGGGTGCGCCATTCGTTGCCGGTGGCGCGGGCTTCGGGACGGTTGTCGGCCAGCACGGCGCCCATATCGTGCAGCAACATATCCGTATAGGGCCAGATCAGCTGAAAGCTTTGTTCGGGCTGATCGACAAGCCGATGGGTCACATACGAAGGCTGATGGCAAGCGGTGCAACCGGTGGCGTAGAACACTTTCTTGCCGCGCAGAATCTGCGGATCGCCAACATCGCGCCGGACGGGCACGCCAAGATTGCGGCTGTAGAAGGTAACAAGGTCCAGGCCTTCAGCATCAATCTCGAATGCACGCACGTCTTTATCGCCATGAGGCGCGGCCATGCAATCGGCTTGCAGATCGGTGCATTCGCCAGCTCCAGCAGGAAACAGCGGGTTCGAGATGCCAATATCCCCGACAAAGGCAGAGGCGGATTGCTCGCGGATGGTCGGGTTGCCCGCCTTATGGCCAAAGCGCCCGAGCATGGGTTGATCGTATTCCACCGACCAGACGATATTGGCACGCCCCGAAATACCATCGCTATCGGCATCATCAGGATCTGCCAAAGCCAGAATATCCTTTGCGGGGATCGCCTCAAGCAAGCCAAGACCGATCATCTGTGGGGCCACCCGTGGGCTGATCATCGCCTGCGGATGCAGGGGGCCGTAACCCAGTTCGGCAGCGGTATAGTCCGGGACCCGCAAGCTGGCAGTTTCGCCGCCTGAAAGAGTAATAGCAGTCTCTGTATAGTCAATTTGCAGCCGGTACTCGGCCTTGTGGCCTGCCACACTGAAATCCTGCAACTGCGAACCATATGCCGGCTCGGGCAGGCTCGCGAGATAGCCTTCGATCTGCGGGATCGCGTCCTCAGGTTTGCCCGGAATAGAGACGCGCAGGAACATCGAGATCGCATTGTCCTCGTGGTTTTCGGGCGGATGCCCACGCCCGTCTTTCAGGTGGCAACGCTGGCAGGACCGCGCGTTATACAGCGGACCCAGTCCATCGGAGGCAAGCGTCGATGAGGGCGATGAGACCCAAAGCTTGCGGAAAAGACCATTGCCAACCTTGAAGGTCAGCTCGTTTTCAAAGCTGATATTGCCCGAGGGTTGTGAAAAGGCATTAGCATCGGGGGCCGCCCGCACGGTCGCAGCACCGCCAGAATTTTCTTCAAACTTCTGGGCGGCATCGAAATCCGTTGTGGGGGCAGTTGCGGTGGCGATGCGGGCCGTTTCGGCTGCGGTGCGGGGAACCGTGTTCAGATGCAAGTCTTGCAACTCGGTTGTCTGAGCGACGACAGCGCTGCTTAGGCACAGAAAGGCCGCGGCAACTTTCCAAGAGATCGTCAGCTTATGGTGCTCTGCACGGATCATGGTGTGCCTTTTCCCGCTCGGGAGGTTCGGTTTCGATGTAAGCGATCCTCAGGCACAAGCAAATGCCCGAGGACTTTAGTTTCAGCCGAGCGGGATAACCGCTGCGATGCCCACGGCAGTCGACGCATCCCCGCCGACGTCAAAGCGCGCCAGACCGAGGTTCAGTTCGACATCATTCGCAAAGGTGTAATCCGCGCCCAAAGCGATCATCGTATCCGCGCCGCCATCCGATAGATCAATGGCTGTGGACGTGGCAGAGAAGGCCCAGCGGTCTACGGTGTTGGTGCCGCCGACAGTTACATAGGTCGCATTGGCAGAGGTGCCCGCCGCGCCGTTGAAATGCGCGAGTTCGACCAAGCCGTCAAAGCCGTTGCCAAAGTCCTGCGCCAGGCCCGCTACGACCCCGTTTTCATCAGAGACATCGCCGACACCGGCTGACAGATGCCGCACACCGGCCCAATACTCCGTCATGCCCGCAGTGCCTGCCCATTGCAGTGCGAAGTTGTCGTGTTTGCCCGTGTTCGCAATGCCCCCCGCCGCGACCGAGTTGCGGCCGCGTTTGTTGCCGACACTGTCGCTCAGGAAGGTGTCATCGGCGTAGAAACTGGCGAAGGACAAGACGCCGCCCGCCAGAGGCGTCTCAACCATGGCACCGATCATCTCGGACAGTTCATAGTCGCCAGCCAGGGACGAGCCGTAAAAGCCGGGCGCATCGTCCCATGCCACACCAAAGACAGGGCTGATTTTGCCGAAGGACACCGTGGTGTCACCGAAAGCCAGCCGCAGGCCGAGCTCGCTTGTGTAGAAGCCAAGGTCGTCGAAATGGCGGGTTTTCGCTGCATCAGAGACTGATTCAAGCGTGAGTGCCCCGAAGATTGTCGCCCGTGCGCCCAAGGCGACCTCAAATCCAAGGTCGAGCGCGCCGTAGGTGTCCGTCAGCTCGGTGGTGGGGTCATCCGCGTGCAAAGTGCTGTCGATACCAATCTCGAAACTGCCATCCCAAGTGAAGCCGGTCTGTTGCGCGGTGGCACCCGATGCGATCAAGCCGGACAAGCCAAGGCTGCCCGCCAGTAGTACTGTCGTATTCATTGTATTTCCAAGTATTAGAGAGGGAAGAGAGATAAGGCCGATCGCCGAGGCCGACCCTAGGGTGGGCTATTCAAACACAGCGCCGGGATTATCGAGGCTGTCGGATCCTTCAAAAGCGGCTGGGTTCGCTCCCAACGTGCTCACAATCCGCTCGATGGTCCGAGTCTGGTCAATCAAACCGTCGACGCCGCCCATTATCAACATCTCGCCACCTGCGTTGCCGCGCTCCAGCATCATATCATAGCTGAAACCCGCTTCGGCGGCGGATTTGATCCGGCCCAAAGCACGCATGGTGGTGCTGAGCTTGGTCTGCATTTCGACGTCCAGCGCTGCATCGGATGAGGCCACCAGATCCGACAGCGACGGACCGGAAACGAGACTGCCGTCCAGACGGACGTATTCGCCCAGATAGACGTTTTGCACGCCCAGACCATCGTAATAGTGACTGTTGTGAGTGTTGTCTGAAAAGCAGTCATGCTCCTCTTCAGGGTCGTTAAGCATCAGGCCGAGGCGCATTCGTTCGCCTGCCTGTTCGCCATAGGAAAGCGATCCCATGCCAGTGAGCATTGTGCTGATCGCGGCATCCTCATCTGCGGTCAGCGGGGCACGGGCGGCACCGCCCTCGACCCATTGGGCGGCCATCCAATCGAGGTCTGAGACCAACAGATCAACCGCAGCCTTAAGATAGTCGCCGCGGCGGTCGCAGTTGTCGTTGCTGCAGACGTCACCTTTGGCAAAGTCGGTCCATGCTCGATTGCCCGCGCCATAAGCGCTCCCGTTCAGGTCTTGCCCCCAGAGGAGAAATTCAATGGCGTGATATCCGGTCGCCACATTCGCCTCGACTCCATCGGCCTCGTGCAGAGATTCCTCCAGCAAAGCGGGCGTGATCTGGATAGCGTCGATTCTCGTACCTGACAGAGTGAAGCTCGGGTTGGCGATAACATTCAGCACGGCGGCTTCGTTTTCATCCGCCGGACCGCCATAGGCCGCATCGACGTAATCAATCAGACCCTCATCCAGCGGCCAAGAGTTCACCCGCCCCTCCCAATCATCGACGATTGCATTGCCGAACCGGAATACCTCGGTCTGCTGGTAGGGCACACGGGCGGCCAGCCATGCAGACTTTGCGGCCTGCAACGCTTCGGCGGAGGGGTTGTCGATCAATGTGCCCACAGCGGCCTGCAACCGTTGCGCAGCAATCAGGCTGTCACCGTAAGCGGCCTCGGCAATATTCGCGTAGTTGGCGACGAGGGCGGTCTTGGCGACGGGGGCATCAGCCAACGCCGTGGTGGTAAGGCTCAGCGCGAACAGGCTTGTGGCAAGGGTCGAATTGGTCATGGGATCGGTGTCCTTATAGCGGAGTTTAGTAAGTGTCGCGGCATGGCACGGCGGGTATTTGGTCAGGATCAATTTGCCAGCATAAGGGGACGCTGGCATGCAGTTAGTCCCTGTGCGGATATCTGAGTGAATTAATAAGGTATATCAATCCGAGAATTTTTTGGTCAGAATTAGATTCTGATTAATATTCTACATCCCGATGGCCCTATCTGCGCGCTAAGACGTCGAAATAAAGGAATTTGAGGGGATTTTAAGCCTCGGTTTCGTAAACCTCGCTCGGCGTATCCTTCAGATACGCTTCCTGCTGCGCCCAAATTCGTGGCGCAACAGGAGGTTGTTTCACGGATCAAACGCTTTGTCTGATCCGTGCTGCCGTATTACAGGCTGGCGTCAAGCGCTGCCAGAATCGCATCGCCCATTTCAGTTGTGCTGATCGGGGTGCCGTCTTCGGGGCCCATCAGATCAGCGGTGCGGGCACCATCGGCCAGAACCTTTTCAACAGCATTTTCCAGCCGGGTCGCTTCATCGCCCTGATCGAAGGAATAGCGCAGCGCCATGGCAAAGCTGAGGATACAGGCGATCGGGTTGGCCTTGCCCTGACCTGCGATATCGGGGGCAGAGCCGTGGACGGGCTCGTAAAGCGCCTTGGGGCGGCCGTCGGGGTTTGGCGCGCCAAGGCTGGCCGATGGCAACATGCCGAGCGAGCCGGTCAGCATCGCCGCACAGTCAGAGAGGATATCGCCGAAAAGGTTATCGGTGACGATCACGTCAAACTGCTTGGGCGCGCGGACCAACTGCATCGCACCGTTGTCGGCATACATGTGGGTGAGTTCGATGTCGGGGTAATCCGTATCGCGCACTTTCTGCACGACTTCGCGCCACAGGATACCGCTTTCCATTACGTTGGCTTTTTCCATCGAGCATACCTTGCCCGACCGACGCCGCGCCAGTTCAAACGCCGAACGTGCAACGCGGTCGATTTCAGACTCGGTATAGCGCTGGGTGTTGATGCCAACGCGCTCGTTGCCTTCCTCGAAGATGCCGCGCGGTTCGCCGAAATAGACGCCGCTGGTCAATTCGCGCACGATCATGATGTCAAGCCCTGCAACGATGTCCTTCTTAAGCGAGGAGAAATCTGCCAGTGCGTCAAAGCATTGCGCCGGACGCAGGTTCGAGAAAAGGTCCATCTCTTTACGCAGACGCAGCAACCCGCGCTCGGGTTTCACGCTGAAATCCAGATCGTCGTACTTTGGGCCACCGACCGCACCCAGTAGGACCGCATCAGCGGCCAGCGCTTTGGCCATCGTGTCGTCGTGCAAAGGTGTGCCGTGCTTGTCATAAGCCGCACCGCCGACCAGATCATGCTCGACGTCAAAGGCCAGATCGCGGTTCTTGCCGTACCAGTCGATGATGCGCGTGACCTGCCCCATGACTTCGGGCCCGATGCCGTCACCGGCGAGGATTAGCAGCGTAGGGTTGGTCATGGGTTGGCTCCTGAGATGAAATGTCCCAAGCGAGGTATCCTGCCCCTGCGGAAGGGTCAAGAATGGCTAGCGTGTGAGGTCGACCCAAACCAGTTGGTGGCGGCTGGCTATCGGGGTGGGCGGGTGCACGGCAGCCCCCGTGATTCGCCAATCCGCCGAGGGCAGTACATAGTCGACCCGCAGATTGCCGACCTGCGCCCAACTGACGGTAGGGATCTCTGGCAGGGGGTCTTGCAGGCGGGGATCGTCCAAAAGTGCGCGGATCGCTTCGCTGCGGCCATCGCCTTTTGCGGGATCAAGGTTGGCGTCCCCCAGCAGCACAAATCCTTTTGGCGGGGCGCGGTCGAACGCGCCATTCAGATAGTGCCGCCAGAACATCACCTCGTCATGGTTCCGCTTGCCGTTGCGATCTTCGGGACCGTCAAACACCGGCGGCGAGGCGTGGAAAGTCATCACTGTGATCTCCCCGAAAACCGGATGCTTGACCGGTAGCGCCCAATGCCCCTTGGAGGATAGGCGTTGCACATCCAGGGCGGCTTGACTGGGGAAGGGACCTGCGGCCGTTTCGGGCAAAAGCGCATCCCGCACATCCTGCCAGAGCAGGGTCGAATAATCGCGCACCCGCGCCTGATCTACGGGATACCGTGACAGAACCGCCATGCTGCCCTGCCCGTAAAATCGGCCATACCCCTGCGCATCGCCCGCGCCGCCAAGCCGCCCGTCACCGTCCAGATCAAGCGTGGTCATCAACCCCGCATTGGGGGTGCCCGTATAGAAGAACGGATAGACGATGCCCCGCTCATTTAGAGCGGCGACCAGCGCAGTCAGCGCCCGCAGGTTGAGGTCATAATCAATCCCCTGCAAGGCGAGGATATCGGCATTTACGTCAGTGAGAATATCAAGCACCGCCAGCACCTGCGGATCATCGCCCTTGAGGATATCGCGCAGCAGCAATCCTGGCCCGTCGCGGCCCAGTTCGGTGTTAAAAGTGGCGATACGCAGGGTGTCTGCCTGGGCCGGAACTGCGGCGCAAACCAGCGCCAGCAGGCAGGCAATCAGGCCGTTTGCAGCCCGTCTTCCGATTGAGCTTCGGCATAGGCGCGGCGCCGTTTGTCTTGAATCATATCGGCGACCTTGGCCATCGCGATGCCGCGCATAATCATGCTGGCAGGAAGAAAGGCCCATGCGCTTATTGTCCAAATCAGAGATTGCGGCGTGTTCAATATCACCGGGTCTATCAGATCGGAGGTTGCGTTGACTACGGCGGGGATGAGGAAAGGCAACAAGAATCCAATGACGATGTTGACCCGTGCATCACGCTGCAACCGTGGCAAGACATCGGGGCCCGCTGTCGGGTCAAACAACGGCAGGTTTACCCATACATTAAAGGCACCCTGACGAGTCGGCCAACCGAGAATTCGCACCAGCACCAGAAAGACGCCCATAGTGAAGACCGAGATGAAATAGGACAGCCCCGCTAGCGTGCGCACCGAGCGGACAGCATCATTATCCGCAGTCTCGGGCAGCATCAGCACCAGCAGGCGCACCGGAGAGTAGGGAAAGTCGATCGCATTGCCGATGATCGTACCCATCGAGGTCAGCCCGCCTGTCATCAGGGTCGGGTTGGACTGGCCCTTCACAATCGCGCTGAGCAAAAACACTGTCAGAAACAGCGAGACAAAGCGGATGCGGTTGAAAGGCGGAGCATCGCGGAATTCGACAATGCTGGGAAAATTGGAGTTGTATTCGATGAAGGTCAGGAAGGCCGCGAGCAACGCGATCAGCACGGTGATCTGTGTTGAATCGACCGCCAGTCCCGGCAGCATCAATGCGGGCGTTGCAATCAGCAACGCGACAAGGAGGGCGCGCATGATCGCGCCGGATATACGTCCTATCAAAACTCTGCCCTTCCAAACTGGCCAGAAGCGATGCGATGCCGCGTTCTTGTTCCAACTTGTGTTCCCCGACGTGTCGAGGTCTGCCTCAATCTTGCCCAAATTGTGCCTTCTTTCGTCCTGCCGCTCAAGGCTATTGGTTAACTAGGCTTAATTGTTGTGGCTTTTTGATGTTGCTGGTGGTGCGTTCTTGCATCAATTTCGCGGCGAAAAGGCGGATCGCCACCAGATTTAGTGGGCGCCAGCAAAACGCCCACTAAACTGTATTTCCGAACGAAAGTGCACGGAGTGGTTGTGTCAGGCGGTTAGACCCAAGGGCGGCTCTGCGCGGCGGTCGATTCGAAGGTATCAATCGCAGCGACCTTCTCCATTGTCAGGCCAATGTCATCCAGACCGTTCATCAGGCAATGCTTTTTGAAAGCATCGACTTCGAATGAGAAGACCTCGCCCTCGGAATTAGTGATTGTTTGCGCCTCAAGGTCGATGGAGATCCGCGCATTGGCGCCTTTCTCGGCATCTTTCATCAGCACGTCGACCTGCTCTTGCGGCAGCACGATGGGCAGAATGCCGTTCTTGAAGCAGTTGTTATAGAAGATGTCGGCGTAGGACGGCGCGATCACGCAGGATATGCCGAAGTCCTTGATCGCCCAAGGCGCATGTTCACGCGAGGACCCGCAGCCGAAGTTTTCGCCGGTGACAAGGATGTTGGCGTCACGGTACTGCGGCTTGTTCAGAACGAAGGTTGGAATTTCGTTGCGGTCGTCATCATAGCGCATTTCGTCAAACAGGTTCACCCCAAGGCCGGTGCGCTTGATGGTTTTCAGAAACTGTTTGGGGATGATCATATCTGTGTCGATATTGATCAGCGGCAACGGGGCGGCAATGCCGGTGAGGGTGTTGAAAGGGTCCATGTCGGTCGTCCTTGCTAAAAGCTTTACGGTTGGGTCCGGCCCATCCTATGGGGCCGGCGTCGCCCGCCCCGCAGCACCTTGCCCGGACGGGCGGCGCAGCTTGGGGACGGGCAGGCCGTGCATCACATCAGTTCGCGCACATCCGTCAGCCTGCCGGTAATCGCGGCGGCGGCGGCCATGGCGGGGCTCATCAAATGGGTGCGTCCACCGCGGCCCTGACGGCCTTCGAAGTTACGGTTGGAGGTCGCGGCACAGCGTTCACCGGGGCTAAGCTGATCGGGGTTCATCGCAAGGCACATCGAACAGCCCGCCAGACGCCATTCAAATCCGGCCTCTTTAAAGATGTCGGCAAGGCCTTCTTCTTCGGCCTGTGCTCGCACTAGGCCCGAGCCTGGTACGATCATCGCGCGCAGCCCGTCTTTGACCTTTTTGCCCTTCAGGATTGCCGCAGCAGCGCGCAGGTCTTCAATGCGGCCATTGGTGCAGGAGCCGATGAACACAGTGTCGATCTCGACTTCGCTCAGCGGTGTGCCCGGTGTCAGGCCCATATACTCAAGCGAGCGTTGCGCCGCATCGACCTTGCCACCCGTGAAATCGCTGGCGGCAGGAACATTGGCGGTGATCGGCAGCACGTCTTCGGGCGAGGTGCCCCAAGTCACGACCGGTGCGATGTCTTCGCCCTTGATGGTGATGACCTTGTCCCAATGGGCGTCATCGTCGGAATAGAGGGTCTTCCACCAGTTCAATGCCGCTTCCCACTGCGCGCCTTTCGGGGCGTGCGGGCGGCCTTTGACATAGTCGAATGTCTTTTCATCCGGTGCGATCAAGCCAGCGCGGGCGCCACCCTCGATCGCCATGTTGCAGACGGTCATCCGACCTTCCATCGACAGGTCGCGGATCGCTTCGCCGCAATATTCGATGACATAGCCGGTGCCACCAGCAGTGCCGGTTTTACCGATGACGGTCAGGGTGATGTCTTTGGCCGTGACTCCCGGTGCAAGCTTGCCGGTAATCTCGACCTTCATGTTTTTACCCTTGCGCTGGATCAGCGTCTGGGTTGCCAGAACATGCTCCACCTCAGAGGTGCCGATGCCATGGGCGAGCGAGCCGAAAGCGCCATGGGTCGCGGTGTGGCTGTCGCCGCAGACCACGGTCATGCCGGGCAGGGTCCAGCCCTGCTCGGGGCCAACGATATGCACGATGCCCTGACGGACATCCGAGACCGGATAGTAGTGGATACCGAAGTCCTTGGCGTTCTTGTCGAGCGCTTCAACCTGGATGCGGCTGTCTTCGGTCATGGTGGTGGCATCTGCACGGTCCAGCGTGGTCGGCACGTTGTGATCCGGCACGGCGATGGTCTTGTCCGGCGCGCGCACGGTGCGGCCCGTCATCCGCAGTCCTTCAAAAGCCTGCGGCGACGTCACCTCATGAACGAGATGGCGGTCGATGTAGAGCAGGCAAGTGCCGTCATCGGCCTCATGGGCCACATGGGCATCCCAGATTTTGTCATAAAGCGTTTTGGGGGACATAGGTCCTCTCCCGATATTTAGGTGAATGAAGTGTCGGTCAGGGTCGTGCATCGACAGCGCTTATAGAGAAGCGCGTACCGTATGGGTCGCCCCGAAGAAGCGTTCGCGCAGGCGCGCGCGGTCGGTCTGATCGAAAACCTGTGTCATAAGGCATGGGATAGCGCGAAGCGGCGCGGCTCGCAAGATGGCAGTGTTCAGCATCGCAGGTGTGCCGCACATTGCGGCAAGCGGGGTGATATGCAAACATCGCTTCATCAAATGGCGAGGACGTTGATGAACCCTGAAGAGCATCTGAGCGCGTTTCTGACCTCTTTTCAGGCGATGTTTTCCGGCGCGATCACATTTCTCCAAAGCATTCTCAGCCCGGGCTGGCGTCAGAATCAAATATTAATCTTGCTTGGTGTGACGGTGTTGGCGTGGCTTTTGCACCGTGTGTCTGGCACGTTGTTGGAACGCTGGGTGCGCTCGCGCGAAGGATGGAAGAAGTGGCAACTGCGCGGTGTGGTCCAGATCAAGCGCCGCTTGGGACTGATGTGGTTCGCCGTGATCGCGGGTGGCATTTATCTGGTGATGCAAAACATCACGTGGCCGTCGCGGTCTTATCTTATCGGGCTTTTTGCAACGCTAGCGGCGGTTTGGGTTGGCATCGCCTTTGCGGCGCGTCTGGTGCGCAATCGCCCACTGCGGCGCATGGTGACATGGGCGCTATGGATCTACGCCACTCTATATTTTCTGCGGGTTTCCGATGAAGTCGGCGTGTTTATGGATGGTCTGGCGCTCAGCATCGGAGACTTCCGGCTGTCGCTGCTCGACCTGATCATCGCCTGTGTGGTGATCGGCGTGTTGATCACGATGGCGCGGTTGATCAGTACCACCACCGCCGCCAGCATCCGCAAGAACGAAGATATCAGTCCGTCGATGCAGGTTCTGGCTGTTAAAGGCGTGCAAATCTTCCTCTACGGCTTTGCGTTCTTTATGGGAGTGAAGGCGGTCGGGATCGACCTCACTGGTCTGGCGGTCCTGTCCGGTGCGATTGGTGTGGGTCTTGGTTTCGGTCTGCAAAAGGTAGTCTCGAACCTTGTATCGGGCGTAATCATCCTGATTGATAAATCCATCAAACCCGGTGATGTTATCAGTCTTGGCGATACCTTTGGCTGGATTGCGACGCTTGGCGCGCGCTATGCCTCGGTGGTGACGCGGGACGGCAAGGAATACCTGATCCCGAACGAAGATCTGATCACCAATCAGGTGGTCAACTGGTCGCATTCCAACGATTTCGTGCGCTTGGATATCTATTTCGGCACGGCCTACGGCGATGATCCGCATGTGGTGCGCAAGCTTGCGATCGAGGCCGCGCAGGGCGTTGACCGCGTGCTGAGCTTTAAGGCGCCGGTTTGCCATATCGTCGGCTTCGGTGACAGTTCGGTTGATTATATCCTGCGGTTCTGGATCAAGGACCCGACCGGCGGTCTGACCAACATTCGCGGCAATGTGTTTCTGGCGCTTTGGGATACATTTAAAAAGCACGACATCTCGATCCCCTTCCCGCAGCGCGAGGTGTTAATGCTGGAGGACAGCAAGCTGTCGCTCGGCCGCCAAAAGGCAGCGAAATATGAGGCCGACATCGCGAAGGCAGATGGCGTATTTCCGACAGACAAGGGCGCACCCGCGGGCCCGCCCGCTCCGGAATAGCGCGCCTGCAAAAGACAATATCATCACAGATCGGCGCTGCTGGCTGATCCTTGCCGCCGTGTCATTGAAATTTCCTGCGCGGCTTGCTATTTTACCCTCATCCCCAGCGCCGGGGGTCTGTCGGCGCGCCTAAAGGAGGACAATGTCCTGTCAATCCAAGCTGACGCAGCCCAAGCTGCGGAGAACGGTGCAACGCTGATGGCTGTTGCTGATAATATGGCCAAAAGTGAACAGCTTTTGGCGACCATTCTGAAATCCCTTGCAGACGACAAAGCCGAAGACATCGTGCAAATTGATTTGCGCGGCAAAACGGCTATTGGCGATTACATGGTGATCTGTTCCGGGCGTTCCACCCGGCAGGTGACTTCGATCGCTGAAAAGCTGGCGCAGACCGTCAAAGACGAGTTCGGTCGCACAGCAAAGACCGAAGGCAAGGATGTCGGCGACTGGGTGCTGATCGACACGGGCGATGTTATCGTTCATGTGTTCCGTCCCGAGGTTCGTGATTTCTACCAACTGGAAAAAATGTGGTTGTCCGGCGAGCAAGCCGCTGCACCCACACACTAATTTTGCGCTAGTCGCAGAATGCGTGTTCATATCTGTGCGGTCGGGCGTTTGCGCGCCGGACCGGAAAAGACCCTGATCGACGACTACTTAACCCGCTTCGACCGGACCGGCCGCAACCTTGGTCTTGGTCCGGCGCGGGTGATCGAGGTCGATGATAGAAAAGGTGGCGGCATGGCGGGCGAAGCCGTTTTGCTGCGCCGCGCTATCCCCGAAAACGCTTTGATCTGTGTGCTTGATGAACGTGGCAAGGTTGAAACCTCGCCGCAGTTTGCCGCGCGTTTGGGCGGCTGGCGCGATGCCGGTCGCGGTGACTTGGCGCTGGTTATCGGCGGTGCCGACGGGATCGATCCCGAGCTGCGCGCGCAGGCCAGTCACGCGCTATCTTTTGGCAAAATGGTCTGGCCGCACATGATGGTGCGGGTCATGCTTGCAGAGCAACTGTACCGCGCTGCATCGATTCTCTCGGGCGGCCCGTATCACCGGACCTGAGCGATATCAGCGCAATTTTATCTTTTTACCGTCCGACGCCCATCCGTTAATCGTATCACGGGGCTGAATGGTCACTTCGGTCACGCTGGCGGGGATTACCACGCCGGACAGCGAGCGCGTGAATGGTTGCTCGTCCGTGTGGGGATGGGCAAGATCGCGCAGGCCAAGCTCTTTGCCGTCGCCATCAAGAATTCGCCAAGCATCGGCGTAATCATCCCAGCCCTTATCGGTATGGGAAATCGTGACATCAAAGCGCCAGAGGTCGCCGGACTTTGTGACGTTCACATTTTCCACGACAGGCGTGTCGGCGAAAGCGGGCGCGCCGAGAATCGCAAGTGCGAGAAGACTGGTTTTAAACATGAGATCACCCAAAGGACTAAGATAGCCTTTATATAGGTGTCACACGTCGTCCTCCAACAAAATTTCACGTGATGCGGAGGCGAATTCACGTCGCCAGATCACGATTAGTGTCAATATTGCACCAGCCACCAATGGTAGGGCCCCCGCCAGCCACGCGACACTGGCCAGCGCAAAGTAGATCGCCCGCAACCCGCGATTGAAACTGCGGGCGGCGGCGATGTTCAGTTCCGCCGCTTTTTGCGCCACCGAAGGGGCTTTGGGGTCGTTCGGGTCGTTGGGCACAGCCGCCATCACGACCGAGCTATAGCCGAACAGTCGGTTGGCCCAGACGAACTTGAGGAATGCATTGGCCAGAAAAAACGCGACCAGCAACAGTTTGATTTCCCAAACAATCTCGGGGGTTTGGTCGAGGGTCAGGTCTTCGGCAACGCCCGCCAGCCGTTCGGCATTGCCGATCAGCGCCAGTACCCCGCCGATGGCGATCATGCTGGTGGAGGCGAAAAACGAGGTGGCCTGCCGCAGCGTGCTGGCGATCTGCGCGTCAAATATCCGTGGCGCGCGGGTGATGAGCTGGCGCATCCACTCGCGACGATACTCGGCCATGATCCTTGACATGGAAGGCTTTGACTCAGAAGATTTTTCTATCCGCCAGCCAACAAACAACCACAGCGCAAAGACCAACCCGACAGCGGCGAGGTCATAGGGGGTAAAAAGGGTCAGGCGGTCGGTCCATGTCATCGCCTCTGTGATACGCAGGCTCGTTGGCGCTTGCCAATGGGGTTAATTGGTAATATTTTTTTACCAAACGGAGGCCGCCATGGAAATGCCGATCCCAGACGCCGGAATTATCGCCCGCAAGGCGCGCATCGTAGCGCGGCTGCTGTCGGTCCTGCCCGAAACCGCCGTGATCCATGACCCCGCCGAGACGCGGGCCTATGAATGTGACGCGCTGACCGCGTACCGCTGCCCGCCGATGATCGCCGTCTTGCCGCAGACCACCGCCGAGGTTTCGGATGTGCTGCGGATTTGCCATGAGGAAGGCGTACCGGTTGTGCCGCGTGGATCGGGCACCTCGCTGGCGGGGGGCGCGTTGCCGACTGCCGATAGCGTGATTTTGGGCGTGGCCCGCATGAATGCAGTGTTGGAAACGGATTATGACAACCGTTTGATTCGCGTCCAGACGGGGCGCACCAATCTGAGTGTCACCGGTGCCGTCGAAGAAGACGGATTTTTCTATGCGCCCGATCCTTCCAGCCAGTTGGCCTGTGCGATCGCGGGCAATATCGCGATGAATTCCGGCGGGGCCCATTGCCTGAAATACGGGGTGACCACCAATAACCTGATGGGTGTCACGATCGTGCTGATGGACGGCGAGATAATCACCATCGGCGGCGGCTATCTTGATGCCGGCACGCTGGACCTGCTGGGGGTGATCTGCGGCTCGGAAGGACAGTTGGGCGTGGTGACCGAGGCCACCTTGCGGATTTTGCCCAAGCCCGAGGGCGCGCGACCTGTGTTGATCGGGTTTGACGACAACGAGGTCGCCGGTGCCTGTGTCTCCGACATCATTCGCGCGGGCGTTTTGCCGGTTGCGATTGAGTTCATGGACCGTCCCTGCATTGAGGCGACCGAGGCCTTTGCCCATGCCGGATATCCGATGTGTGAAGCCTTGCTCATCATCGAGGTCGAAGGTTCGGACGCTGAGATTGATTACCAGCTGGGTCTGATCGTCGAGATCGCCCGCCGGCATAATCCGGTCGAAGTGCGCGAGAGCAAGAGCGCAGATGAAAGTGCGCGGATCTGGCTAGGGCGCAAGTCGGCCTTTGGCGCAATGGGCCAGATCAACGACTATATGTGCCTCGACGGCACCATTCCCGTGTCGTCATTGCCGCATGTGCTGCGCCGGATAGGCGAGATGAGTGCGGAATACGGCCTGAAGGTCGGCAACGTCTTTCATGCGGGCGACGGAAATATGCACCCGCTGATCCTGTTTGATGCCAACAAAGAGGGCGATCTGGAGCTCTGTGAAGCTTTCGGCGCCGACATCCTGCGGCTTTGTGTCGAAGTCGGGGGCTGCCTGACCGGTGAACACGGGGTGGGCATTGAGAAGCGGGATTTGATGGAGGTCCAGTATGGGCCGGATGATCTGGCGGCGCAGATGGCGATCAAGGATGTGTTTGACCCTGCGTGGCTGTTGAACGCCGCCAAGGTTTTCCCGTTGAGGGTGTCCGAGCAATGGCGCGGGGCGGCTGTCGCGGCGGAATGATTTCACCGCGCAGGGGCGCGGCGACCGATCGGGGGCTTTGCCCCCAAACCCCCAAGATATTTAGGGTCAAAAAGAATGATGATGGTGCGTGACGAAGCTGAGCTGGTGGACTGTGTACGGGGTGCGCAGGGCCGCTTGTCGCTCTGCGGGGGCGCGACGCGCGGGCTGGTCGAGGGTGCTGATGCGCTGAGCTTGGGCGGATTGTCAGGCATCACGCTTTATGAGCCGGGGTCTCTGACGATGGTTGCGGGGGCGGGGACGCCGGTTGCAGAGGTTGAAGCGGCCTTGGCAGAACAGAACCAGCGGCTTGCGTTCGAACCGATGGATCACCGAGGGCTGCTGAGGACCAACGGGGAGCCAACCATTGGCGGGGTATTTGCCGCAAATGTAAGCGGGCCGCGCCGCATGGTCGTGGGGGCGGCGCGGGATTTCCTGCTGGGGGTTCGTTTTGTGGACGGGCGCGGTAAGGTTGTCAGTAACGGTGGGCGGGTGATGAAGAACGTCACCGGTTATGATCTGGTGAAACTGATGGCGGGGTCATTCGGGGCGTTGGGCGCGTTGAGCGAGGTTTCGTTCAAGGTGCTGCCCAAGCCCGAGACCGAGGCGACGCTGGTGTTGCATGGGCTTTCAGACCGTGAGGCGATTGCCGCCTTGGCGCTGGCAATGCGTAGCCCTTTCGAGGTTTCGGGGGCCGCGCATGTGCCGCAGGAGGGCATCACGCTTTTGCGGCTTGAAGGTTTTGAAGCCTCGGTTGGTTACCGGTTGTCGAGGCTAAAGGAATTGTTGGCGGCTCAGGCTGGCGAGGTCGAGGTGTTGGGCGCTGCTGGGTCTGCTGCAAGGTGGCAGGCAGTCCGGGATGTAGACGCGTTTCATCGTGCCGGGGGTGATGTGTGGCGGATTGCATGCAAACCGTCGCAAGCGCCAGATCTGGCCGAGGCCGCCAAGGCAGACGCGCATTTGTTTGACTGGGCGGGCGGTTTGCTTTGGTGTCGCGTGGGTGCGGGTGTTGATCTGCGGGCGAGGTTGGGCACTTTTGATGGTCACGCCACAATAACCCGTGCGGCGGCGAAGACACTGAAGCAGCTTGGCAGGTTTCATCCACAGCAGACAGGCGTGGCGCGGCTGACTGCGGGATTGCGCGATCGGTTTGATCCGCGCGGTATATTCCATTCAGAGATCGGTGGCTTGCATGCGGGATAAGGGCGCGCAGCAAATCTTATTCGGACTTGCTTTTCAATCACGACGCGGCAAAGAGGATTAAGGGTAGCCATGCAGACGACATTCACGCCAGAGCAGCTTGAAGATCCGGAAATTGCGCGCAGTAACGCCATTCTGCGGGCCTGTGTGCATTGCGGGTTTTGCACGGCGACCTGCCCGACATATCAGGTTTTGGGTGACGAGTTGGATAGCCCGCGCGGGCGGATTTATCTGATCAAGGATATGCTGGAGAACAACCGCGATCCCGATGCCAAGACAGTAAAGCATATCGATCGTTGCCTATCGTGCCTTGCCTGCATGACGACTTGCCCCTCGGGCGTGCACTATATGCATCTGGTTGATCACGCGCGGTCCTATATCGAGGAGCGCTATAAGCGGCCTTTCAGTGACCGTGCCTTGCGCTGGGTTTTGGCGCAAATCCTACCCTATCCGATGCGGTTCCGGCTGGCTCTGGCCGGGGCCAAATTGGGGCGGCCCTTTGCGCGGTTGATGCCCGACGCACGGCTGCGCGCGATGCTGGAAATGGCGCCCAAGAAGGTCCCGCCGGTAAGCAGGAATGATGACCCGCAGACCTTTCGTGCCCTTCAGCCACGGCGCAAGCGTGTGGTACTGATGACAGGATGTGCGCAGAAGGCGTTGAACACCGATATCAATGACGCGACGATCAGGGTTCTCACACGGCTGGGCTGTGACGTGGTTATCGCCAAGGGGGCGGGGTGTTGCGGTGCCTTAACCCACCATATGGGCAAGACCGACGAGAGCCATGCCGCAGCGGCGCGCAATATCCGCGCTTGGATGGCTGAGATTGAAAGCGAGGGGTTGGATGCCATTGTCATCAATACCTCCGGATGTGGCACCACGATCAAGGATTACGGCCATATGTTCCGCAATGACCCGCTGGCCGCTGATGCGGCGCAGGTATCGGCATTGGCGCGGGATGTGAGCGAGATTCTGGTGGAGTTGCAAAGCGCTGACGATGCCCCGCCCGTACGGCAAGATGCTGCCACGATTATGGGTGTGGGCCCCGAAGGTGAGCCTCAGAGAGCCCATCACGGCATGATCGTTGCCTACCACGCCGCGTGTTCATTGCAGCATGGCCAGCAGATCAAGACGCACCCCAAAGATCTGCTGAAAAAGGCTGGTTTCACCGTGGTCGAGCCTGCAGATTCGCACCTGTGTTGCGGCTCTGCAGGGACCTATAACCTGATGCAGCCGGAAATATCGGGCCAGCTTAAAGAACGTAAAATCAAGACATTGGAAGCCAAGCGGCCAGATGTGATTGCGGCGGGCAACATCGGCTGCATGATGCAGATCGGCTCGGGCTCAGCCGTGCCTGTCGTTCACACTGTTGAACTGCTCGATTGGGCGTGGGGCGGACCAAAACCGCCCGCGCTTGAGGGACGGAAACCTACTGTTTCCGGTCCGCCACGGCTTCGTTAACCAAGACGCCCTATTTTCGCCGCAACTCACCGATATGCGCAAAGGTGTAGCAATATTCGGGAGTAAATCGTGCGGCGTTTGATGGCTCTTTTCTTGATGGCTGTGGCCATCTCCTCGCCTGTGCTGGCGCAGGATGGCGCGTTGAAGCGGTTGGATTCCGGCGTTGATGCCGCTGCTTGGGAGGCTGTCGGACGGTTGGACATTGGCGGCACCGGATTTTGCACCGGCACGCTAATTGCGCCACGCCTCGTCCTGACGGCGGCGCATTGTCTGTTTGACAGCAGCACCCGCGAACGCATTGACCACGGCGAGGTCACTTTCCTTGCCGGATGGCGCAACGGGCGTGCTGGTGCATATCGGAAAATCCGCCGCGCGGTCGTGCATCCCGACTATGTCTTTGACGGCCAAGTCTCCTCGGAGCGGGTGCGCAATGATCTTGCCCTGCTGGAGCTTGAGCGCCCGATCCAGAACACCACCATTCAACCGTTCGGCACAACGGCACGCCCGCGTGCAGGCGACAGCGTTGGCGTTGTCAGCTATGCCCGTGACCGGTCCGAAGCCCCTTCGCTACAGGAAGTCTGCACGGTTCTGGCGCAACAGGAGGGGGTGTTGGTGACCTCCTGTTCAGTTGATTTCGGCTCCAGCGGCGCGCCGATTTTCTCGATCGAGAACGGTGTGGCGCAGATTGTTTCGGTGGTTTCAGCCAAGGCCGAGGTGAACGGCGACGCTGTTTCGCTGGGTACCGCGCTGGGCGCACCGCTTGCGCTGTTGCAGGCCGAACTGGTCGCGGGTAAGGGCGTTTTTCTAGAAGCCAGCCCGACCAGCAGGCGGATCATTGTCGGCCAGACAACAAACCAGACCGGCGCGAAATTCGTCAGACCCTGACCAAGCGGGGGTCTTGAAACCCGCACGTTACATTCCCACATCAAGCGCGTCGAGGTGCCTCAAGCAGGGCCTCGGCACCTAACCAGAGGGCCTGTCCGATGTCGGAAGGTCCGCTTACGTTAAATCGCTCAAAGATGAGGATGACACCTATGCGTACTTTTGATTTAGCACCGCTTTACCGCTCCAGCGTTGGTTTCGACCAGATCGCCAATATGATGGACCGTGTACTAAGCAACGATGGTGCAACCCCCAGCTATCCGCCCTACAATATCGAAAAGCTGGAAGACGATGCTTACCGCATTTCGATTGCCGTTGCAGGTTTTGCTGATTCCGATCTCAGCGTTGAGGTGCGTGAAAAAGCGTTGATCGTTTCGGCCCGCAAGGCGGATGAGGATGAAGCCAAGAAATACCTGCATCGCGGCATTGCTACCCGTGCGTTCGAGCGCCGTTTCCACCTTGCCGACCACGTGCAGGTTACCGGTGCGGTCCATGCCAACGGCATGTTGCACATTGAACTACAGCGGCAGGTTCCCGAAGCGCTGAAACCGCGCCAGATTGAAATCGGGTCCGACCTGAAAGCGATCCAGAAGGATGTGGTTGACGCGAAATCCGTCAACTAATCCAAGCGGCTGTGGATGTGAAAGGTCCGGTGCATTGCGCCGGACCTTTTTTTGTCGGGTGATCCTCGGATGCAGAAAAGGGCGCCCCTTTCGGATCGCCCTTTTCGTAATTCTTATGCAGGCGGATCAGACGCTCATGCAGATGTACTTCATCTCCAGATAATCTTCGATCCCGTGGTGCGACCCTTCGCGGCCCAGACCGGACTGTTTGACGCCGCCGAACGGTGCCACCTCGGTCGAGATGATGCCGGTGTTCACACCAACAATCCCGTACTCCAACGCTTCGGCCACTTTATAAACACGGCTGAGGTCTTTGGCGTAGAAGTAGGATGCAAGGCCAAAGATCGTGTCATTGGCCATGGCAATCACATCGTCTTCGGTGTCGAACTTAAAGAGAGGGGCGAGTGGGCCGAAGGTCTCTTCGGTGGCGACCTTCATGTCCTGCGTGACACCGGTGACGATGGTTGGCGCAAGGAAGTTGCCCTTCATGTTGTCTTTGGCGTTGCCCAGAATGATCTCGGCGCCTTTGCTGAGCGCGTCGGTGATGTGTTCCTGCACCTTGTCGCCGGCGGCCGGATTGATCAGCGGGCCGAGGTCGACACCGTCTTCGAAACCGTCGCCGACTTTCATCTGCTCGACACGGGCCTTCAGCTTTTTGGCGAAGGCGTCGTAAACGCCGGACTGCACGTAAATCCGGTTGGCGCAAACACAGGTCTGGCCGTTGTTGCGGAATTTGCACAGGATCGCGCCTTCGACAGCGGCATCCAGATCGGCGTCATCAAACACGATGAAAGGCGCGTTGCCACCCAGCTCCATCGAGCATTTCATCACCTGATCGGCGGCTTGCTTGAGCAGGATGCGGCCCACCTCGGTCGAGCCGGTGAAGGTCAACTTGCGCACGGCTGGGTTCTCGCAGAATTCCTTGCCGACGGCGGAAGAGGACGACGATGGCACCACGTTAAACACGCCAGCAGGGATGCCCGCACGTTCGGCCAGCACACCCATAACAATCGCGCTGAGCGGCGTTTCGGCGGCAGGGCGCGCGACAAAGGCACAGCCAGCAGCGAGGGCAGGCGCGGCCTTGCGCGTGATCATCGCGTTGGGGAAGTTCCACGGTGTGATTGAGGCGGCAACGCCAATCGGCTGCTTGATCACGGTAATGCGTTTGTCACGCTGGTGGCCGGGAATGGTTTCGCCGTAAATCCGCTTGGCTTCCTCACCGAAGAATTCGATGAAAGATGCACCGTAAGCGATCTCGCCCTTGGCTTCGTTCAGCGGCTTGCCTTGTTCGGCGGTCAGGATCTTGCCCAAGTCTTCTTGGTTTTCCATCATCAGGTCGAACCACTTGCGCATCACGCCCGCGCGTTCCTTGCCGGTCCATGTCGCCCATTCTTTCTGGGCCTTCTCGGCAGCAGCGATGGCTTTGGCGACCTGGGCGCGGCTGAGGTTGGCGACCTTTGCGATCACATCGCCCCGGGCAGGGTTCAATACGTCAAATGTGCCATCATCACCATCGACCCATTTGCCATCGATATAGGCGCGGGTTTCCAGCAGGCTCGGATCTTTGAGCATGGCTTTGAGGTCGGTTTTCACGTCAGTCATTTTCAGTCTCCGCATTTGTTTGTAGAACCCAAAGCAACATTAGTTATGATTGTCCAGTTCCCCTTCCCAAGTACACAGTTTCAGGAGACCCCCATGACCCTTGACGATGCCTATGCCAATGCTGCCTACATCGACGGCGCGGACGCTTTTCCGCCCCGCTGGCAGGAGCAGGCGGCTGCCTTTCGCGACGGTTTGGGCGCGCGGGCGCAAGTGGGGGTCCGCTATGGCCCAAGCGACCGGCAAAAGTTTGATCTGTTCCAGCCCGAGGGTGTGTCACGCGGCACAGTGGTATTTGTGCATGGCGGATACTGGAAAGCCTTTGACAAAAGCTATTGGTCACATTTGGCAGCGGGACCGTTGGCACGTGGATGGGCTGTGGCTATGCCAAGCTATGATCTGTGCCCCGATGTCCGGATTGCAGACATCAGCAAGCAGGTCGCAGCAGCACTGATGGAAATCGCAAACCGGACCCAAGGGACTTTGGCGCTGGCAGGGCATTCGGCGGGCGGGCATCTTGTCTCGCGCATGGCCGACCCATTGCTTCTGGGGGCCGAGGTGCGCGACCGGATCAACGCGATCATGCCGATCTCGCCCGTCGCTGACCTTGCGCCTCTGATGCAGACAGCAATGAACGAAACCTTGCAGATCGACGAGGCCGAGGCCGAAGCTGAAAGCCCCGTAAACATGAGCCCACCGCACGGCGTGAATGTCACGGTCTGGGTCGGTGCCGATGAGCGGCCCGCGTTCCTTGAGCAAGGCGAAGCCTTCGCGCGGGGGTGGGGTGCGAAATACATCGTGGTGCCTGACATGCACCATTTCAACGTGATCGACCCGCTAATGGACCCTGAAAGCGACATGATCAAAGCGCTGTTGGGTAGTTAAGGGCGTGACCTATGGAGCGACGTGGGGCCGTTAAAGGCTTGGCGTCGCCCTTTTTCGCAGGGTTGTCTCGGCAGGTTAAAGGCGGATCACGTAATCCTTGGTGGTGGTTTCAGTAACCTCCCATGTGCCTTCGAAACCGGGGCGGATGATCATGCTGTCACCTGCTTTGACGGTCACGGCTTCGCCTGCGTTTTCGGTGATGACGGAAATGCCCGAGGTGACCCGAAAATACTCCCACTCGGAATAGCTGATCCGCCACTTGCCCGGTGTCGATTGCCAGACGCCGCAGTAAAGCCCGTCACGCTCTTCGATGTTCCATGTGGTGAATTGTGGATCGCCCGACAGCAGTTTCTCCGGCGCAGGCCGTTCTTGCTCGCCGGGCCCTGATACGCCGACCCGCACCAATTTCGTGTTATGTGTCATACTGAACTCCCTGATTGCACCACGCCTAGCTCAATGGATCATATTTGCAACGGGTTGACCTCGGATTTTGCACGTTTATGGTTTCGCGATGCTGAGACCGCCCGAAACGGGCTCGGTGCGCCTTTTGGGGTGACGCCCTGTTCTGTTTCCGTGTGGCTGCACGGCACCAAAGCGAGTACCTGAATGAAAGCTGCACTGATAGACCAAGAAGAAGTGCGTCTGGCACTTTTGCGCGGCTATAATATCCTCGACACGGCCCCCGAAGAAGACTTCGACGAAATTGTCCGCCTCGCGGCCGAAATCTGCGAAGTGCCTGTCGCATTGATCTCGCTGGTGGACGATAATCGTCAGTGGTTCAAGGCGCGCACCGGTCTGGGGATCGAAGAGACCCCGATCGAGATGAGCATGTGTGCCCATGCGATGGTGGCTGACGACTATCTTGAGATCAACGATACCACAGCTGATCCGCGCACCGTTGATAACCCGCTGGTGACAGGCGACGAGAGCTTTCGCTTTTACGCAGGCGCTTTGCTGCGCGGGGATAACGGCTTGCCTGCGGGCACGCTTTGCGTGCTGGACCGCAAACCGCGTGTTTTGACCGACTTCCAGCAGCGCGCGCTGAAGGTTCTGGCCAATCAGGTCATCCGGCAGATCGAACTGCGGCAGGCCGTGGCCGCCGCCGATGTGATGCGCAAGGAGGTTGACCACCGCGTCAAGAACTCCCTGCAATCGTTGGAGGCACTGATCCGAATTCAGGTGCGTACCGAGGCGTCCGAAGCGGCGCGCACAGCACTTGAGGCTGTGCAGGGCCGACTTTCGATGGTTAGCCGCCTTCACGAAGCGCTTTACCTGAATGACGCGGGGGCCTTTGTGGGTCTAAAGCCGTTTTTGCAAAAGGTCGTGCATTCTGCGGCGGCACTGATGCCCTCGGGCGTGCGGGTCGAGCTTGCGATTGATGATCTGGATCTTGAATCGCGATCCGCCTCCTCCGTGGGGATGATCGTGAACGAAGCGATCAAAAATGCCGCCAAATACGCTTATGAGGGCCGCAGCAAAGGCCTCTTTCGGGTCACCGGCACTCTGTCGGGCGAAACGTACGAACTTGCCTGCTCTGACGATGGCGCGGGCGCGGTCTCGGGTGAGGCCAGCGGTACAGGGCTGGGTATGCGTATCATGGAGGCAGCAGCACAGCAGCTGGGCGGCGAGCTTGAGAAGAACGACGGCCCTGACGGGTTCACACTGTCTTTGACATGGCCCGTGGGCTGAGCGCACTCTCGTTCAAAGAGGCGTCGGTATGTGAGGCGGCCAAACCCCGTCTGGTCTAAACGGCGCAGCCGCCACGCCATGAAATGCACAACACGAAGGAGCCCGCCGATGTTCGCACTCGTCCGTTTGCTGGGCTTTGGCTTTGTGGTGCTGACAGTCATCTACATCAGCCTGTCGCTTTATTCTCGCGCGGTGCGCAAAGAGAAGTTGGAGGAAAAGTGGCTAACGGGCCCGCAGGTCGTGGACCGCGACACCTTTATAAAACGCGGGCTAGCGAAATATGATGGTTCGGTCCGTCGCAAACTGATCTTGGGTGTCTATGTTGTGCCTGTGGTGGTGGTTGGCGTAATCATCTATCTGACGAATTTTTCCTGAAAGGGTCCGCACGTGGCGATTATCAAATGGGTTTTCTGGATCACCATCTGGGTGCTGTTCGGGGCGTTTCTGCACTATACTTTGCCACAGACCGACATTGTGCGGATCACTGACACATTCGAGAAGCGGCAGGATTTCGGTGAGAATTCGATCTTCTGGGCGCAGGCCGATGTGGGCACCGATGGCACCATTGCCAACCGCGATGTGTTTTTCATTCAGACCCGCCGCGCCAAGGGCGACGTGATGGTGTACCGCAACGAAGACACCGGTTGGGGCTGGCCGCCCTACTTTAAATTCGACACGTCGAACCTTCAGGCCGAAGCGGCGGACTTCAAGTCGACTGAAGGGGATGCGCGTTGGTATGCGCTCAAGCACTATGGCTGGCGCAACGAATTCATGACGATCTTCCCGAATGCGATATCGCTGCGTCCGGTGGCGGGGCCGGATGCGCCGGAGGGTATTCCTATCTTGAATATCATCTTTCTGACGGTTCTCGCGGCCCTGTTTTATGCCGTCTGGGTCCGGTGGCGGCGGTTTCGCAGGGCGTGGATTGACCCGAGAATGGAGCGGATCGAAGACGATCTGGCCGAACGGCGCGGGCGCATTGGCGTCTGGTGGGCGATCAAGCGCAAAAAGCCCTAAGTTACGGATATTTAGACAAAGCTTAACCCCGCCTCATTAACTGAAGCGGGGTTTTTCCTATTATGGACCTCGCTCTTGTATTGCGGCAGCGGAATGCCATATAACATCCAAGTGGATGGTAAGGAGCCGTTATGCCCAAGCAAGTCAAAGCGGTTGAGACCGAGAAGATCACCGTGAACCTCGGCTATGTGGACCTTGGTCGAATTGATTTGCTGGTCGGGGAGGGGTTTTACACCAATCGTACCGATTTTATCAGGGCCGCCATTCGCGCCCAACTTGGCACCCACACCGCCGATGTGGGCACGCTGATCGAGCGGCGCACGCTCGATATCGGTCTGCGCGACTTCAATCGCGACGATCTGGAAAAAGTGCGTACAGCAGGGGAACTGCTGCACATCAAAGTTGTTGGTCTGGCGCGCCTTGCGCCCGACATCAGTGTCGATCTGGCCTTGGCCACCATTGGCTCCATCACCGTTCTGGGCGCTTTGCAGGCCTCACCCGAAGTAAAGATCGCGCTCAAAGACCGTATCAGCTGAAGGCCGCAGGGCTTTCAATAAAGGAAACAAGATGAAGAATGATTTCGCGACGGCGATGCGCCGCTCGCTTGCCCTGACGCGCGCCGGTAACCTGACCGCGGCAACGCAACAGATACAGGAGGCGCTTGGCGGTGCTGCCGCCGCACCCGCACCGCACCCCGCTGCAGCCAAACGTAAAGGGCTGGCCGAAACCCTGCGCGATCTGCAAAAGCAGTGTGGGTCGAAGGCGGCGACAGCGCACAACGCGGCTAGAGCTGCGCCTGTGCCAGAAGGCGCCCGTTTCGAGACGCGGCAATTTGACGGGCCACAGGGCGCTCGGATGTATCGGCTCTATGTGCCAAGCTGCGGGCAGAGTGAGTTGCGCGGCATGGTGATGATGCTGCACGGCTGCACTCAATCCGCCGCGGATTTCGCCACCGGCACCGCGATGAACGCGCAGGCCGAGGCGCATAACTTTCTCGTCGCCTACCCCGAGCAGACATCGGCGCATAATCCAAATCTATGCTGGAACTGGTTCGAGCCACAGCATCAGACCGCGACGGGGGGTGAACCTGCGATCCTCGCCGAACTCGCGCAGACTCTGGGGGCTGAATTTGCCCTGCCCGAACAAGCGACTTTTGCTGCTGGCCTTTCCGCAGGTGGCGCGATGGCCGCCCTGTTGGGGAGCCTGCGCAGTGATGTGTTCGCAGCCGTTGGAGTTCACTCCGGCCTCGCGCCGCTGGCTGCGCGCGATATGATGTCGGCATTCGCCGCAATGCAGGGGCGGGGCGCGGGGGGTGGCCGCGCGCTGACCTGTCCGGCGATTATCCTGCACGGGCTGGCCGATAATACCGTCGCCCCCGTGAATGCCAGCAGGCTGGCGGGAACGATTACTCTGGCCGAACGATCTAGCTTTTCTAAAGAAGGGCGCAAAGTCCAACTGACCAAAGGCGAAACCGCTGATGGCAACGCCATTGAGCTTTGGTTGCTGGAAGGCGCGGGCCACACTTGGTCGGGTGGATCGCCTGCGGGCAGCCATACGGATGCCGCCGGTCCCGATGCCTCGGCTGAGATGATCCGGTTTTTCAATGAACAGATTGGGCGCGGTTAACGTTTGTGCCGCAATCAACACGTGCGGGCCGCGACGCCGCACGGCGGTTAGTCGGCGAAAAGGTGATCTGTTGTTGCGATCTCGCGGGACTTATCGTCGGGGATGGCTAGGAACTGGCCGAGGGCGGCAATATTGTCGGCCTCGCTGCTGGTTTCACGCAGGCGATTGTGGTTTTCGAACTGGGCGTCGCGGATAAGGTCACTTTCATGGACCATATCGTTGCGAATCGTCGGCAACAGACGCGTCAGCGTCTCGTTGGAGGTGTGCTCTCCCGCAAGGCCGACGCGCATGGCATGGCCGATCAGATAGTCATCCGAGAATTGGCATTCGATCTCCAGTATGCGGGTGACAGAACGGTCAGAGGCAAAATCGTTGAGCAGGTCGAGATTGCTGGGGTCCATACACACGATCAAGCGGTCGGTCTCGAAATAGTCAAACAACATCCGCATCAGGGCGCGGCGGTGGCGGGTGCGCTTTCCAAGTGACTTCTGGATGCCGCCCAAATCGGGCAAAGGCGCGTCTTCCTCGTTAAAAATATACTCGATTGCAGGCACGTTGGTGACTTGGCGGATCCGCTCAAGCACCCGCTTGGCGACATGCCACTTTTTACACACCACAATCAGCAACTCGCGTTCGCGGCCAAGCGTGCTTTCAGTCTCCCAGAACCGCGTTGCAAAACGCCGCCCGACGCGGCCACGGCCACTGAGGAACTTGAAAAGACTTGGGCCTTCGTTGCTGATTTGAAACTGCGCCCCCTGGGCCGAATAAAGCAACCCCAGCCTGCGTCTGAGATCCTTAGCCTCGGCGCTGATCTTGCGGGCGAAAAGATAGTCCTGACTGAGCAGCAAATCGTAGTGGTCGTTGTAGAATGTCACCGGCATGCCGTAGTCTGTGAACATCAAGAACGTCAACGTCCGCCCGCGAATTTCACTCTCCGGCACAAGGTGGCGCACCAAGGTTTGGAAAAACGTCTCGTCGGGAATCCATGTGGTGCGGAAAAATCGCACGATGTCGCGGCGTTTTTTTATGAAGGCCAGCAGCCACTCGATTGTGCGGCGACGCAGGCACCACCACTGGCTACCGATCATCACTTGCAGGTCGGCAGGGATGTCCCGTGTCAGGCCAAGCCGTTCTTGCGCTTTGAACAGGGCATAGAACAACTTCTTGTGGGTGCGTTCGTTCACAAAATGTCGATAGACCAGCCGCTCTTCTTTCCAGCCGGTCTTGATCCAGTCGCTTTCGAAATAATCAAAGCTCTCGATAAAGTCGGCATCATTGTCGTCAAGAAACTGGTGGATATATTCCGCCGACTTGATGGCCATGCAATCGCCTGAAAGCATGTAGAAATGTGTCGCACGGGGGAAGGCTTCGACGGCGGTCTCTACCGCGTTCAAGGTCGCCTGAACCAGCGACCATTCCCCCCATCCGCAGCGTACGCGTTTGCGCGCAAAGGCCACATTCGGGTTGTCTTTCAGCGCCTTTGCAATCTCGGCGAAGGCGTCGGCGCTGGCGGAGGCATCGAAATGGATCGCCATATAATCACCGGCCGCCGTCAACCGCTCAGCCTGACGAATAATGGCGGCGGGGTCTTTGTGGCAAAGCAGGATATATGCGATTTTTGCCATACGCGAACCGATCTGCCCCTTTACCTTGGATTGTTTACCTAGATAATGATGAAGGTCGATTGAATAAACCGCCTTTATCTGCTTTTTTGCAGGAAGGCTGAACTGTTGCCATAAAACAGTCGGTTCGAGCAGGAGTAGCGCAGAACATGGGTTTCCCCGGAACGTGGATGACGGAAAGCGAAAGCGTGGTGTACCGCGTTGTGCCCAAATGTGCCTGTTCGACCATTGGCCAGATCATGTTTTACTCCGATCACGGTGAGTTTTTCGACGGCGATATCCATGACGCCAAGGCGGGTCTGCACAAATGGGCGCTTGATGCATCGCAGGCGCCGATCACTGAAAACGTGATCAACCACGGCTCCTACGCCTTCACTTGTGTGCGCAATCCTTACACCCGCATTCTGTCATCCTTCTTTGACAAAATCTGCGGCATCCAGCGCAACGGCAAACGTTATCGTGGCAACCTCGTGCCGCTGCTGGTCCAGAAATACGGAATCGACGTCGGCGGGCCGGATGGCAAGGACGAGTTCGACCAGATCGCCTCGTTCCGGCGGTTCCTGCTTTTTGCGCGCGATACCATCCGGTGGCGCAGGCCGATGGATCCTGACATTCACTGGTCTGCGATGTCCGGCCACGTCAGCACCTTCATCGTGAACGGTGGCACCTACGACAAGATCATCTGGACCGAAAGCTTCAACGACGGCATGCAAGATGTGCTGGATGCGATCGAAACTCCGCATCGCGTTGATCTGGCGGAAATCCCGCGCTTCAACGAAAGCGAAGGTCATGGCCCCAAGCGGGCGCATCCGGTGGGTGACTATTTCGATGATCTGTCAATGCACCTGGTTCGCGAGATCTTCAAACGCGATTTCGAGCTGTTTAAATACGACTTTGAAGACCCGTCAAACAAGATGCCCATCGGCGAGATCGACCTCGCCGAGGTGCATGCAAAGTTAGGCGATTAAAACAGCCTTACCGCTCAGTTCAGCCCTGAATAACGGTCCTGCTGCAGGTGCATAATAGCGTCTTGCACGCGCTTTGCCGCAGCGGCGCTGCCCTTGGGTGAGGGGTGGATCATATCAAACGCATGGAACGATCCGTCGCCATAGGGCACCATGTCGGCTAGTGAAACAAAGGTGAAACCCCTGTCCAGCTCGGCCAGCTTGGCGATACGGGCCTCCATCTTGTCGCCAAATGGTCTACACGCTTCGATCGGAGAGCCGCGACCGGGACTGCGCAGATATCCGACATAGATCACATGGGCACCGGCGTTGCGGGCGCGGGCAATCGTGCTGGGAATTGCACCGCGCAGCCCGTCCGGCGAGATCAGCTTTTCCATTTTGCGTTCACAGCGGTAGCAGCCACAGCCCATCCATAGATCATTGCCGCCACCGTTCATCACCACAATATCCCATTGCCCCTGCCGGTATTGTTTGGAAATGTTCATGCCCAGACTGCCAGTGATCGGTAGCGCATAAAGCATCCGTGCACCTGACATGGCGGTGCTTTTCACGCGGGTGTCCAAAAGCTCGGAGAGGACATGCGAGAAGGACTGGTCAGCCGAACCATTTGTGGTCATGAACGAATCCCCCATGACCAGCACCTGCATGTCATTCGGCGCAGCCTGAGCGATACTTGTAAAAGACAATGAAAAAACCAGCCCCATAAAGGCGATAAAAGAGCGCATCACATCCCCCGTGAATCAGTTGCGGCCTTATTAATGACACGAAATTCTGACCAAAATATGGTGAATTTCCCGATAATTTACGAACAATCTATCCCGAAATCCCGACATTGTCCTACCCGTATTGCGGCACAGATGCGCGGGCGGCTTGCACAGGCGGGAAGCGCGCACTACATCCGTTGGCATGTCGCAAGTTAAGTCATCCACCAAATCGGATCCCAACTATAAGGTGATCTCTGAAAACCGCCGCGCGCGGTTTGATTACGCGATCGAGGATGATGTCGAATGCGGCATTATTCTGGAAGGGTCCGAGGTTAAGTCGCTGCGCAACGGCGGTGCCAACATTGCCGAGAGCTATGCCGCCGTTGAAGATGGCGAGCTGTGGTTGGTGAACAGCTATATCGCCCCCTATGCCCAAGCCAAAACGTTCCAGCATGACGAGCGTCGCCGCCGCAAGCTGTTGGTCAGCCGCAAGGAACTGGCCCGTTTCTGGAATGAAACCCAGCGCAAGGGCATGACGCTGGTGCCGCTGGTGATGTACTTCAATCATCGCGGGATGGCCAAGCTCAAGATCGGGATCGCCAAGGGTAAAAAGCTGCACGACAAGCGTGAGACCTCGGCAAAGCGTGATTGGGCGCGGCAAAAGCAGCGCTTGATGAAAGACAATGGCTGACGCGCTGACGTTGATTGGCTTTCGCTACAGCGTTTATACGCGCATCCTGCGCATGGCCTTGATCGAGATGGGCCTGACTGCCCGTTACGTTGAGACCGACCCCTTCGCAGAAATCCCTGATCCGGTGCTTGCCGCGCATAGCCCGTTTGGCCGTGTGCCGGTGTTGCAGCATGATGAATTTACCCTGACTGAAACCGCCACGATCCTGCGATACCTAGATACGCTAGCTCCACACAGTCTCATCCCCGCTAATCCCAAAGTCGCCGCGCGGATGGGGCAAGTGATGGGGATCATTGATGCTTATGGCTACGTGCCGCTGGTCCGGAAGGTGTTCTCGCACGGCGCATATCGCCCCCGCATGGGCCAACCCTTTGATCCTGCGCAGGTTGGTGAAGGGATGCAGGCCGCCATTCCTGTCCTCGCAGCGCTTGAGAGTATTGCCGCAGAGGGTTTCGTGCTCGCCCCCCAAGCCCTAACGCTGGCTGATCTGCACCTCGCGCCGATGATCGCCTATTTTGTGGAAGTGCCCCAAGGGGCGGCAGCGCTTGCGACCTATCCGGCGCTTTCGGCGTGGTGGCGCAAGATCGCGCTGCGGCCTTCGCTGATCGCTACCGATCCCTTCGCCGCGCACTGACGCCCTTGCCAGTATGGGCGCACGGCGATAGGCAAGGGAGAAATCTGTCTGCAAGAGGGCTGCACATGGCCGATGATCCCAAAACGCTGGTGTCGACCGACTGGTTGGCCAAACATCTCAAAGACCCCGATCTGCGCATTCTGGATGCCTCGTGGTATCTGCCGGACGCGGGGCGCGACCCCAAAGCCGAGTATAGCGAGACCCATATTCCCGGTGCGCGGTTCTTTGATATCGAAGAGATTTCCGACAACCGCTCGGACCTGCCACATATGGCGCCGCCGGTCGAAAAATTTATGTCGCGGATGCGCGCACTTGGCGTCGGCGATGGCCATCAGGTGGTAGTCTATGACGGTGCCGGATTGCTGTCGGCAGCCCGCGTCTGGTGGCTGTTCCGACTGATGGGACAGGAAAATGTTGCCGTGCTGGACGGCGGTTTGCCCAAATGGGTTGCCGAAGGCCGCGCCACTGAAGACATGCCGCCGATCCCGCGTGACCGTCACATGACCGTCCGTTTTCAAAACCAGTTAGTGCGCGATGTCACGCAAGTGGCCCATGCCTCCAAGCTTGGTGATCCGCAGATCGTCGATGCCCGCGCCGCCGCCCGCTTTCGTGGTGAAGCGCCCGAGCCGCGCGAAGGTCTGCGCGCCGGGCACATTCCGGGCGCACGCAACGTGCCTTATACCGATCTGCTGAACGACGACAAAACCATGAAATCGCCAGACCAGACCAGCAGCGTGTTCGAGGCGGCCGGTATCGATTTGGCCAAGCCGGTGATCACTTCATGCGGGTCGGGTGTGACCGCCGCGATCCTCGCCCTTGCGCTGGAACGTCAAGGCCACCGCGCATGGTCCCTTTACGACGGCTCTTGGGCGGAATGGGGGATGTTCCCCACCGTCCCCGTCGCCACCGGAGAAGCTTGATGTTTGAAACGCTCAAGGCGCAGCCCGCCGATAAAATTCTCGCGCTGATGCAGCTGTACCGCGATGATCCACGTGAAACGAAGGTCGACCTCGGTGTGGGCGTCTATAAGGACGCGACCGGCCTCACGCCTGTGATGCGCGCCGTGAAAGCCGCCGAGCACAAGCTCTGGGAGACCCAAGATAGCAAGGTTTACACCGGCCTTGCGGGTGATCCAGCCTTTGCCGATGCAATGTTTACCATGCTGCTAGGCGATGCGGTGCCGCGTAACACGACCGCCGCTGCGGCCACGCCGGGGGGGACAGGTGCCTGCCGCCAAGCCTTCGAGATGATCCAGATGGCGCGCCCCGACGCGCGGGTTTTCGTCTCCGATCCGACGTGGCCGAACCACCTGTCGATCCTCAAGTATCTCAACATCGAAGTGGTGCCTTACCGCTATTTCGATGAAGAAACCCGCGGCGTTGATTTTGACGGCATGATTGCAGATCTGAAAACTGCCAAGAAGGGCGATGTCGTGCTGCTGCATGGCTGCTGCCACAATCCGACAGGTGCCAATCTGAACGCGGCGGAATGGGACGCGGTGATCGAGGTTTTGCTGCAAACTGGCGCGACCCCGATGATCGACATCGCCTATCAGGGCTTTGGTGACGGGCTGGAGGCCGACGCTGCCGCGACTCGCAAGGTTGCTGCCGCTGTGCCGGAATGTCTGATTGCGGCAAGCTGCTCGAAAAACTTCGGCATCTACCGCGAGCGCACCGGCCTGTTGATGGTGGTTGCGGCTGATACCTCGGCGTTGACGTTGAACCAAGGCACGCTGGCGTTTCTGAACCGTCAGAACTACAGCTTCCCGCCCGATCACGGTGCGCGGCTGGTGACGATGATTTTGAACGATGACGCTCTGCGCGCCGACTGGATGGCCGAGCTGGAAGAGGTCCGCAACACGATGCTGGGCCTGCGCACCGCACTTGCCTCTGAATTGCAAAAGCTGTCAGGCTCGGATCGCTTTGGCTTTCTGGCACAGCATCGCGGCATGTTTTCGCGGCTCGGCACCACCCCGGATAAGGTCGAGGCGCTGCGCGACAAGCACGGCATCTATATGGTGGGCGACAGCCGGATGAACATCGCGGGTCTGAACGCTGAATCAGTCCCGATCCTTGCCCGCGCGATTATCGATGTCGGCATTTAGAACGCCTCGTGGCGACCCCGCCACGACGTTCCCAAACGAAAAAGCCCGCGCTGTGGATCACAGCGCGGGCTTCGCTTTTTGGCGGAAGGAAATTAGCCCTTGGTGAAGTCCGGATAGGCTTCCATGCCCAACTCGGACATATCAAGGCCCCTGATCTCTTCTTCTTCGGTCACGCGGATGCCGCTTGTCGCCTTCAGGATGCCCCAGACGATGAAGCTGAGGATAAAGACAAAGGCGCCGATGGTGAAAAAGCCGATCAGCTGCGTCACAAAGGAAGTGTCAGCGGTGTAGACCGGCACCACCAGCGTGCCCCAGAACCCTGCCAGCAGGTGAACAGGGATCGCACCGACCACATCGTCGATCTTGAGCTTGTCGAGAAAGGGGATCGCAAAGACCACGATCACACCACCCACAGCACCGATCCACAGCGCCCCGAACAACGTCGGATCAAGCGGTCCGGCAGTGATGGAGACCAGACCCGCCAGCGCGCCGTTCAGCACCATTGTGAGGTCAACCTTGCGGTAGAGCAGTTGCGTCAGGACCAGCGCAGCAACCGCACCGGCAGCAGCAGCCATGTTGGTATTGGCGAAAATCTGCGCCACGGCGTCAGCATCGGCAATTGTGCCCATCGCAAGCTGCGACGCGCCGTTGAAGCCGAACCAGCCGAGCCACAGGATGAACGTCCCCAGTGTCGCCAGCGGCAGGTTGGAGCCCGGCATCGGGATAACGCGGCCGTCCTTGGCGTATTTGCCCAAACGTGGCCCGAGGATGATTGCACCGGCGAGGGCTGCAAAGCCGCCTGCTGCGTGCACCAGTGTCGAGCCTGCAAAGTCGCTGAAACCCATCGCGGAGAGGAACCCGCCGCCCCACTGCCAGCTTGCTTCCATCGGATAGATCACGCCGGTCAGAACCACGGTGAAGATCAGGAAGGGCCAGAGTTTGACACGCTCGGCCAAGGTGCCCGATACGATGGAGGCGGTCGTGGCGCAGAACATCAACTGGAAGAAGAAGTCGGAGGCGTTGGAGTAGCCGCCCGCGTCGATTTCGGTCTTGATGTCCTTGGGGCTGATGGTGCCAAAGACACCCTCGATGATCCAGTTGCCTTCGCCGGGATACATGATGTTATAGCCGATCAGCCAATACATGATCGCCGCAATGGCAAAGAGGCCCATGTTCTTGGTCAGCTGCGTGGTGACGTTCTTGGAGCGCACCAGCCCTGCTTCGAGCATGGCAAAACCGGCAGCCATCCAGAACACGAGGAAACCGCCGATCAGGAACAGCAGGGTGTTGAAAATAAAGGTGGTATCCGCCAGCGGGGCGAACTCCGTTTCCTGCGCCGCACCCAGTGTCGGCACAAGCGCCAGCGCTGTCGCGAGAGGGATGAATTTCGTGAAGGTCATGGTGTCGAATTCCTTAAAGCAGGGGGTCAGATGGCGTCGTCGCCGGTTTCGCCAGTACGCACGCGCACGGCCTGTTCGACGTCGAGGACAAAGATCTTGCCGTCCCCGATCTTGCCGGTGTGGGCGGTTTTGGTAATCACCTCGATGATCTGGTCAGCGATGGCGTCCGCGACCACCAACTCGAGCTTCACCTTGGGCACAAAGTTCACCACGTATTCGGCGCCGCGGTAGATCTCTGTATGGCCGGATTGCGCGCCAAACCCCTTGATCTCGGTCACCATCAGCCCGCGCACACCCGCCTCGGTCAGCGCCTCGCGCACTTCTTCGAGCTTGAACGGCTTGATTGTTGCTATGATCAGTTTCACCTTTGGATGTCCTCTTCCGGTTCGCAGGCACGTCCTGCATTATGCAGATGCAGAAAACCGGGATTTGCCCTTGGCGTGAAAGGCCGGAGGGCTATTTTTGCAAGGATACCCGGCACCATTCGCCCAATAATTGTGCGGATACGGATTTCCGCACAGATTATAGGCAAACATTTGATGGCAATTGTGCATAGCAGCGCTAAACAATCTGCGGCGGTGCGGATAAGGTGCTGTCAAAATCAAGCCGGGCAGGCAATCTCATGAGCGATTCATCAAAACGGAAACGCCCTTTAGTGGCGGACAAGCGCACCTCGGCGAAGCCGAAGGCAAAGGCGCCGAGTAAAGCGGCGCCGGCTAAGCGCCGCAGGGCGCGGCAGAAGCCGCCACGTCGCGGTGGGATTCTGGGCTTTTTCAGTGCCATCGCGCGGTGGATCCTGCGTCTGATCTGGACCATCACTTGGCGCATCACTGCTGTCGTGGCCTTGGTCCTGGCTTTGGCGGTCGGATATATCTACACCACGCTGCCGCCGCTTGAGGCGCTGTTGGACGGCCGCGCGCGCGGCTCGGTCACCATGCTGGACCGTGAGGGCGATGTGTTCGCGTGGCGAGGGGATCAATTTGGCGGGGTAATCTCGGCTGAAAGCGTGTCGCCGCATCTGAAAAACGCGGTTATCGCAACCGAGGACAAGCGCTTTTACAAACACTTCGGCGTCAGCCCGCGGGGTATCGCTTCTGCGGTGCGGATTAACCTGTCCGAAGGGCGCGGACCGTTGCAGGGTCACGGCGGTTCCACCATTACACAGCAGGTTGCGAAACTGCTCTGCCTCGGCGAGCCTTTTGACCCGTCGGCCGGCCAGACCGAGAAAGAATACGAGTCGAGCTGCCGGCGCTCCTCGCTCAGCCGTAAGGCGAAAGAGGCGCTATTCTCGATGGCGATGGAAGCCAAGTACAGCAAGAACGACATTCTCTCGATCTATCTCAACCGCGCCTATATGGGCGGCGGTGCCTTTGGGGCAGAAGCTGCTGCACAGCGGTTCTTTGGCAAATCAGCAGCAACCGTAAGTGCCGCCGAAGGCGCGATGCTAGCCGGTCTGTTGACCGCGCCTACGACTTTGTCCCCTACCAACAACCTAGACCGTTCGCAGGACCGCGCTGCGACCGTGATCCGCCTGATGGAAGATCAAGGTTTCCTCAGCAAAGCCGAAGCGGCCGAAGCCCAAGCCAACCCTGCCGTGCTTTCCGAAGCGGCGGAGGCCGAGGCCGGTGGCTATTTCGCGGATTGGGTGATGTCGTCGGGGCCGGAGTTCTTTACCCGCAATACTACCGAAGACGTGATTATTAAAACCACCCTTGATCAGCGCATCCAGCGTGCCGCCGAAGACGGGCTGAAATGGGTGTTCGACAACAAGGTCAAAGATACGTCGAAAGCTCAGGCGGCGATTGTGGTGATGTCAGCCGACGGGGCTGTGCGCGCCATGGTTGGCGGGCGAAAAACCAAGGTCGCGGGCGCGTTCAACCGTGCTACGCAAGCGATGCGCCAGACCGGTTCGGCGTTCAAGCCCTTCGTCTATGCGGCAGCGCTCGATCTGGGCTATTCGCCTAACGACACCATCGATGACAGCCCCTACTGCCTGAATATCCCCGGCTCGGGGCAGTGGTGCCCCAAAAACTACACCAAGAACTTTAAAGGCACGGTGTCGCTCACCAATGCGCTTAAGGATTCCTTGAACATTCCTGCGGTAAAAATATCCGAAAGCGTCGGACGCGAGATTGTGAGCAAGGTTGCGACCCAGTTCGGGATCAAAAGCGATCTCGCGGCAGGACCGGCATTAGCTCTCGGCGCGTCCGAAAGCACGCTGCTGGAAATGACAGGCGCCTATGCGGGCATTCTGAACGGTGGTTCTTCGGTCATGCCGTACGGTTTGATTGATCTGCGGCTGATGGGCGATAATGAGGCGTTGATGGGCACCGGCGGCGGCATTGGTGAGCGCGTCATTCAAGAAGATGCCGCGCGGCAGCTTGTGTATATGATGGAAAAGGTGATCTCCGAAGGTACCGGACAGCGGGCTCAGTTTGAAGGGCGTCAACTGGCAGGCAAGACCGGCACCACCTCTGCCAACAAAGATGCTTGGTTTGTTGGATTTTCTGCCGACTATGTCACTGGCGTCTGGATGGGTTACGATGACAACACGCCGCTCACCGGAGTGACCGGGGGCGGCCTGCCAACCGAAATCTGGCGTGAAACCATGAGCCGTGTGCACGCGGGCTTACCGCTCACCGATTTGCCGATGTCGCAGCCCGCACCTTCGACAATAGTGTCGGAGCCTCAACCGCAACCGCAGCCGACAGGCAGGGCCCCCGCCGCTTCCGGCAATAGCGGCGGCACAATCATCGATCAGGTCCTGCGCGATATCTTTGGCAACAGTTCCGGCGGTAGCGCCACACCTTCGCCTGGTGCCGGTGACCGCTAAGCGAAAAATGCAGCATCAATGTTGAGAAATCTCGCTTTCGGGGTTAATTTCTTGAAGTTCTTAGTGCTTTGTTGGGAAAACGTTCTCTGCGAAGCTCGCGCTTCGTCAGAATTATCTGGTTCGCGCTGCAGAACTGCTGCCGCAGACATATGAAAGGGGTCCCATGCGGGATGACATAATCAGCCGCGGTCGTGAGGAATTGCGCGCGGCGCGGCGGCGCTCTCGGATGTTGTATTGGGCTGTAGCGCTGTTCAGCCTGTTTGCAAACCTGCTGATGCTGACTGGTCCGATGTATATGTTGCAGGTCTATGACCGGGTTCTGGGGTCGGGCTCGGAAGAGACCTTGATTGCCCTCTCGATGCTTGTGGTTTTCCTGTTTGCGATGATGGGCATTTTGGAATTCACCCGCACGCGGATCATGGCGCGGGTCGGTGCGCGGTTTCAGGATGATCTGGACCGCCGTGTTTTTGATGCCATGGTGCGCAAATCTGCCGTCGCCCCTGACGTGAAAACAAGCGGCGGGTTGGCCGATCTGGAAGCAGTACAGCGGCTCATCACCTCTCCGGTATTGATGGCAGGCTTTGATCTGCCGTGGTCGCCGATTTTCTTCGCCGCGATTTTCTTGTTTCACCCGTTTCTGGGCTGGTTGGCGCTTTCGGGGGCCTTTGTCCTGATTGTGATAGCCGGTGCCAACCAGCTCCTGTCGCGCGGCAGTCAGGCCAAGGCGGGGATGGCTGGGCAGGCCGCGACCGCGATTTCGGACCAGATCAGGACCGAAGCCGAGGTGGTTCAGGCCATGGGCATGCGCGACGCTGCCTTCAACCGATGGCAGCGTGCCCGCAGTGAGGCGTTGACGCAACAGGTTGCCGCCACCGACGTGGGTAGTACCTTCAGCTCGATGACCAAAACGCTGCGGCTGTTTTTGCAGTCCGCCATGCTGGGGTTAGGCGCTTGGCTTGTCTTGCAAAACCAGATGACAGCCGGTGCAATGATTGCGGGTTCGGTCCTGTTGGGGCGGGCTCTTGCGCCGATTGAACTGGCGTTGAACCAATGGCCCCTTGTGCAGCGCGGCATGTCGGGGTGGAGCAATCTTGCTGTGCTCTTGGGCGCGGTCGCACCGGAGCCGACGCGCACAGTACTGCCGCAACCCGAGGCCAAGCTGGTCGCAAAAGGCTTGACCGTTGTCCCACCGGGAGAGCGGCAGGCGGCTTTGAAATCCATCAGCTTTGAGGTCAAACCAGGGCAGGCAGTGGGGGTGATTGGGCCGTCTGGGGCTGGCAAGTCGACGCTGGCGCGCGCGCTCACGGGGGTTTGGCCCCCTGCGGGTGGCTATATCCGGCTGGATGGCGCTGCGCTGGATCAATACGGGCCCGAAACGCTGGGTCGCCACATCGGTTATCTGCCTCAGCGAATTCAGCTTTTTGATGGCACGATTGCCGAGAACATCGCACGGCTTTCTGACACCCCTGATGATGCCAAAGTGGTCGCTGCCGCCAAAATGGCCGCGGCGCATGAGATGATCCTCGAGTTGCCAATGGGGTATGACACACCGATCCGCGCAAGTCAGGTGCGGCTTTCTGGCGGGGAGATGCAGCGCATTGGCCTTGCTCGCGCACTTTATGATGACCCGGTGATTGTTGTCTTGGACGAGCCGAACTCGAACCTTGATAATACCGGCTCGCAGGCTGTGAACTTTGCAATCCGGCAGATGAAGGCGCGGGGCCGGTCTGTGTTGATTATGGCGCACCGCCCTGCGGCGATACAGGAATGCGATACCCTGTTGGTGCTTGAGGGCGGCATCCGCAAAGCCTTTGGCCCTAAGGACGAGGTGCTGGCCGAAATGGTTCAAAATGCCAAGCAAATTCAGGCGTCACCCGTCAGCGCGGGAGGCGTTACATGACTCAGAGCAGCAAAAATAAATGGTCGGCCACGGGGGGCTTAATTTTCGGTTTCTTCGGGCTCGCGCTGCTTTTTGGCGGCTTTGGCACTTGGGCCATGACAACGCAGATCGCAGGCGCAGTGGTGGCCAGCGGGCGCGTAGAGGTCGAGCGAAACCGACAGGTTGTGCAGCATGAAAACGGCGGCGTGGTTGCCAAAATTTCTGTTGATGAAGGCGATACGGTCGCCGCTGGTGATATTCTGATCAGCTTGGACCCGCAGCAACAGCTGTCGCAACTGGCGATCATCGAAGGGCAGTTGTTTGAGCTTATGGCGCGGCGCGGGCGGCTGGAGGCCGAGCGCGATGAAACCGAGAGCGTGACATTTGATGCTGAGCTGATCGCGGCGGGGCAGGCCAACCCGAACCTGCAAGAGTTGATGGACGGGCAGGTCAATCTCTTTACCGCGCGCAACGAATCCACCGACCGCGAAGTCGAACAATTGGGCAAACGCCGCGCCCAGATCGGTGCCCAGATCGAAGGGGTCGCGGCACAGGAGGTCGCGCTGAGCCGCCAGCTTGAGTTGATCGAAGAGGAACTGGGCAACCAGCAATCCTTGCTGGATCGCGGGCTGGCGCAGGCGTCGGGCGTGTTGAATCTCCAACGTGAGCAAGCCAGGCTCCTCGGGCAGATTGGCGAACTCAAAGCCTCCAAGGCACAGGCCGAGGAACGCGGCACCGAGATCGACATCGAAATTCTCAAGCTCGGGACATCGGGGCGCGAGGAGGCCATCACCAGCCTGCGTGACCTACGCTATCGCGAGCTGGAACTGGCTGAACAACGCCGCGCGATCCGTTCGGAAATTGACCGGCTGGATGTACGTGCACCGGTTTCGGGGATCATCTATGGCCTGCAAATCCAGACGCCACGTTCGGTGGTGCGGGCGGCCGAACCGCTGATGTATCTGGTGCCGCAAGACCGGCCCTTGGTAATTGCGGCGCGGGTGATGCCGACCAACGTCGACCAGATCATCGTCGGCCAACCGGTCAACTTGCGGTTCTCGGCGCTTGACCAGCGCACCACGCCCGAACTGGTGGGTCGGGTGATGCAGATCTCCGCAGACTCGATCGAAGATCAGGCCACCGCCCAATCCTATTTCCGCGCCGAGATCACGCTCAATCCCGGCGAGTTGGAGAAACTACCCGAAGGAACAATCCTGCTGCCGGGCATGCCGGTTGAGGCGTTTATCCGCACTGGCGATCGCACCCCGATGGCCTATCTGGTCAAGCCGATGGCCGATTACTTCGCCCGGGCTTTCAGGGAAAATTAAAAGCTGCCCTTTTCGTTTGCGCGCAACCTAGATAGCGTCCGGCCAAATCAACCAAGCCCGAGGAATATTCGCATGAGCATCGCAGAACGTCTTAATAATCTGGGAATTACACTGCCGGACGCACCTGCGCCTGCGGCCAACTATGTACCCTTCGTGGTGTCGGGCAATCTGGTCTATGTGTCCGGCCAAGTCTCGAACGGGCCTGACGGTCTGATCACCGGCAGGCTGGGGGACACGATGGATGTCGCCGCAGGGGCCGCCGCTGCAAAAGCCTGTGCGCTAAGCCTTTTGGCGCAGTTGAAGGCCGCTTGTGATGGCGACATCGACCGGCTGGTACGGGTGGTCAAGCTTACCGGGTTTGTGAACTCAACGGCCGATTTTACCGATCAGCCCAAAGTGATCAACGGAGCCTCCGATTTTCTTGTCGAAGCGCTCGGGGATGCGGGCCGGCATGCACGCTCTGCCGTTTCTGCAGCGTCTCTACCGCTTGGCGTCGCGGTCGAAATCGAAGGCATCTTTGAAATCAAATGACCCTGGCTAAAGCATTTTATGATGTGCCGCTGGCGCATCGCGCTTTGCATGACGTCACCGATGGCCGCCCGGAAAATAGCCGCGCGGCCATTCGTGCGGCCATTGCGGCGGGCTATGGCATCGAGATCGATGTCCAGCTTAGCGCTGATGGCGTGGCGATGGTGTTTCACGACTATGCGCTCGATCGACTGACTTCGGCTAAGGGGCCGGTGCGCTTGCGCCGTGCCAAGGACTTGTCGGGCATTTTGCTTACCGGTGCCGCCGAAGGCATTCCGAGCCTGGACGAAGTCCTCGCGCTGGTAGACGGGCAGGTGCCGCTGCTGATCGAGATCAAGGATCAGGATGGCGGCATGGGGCCGGACGTAGGCCCGCTTGAGGAAGCAACCGCGCAGGCATTGGCGAACTACAAGGGCCATGTGGCGGTGATGTCCTTCAATCCCCATTCTGTCGCTCTTATGGCGCAGTTATTGCCACAGGTGCCGCGCGGGCTGGTCACCAGTGCCTATCGCTATGAGGAATGGCCCCTGCCGAAAGAAACCTGCGACAGGCTGCGCGAAATCCCTGATTTCGAGCGCGTCGAGGCGGCATTCATCAGCCATGAAGTTAACGACCTGTCGCGTGACCGGGTGGCCGCGCTCAAGGCGCAGGGCGTGATGATCTGCTGCTGGACCGTACGCAGCGCCGCAGTTGAGGCCGAAGCCCGGCAGGTGGCCGATAACATCACATTCGAAGGCTATAGCGCTTGAACCTCACGGCCCAAGGGCCAGATAGGGTTGCAAGGCAGGGCATGAGATGAGCGCGCAGGAAATCGAAATCCGGATCATTCCGACGCTGTCCGACATTGGTCAGGCCGAATGGGATGCCTGCGCCTGCCCTGAAGCTGCCGATGGCGGGCGCCCAGACGACCCTTTCACAACGTATCGGTTTCTTTCCGCGCTGGAGCAGAGCGGTAGCGTCGGGCGCGGCACCGGTTGGCAGCCGCAATACCTCGCCGCTTACGCGGGTGGACAGTTGATCGCGGTTGCCCCGATGTATGCCAAATCGCACAGTCAGGGCGAGTATATTTTCGATCATAACTGGGCGCATGCCTATGAGCAGGCGGGCGGCAGGTATTATCCAAAGCTGCAAATCGCGGTGCCCCATACCCCCGCCACGGGCCGCCGGTTTCTGACCCGCCCCGAGTTTCATGAAACTGGCTTGGCCGCTTTGGTGCAGGGCGCCCTGCAACTGACCGAGAATAACGCGTTATCCTCGCTACATGTGACATTCTGTACCGAAGCCGAGGCGCAGATCGGCCGTGATTTGGGGTTGATGATCCGCAAAAACCAGCAGTTCCACTGGCGCAATGAAAACTACAACGATTTTGACGGATTTCTGGGCGACCTCAGCTCGCGAAAACGCAAGAATATCCGCAAAGAGAGGGCGCAGGCCCAAGGCTTTGGCGGCACCATCCACCGTCTTACCGGCGACCAGCTTTTGCCGGAACACTGGGACGCATTTTGGCGGTTTTACCAAGATACCGGCATGCGCAAATGGGGCTCTCCCTATTTGACGCGGGAATTTTTTAACATCGCCCAAGATACATTGCGCGACGATATTGTACTGGTGCTGGCCGAGCGGGACGGGAATTGGGTGGCGGGCGCGCTGAATTTTATCGGCGCGGATACTCTTTATGGCCGCTACTGGGGCTGCTCCGAACACCACCCCTTTTTGCATTTCGAACTGTGCTACTATCAGGCCATCGACATCGCAATCGACCAGGGACTGGCCACCGTCGAGGCTGGCGCACAGGGCGAACACAAACTCGCGCGGGGCTATCTGCCCACACCAACGTGGTCCTTGCACTGGCTGCGGGATGAGGGGTTTAGCCGCGCTGTTGCCGAATACCTCAACGCCGAAAGTGCTGCGGTAGACCATGAGATCGAAGTGCTGACAGAATACGGGCCGTTCAAACGGGCTCAGATAGAGGAACAGGAATGACCGAAAGATTAAGCACAGAAACCCGCAAGACGGTGTTGCAGCCATTGTTCAACTCCGGCTGGGAGATGGACAAGAACCGCGATGCCATTCACAAGACCTTCAAGTTTGCGGATTTTGCCGATGCCTTCGGGTGGATGACCCGTGTGGCCATCTGGGCGGAAAAGTGGGACCATCACCCCGAGTGGAGCAATGTCTATAATAAGGTGACGGTAACCTTGATCACGCATGATGTAGACGGGCTCAGCACGTTAGACGCAAAACTGGCACGCAAGATGGACGGGTTGTTTCAGCCGAAGAAGGATTAAACGAAGTATATATGGAAGATCTGATGCAAACCGAGCTTTGGCAGGACAAAACTCTTGCCGATTTGCTCACCCTCGAATTTCTGGCCAGCGCGTTCGGATCTGTTGTTGGTGCTATCGTCATTCTGCTCATCGGCTGGGTCATCTCAAGCTGGCTGCAGAACCGCATTCAAAATCTGGGCAAGCGCCACAAGCATCTTGATGAGATGCTGTTCGAATTTCTGGCCTCGATCGTGCGCTATGTGATTATCGGCTTCACGATCCTGTTTGTGCTCAATACCTTTGGCGTGCGCACGACCTCGGTTGTGGCGGTTATCGGTGCGGCGGGTCTGGCCATCGGGCTGGCCTTGCAGGGCACCCTGTCCAACGTCGCTGCAGGCGTGATGCTGATCTTTTTCCGCCCGATCAAGATTGGTGATTTCGTTGAAATTGCTGGGAAAATGGGCACGGTCAAGCAAATCAACCTGAACTTTACAGAACTGGCCGATCTTAGCAACGTGCAGGTGATTGTTCCGAACTCCGAAGTCTGGGGCAATGTGATTACCAATTATTCGGTCAATCCGACACGGCGGGCGGAGTGGACATTTGGCGTGGGCTACGGGGCAAACCTCAAACAGGCCGAGGAGATCATTCGCGCAACAATTATGGCCGACGAACGCTCGCACAGCGAACCGGCACCCTTCATTCAGGTAACAAACTTGGGCGATAGCTCGGTGGATTTTCTCGTACGGGTTTGGTGCTCGGCCGGCGATTATTTTGCCTTCAAGGCCGATATGACCCGCCGCGTGAAAGAGGCGTTCGACGACGGCGAGATCAATATCCCCTTCCCGACACGCACGATCTATCACGCCAAAGAAGACTAAGACCGCGCGTAAAATTGCAGAGGCAGGCGGCTCATATGGCTGCCTGCCCTTTCACTTTTACATATTGGCGAGCAGCGCTTCGCCGCCGGAAGTCTCACAAACACCGGTGCCTTCTTCGGGCTGCCACAGGGTGACTTTGCCGTCATCCACCAGCATCGCGTAGCGCTTGGAGCGTGACATCAATCCCGCACCCGCGGCGTCAAATTCCATGCCAATCGCCTTGGTGAATTCCGACGAGGCATCGGCCAGCATAGTGATGCCCGCCTCGGTTGCGCCTGTCGCCTCGCCCCATGCCTTCATCACAAACGGATCGTTGCAGGACACGCAGATCACCTCATCCACGCCCTTGGCATCGAACTGGTCTTTGGTGCGTACAAAGCTGGGCACATGGGCCGAATGGCACGTTGGCGTAAAGGCCCCCGGCACCGCGAAAACCACAACCTTGCGGCCTTTGAGTTTGGCGGACATCTGTACGGGTGTCGGCCCCTCGGCGCCGAATTCAACCAGTGTCGCATCGGGCAGGGTGGCCCCTTGGGAGATTGTCATCTGTTAGACCTTTCATGTGATTGCGTCCTGACGCCCCAACCATATAGGTTCTGCGCAAAGGTACGACCAGATAGTGGAGGGCGACAATGCGTCATGTAGTTGTGATCGGAGCAGGGCAGGCAGGGTCGTCTTGCGTGGCCAAGCTGCGCAATGGCGGGTTTGACGGGCGGATCACACTTGTCGGCGCGGAGCCGGTACCCCCCTATCAACGCCCGCCGCTCTCCAAGGCCTATCTGATGGGCGATATGGCGCTGGAGCGGCTGTTTCTGCGCCCCGAATCCTTTTATGCCGAACACAATATCGACCTGCTCATGGGCCGCCCTGTCAGTGGCATCAACCCTGTCGATCGGGTGGTGACAGTCGGCGCGACAGAGCTGCACTACGATGAACTGGTGCTGACCACAGGCTCGGTACCCCGCCGGTTGCCGCCCAGCATCGGCGGCGATCTGGCAGGCGTTTATGTGGTGCGCAATCTGGCAGATGTCGATGCGATGTCGCCGCGTTTCACCAAAGGTGCAAAGCTGGTGATCGTCGGCGGCGGCTATATCGGTTTGGAGGCTGCAGCCGTGGCCGCCAAGCTCGGCCTGCAAGTCACCTTGGTGGAAATGGCTGATCGTATCTTGCAGCGCGTCGCCGCCCCCGAAACCAGTGATTTCTTTCGCAAATTGCACAGCGATCATGGCGTCGATATCCGCGAGGGTGTCGGGCTGGACCGCTTGCTGGGCGACGGCGCTGTCAGCGGTGCACGCCTGACGGATGGTACTGTGCTCGACGCGGATTTCGTGATCGCGGGGGTCGGCATTGCGCCTGATACCGCCCTTGCCGAAGCGGCGGGGCTGACGCTCGAAAACGGCATTCGCGTTGATGCACATGGGCGTACATCCGACCCTTTTATCTGGGCGGCGGGCGATTGCACCTCCTTCCCTTATCGCGATGGTCGCATCCGGCTGGAAAGTGTCCCTAACGCCATCGATCAGGCCGAACTCGTCGCTGAAAACATCATGGGGGCAGGTAAGGCGTATCACGCAAAACCGTGGTTCTGGTCCGATCAATACGATGTGAAACTACAGATCGCCGGGCTGAATACTGGATATGACAGGGTCTACACCCGCCATACGGACGTCGACAGCGTCTCCTTCTGGTACTATCGGGGGCCAGAATTACTGGCCGTGGATGCGATGAATGATCCGCGCGCCTTTATGGTCGGAAAACGCCTGATCGAAAGCGGTAAATCCCCCGCTCCGGCCCTGATCGAAGACCCCATAACCGATCTTAAAGCGCTGTTAAAACTGTGAGAATTATCGCCGGAAAGTTTCGCGGCACAAAGCTGGCCGATGTCGGTGCAGGTGATACCGCCGCGCATTTACGCCCCACCTCCGACAGGGTGCGCGAAAGCCTGTTTTCGATGCTGACCCATCTAAAGGTGATCCAAGGCGCGCGGGTTCTTGACCTTTTTGCCGGAACTGGCGCTTTAGGGCTGGAGGCGCTTTCACGCGGCGCGAAGTCTGCCGTATTTGTTGAAAATGGCCGCGTCGCGCAAAAGCTGATCACCGAAAACCTCGCCAAGCTCGACACAAAAGACGATGCGGTGCTGATGCGCAACGATGCCACGGCGCTCGGCCCTTGGATCGCCGAGCCTTTCACTTTGGTGTTTCTCGATCCGCCCTACGGTGAAAAACTCGGCCAGCAGGCTTTGGCCAAGGCGCAGGCGGGCGACTGGCTCGCCCCGCAAGCTACGATCATCTGGGAGGAAAACGCCTTGATGAACGCGCCAAAAGGGTTCGAACGGATCGATAAGCGCAGCTACGGCGACACCCACATCACCGTTTTGCGATACACCGGATAGCGCCAGTCAGACCGCCGCGCGAATGGCCACGCCCAGCCTGCGCATCCCCTCATCAATCTGTGCATCGCCCGCGAGCGAAAAGCTTAACCGCAGTGAATTGGCTCCGCTGCCATCCGCAAAAAACGCCCGCCCCGGCACAAAGGCGACGCGCTGGGTTTCCAGCGACAGGCGCAGCAAGTCGGCGGCGTCCAAATGCTTGGGCAAGGTGAGCCAGACGAACATCCCGCCTTCCGGCTTATTCCATGTCACACCCTCAGGCATATGGGTCGCCAATGCGGCCAGCATGGCATCACGCCTGCCCGCATAGACCCGCCGCAGCATCGCTGTATGGCTTTCAAAATGTGCCGCAGCGACCGTGGCAATTGCCATCTGGTTCAGGGTTGGCGAATGCAGGTCAGCGGCCTGTTTCATCAACACAAGTTGCGAGATAACCTGCGACGCGCCGCAGACCCATCCGACCCGCAAGCCCGGCGCCAAGGTCTTGGAAAAACTGCCGCAATATAACGTACGGCAATCTTCAATCGACCCCTTACGCTCAATCTCCAGCGACAGCATCGACGGGACCGGATCGCCATCATAGCGCAGCGCCTGATAGGCGGCATCCTCGATCACGGCAATGTCCAGATCTTCCGCGAGGTCGAGAATGCTGCTGCGTGCCGCCAGATCAAGCGTCTCTCCGGTCGGGTTCGCAAAATCAACCGAGGCATAGGCAAATTTTACCCTGCCGCCCTTGGCCTGCGCCGTTTCCGCATAGTCCGCCGCACTGCGGTTTCCGCCCGCGCCCAGCCGGTCGTACTGTGGCTCATAGGCATTAAACGCGCCCAAAGCCCCCAAATAGGTCGGCCAACTGACCAAGGCCGTATCGGCAGGAGACAGCAAAAGCTTGCCAAGATAATCAAGCGCCTGCTGTGATCCGGACGTGATTAGAATGTTGTCGCGGCTACAGGCAACGCCCAGACCCTGCATATGCGTCGCGAGCCAATCGCGCAGCGGCCCATACCCTTCGGAGACCGAATATTGCAGTGCAGTGCCTTGGTTCGCCGGTGACAACGCATCCGCCAAGGCCGCCTGAAATGCCTCCGCCGGAAACAGCGCCGGATCGGGAATGCCCCCCGCAAAAGAGATAATATCCGGCTGGTCCAGCAATTTCAGCAATTCGCGAATTTCGCTCGCCTTCATGCGCTCCATGCGCGAGGCAAAAACATCCGTCCAGTTCATAATTCTCTCCTGCTCCGGAGAAAACAGAACCACGATTCCTCAATTAGGGCAATCGTCCTTACCTAAACCTTCAATCAAAAAATGCCTTCTCTTTTTGATTAGAAAAATCCGGGTGGCGCCGGAGGAGGAACTCCCCCGGTACCGGATTAACATCCTAAGATCTGCGTAAAATTGGCGCAGAACACCCGCGCCAAGCGCTAAAGATTACTCCGCCGCACCCGCCGTTGTGTGAAAGACATCCCCGGGCGACAGCGTGAAAATTTCGACCCCGTTCTCGGTTACACCGACCGAATGCTCGAATTGCGCAGAAAGGCTCTTGTCGCGGGTCACAGCCGTCCAGTCGTCCGCAAGGGTTTTCGTCTCGGCGCGGCCCAGATTGACCATCGGCTCGATGGTGAAAAACATTCCCGGTTCAAGCACGGCTCCGGTGCCCGGGCGGCCATAATGCAGCACATTCGGTGGCGCGTGAAAAACCTGCCCCAACCCGTGACCGCAAAAATCGGTCACAACGCTCATGCGGTGCCCTTCGACGAAGGTCTGGATGGCATGGCCGATATCGCCGAAGGTATTGCCCGGTTTTACCGCGGCAATCCCGCGCATCAACGCGTCGTGGGTCACGTCGATCAGCCGTTCGGCCTTGCGCGGCAGCTTACCCGCGACATACATCCGCGAGGTATCGCCAAACCAGCCATCCACAATGACGGTCACGTCGATATTCAAAATATCCCCGTCTTTGAGCTTTTTCTCACCGGGAATGCCGTGACACACTACATGGTTCACCGAGATACAGCTGGCATGCTGGTAGCCCTTGTAGCCGATCGTCGCGGATTTCGCGCCAGCATCGTTCACCTGCTGCTCGATCCGCCGGTCAAGCTCCTGCGTGGTTTGCCCGACAAAAACATGCGTGCCGATATCGTCAAGGATTTGGGCTGCCAACCGGCCAGCGGCGTGCATGCCGGCAAAATCGCCGGTCTCATAGATGCGGATTCCGTCTTTGGTCACCCGACCGTGTAAATTCTTTTTCAACAAATCGCCCCGTCTGTTTCGCCAGCTTGCCGCATAATCTAAGGTGTGCGGACCCTAAAACCAATGTTTTCACCCGGTTTTCCCCGCGCCTTTAGCATGCAAACCCTGCCTGCGATACCGCCGGAGGGGCCTTTGAAGGCAGTTTCGCGCATTTGCACCGCTATCTGCGATCAAACCAAGGCCTAAAACTCAGCCCTGCAAAACCTCAAGCGGCGCGGCGCAAGTGATCCCCTTCGGGCCGATTTGCGTTGACATAGCAAGGATCTCCACCCCTGCGGCACGGGCTTCGCTTAACGCGCGGGCATAGGCAGGGTCGATATCGGCGGCCACCGTGACTTGCGCACAATCGGTGCGCTGCACGAGATAGAGCAAAACCGCGCGGTGGCCTTGTGCCACCATGCGGGTCAACTCCCCAAGATGTTTGGCACCCCGTGCCGTGACAGAATCAGGAAATTCCGCCAGACTGGCCTGCCGCGACAGGGTGACCGATTTCACCTCGACATAGGCATCGGGCTGCCCCGTTTCTGAGAGCAGAAAATCGACCCGCGAATTTTCACCGTACTTCACCTCGGCGCGACAGGTGCCATACTGGGCGAGTGGCGCGATCAGGCCCGCCTCCAGCGCTTCGCGCACGATCCGGTTAGCTGCCGAGGTATCAACGCCGGTGTAATGGCCGTTCTCGTGATCCACCAACCGCCAGCCAAACTTCAGCTTTTTTTTCGGATCGTCGTTGGGCTCCAGCCAGATGCGGCTACCGACTTCGGCCAGTCCTGCCATCGATCCCGGATTGGCGCAATGCGCGGTCACTGCCTCGCCGCTCGCTTCCAGCGTACAGTCGGCCAGAAACCGTTTATAGCGGCGGATAAGGCGTGCGGGGACAAGTTCGGTTTGAAAGCGCATGGGCCACGGCCTATACCGGAGCAGAGCCACTCTCAAGGACATAGCCCATGCCAAACCCCACTGCCGCGATGCTGGTCATCGGCGATGAAATCCTGTCGGGGCGCACGCGCGATTCCAATATGCACTACCTTGCAGGCCGCTTGGGCGAGGTCGGGGTGGACCTCATGGAGGTGCGGGTGGTCTCCGACCAGCATGGCGCGATCATCGGCGCAGTGCAGGCGCTGTCGCGAGCCTATAAGTACGTTTTTACCAGCGGCGGCATCGGCCCGACCCATGATGATATCACCGCCGACTGCATCGCCGCCGCCTTCGACCGCACGATTGACGTGCGCGACGACGCCCGTGCGATTCTCGCCGAGCATTACGAGAGATCCAAGACCGAGCTGAACACCGCCCGCCTGCGCATGGCGCGTATTCCGCAAGGTGCCACATTGATCGAGAATCCGGTCTCAGCCGCGCCGGGGTTCAAGGTGGAAAACGTGCATGTCATGGCGGGCGTGCCGTCGGTGTTTCAAGCCATGGTCGAAAGTGTCCTGCCGAGCCTGACAGGGGGCAAGGCGCTGATCAGCAAGACCTTGCGGATCGAGCGCGGTGAGGGTGATATCGCCGGACCCTTGGGGGCGCTGGCCGAGGAATATGCGATGCTGTCGATGGGCTCCTACCCGTTCCAGAAAGACGGGCGCTATGGTGCGCATATCGTGATCCGCGGCAATAACGAGGCCCAGATTGACGCCGCCTTGGCCAAGCTGAAAGCGACTTTCGAATGACCGGAACGATGGCGCGATATTTTGAAGCTTCGGAGCAGACATGGCCCGCAGCACGGCGCTGGGATCACGGCCCCTTTACCCTGCGCGATGGCAAGGGCGGCGGGCAGCGGGTATCGGCGGCCACGGCAAGCGGTGCGCCAAGTGACGCCGAGATTACTGCCGCCGAGACTGCGATGCAGCAGGCAGGCCAACGCCCGCTTTTCATGATGCGGGGTGATACCCCCGAACTGGACGCGGCGCTTGAGCGGCGCGGCTATACGGTCAAGGACCCGACCGTGGTCTATACCCTGCCGATCGCGCAGCTCACCGATGTGCCGATCCCGCGCGTCACCGCCTTTGACATCTGGGAACCGCTGGCGATCATGGATGAAATCTGGGCCACCGATGGCATCGGCCCCGAGCGGCGCGCGGTGATGGCGCGGACTGAATGCAAAACCGGTATCCTGTCGCGCTGGAATGAAAAACCGGCTGGCGCTGCCTTTGCGGCGGTGCACGCTGATATCTGCATGGTGCACGGCGTGGTCGTGCTGCCGCACCAGCGCCGTCAGGGCGTAGCTGAATGGATGATGCGCCGCGCCGCTTTTTGGGGGCAGGCGCAGGGTGCCGCCAAAATTTCGGTGCTTTGTGTCAGGGCCAATACCGGCGCAAACGCGCTCTATCAGTCTATGGGCTTTGCCGAAGTGGGGGGCTATCATTACCGTCAATCCCCTGATTGAAGGAGGCCCGAATGGCCACTGATATGCCCACCGCTTTGAACCTGCCGATGGTTGATCCGCTGCCCGAAGCAACGCAAAAATATTTCGACGTCTGCATGGACAAGCTCGGCATCGTGCCGAATGTGCTGCGCGCCTATGCCTTTGATGTCGAAAAGCTGAATACCTTCACCGCGATGTACAACGATCTGATGCTCGGCGATTCGTCTCTGTCGAAGCTTGAGCGCGAAATGATCGCGGTCGCGGTGTCTGCGGTGAACAAATGCTATTATTGCCTTGTGGCCCACGGTGCTGCGGTGCGCGACCTCAGCGGTGATCCGGCCTTGGGTGAAGCTTTGGTAATGAATTACCGCGTTGCCAAGATTGATGCCAAACAACGCGCCATGCTGGACTTTGCGGTCAAGTTGACCCAGCAAAGCGCCAGCGTTGAAGAGGCTGACCGGCAAGCGCTGCGTGACGCGGGTTTTAGCGACCGCGACATCTGGGATATCGCCTCGGTTGCGGCATTTTTTAACATGACCAATCGCGTCGCCAGCGGCAGCGACATGCGCCCCAACGTCGAATATCACGCGCAGGCGCGGTGATGCTACGGGCGCTGGCTCTGCTATTGTGCTGTGCTGGCCCTGCGGCCGCGCTGGAGCTTTCGCTGCCCGCCAACGCACGCCAGACGGTCGAGCGTAATACCGCGCCCGACCGTTATGCCGCGCCGGTCGGGGTGTTTGCCGAAGGGCAGGTGGCACGCGTTGAGATTGACGGCGATGTGCACCGCGCTGCTTGGCGCCTACAATCGCCGGGGCTGACACCGCTTCAAGTCATCCGGCCCCTGCGCGCGCAGCTTGTTGAGGCGGGATTCGAGATCGTGCTGGACTGTGCGTCCAAACAGTGCGGCGGCTTCGATTTCCGCTTTGCGACCGAGACCCTGCCGGGTCCGAATATGTATGTGAACATCCGCGAGTATCACTTCGTCACCGCCTTGCGCCGCACGGGTGATGTGCCCCAAGAGGTGGTGACCCTGTTTGCCAGCACCTCGGCCAACTCGGCCTATGTGCAGATAATTCAGGCGGGGCGTTTGGCGGCGGGTTCGGTTGCGGTTTCGCCCGATGCGGACGTGCCGACAACAACACAGAGCGTGGCGCAGGATGATTTGGTCGGGACGCTGCTGAAAGACGGCCACGTGATCTTGGCCGATCTGGATTTTGACACCGGCACCTCCGATCTTGGCACGGGGCCGTTCGCTTCGTTGGAGCGTCTGGCTGCCTTGTTAAAAGAACGCCCGACGATGCGGATCGCCTTGGTGGGGCATACCGATACGGTCGGATCGCTGGAGAATAATATCGCGTTATCGCGCAGGCGCGCCCAATTGGTGCGCCAGCGCATGATCGAGACCTATGACCTTGCTGGTGCGCGGATGGAGGCGGAGGGCATGGGCTATCTTGCGCCTGTTGCGTCCAACCTGAACGCCGCAGGCCGCGAGGCCAACCGGCGGGTCGAGGTTGTGGTGCTCTCCGACGAGTAGGCCGCGCTTATTCGACGATATCGCCGTCCAGAAAGGCCCGCAGTTGCGGCGTTTCGGGCGCATTGAAAATCTCGGGCGCCTGCCCACGCTCATGGATACGGCCCCGCAACATAAACAACACATCACTGGCCAACCGTCGCGCCTGCCCAAGGTCGTGGGTCGCCATAACGATCCGCGTCCCTTGCTGGTGCGTGGCGATCAAAAGCGCTTCGATCTCGCGGGTCGCACGACCATCCAGATTGGCGGAAGGCTCGTCGAGGAATAACACTTCGGGTTTGCGGATCAACGCACGGGCCAGTGCCAGCTTTTGCTTCTCGCCGCCCGACAGTCGCGGGGCGTAGCGCTCCAGTGCGCCATCCAGCCCGATCCGTGCTGCCCAGTCGGCGACCTGTGCGGCAATCTCGGCTTTTGGCGTTTTTACAAGTTGCAGCGGGTAAGCGAGGTTTTGCGCCACGGTGCGGCGCAGGATTGTCGGGCTTTGAAAGACATAAGCCTGACGGGCACGGGCGAGGGCTTCGGATGTGGCCCAAGTCAACTGCCCCGCCGACAGCCGCTCAACCCCGTGCAAGAGCCGCAGCAGCGTTGTCTTGCCAGACCCGTTCGGCCCCAGCAGAATCGTAAAACCGTCTCTTGGCAACGCCAGATCAACCGGCCCGATAATGGTTTTGCCGCGCTTGCGCACCACAGCATCGGTGAGCGTCGGGATCTTCACTTGGCTTACCATCTGCCATCTCTTTCTGTGCGCGACAGGGTATGGATTGCAAGATTGACCAACAGCGCCAAACTGATCAGCACAAACCCAAGCCCGAGGGCGAGCGCAAAGTCTCCTTTGCCGGTTTCCAGTGCAATCGCCGTGGTCAGCACGCGGGTGGCGTGGTCGATATTGCCACCGACGATCATAATCGCGCCGACTTCACCGATGGCGCGACCAAATCCGGCCAGTGCCGCTGTCAGCAGGTTGCGCCGCCCGTCGCGGATTAGCGTAGCAATGCGCTGGCCCTTGCTGGTGTTTAGCGAGATCAGCAGATCATGATACTCGGCCCAAAGTTCGCGCATCGCCTGATGGGTGATCGAGGCAATGAGGGGCGTGATGATAATGACCTGCGCGATGATCATCGCCGTAGGCGTGAACAACAGCCCCAAAACCCCAAACGGGCCGGAGCGTGACAACAGCAAATAGACGATCAGCCCGACCACCACCGGTGGCAGCCCCATCATCGCATTCAGCACGGCAATCGTGGCACGGCGAAACCTGAAACGGCGCACCGCAAGCCACGTGCCCAAAGGCAGTGCAATCAGGCAGGCAATCACTAATGCCGAAAAGCTGACTTGGATCGAGCGCAGCGTAATCTCGATCAGATCGGGATCGCCGGTGCCGATCAGCTGGAATGCGGCCGATAATCCGGCCCAGATATCTTCCATGAAAAGCTGTCCCGTCCGGCAGAGAGTGGCGCGCTGTTGCTATCGTCGTACCGGAATACAGGCTTCTCCCCTGACGTCAAACCCGTTGCAGGCGGGGCGCGCGCGCGATGGCACGTCCAGAAAGCAAAAAAGCCCCCCGAATGCTTTTGAAAGCACCGGAGGGCGGAGGTCACCGAGGGGAGGTGGTGTGGATTACCAGACGTTCGGGCCTTTTTCCGCAAAGGCGTGGACCAGAAAGTCGATGAAAGCGCGGACCTTGGGCTGGGTAAACCGGCCCGGAGGATAGACGGCATAGATGCCTTGGGTTTCAACAGGCAGATCGGGGATCGCGTCCTCGACCAAACCCTTCTCCAGCGCATCAGCGTAGAGAAAGCTCGGCAGATAGGCGATGCCGAGGCCCGAGATCGCAGCGTTCAGCAAGCTTTGTCCGTCGTTGACCGAGAGCCAGCCCGCGGTGCGCACCTGACGTTTCTCACCCGAAGGGGCAGTCAGCTTCCAGACGTTGCCCGAGGACTGGTTGGAATAATGCAGCAGCTTGTGATCGTTCAGATCGTCGATCTTTTCGGGGCGGCCATATTGCTCGAAATACTTCGGGCTGGCGATCATCCGTTTGGTGGTTTCGGTCAACTTGCGGGCCCGCAGGGTGCTGTCTTCCAGCTCCCCGATCCGAACCGCCATATCATAGCCTTCCGAAATCAGCTCAACATAGCGGTTGTTGAGCACCATGTTCACGGTGATGTCAGGGAAGTCATTGAGGAATTCCGACAGTGCTGGCGACAAATGATTAACGCCAAAGTCCGTCGCGACAGAGATGCGCAACAGGCCCGAAGGCGCGGATTGCATCGAGGTCACCAAAGCGTCGGCTTCGCCTGCGTCGTTCAACACACGGCGGGCGCGGTCATAATAGGCAAGGCCGATTTCCGTCGGGCTGACGCGGCGGGTGGTGCGGTTCAACAACCGTGCCCCAAGGCGCGCTTCCAGTGACGACACGTGCTTTGACACTGCCGATTTGGAGATGCCCATTTTTTTGGCGGCGTCGGTAAACCCCCCTTGATCCACCACTGTGGCGAATGCTTCCATTTCTGTAAGGCGGTCCATGCCCGTTCCCTTCACGATACTTGTTTCAAGGATCAGTGATGACGGCCAATTCAGGCAGGAAGGGGGCAGCCATGGGACAGTAGCAAGGTATTTGCAGGGATCGTTAAGGGCATGGAAACAGCAGAACGCTGTGTTTCCATGTGCGTTTCAGAGCCAGCGCATCCAGCGCAGCAAGACAAACATGAACACCGCAAGCCCCAACATCGAAAGACAAAGGTAGACAAAAGCGTAAGGATGATCGAGCCCCGGCATGCCGCCGATATTAACTCCGAACAGACCTGTCAAAAAGCCGAGCGGTAAAAAGATCGCGGCGACAATCGATAGCACATAGCCGTGGCGCGCCTGTCGGTGGGCGATATTTGCGTCATGCTCATCCTGGATCGAAACAAGCTGGTCGCGCAGGGCATCAAGTTCTTCGACCGCGATGGTGGTAGTGTTGGCAAGTTCGCGCAGCCGAAACTGGCTCTCGGTCGGAATCAGCGGAATATCGAATGCTGCCAACCGTGCCAGCGCCACGCGCTGCGGCTCCATATAGCGTTTGAGACGGATAACGCTGCGCCGCGTATCCGGCAAATCGCGCGGCGGCGGGGTGTCTTTATTCTCCAGATCATCTTCGTAATAGTCGGCCAGTTCTTCGATCTTGGCGACCTGCTCCTGCACGCGGTCGGTCAGCCTGCTGATCAGCGCCTCAAGAAACGCCGCTGGCGTGTGCGGCGCATTCCCGGCGACAGCTTGTTGGCGAATCGCGTCGATGGCAAAAATCCGGCGGCGGCGCACGGTGATTACCACCTTACCGTCCACCCACATCCGCGCCGAGATCATCTCGTCCGCGTCGGCGCCATCGTTGAGGTTGATGCCGCGCAGGTTCAACATCAGCCCGTCTTCATAACGGTCACAGCGCGGGCGGGTTTCGTTCTGCAACAGCGATCCGGCGGGGATGGCCGGCAGCCGTTCATGCACCCAAGCCGGAAATTCCGGGTCGGTGAGATCGAAGTGCCACCAGCGGTAGGTGCCCGGACCCGTCAGCGCTGTATCGGTCGGCACCGTCGTCGTGCCGTCAGGAAAAATATCAAAAACGCAGATCGGCATGGGATGTCCTCGCAGGGGCTAAGGCAGTCTTTGCCGCCAAAGACGCAAATGGCAAGAACCGGCGCCGCTGACATGCAGTCGCGCCGCTCCTAAAATCTGCCGCCAAGCGGTGCTCAGAGCGCGGCAGCCAGTCGCGTGCCTTGATTGATCGCGCGTTTCGCGTCGAGTTCTGCCGCAACATCTGCGCCACCGATCACGTGGCAGGTTTTGCCTTTGGCTTCCAGCGCATCAGCCAGCGAGCGGTCCGACAATTGTCCTGCGCAAAGTACGATCGTATCGGCCTCGATCAGCGTCGGGTTTTCGCGTGCTTCGCCAAAGCTGATATGCAGGCCGTCTGCATCAATTTTCTCATAGTTCACACCCGCAATCATTTTGACCTCTTTCATGGTCAGGGAGGCGCGGTGGATCCAACCTGTTGTCTTGCCCAAACCCTTGCCAACTTTGGTGGGCTTGCGTTGCAGCATGGTGATCTGACGCGCAGGTTTGTGCGGTTGCGGCCCTTCGGGAGCCAACCCGCTGCGGTGCTCTTCGGGGTCAGTGACGCCCCATTCGCGCATCCATTCCGGCAGGTTCAGCGTGGTGCTGTCGCCGTCGTGGACCAGATGCTCGGACACATCAAAGCCGATCCCGCCCGCGCCGATCACCGCAACCCGCTGGCCGACCTCGACAGTGCCTTTCAGCACATCGATATAGCTGACCACTTTGCCGCTGTTCTGGCCCGGAATCTGCGGATCACGAGGCACCACGCCGGTCGCGATAATCACTTCGTCAAAGCCGTCCAGATCATTGGCCGAGACTTCGGTATTGAGCTTCACCGTGACGCCATGGTGGTCGACCATGGTGCGATACCACTCGACGAAACCCCAGAACTCTTCCTTGCCCGCGACCTGTTTGGCGAGGTTTAACTGGCCGCCAATCTCGGACGCGCGGTCAAAGATGGTGACGCTATGGCCCCGCTCGGCGGCAGTAATCGCGGCGGAAAGCCCTGCAGGCCCCGCGCCGACAACAGCGATGGTTTTCGGTGCTGCGGTTGCTTCGATCTTCAACTCGGTCTCATAGCAGGCGCGCGGATTAACCAGACAGGTGGAGATTTTGCCGCCAAAGGTATGGTCTAGGCAGGCCTGGTTGCAGGCGATGCAAGGCGCGATCCGGTCGGCGTGTCCGGCCATCGCCTTCGCGACAAAATCGGCGTCTGCCAGCATTGGCCGCGCAAGACTGACCATATCGGCGCAGCCATCGGCCAGCAGCTCTTCGGCGACCTGCGGTGTATTGATGCGGTTGGAAGTGATGATCGGGATGCCGACCTTGCCCATCAGCTTTTTCGTCACCCAAGCAAAGGCCGCGCGCGGCACCGAGGTGGAAATTGTCGGGATACGTGCCTCATGCCAGCCAATACCGGTATTGATGATCGTCGCACCAGCTTTCTCGATTTCCTGCGCCAGTTGCACAACTTCGGCATGGGTCGAACCATTGGGCACCAGATCAATCATCGACAGGCGGTAGATGATGATGAACTCCGCGCCGACGGCCTCGCGGACCCGTTTCACGACCTCGATCGGCAGGCGCATCCGGTTCTCGTACGAGCCGCCCCAACGGTCGGTGCGTTTGTTGGTGTGGGTAACCAGAAACTGGTTGAGGAAATAACCTTCGGAGCCCATCACCTCGACCCCGTCATAGCCCGCCTGTTTGGCGCGCAAGGCGCAGGCCGCGATATCGGCGATCTGCTTTTCGATACCTTCTTCGTCCAGCTCCTTAGGCGCGAACATAGAGATCGGAGACTTCACCGCCGAGGGCGCGACACATTCGGGCGTGAAAGCATAGCGGCCCGCGTGCAGGATTTGCATACAGATCTTGCCGCCCGCCTCATGGACGCGCTGGGTGATTACGCTGTGGTTATCGATGTCCTTTTGGCTGGTCATCATCGCCGCGCCATGCGCGACCGAGCCTTCGGGGTTGGGACCGATACCGCCCGTCACCATCAGCCCCACGTCACCGCGCGCGCGGGTCGCGTAAAACTCCGCCACGCGGTTCCAATCCTGCGTTTCCTCCAGCCCTGTGTGCATCGACCCCATCAGCACGCGGTTTTTGAGCGTAGTGAAACCCAGATCAAGCGGAGCAAGCATATGCGGATAGTTGGACATAAAGGACCTCTGGCTAAAACGGTTTCGCTAAGGGATGACCTTAGATGCGCCTCAAGTCACGTACAACGCGGCGTCAATCGCTGTGGCGGTTCAGGGCGGGCGGGACCTATGTCAGACTCAGGCCGGTTCTTGCCTGCAGGTTTTGCGCGCTGCGCCGCGCCATTCCGCACGGGGATGTTTCATGCTATCGAAAGGCTCAGATTTTGCTACCGCAGGGCCGGCCGCCCTGCCGGAGATGGAGACCCCCTGCGATGACCCCCGAAGATATTTCCAAACTGCCGTACCGCCCCTGTGTCGGGGTGATGCTGATCAATGCAGAAGGCGAGGTTTTCGTCGGCCAGCGCCGCGACCGTGATCAGGACGCTTGGCAGATGCCGCAGGGTGGGGTTGAAAAGGACGAGGACCCGGCCGAGGCTGCCCTGCGCGAGCTGGAGGAAGAAACCGGCGTAGCGCGTGATCTGGTCGAGGTGGTGGCGGAGACCGCGACGTGGCTGCCCTATGATCTGCCGCATGATCTGGTGCCGCGCATCTGGAAGGGTCGGTTTCGCGGGCAGGAGCAGAAGTGGTATCTGATGCGGTTTCAGGGCCGTGACGATCAGGTGAATATCGAAACCGAACATCCCGAGTTTTCCCAGTGGCGATGGTTGCCACATGGTCAGTTGGTCGCGGGAATCGTGCCATTCAAGCGCGCGGTTTACGAGGCCGTTTTAACCGAGTTCAAGGCGTATTTATGATGAGAAGATTTGTTGTTTTGCTTGCGGCACTTGTGCTGCCCGTACAGGCCTCGGCGCTATCGTGCCTCGCGCCATCGGTTCAGCGGACCTTTAACGAGGTGCATGCCGCGCCTGAGACTTACGTGGTGGTGCGCGGGCGGTTAACGCTGGATCCACGCAAGTTGCCGCGCAACAATCACGGGACCAGCAAGCCAGCGAAAATGACCCAAGTGCCCGCGAAACTGATCGGCAAATCGATGAGTAAATCTGGCTTCGTCGTGCCGTTCGAAAATACCGTCATGTTAGAGGTCGCCTGCTATGGACCGTGGTGCGGATCGGTGGCCAACGGGCAAGAGACACTGGCCTTTGTGAAGCGCGACGCGGGCAGCTATGCGCTGGGCATCAACCCCTGCGGCGGGCGGGCCTTCACCAATCCGTCAGCCGCCGATCTGAAAAAGGTGCTGGGCTGTTTCAACGGCGCCGCCTGCGACGCGCCCTAGGCGCGCAACAGAGGCACGTGCGGTGCTGCATTTTCCGGCAGTAGCCCGATCTGGCGCGGATCATCGGCAATCTCGATCTCTTGCTGATAGGGCGTAAAGCCGCTGCGCTTGTAGAAATCCACTGCCTGCGGGCTGTCAAAGGTGCAGGTATGAACGTGGAAGCTCGAGATCGGCTGCGCCCACGCCATCGAGATCGCCTCGTTCATCAAATAGCGCCCGGCGCCCGAACCGATAAGGGCCGATGTCAGCCCGAAATAGGCCAGTTCACATTCACCTTGGGTGCGGAAATCAAGCTCCAACAGCGCCTCGTCTCGCCCGCCACGGCTCAGAGTGTGGAAAGTGACTTTGGGATCATCGAGTATCGCCTGTAGCTTTTCGTCTGCCATCGCCAGCCGTCCAAACCACAGCCAATCCTGCCCGCCGACACGGGTAAAGATATCGCGGTACCAGTCGAGGTCGGGGGTAACCTGTCGCAGTTCCAGCCCGTCGGGCAGGGCAACTGGCCGCAACGGTGCCGCGGCCTGCATTTCGAGGTGGGTGACCACCGTCGCGACCTTACCCAGTGGCACTTTGTGAAATCCGTCAGCTAACATTTGTGTCACACCAGCCCTTGCGCTTTGAACAACGCCATGATGTCGGTCTCGGGCCGGGGGCCGATGTGGCTGATGACTTCCGCCGCACAGATATTCCCCATGCGCCCGCAAGTCTCCAGATCACGGCCCGTTGCCAGCCCATAAAGGAAACCTGCGGCAAACTGGTCGCCCGCGCCGGTGGCGTCAACGGGCACGATCCGTGTCACCGGCACATCAACGCGCTCCTCGCCACGGATCAATGTCACCCCGTCGCCGGAACGGGTGCAAACAACCAGCGGGCAAATCTCGGCAGTTTTGACCAGCGCGGCTTCGGTATCATCCGTCTCCCAAAGGGCGCGGATTTCGGCTTCGTTGCCAATGACAAAGCCTAGATCGTTCTGGATAAGGGCAAGGAAGTCGTCGCGGTGGCGCTCGACACAGAAAGGATCGGAAATGGCGATGCCTGCCATACCGCCGCCTGCAGTGGCTGCGCGTGCGGCTTCCCGGAAAGCAGATTTGCCTGCGTCATGATCAAAAAGGTAGCCTTCGAGAAACATCAGCTTGGCCTTGGAGGTCACCGCCTGCGGCACGTCCTCAGATGTAAGACCCGTGGAGATGCCCAGATAGGTATTCAGCGAACGTTCCCCGTCTGGCGTCACAAAAATCATGCAGCGCGAGGTGGGGTTTTCGCCGCCAGAGATCGGCGCATTGACGAAATCAATGCTGATATCGGTCATCGCCTTGGCGTAGAACTGCCCCAACGCGTCATCGCGTACCCGACCGATGAAGGCCGTTTTTAGCCCCAGCGCACCTGCGCCTGCCACCGTGTTTGCCACCGATCCGCCGGGTGTCTGCAGCCGGTCTTTCATCGCGCCGTAGAGCACCTCGCCGCGCTCCCGTTCGATCAATTGCATGATGCCTTTTTCGATGCCCATCAGGTCAAGAAAGCTGTCATCGGCGTGCGAGATTACATCGACAACGGCGTTACCGATGCCAACCAATTCGTAAGTCGTCATTCTGTTTTATCCTCATAGGGGCAAAGGTCGCGGATGATGCAGGTGCGGCACAGCGGTTTGCGTGCGGTGCAGGTATAGCGGCCATGCAAGATCAGCCAGTGATGTGCATGATGCTGGAAGTCAGCAGGAATATGGTCTTCGATGGCGCGTTCGACCACGTCGACGTTTTTGCCCGGTGCGATGCCGGTGCGGTTGCCGACGCGATAGATATGGGTATCGACAGCCTGCGCGGGATAGTTCCACCACATGTTGAGAACCACATTTGCGGTTTTACGCCCGACACCGGGCAGCGATTGCAACGCCGCGCGTGAGTTGGGCACCTCGCCACCAAATTCTTCGACGAGAATTTGGCTCATTTTCATGACGTTCTTGGCTTTTTGCCGGAACAACCCGATGGTTTTGATATGCTCGGTGACCGCATCAATCCCGAGGTCGAGCATTTTCTGCGGTGTGTCGGCCACGGCAAACAGCCCGCGGGTGGCTTTGTTCACCCCTGCATCGGTGGCCTGCGCACTCAGCGCCACGGCGACCACCAACGTATAGGCGTTCACATGTTCCAGCTCGCCCTCGGGGGCGGGGTCCATTTCCTGAAAGCGCGTGAATATTTCGCGCAGGGTATGATAGTCGAGCTGTTTTGCCATGCTCTGGGGTATGGGCAATCGCTGTGGCTAGGGCAAGGCGGGCACGCGAAAAAGGCGCAAGAAACGGGTCGCGTCAGGGCTGCGGGGGGCCTAGATTGATCTCATGACACAGATATCCGCCATACCCGCCCTGCCAACCGACAACGAAGCTGGCTATCATTACCGCGTGATGCGCCGTGCGATTGCCGTGATTGATGGCGCCGAAGACCCGCTGCAGCTTGATCAGATTGCCAGCGAAATGGGCATGTCTGCGGCGCATTTCCAGCGCTTGTTTTCGCGCTGGGTGGGGGTCTCGCCGAAGCGGTACCAGCAATATCTCGCGATTGATCACGCCCGCACCCTGATGCGCGACAGGTTCACCACGCTGGAGGCCGCGCATGAGTTGGGCCTCTCGGGGACGGGGCGGCTGCATGATCTGTTCTTGCGTTGGGAGGCGATGAGCCCCGGCGACTTTGCCCGCAAGGGGGCGGGGCTGACGATCAGTTGGGGCTGGTTTGACAGCCCGTTCGGAAAGGCATTGGTGATGGGTACCGAGAAGGGCATCTGCGGGCTGGGGCTGGCGGATGAAATGGGCGACGCCGCCGCGATGCTAGACCTCACGTCGCGCTGGCCCTCTGCGACCTATGTAGAAGACCCCGCACGACTGGCCCCTTGGGTGCGCACGGCCTTTGGCCTGCAAGACAGCCCTTCTGACAAAGCGCCGCTTTATATGATCGGGGCACCCTTCCAGATCAAAGTCTGGGAAGCGCTCTTGTCGATCCCTTCGGGGCAGGTCACTACTTATTCAGAAATCGCCCAGGCCATCGGCAGCCCGAAAGCCGTGCGCGCGGTGGGGACTGCTGTCGGGCGCAACCCCGTGTCATGGTTGATCCCTTGCCACCGTGCGCTGCGCAAATCGGGCGCGCTCGGGGGCTACCATTGGGGTTTACCCGTCAAACGCGCGATGCTGGCCTTTGAAACCGCCCGCGCCGAGGCATGAACGGGCCTCCCCCTTAGCCTGCCCATAAGGCGGGTTTCCGCCGATTTTTTCAAATCATCTGTTTTATGTGAAACCCAATCCCAATATACCGCGTTGGTACAATGATGCCCTGCCCGAACGGGGCCCGTAAACATGAAGGCAGTAGATATGATTACTACAAAAATGACTCTGGCCACCGTTCTGGCTGGCACACTTGCGCTCGGCGCTTGCACAACAACTGGTCCAATTGGCGCTGGCCCCAGCGATCCGAACCAGAAAACCAAAAACGGCGCATTGATTGGTGCCGGTGCTGGTGCGGTTATAGGCGCGCTTTCGGCGGGCGACGGCAACCGTGGCGATGCGGCCCTTAAGGGTGCCGTTTTGGGCGGGGCTTTGGGCGCTGGCGTGGGTTATTCCCTCGACAAGCAAGAAGCCGACCTGCGCCGCCAGCTTGATAGCAACGTCATCATCACCAACACCGGTGATCGTCTGATCGTGACCCTGCCACAGGATATCCTGTTCGCCACCGACAGCACATCCGTTCAACCGGGCCTGCGCGACGACCTGCGGGCGTTGGCGAACAACGTCAATGTTTACTCCAACTCCACGCTGCAGGTCATTGGCCACACAGACAGTGACGGCGCTGCTTCTTACAACCAGCAGCTCTCTGAAGGCCGCGCCAACGCGGTTGCGAACATCCTGATTGCTGACGGTGTGCCATCCTCGCGGGTGCGGGCCATGGGCCGCGGCGAAAGCCAGCCTGTCGCCAGCAACCTGAACGCCTCGGGCAAAGCGCAAAACCGCCGCGTCGAGATCGTGATCCTGCCGAACGCCTAAACCGTCCGGCACTGCAAGATGTAAAAAACAGCCCCGGCCTTTGGTCGGGGCTGTTTGCGTTTTAAACACTTTCGCCTGCCTGGCTGTACTCGGGCCAAGTAAGGCTCAGAGATTATCGCTAAATCGGAACCCGTCCGGTATTCGGTCATGCCCTTCCAATACTAAATCAGCCATCACCTCAGCAACCTTTGGTGCCATGCCAAACCCGATCTTGAAACCGCCGTTAGCGATGAACTGATCGGGTCGGTCTGGCCATACGCCCAACATTGGCGCGCGGCTGCGGCTGCGCGGGCGCACCCCCGCCCAGCGTTCAATCACTGGCGCATCACGCAAAGCCGGCACAGCGGCCCGCGCCGCCGCGATAACCGCATCTAGCTGTTGGTCGGTGTCGTAGGGTGCGGAATATTCGCGCTCGGTGGTGGAGCCGACAGCCACGGTTCCGTTGGTATGGGGGATCATATGAACGCCTTGGCCGAACAACTGCGGCAAGCCCCGCGCGTCATAGGCCAGCACTGCCGCTTGGCCCTTAATACCAGCCCCGATCTGGCGTGGGAATTGGCTGTTGAGCTCTTCCAGACCTGCAGCGCCAGTCGCCCAGACCGTGCGACCTTGATCCTCGCCCTCGGCCACGACCTCAACCCCTGTCACCGCGAGCGCCTTGACCATTGCATCACAGGCGGCCCGCGGATGGATCAGCGCGCTCAAGGTGTCATGCACCAGCCAGCCTGTCGGGCTTTCTGGCGCCCAAGCGTCGCTTGAAGCTGGCACCACCTGCCACGTGGCGCGGCCCTGCCACAGATCGGCAGCAGCGGCGCTGCGTTGATGCGCAAGGCTCAGGGCGTGATCGTCGGCCACAGGCTGCAATCGACCTGACGGCGCATAGCCCGATATGCCACCGCCCACCGCCTCGATCTCGGCCCAGAACGCCGGCGCCATCAGGAGGCTTTCAAGCTGAAATGCCTTCTTGGGGTTCCAGTTTTCGGGCACATGCGGGGCCAAGGCACCGACGACGCCACCGCTGCTGCCTGCGGCCGGACCATTGGGATCAATGACGCGCACCCGTGCGCCGCGCTGGACGCAGGCCCAAGCGATGCTCAGGCCGAAAATACCGGCCCCGCGTATGGTGATATCGGCCATTGCCAATGTGTGCTCCTTTGCGCAGTGTCTGCGCGACAAGGGCTTACTAGGTGCGCGCGTGCAGAACCAGACCGATAAACTGACGTGGCGGGAGGGCGGCGTGCCTGTCTCGACCCGGTTTGATGACCCATTTTTCAGCCTAGACAACGGCGTTGCCGAAACCGAGCATGTTTTCCTCGCGGGGAATGATCTGCCCTCCCGTTTTCGCGCGGGCTTCCAGATAGCCGAGTTGGGCTTTGGCACCGGATTGAACCTGTTGGTGGCTTGGGACTGTTGGACACGGTCAGGGATGCTGGGCCCGTTGCACTTCACCAGCTTCGAGGCGTTTCCGATGGCGCCCGAGGACATGCGGCAAGCCCACACGAGCTTCCCCGAATTTAACGGCAAGCGCGATTTGCTCGGCGCTGCCTGGGGCGGGGCGGGCGGCGTTTTTGACCTGCCGGGCTTGCGGCTTGAGGTCATTGCCGGAGATGCCCGTACCAGTCTGCCTGCGTGGCCGGGGCAAGCGGACGCATGGTTTCTGGACGGGTTCTCGCCTGCCAAGAACCCCGAACTCTGGGCGCCTGAGTTGATGGCCGAGGTTGCCGCCCATACCGCACCCGATGGGACCGCCGCGACCTATACTGCCGCGGGGCATGTGCGGCGCGGGTTGGCGGATGCGGGTTTTGACGTAACGCGCGTCGGCGGCTATGGCCGCAAGCGCCACATGACCCGTGCAAGGATGCCGCAGTGAGCCAGTCCAACAACATCCCGCTGGGCATCATTCTGATGATCGCGACCACCTTTGTGTTTGCCGTGCAGGACGGGTTGTCGCGCCATCTGGCCAGCGAATACAATGTGCTGATGGTGGTGATGATCCGCTATTGGTTCTTCGCCGCCTTCGTGATCGCGATTGCACGGCGCAAGGCGGGCGGGATCAGGGCCGCGGCACAGACATCCCAACCACTGTTGCAAACCGTGCGCGGGCTGCTGCTGGCCGCCGAGATTTGCGTGATGGTGATCTCCTTTACCATCCTAGGGCTGGTGGAAAGCCATGCGGTCTTTACCTGCTATCCGCTGTTGGTCGCGGCGCTGTCGGGGCCGGTGTTGGGCGAAAGTGTCGGCTGGCGCAGGTGGGCGGCGATCGGTGTGGGGTTCATTGGCGTACTGATCATTCTGCAACCGGGCATGAAGGTCTTCGACCCCGCTGCAATCATTCCGCTGTTGGCAGCGGCGATGTTCGCGATTTACGGACTGTTGACCCGTTTTGTGGCGCGAAAGGATTCTTCGGCCACCAGCTTTTTCTGGACCGGTGTCACCGGATCCGTGGCCATGACGGCGGCGGGCATCTGGTTTTGGCAGCCGATGACCGGCCCTGACTGGATCGTAATGGGCTGTCTGTGCATCACTGGCGTGACGGGGCATTGGCTGCTGATCCGATGCTACGAGGTCGCCGAGGCCAGCGCCGTGCAGCCCTTCGCCTATCTGCAACTGGTCTTTGCTGGCATCATCGGCGTGTCGGTCTTTGGCGAGGATATCGAGACCAATGTTGCCATCGGCGCAGGGCTGATCGTGGCGGCGGGGCTATTTACTTTTTGGCGCGAACGCCTTCAGCGTCGTACCGGTTAACTCCTGCGAAAACGGCACCGGCAGCGGATCTTTTCCCAGCCGAGCGCGGTAGACCGGCAGGCTCTCGGTGACGCGCATGATGTAGTTTTGCGTCTCGCGGAACGGGATCATTTCGACCCAATCGACGATATCAATCTCGCCTTTGCGCGGATCGCCGTAATCCTTTACCCACCGGTTCGGGCGACCGGGCCCCGCGTTATAGGCCGCAGCCATCATCGCCACGTTGCCGTCAAAACGACCGGCCATCTGGCTTAGATACGTCGCGCCGAGCTTGGCGTTGTAGTCAGGATCAGCGGTCAGCCGGTCCGTGCTGTGCAGGGCACTGATGCCCAAATCACGGGCGACGTCCTTGGCAGTGCCGGGCATCACCTGCATCAAGCCCCGCGCGCCCACGCCGCTTTGGACAATGGGATTAAATTCACTTTCGCGCCGCGCAATCGCCAAGGTCATCTCGGTCGCCATCGGCAGGTCCATTTTGACCAGTGAATGCAGCGGGTAATAGGGCGCGGCGACGGTCAGCCCACGCTGTGCGGCCCGCTTGCCGATCATCACGGCCAGATGTGGCTGACCTACGTCAATCGCGGCCTGACCCAAAAGCTCCAAATCATCGCTGAGCAACTGGCCCGCGAGGTGGGTCCAGAACCGTTTCGCTACGTCCAGCTCGCCCGAGGCTTGCAGCAACATGCCCGCCTCAAACAGCGGTGCGCGCGCCAGCGGCGAGGTGCGCCAGTCGCGTTTGGGTTTGTCACCTTTGAGGCTTTCGTCAAACGGCAGGCCGCCCCGTTCTGCGGCGAGCAGCCCGTAAAACGCGGTCTGGAACTGGGCGCCCATGGCATAGGCTTTGGCAGCACCTTCGGTATCGCCCATCGCTTCACGGGCGCGTCCGCGCCAGTATCCGGCGCGGCCTTGGCTGATTGGCGATTCAACAGCGCCGTCATGGGCCATGAAGTGTTTCAGCGCGAGTTCGGGGTCCTTGAGAAAGCGCAGGGCGAGATAGCCAGACAGCCACTCAAGATCGGCAAAGTCCGAGCCCTCGGTGAGAAAGTGCCGCGAGGCGATCTTGTAAGCGGTCTCATAGTTGCCATCGCGCATTTCGTCGCGGGCCATGGCGCGGCGGCGGTTGGACCATGCGCCCGGCTGGCCCAAATTCTCAGCAGTGGTTGACCGTTCAAGCAACAGCGATTTCGCATCGTCCCAAAGGCCCTTGCGCACACGCCATTCAAAGCGGGCATGGGCCAGTCCGGCATCGCCCGCTTTGCTGGCAGGTAGAGCGGCGATCATTGCGTTCACATTGCCCTCGCGCTTTTGCAGCGCAATGCGGGTTTCGGCCAAAGCCACGTCTTCCTTGCTGACCAGATCAAACATTTGGCGGGCTTCGCTATGTTCACCCTGCCAGAGCATCTCATCCAAGCGTGCGCGATGGTGTGGTTTCAACAAAGCCGCGTGTTCGGCCAGAAACCGTGCTTGCGAGGTAGTGTTCATCGGCATCGTGCGCCATGCCAGAACCAGATCAGCCTCTGCCTCGCCTTTCTTCCCCGTACGGGTTAGCGCGGCGGTATGAGCCAAAACGCCGCTCGGGGTCTGGGGCGGCATCTCGGCGAAAAAGGCAAGAATCGCCGGATCATCCTGATCGGCGACCATATCTTCGGCCCGCTTGCGCAGGAAATCCTCGCCCGGCCAGTCGGGGCGGCGGTCAAGAAACGCGCGGACGTCCCCGTAGGAGCCGCCACCAGCCCGCAGGCGGTGCCATTCGATGACATCAACTGCCACCGGACCGTCGCGCTGTGCAATCATCGCGGCAGTTTCCCAGTTGCCGGAACGCATCGCATCCATCGCCCAACCCAAGGGGCGGGGACGTTGCGCACTGGCGGGCAACGCCATGGCAAAAACGAGCAGAAGGGCGGTCAGAACGCGTGTCATGACTTGCATTTCCCATGTGTCAGAGGCTAGAGCCTTGCAACATAAGCCTTACAGTAGTGTAAACAACTTAGATTTTTACACATCGGCAGCAATCGACCGGTTTCCCCCGGCCAGCGCAAAAAAGGAGCGTGCATATGTTCAAAGGCTCGATGCCTGCACTCGTCACGCCGTTTCAAAACGGCGAGCTGGATTTGGAAACGCTGAAGAAACTCGTTGATTGGCACATTGCCGAAGGCTCTAACGGTTTGGTGCCGGTGGGCACGACCGGCGAATCGCCGACCCTGACCCACCGCGAGCACGAGATTGTGGTTGAGGAAGTGGTGAAGGCTGCAGCAGGCCGTGTGCCCGTAATTGCCGGTGCCGGATCGAACAATACGGTTGAAAGCATCCGCCTTGCCCAACACGCCGAAAAAGTCGGCGCTGATGGGCTGTTGGTGGTGACGCCCTATTACAACAAGCCGACCCAGCGCGGCATGGTGGCGCATTTTACCGCCGTCCATGACTGCTGTGACCTGCCGATCATCATCTACAACATTCCACCCCGGTCGATGGTCGATATGAGCCCTGACACTATGGGTGAGTTGGCGAAGCTGCCGCGTATCGTCGGCGTCAAGGATGCGACAGCGGATGTTTCGCGGGTCAGCGCCCAGCGGATCACCTGTGGCAAGGATTTCATCCAGCTTTCCGGTGAAGACGCGACGGCGCATGGCTTTAACGCCCAAGGTGGTGTTGGCTGTATTTCGGTCACCGCAAACGTCGCGCCGAAGTTGCTGGCGAAGATGCAAGCGGCCTGCACGGCGGGTGATTATGCGGCGGCACTTGAAATTCAGGACCGGTTGATGCCCTTGCATCAGGCAATTTTTGCCGAGCCCGGGCTTGTCGGTGTGAAATACGCGATGTCGCGGCTGGACCTGTGCTCAGAAGAGGTGCGCTTGCCGCATGTCGGGCTAACCGACCGCGCCAAGGCGCTGGTCGATAACGGTCTGCGCCATGCAGGTTTGATGAACTAAGCGACGTTTACGGGCCAAGCTATTGTTATACGTCTAACGCGCGCCCATTGTGGCGCGCGTTATCGTTTGCCGTAGTAGAGACCGACAACATGCTCCGCTTCTGCAAAGAAGAGCCAGCGGGCGGCAAGCACACCTGCGAGATGCGACAGCACTGCGAGCAGCGCTTCGATGTGGTGGAATGGCAAAAGCAACAATATCACCGGCACCACCGCCATCAGCATGATCGCGATGATCCGTAGCTTGAAGCTGTGTTTGCGGCCAATCACATAGACAAATTCGCGCAGCAGATAGTTGGTGCCGGTATGGGGTGGCTCGAAGGCGCGTACCTTGCCGATAGTGCCAAGCCGTGTCGCGCTGGCCATGTTGGTGCCGGATCGGGCGAATGCACCATCACCGATCAGCCATGTCGCCAACTGCACGGCCCCCGCGACGAGTAGCAGCACGATGGCCCAAGTGACCTGTCCGGCCAGCAATGCCCCGCCCGCGATGCTGAGCGATAGGAAGTTGACGGGGGTCAGCTTTTGATGCCAGCGCGGGATCGCTTTTAGCTGGGCGTAGATCATCGATGTGCTGAACACCGCGCCCAGTGAAAGCGCCGCACCGATCAACCCGACCGGCCACCAGTGCTGATCGAAAAACACCAGACCAGCGCCATGGACCGCCATGACCAACAGGGCCAGAACCGCGAGCCAGCCTTCGCGCGAGAGCCAGCTTGTGCGCCATTGGGTAAAGGCCTTGAGCGCCCTTTCGGGGTGGCCGAGGTGGAAGGTCGAGGCGATCAGCCCGCCGACCGCCAGCAGATAGGCGATGACATAGAACACAAAGGCGACCCAGCCGGTCACGGCGGGCAGGCCGATGCCGAGCCATGCCAGAAGGCCGAAGCCCAGCCCTGAAAAGGTCGAGAAGATGATAACGGAAGGTGCGGGGTGCATCAGAGTTTCTCCAGCGCCTTGTCGAGCCAGCCAAGGAAACCTTTTGGCTCCGCGTCGATCGGGGCAAGAAAGGGGGCAAGTATGTCAATGTCGCCCAAAGTGTCTTTTGGGCGCGGGGGCAGGTATTTGTTGACCGGCTTGGTGCCTTGTTCGGGCATCAGGTCCATACCGCCACGCTCTGCCACAAGCACGCTTACATCGCTGTCAGGATCGCCGAGATCGCCAAAATGCCGCGCACCGGCGGGGCAGGTGCGCACGCAAGTCGGGATGCGGTCTACTTCGGGAATATTCTCGTTATAGATCCGGTCGACGCAGAGGGTGCATTTCTTCATCACCTTTTCGACCTGATCCATTTCGCGCGCGCCGTAAGGGCAGGCCCATGCGCAAAGGCCGCAGCCGATACAGTCGCTTTCATTGACCAGAACGATGCCGTCTTCGACGCGTTTGTAGCTGGCGCCTGTCGGGCAAACGGTAACGCAAGGGGCGTCTTCGCAGTGCAGGCAGGACTTGGGGAAGTGGACGAGTTGGGCCTGACCCTCGGGCGGCTGGACCTCGTAGCTGTGGACACGGTTGAGGAAGGTGCCGGAGGGGTCAGCGCCATAGGGGCTTTGATCTGACAGCGGCGCGCCGTAATTCTCGGTGTTCCAGCCTTTGCAAGAGATCACGCAGGCATGGCAGCCGACGCAGGTATCAAGGTCGATCACAAGGCCGAGCTTACGGGTGGTTGACTGTGGGAGGGATGTCATCGGCGGTCCTCCTGTGGGAAAACGGGCGGGGCGCTGCCCCGAAGCGTAGGATATTGACGGTCAAAAAGGGCAGGGATCATTTGCCGACCTTCCATGCCAGTTCTTTGGGGCCGGTGCCAACGGGGGAAGTGACGGGCGGATAGACCGGCTTGGCCTCGGCTGGCGCGGTGGTTTTCTCGATGCGGACCTTGAGGTCAAACCATGCGGCTTGGCCGGTAATCGGATCGGAATTGGCCCAGCGAAGACCGTCGCCCTTGGGGGGCAGCAGTTCGTGGATCAGGTGGTTTAGCAGGAAGCCTTTGGTGGCCTCCGGCGCATCGTGTTCAAGCGCCCAGGTACCCTTGCGCTTGCCGATGGCATTCCACGTCCAGATCGTGTTTTCGTTTAGCGCGGCCATTTCCATGACCGGCACTGTAATTTCGCCGTGTGGTGAGGTGATGCGGGCCCAGTCGCCATCGGTGAGGCTGTGTTGCGCCATCAGCTTGCTCGGCAGGTACATCGGGTTGTGGCCGTGCAACTGGCGCAGCCATGCGTTCTGGCCACCCCATGAGTGGTACATCGCCATCGGCCGCTGGGTGAGCGCGGTGACGGGGAAGCCTTCGTTGCCGTGTTGATCGGCGTCATACCAGATCGGCAGCGGCGACATCGTGGCTTTGATCCGTTCGCGCAGGTGATCGGGGGGCTGGCGTTCGCCGTGGCCTTCGGCGGCGATCTGGAATTTGCGCATTGGCTCAACGTAGAGATTGAAAAGGTAGGGCTGGGGCGCGTCGTAGAGGCCGAGCTTGACCGCCCAGTCCTGATAGGCGCGGTTCCATGGTTTGTAGTAATTCGCGCCCGCTGGAATGTGCTCGATGAAGAAGCCGCCATTGGCGATGTAATTGTCGAGTTGGCCTTCGTTAACGCCGCCGCGCCCTGATTGCAGACCGTTCGGCCCCATCCGCCACCCTGCCAGCGGCCCGATGCCGGGGCGGCGCTGGTGGTTGACGATGTAATCGGCGTAGTCGGCATATTTCTGGCTGCCGTCCTCGTTCACAAACCCGGGCAGGTCGAGCCGCGCACCAAGGTCGCAGAGCGCGGATTGAAAGCCTTTTACGTTACGGTCCGGCTCAACCACGGGCCAACGGATCGCATCGGCGGCGGCGTCAGCCTCGCAAATCGGGCGGTCGAGCAGCGAGATGCAATCGTGGCGTTCGAGATAGGTGGTGTCAGGCAGGATGAGGTCAGCATAGGCGACCATTTCGGAGGAATAGGCGTCGGAGTAGATGATGCGGGGGATCACATAGTCGCCGTTTTCATCGGTGTCGGTCAGCATTTCCATCACGCCGCCGGAATTCATCGAAGAGTTCCATGACATATTGGCCATATACATGAAAAGCGTGTCGATCTTGTAGGGATCACCGGCGTGGGCATTGGAGATCACCATATGCATCAGCCCGTGGCTGGACATCGGGTTTTCCCATGTGAAGGCCTTGTCGATCCGCGCAGGTGTGCCGTCGTCCTTGAGGGCGAGGTCTTCGGGGCCGTGGACAAAGCCGAGATGCGGGCCGTTCAGCGGCGCACCGGCATTCACACCGACATGCGGTTTGGGGTGGACCTTGGCAGGCTTGGGGTAGGGTGGTTTGAAGCGGAAGCCACCCGGTACCTCGACCGTGCCGAGGATGATTTGCAGCACATGCAGCGCACGGCAGGTTTGGAAGCCGTTGGCATGGGCGCTGATACCGCGCATCGCGTGGAAGGAGACAGGGCGGCCTGTCATCGTCTTGTGCGTCTCGCCGCGGAAGTCGGTCCATGGATGGTCAAGCTCGATCGCCTCTTCAAAAGCGACGCGGGCGATTTCGGCGGCGATGGCGCGGATGCGGGCGGCAGGAATGCCGCAGCGCTCGGCCACGGCTTCGGGGGTGTATGCGTCGGAGAGGTATTTCTCGGCCATCTGGTGGAAAACCGGGCGGTGGGTAATGCCCTTGTTGCGGTAGGTGGCGGAGAGATCGGGTTTCACGCCGGGTTGATCGAAGGCGGTGGGCTTGCCGGTTACCCGGTCGATCACCAGTTCCTTGCCATTCTCGTCGCGCAGGAACAGGCCAAAATCGGGCGATTTCTCATCGCAGTTCAGCAGCACGGGCGCGTCGGTGTATTGCGCCAGATAGGTCAGGTCGATCTTGCCCGCCTTCATCAGGCAATGGATCATCGACAGGATAAGCAGCCCGTCGGTGCCCGGCGTGATGCCGACCCAATCATCGGCAATTGCGTTATAGCCGGTGCGGATCGGGTTCACCCCGATGACCCGCGCGCCGCGTTTCTTCAGCTTACCCAAACCCATCTTGATCGGGTTGCTGTCGTGGTCTTCGGCAACACCGAAGAGCATGAAAAGCTTGGTATGATCCCAATCCGGCTGGCCGAACTCCCAAAACGATCCTCCCATGGTGTAAATGCCAGCCGTCGCCATGTTGACCGAACAAAAACCGCCGTGCGCCGCGTAATTTGGAGTGCCAAAGGCCTGCGCCCAGAGACTGGTGAAGGATTGCGACTGGTCGCGCCCGGTGAAAAAGGCCAGCTTTTCGGGGTTGGTGTTGCGGATCGGCTCCAGCCAGCTGACAGCAATGTCATAAGCCTCGTCCCAGCTGATCTCCTCGAACTCGCCAGAGCCGCGCGGGCCCACGCGCTTCAGTGGCGCGCGCAAGCGGGCGGGTGCGTTGTGCTGCATGATGCCCGCAGACCCTTTGGCACAAAGCACACCACTGTTCACCGGATGGTCGCGGTTGCCCTCGATATAAGCGACCTTGCCGTCCTTGAGATGCACGTCGATCCCGCAGCGGCAGGCACACATATAGCAGGTGGTCTTGCGAATCTCGTCCGAAACTTTCGGCGAGAGATCGAGCTTTGGTTGGTGCTGCGTCATGGCTGCGGTGCCTCCTTGAGCGCGATAAGAGCCTGTTCGGCGATATGCCGTTCTTCGGCGGCAGGGATCACCCAACTGGGAACATTTCCCGTCCAGAGCAGGTTTGCAAGAACCTCCTTCCGCATTGCGGTATCATTTTCGCCGATGCCGCCAGTGAAAGCGATGCCATCCAGCCCGCCCATGGCCGAAATCATCGATCCGGCCTGCCGCGTGATCCAATAGCAAACGTGGTCGCGGGCGAAAGTGGCGGCGGGGGTGGCGGCGGCTTGAACGCGCCGCATATCGGCGCTGATCCCCGATAGGCCCAGCAGGCCAGCGCGCGTTTGCAGCAGGTCCTCGGCTGCGTCGATGCCGATCTGGCGGGCAAGGTGGAGCACCGCGCCTGCATCGATCTCGCCGACGCGGGTGCCCATGGTCAGCCCTCCAAGCGGAGAGAACCCCATGGTTGTGGCAACCGACCGACCTTTGTGGATTGCGCAAAGCGAAGCGCCATTGCCGAGATGCATTGCCAAAAGGCGATTTGGCAGCGGCGCACCGGTCACCTCCTTCCAGTTTTGCACCATCGCGCCGTAGCTGATGCCGTGGAACCCATAGCGACGCAGCCCTGCCGTCTCGGGCGTGCCGGGCAGGGCATAGCGGTAGGCAACGGGCGGATTGGTGGCGTGAAATGCCGTGTCAAAGCTCGCGCATTGCGGCAGGTCGGGCATGGCGGCGGTGATCGCGTCAATCGCGGCGAGGTTATGCGGGTTATGCAGCGGGGCCAGCGGAATGCAGGCGGCGATCTTTCCCCGCACCTGCGGGGTGATCCGCAGGCTGCGCGACAGGTCCGGCCCGCCGTGCACCACACGGTGTGCCGCGGCGCTCAGATCGCCGACTGCCACGCCATATGCAACCATCGCCGAGAGGATTTCGGTGAGCGCTGCTGTATGGTCGCACAACGCCATATCGCGGCTTTCACCAGCGCAGGTGATACGCCCTTCCTCGTCATCGCCGATGCCGGTCGCCTCAATGCGCAACAACTCACGCAAGCTGCTGCCGAAAAGCGCGGTTTTGATCGAGGAGGAGCCCGCGTTGACAACCAACACGGGCCCGTCTGGCTGTTTCGGCTTAGACATTCTGCGGGCGCATGTCGTCCTTGCTGATTCCAGCTACACTTACCGGCTTTTTCATCGCATCGCGGCGGAACGGCTCACCCAGTTCCTGATTGAGCAAGATCTCGATAAAGGTGGTTTTGCCTTCGCTCATCTGTGCCTTTACCGCCTTGTCGAGCGCAGCAGTCAGGTCCTGCATCGTGGTGACCTGCACGCCCTCGACGCCGCAGGCCGTGGCGATCTGGGCGTAGTTCACGTCCTGCGCCAGTTCGGTGCCGACGAAATTATCCTCGAACCACAGCGTCGTGTTGCGCTTTTCCGCGCCCCATTGGTAGTTGCGGAAAATGACCATGGTGATCGCGGGCCAATCCTCGCGGGAGACCGACACCATCTCGTTCATTGAAATGCCAAAGGCGCCATCGCCCGCAAAGCCGACAACCGGCACATCGGGGCAAGCGATCTTGGCACCGACGATGGCAGGGAAGCCATAGCCGCAGGGGCCGAACAAACCCGGCGCGAGGTATTTGCGGCCTGCCTCAAACATCGGATAGGCATTGCCGATGGCGCAGTTGTTGCCGATGTCGGAGCTGATAATCGCATCCTTGGGCAGTGCCGACTGGATCGCACGCCATGCCATGCGCGGCGACATCTTGGCGGGCTCACGGTCGCGGGCGCGTTCGTTCCATGTGGTACCCGGATCGTCGTCCTCGTGATCCATCGAGGTGAGTTCCTGCGCCCAAGCAGATTTGGTCTGTGCGATCAAAGCGGTGCGGTCCGTGCGGCCTGCATCACCGGCGCTATCGCTTAGCTTGGCCAAGATCGCATCGGCGACCTTCTTGGCGTCGCCCACTATGCCCACGGCGACCTTTTTGGTCAGGCCGATCCGGTCGGGATTCATGTCGACCTGAATGATCTTGGCGTCCTTGGGCCAATAATCAATGCCATAACCGGGCAGGGTCGAAAACGGGTTCAACCGAGTGCCGAGTGCCAGCACCACATCGGCCTTGGCGATCAGCTCCATCGCGGCCTTGGAGCCGTTATAGCCGAGCGGCCCGACCGACAGCGGGTGCGAGCCGGGGAAAGCATCGTTGTGTTGGTAGCCACAGCATACCGGCGCGTCCAGTCTCTCCGCCAGCGCCATCGACGCCGGAATCGCGCCGCCGATCACCACGCCTGCGCCGTTCAGCATGACAGGGAATTTGGCCTCGGAGAGCAGCTTGGCCGCCGCATCGACCGCGTTTTCCCCGCCCGAGGGGCGCTCGAATTCCACGATGGCGGGCAGCTCAATGTCGATCACCTGCGTCCAGAAATCACGCGGAATGTTGATCTGCGCGGGCGCGGAATGACGTTTGGCTTGCAAGATCACGCGATTGAGGGTTTCGGCCATGCGCGACGGGTCGCGGACCTCTTCCTGATAGGCGACCATGTCGCGGAACAGCGCCATCTGCTCAACCTCTTGGAAGCCACCCTGACCAATCGTTTTATTCGCCGCCTGCGGGGTGACCAGCAACAGCGGCGTGTGGTTCCAATAGGCGGTTTTGACCGGTGTCACAAAGTTGGTAATACCGGGGCCGTTCTGCGCCACCATCATCGACATCTTGCCCGAGGCGCGGGTGTAGCCATCGGCCATCATGCCGGAATTACACTCATGCGCGCCGTCGAAAAACTTGATCCCTGCCGCCGGAAACAAGTCCGATATTGGCATCATAGCAGAGCCGATGATCCCGAACGCATTGTCGATCCCGTGCATCTGGAGAACTTTGACAAAGGCCTCTTCAGTGGTCATTTTCATGGCGGGGGATCCTTGTGATTTATTGTGGCGGAGCGATTCCGCTAAGATGCCGAGAATAGTTTCCACCGCTGGTTCGAGTTAGGGCCAGAGCAGGGTGCGGAATAAGGCCAGATTACGCGCTAGCGGCAATTTCCTTGGCAACCATCGCGACTCCCTCGCTGATGCGCGATGTCGGGATCGAGGAATAGGCGAGGCGGTAGTAATTTGTGGGCCGCAGATCACCGGCAAAGAAGGCGCGACCCGGTTCGATCAGCACGCCCTTCGACTGTAGCTTGCGGGCCAGATGATCGGTATCCACCGTCTCGGGCGCGCGCATCCAGAAGGATGAGCCGCCATAGTAGCCGCGCCCGGAAACCTGCAACCCGTGGTCGGTCATCGCCTGCTCCATCACCACGCGGCGTTCGTGCAGCGCAGCACCCATCCGGCGAATTTGTGCGTCGTAATAGCCGAGTGACAGGAAGTAGGCGGCAGTGCGCTGGATATGGCCGGGCGGATGGCGCAACACGCTGGCGCGCAGGGCGCGGGCCTCGCGGATGAACGGCTCGGAGCCGACAAGATAGCCCAGCCGCAGCCCCGGAAACAGGGATTTGGAGAAGCTGCCTACGTAGATAACCCGCCCGTCCGCATCCATCGATTTCAGCGCAGGCGAGGGAGGTTTGAGGAACGACATCTCGAATTCATAATCGTCCTCGACGATCAGCGCATCAGTTTCGCGGGCACGGTCCAGCAGGGCGCGACGACGGTCCATTGGCATGGTGGCGTTGGTCGGGCACTGGTGACTGGGGGTGGTGAAAATCACATCGGTTTCGGGCGGGATCGCGTCAGGCGGCAACCCGTCCTGATCGACGCGCACCGGCGTCACATGACAGCGCGACTGGCTGAGAATGTCGCGCAGTGCGTGATAGCAGGGGTCTTCTAACACGGCGCGGCGACGTTGGGTCAGCAAGACTTGCGTCGTCAACCAAAGCGCGTTCTGTGCGCCGAGCGTGATCAAAATCTGGCTGGGACGGGCGGAAATGCCGCGCCGTGGCAGGGTGTGCCGGGCGATAAATTCAATCAGCCGCGGATCGTCCTGATCGTAGTAGTCGGTGGTCAGCGCGGTGAAGTCGCGCTGACCCAATGCCTGAAGCGCACACAGTCGCCAGTTGGCATGGTCAAATAGCGTCGGGTCGGCTTGGCCATAGATGAAGGGAAACCGGTACTGCGCCCAATCTTGTGGTTTGGAGGGGGTGGCACCACCACTGAAACGCTGGCCGATTGCACGGCCCCAGTCGACGGCATCGTCATTCTCGGCAGCGGGCTCGAAATCGGGCGGAGCGGGGGCATTTTCCGAAACGAAATAGCCGGACCTGCCTTTGGCAAAAAGGTATTCGTTGGCCAGTAGCTCGGTATAGGCGATGGTCACGGTGATGCGGCTGACGCCCAGATGCTGTGCCAACTTGCGTGTCGAGGGCAGCTTTTCACCCTGCCGGAATCGCCCTGACAAAATGCCTTGGGCAATCATCTGCTGGATCTGCTGTTGCAGGGTGCCTTGCGCGTCGGGGCGCAAAAAGAAGGTCTCGACGGGGAGTGTCATTCTTCCACTCTAGGCTGGACCTAGTTGCGGATCAATCTGGCATTATCACGGGGCCAATTCTTTGTGACGCCCCCTATGCTTGTGCAATAAAAAAGGCTCCGGAAAAATCCGAAGCCTTCTTGAAATCAAGCTTGTGTTAAATCAAGCCTGCTGCGGTGCCTTATGGGCAAGCAGCATAGTAACGCTGACCAGCAGAGTTCTGGTAAACGCATTTGCCGCCGGATGTGCGGCCAATGTAGTTACCAGCAGCGGCGCCAGCCAAGCCACCAATGATCGCGCCTTGGATTTTGTCGTCATCGTTGGAAACAGCAACACCTGCTGCGGCACCAAGAGCGGCGCCTGTCAGGGCACCTTGGTTCTGCGGGGCACCGCAAGCGGCCAGGCCAGCAATCATCGGTACAATCAAAAGGAATTTCTTCATGGGTCTTCTCCGGTTTGTGTTCAATTGTTAACGCCGCCCCTCTTGAAAAGGTTCCGGCGTATGTGACGTGTGCGCAAAAAAACCCAAAAAGGGGCAATCGGGCGCGTGTCATGTTCGGGCAAGACAAGCGTTACATGGCACAAAAGGCGGACGGGTCAAGCCCGCCCGCCCCTCATGTGCGACTTATGGCCGATGGCCGATGGGTTAGCCGAAGACGCGACCCAGAGCGCCATCAACCGCTGTGATGATCTGGTCGATATCGTCTTTCTTGGCGATCAGCGCAGGCGAGAAACATAGCGTGTTGTTCTTGCCGGGCAGCGAGCGGTTGGTCGCGCCGATGATTACGCCTTGCGCCATGCAATCGCCGACCACGGCCTGCACCATTTTCTCGGCCACAGGGTCGCGACTGTCACGATCCGCGACCAGTTCGGCCCCGAGGAACAGACCCTTGCCGCGCACGTCGCCAATCACGGCGTGGCGGTCTGCCAATGCGGCCAATTGATCAAGCATATAGTCACCCATCTTGGTGGTATTGGCGAGCAATCCTTCGTTTTCGATGATGTTCATATTCTCCAGCCCCGCTGTCGGGCCAGCGGTGCAGCCCCCGAAGGTGGAGATATCGCGGAAGTAGTTCATCGGGTCGGAGGCGTCGTCCTTGAACATGTTGAACACCTCTTCGGTGGTCACAAGGCAGGCAATCGCCGCATAGCCGGAGGCCACGCCTTTGGCCATGGTCACCATATCGGGCTGGATGCCGTAGTGCTGGTAGCCGAACCACGTGCCGGTGCGGCCTACGCCACAGACCACTTCGTCGATGTGCAGCAGAATGTCATACTTGCGGCAGATTTCCTGCACGCGCTCCCAATATCCGTCAGGCGGGACGATAACGCCGCCGCCTGCGGTCACCGGTTCAAGGCACAGGCCGCCGACGGTGTCAGGCCCTTCGGCCAGAATAATCTTTTCGATCTGGTCTGCGGCCCAGACGCCATAGTTTTCCGACGGTGCGCCGTCCTGCTCAAAGCTGCGGTACTCAAGGCAATGCGGCACCCGCACGAAACCATCAGTGAACGGGCCATACTGCGCATTGCGCTCGTCCTGTCCGCCCGCTGACAAACAGGCGATTGTGGTGCCGTGGTAATCGCGGTCGCGGTAGAGGATCTTGTGCTTTTTGCCGCCATAGCGCTTGTGCGCAATCTGGCGGACCATCTTGAAGCCCTTCTCGTTGGCCTCCGAACCGGAGTTGCAATAGTAGACGCGGCTCATGCCCGGCATCTTGTCGATCAGCTTTTCAGCGAATTGCGAACCGGGGATCGAGCCCGCGGAGCCTGCGAAATAGTTCAGTTTGATCAACTGGTCGCGTACGGCGTTGGCGATACTTTCGCGGCCATAGCCTACGTTGACTGTCCAGACCCCGCCCGAAACGGCATCAAGGTGCTCTTTGCCCTTTTGGTCCCAAACCCGCATGCCTTTGCCTTCGACAATGATGCGCGGTTCGGTGGTTTCATAGGGCTTGTGCTGGCTCAGGTGGTGCCAGATGTGGGCGCGATCGGCCTCGACCACACGGGAAATATCGTTCTCGTTGAAATTGCCATCCATCATCTCGGACCTTTCATGCTGCGCGCGTCAGGAGGTGAAATCGCAGGCGATGTCGCCGCGTCATTTTGAGACAACACAGTCTTTTAGAAGAATCAAGTAGGGCCAGTGTTTCTTGATGTTTAGGGCCAGAACGGTCGAATGGGCCCGACAGGGAGGAATTTCCCTTGTTTTAAGAGAGCGCGGCGGAAATCAGCGCAGTCCGCAGGCGTGGCGCGAAATGGCAAAGCGGGGTTCTAATGTGATGCCAGATCAGGCACTCCGCGCCAAACTGGACTCATGGCTTCGGTCCAATTGGACGTTTATTCCTGACTGGTATCGCAGACAGTTGCAGAGGCTATCGGCGCTGTTGACCGCAATTTTGGCTTTTTCACCTTTTTGGTTTAAAAAGCCAAAGTAAGCGCGGAATTTTTTGAAAGTATGGGCAGAATGATTTGCCCGAAACGACAATAGGAGACATGATTGATTTCAGCACAATGATGTTGAAACGGCAGAGCCAAACCAACGCCGAACCCAAGACCCCAAAGCGAAATTCGGGGGCGCAGATCGGCGCCAAGTCGACGCAAAAAACAAAAGATGCGGCCAGCAAGGACCGCAAATTCATCAGGGAGAATAAGATGTTCAAGGAAACAACAAGCAGCCTCGTGGCCGGTGCGGTGATGGCACTGTCAGGGCAGGCCGCATTTGCCGATGCGCATGGCGAAATCACTGTGGGCTACTTCCTCGAATGGCCGATGCCGTTCCAGTATGCCAAGGTTAACGGCACCTACGACGAAGAGTTGGGCACCAAGGTCAACTGGGTCAGTTTTGATTCCGGCACCGCGATGAGCGCGGCAATGGCCTCGGGTGATGTACAGATTTCTGTCAGCCAAGGTATTCCACCCTTCGTGGTCGCCACATCGGCAGGGCAGGATTTGCAGGTCGTCGATGTTGCCGTGTCCTACTCTGAAAATGACAATTGCGTCGTGTCCTCCGGCCTTGAGATCGACAAGGATTCCGCGTCCGAGCTTGCCGGCAAGAAAGTTGCCGTGCCGCTGGGCACCGCAGCCCATTACGGCTTCCTCAAGCAGATGGATCACTTTGGCGTCGATGTCGGCAGCATGACGGTCGTTGATATGGCCCCTGCTGAAGGTGCCGCCGCGCTGAGCCAAGGCTCGGTCGATATGGCCTGCGGATGGGGCGGTGCCCTGCGTCGCATGAAGGAATCGGGCAATATTCTGCTGACTGGTGCCGAGAAGGAAGAGCTTGGCATTCTAGTATTTGACGCCACCACCGCGCCTGCGTCTTTTGTGGCCGAGAATAGTGATATCGTCGCGAAATTCATCAAGGTGACCGCCGATGCCAACGCGATGTGGGCCTCGGGCGAAAAAACTGACGAGATGCTCGAAGTTATCGCTAAGGACTCCGGCATGGATGTGGAAGCGACCAAGGAAACCCTCGCGACCTTTGCCTTTCCGACAATTGACGACCAGCTGGCCGACAAATGGCTCGGCGGCGGCAGCCAGAAGTTCATGGGCGGCGTTGCTCAGGTGTTCGTCGACGCGGGCTCCATCGATTCCGCGCTCGACAGCTATGATGGCACTGTGAACACCGGCCCGCTGAAGGCCGCGCAGGGCATGTGATCTGTAGGCGGTTCCCGACGCATCCAGGCGTTGGGACCCGCTGATCAGCTGGGGCGGCGCTGTGGCACGATCTTTGATCTCGTGTCACATTGCGGCCCCTTTCGCCCTCCCATAGCTGAAAAGAGCAGGACCCATGACCGGACTCTCTATTGAAAATCTATCCATGCGCTTTGACTTGCCGGACGGCGGATCGGTGCAGGCGCTAAAAGACGTGTCGATCGACCTTAAAGCAGGCGAACTTTTGAGCGTGCTCGGTCCCTCGGGGTGTGGCAAAACTACCTTGCTTAATATCGTTGCGGGCTTTCTGGCCCCGACCTCGGGGGAGATCGTGCTGAACGGCAAAAGCGTGCATGGCCCCAGTGCCGAACGCGGCATGGTGTTTCAGCAAGGTGCTTTGTTCGAGTGGATGTCGGTGCGTGAAAACGTGGGCTTTGGTCCCTCGATGAAGGGCATGCCCAAGAACGACAAACGCGACACCGTGAACCACTTGCTGGATGTCGTGGGCTTGCAGGAATTCAAGGAAAAGGCGGTTTATGAGCTGTCGGGTGGCATGCAGCAGCGCGTGGCACTGGCCCGCTGTCTGGCCAATGACCCCGATGTAATCTTGATGGATGAGCCCTTGGGCGCATTGGACGCGCTGACCCGCGAAAAGATGCAAAGCCTTGTGCTGAAGCTGTGGAAAGAGACCGGCAAGACCATCATCCTGATCACCCACTCGGTCGAAGAGGCTTTGTTGCTGGGCGAGCGGCTGATCGTCATGGCCCCGCGTCCGGGACGCATTCATAAAGAATACCGTCTGCCCTTTGCCGAGCTTGGCGTCGGGCAGGATCTGCGCGAAGTAAAGAAACATCCTGAATTCGCCACCAGACGCGAGGAAATCCTCAGCATGATCTGGGATATGGAGGAAGAAATTATGGGCCGCACCGAGGCAAGCGCATGACGGGTCTGGTATTTCTGGCGATTTATATCGGCATCTTTGCCGGAGCCTTTCTGATCATCACCCGCGTGGTGCAACGGACCAACAATGACTACACTTCGCTAAAAACGGTCACCTTTGGCGATGAGAGCGCCGTGCGCCCGAACCGCTGGGCGGGGGTGATCTCGATCCTGACGATTTTCGTGATGTGGGGGATTTTCACGGGTTCCTCACTGCTGCCATCGTTCCTGCACGCCCCGGGGCCATTTTTGGGCACATCAAACTTTACCTACACTGCCGAAGCGGACGGAAAGCGCGATGATGCGACCGTCACGGTGGTGGTGCATCCGCGCGAGGCCGAGGTTGAGGAGCCGGTAATTGAGGCCGGAGACGGCTTTGCCAAGAACGATGTCGCAACTGTGGCGCAGTGGCGCAACAAGCTGATCAACGTCAGCGGCAATGACGAGATCTCCAAGAAAGACGGCGCCCGCGTCATCGCGATCAACGGTAAGAAAATCGCGCCCGGCGGTTCGGTGCGGGTCGAGGGCGGGGTGGTGAACCTCAGCGACAAGGGCACGCCAAATTTCGTACCCGCCAAAGGTTGGCAGATGGAGCCACTTTATCTACCCGCGCCCGAAGATGTCTGGGCCAGAACCGGCCAGATCATTGACGAAGGATTTCGCAACTTCACGTTGTTCGAGCATTTGGGTTTCTCACTGTTTCGGGTAATCGTGGGCTTTATCTGCGGCGCGATTGTTGGCATTCCGCTGGGCTATGCGATGGGCCTGAGCAATTGGTTTCGTGGCTGGTTCGACCCGATTGTCGAATTTATGCGGCCCGTGCCGCCGCTGGCCCTGATCCCGCTGGTGATCATCTGGGCGGGCATCGGCGAGACGGGCAAAATCATCCTGCTGTTCCTCGCCGCACTCTGGATCATGGCAATCGCCGCACGTTCAGGGGTGTCGGGGGTCAATATCTCCAAGGTGCACGCGGCCTATTCGCTCGGGGCGTCAAAATGGCAGATCATGCGCTATGTGATCATCCCCAACTCGCTGCCGGAGATCTTCACCGGCGCACGGGTGGCGATGGGGGTCTGTTGGGGTACAGTTGTCGCGGCAGAGTTGGTCGCAGCGGAGCAGGGGGCGGGCATGATGATCATGACGGCGTCCAAGTTCCAGAACACTGACATCGTGATTATGGGGATCATCCTGATCGGGGTCATCGGCTTTGGCATCGACATGCTGATGCGCGCCGCCGAGCGGTTCTTGGTGCCGTGGAAGGGCAAGGGCTGATCCTCGTCCACCGCACAAATGAAAAACGCCGGGGCTGACCCCGGCGTTTTTACTTATTTAGGACGGGATGTGCTTTTGCCCTTGGGCTTGGCACCGGGGCCACCTGCGGGCTTGGTGCCTTGCTTGCCGATCTTGTTCGGCGGCGTGAAGCGTTTGGAGGGGTCCGAAGCCCGCGTATATGATTTTTCGCCTGCTGGTCCGTCACCACGCGAGGTGGTCGACGAGGTTGGCTTGCCGGGCTTGGGTTTGCGCGGCTCATAGTTGCTGTCGGCGGGCTTTTCCTTTTTCCAAACCGCTTTGGCCTTTGGTTTGCCGTCGGCATCGGGTTTGGGGTTTGTTTTCGGCTTGGGCGCGGCACCGGCTTTCATCGGCGTACGCTCGGTTTTGTGCGACTTTGGCGGACGTTCACCCTTGGGTGCGCGGGGCTTTTCAAACTTGGGTTTGTCGGTGCGCGGCTTGTCGCTATAGGGCTTGGGCGGGCGCGGAGCCTGCGTTTCTGCCACGGGTGCTTCGGATGGGGCCGCGCGGGGTTTGCGCGACGCGCTTGGCGCGTCGGAATCATAGGCAGGGCGCGGGGCACGTTCGGGACGTGGGCCACTGTCGGCGCGGGGAGCGCGATCAGGCCGCGGTCCGCTCGGCTTGCTGCGCGGGCCACTTGGTTTCGGACCGCGTGCAATATCGGGCGCGCTGTCCAACTGGGTCACAACAGCGCCCATTTCGGCCTTCATATCAGGGCCAAGCGCCGTGACGAAACGCGGTGCCGCGCTGGCGAGGATTTCCACAAAGCTGTGGGTTGGCTGGACGCGGATCGCGCCAATGTCGTCCTTGGTCAGATCGCCGAGACGGCAGAGCATTGGCAGCAAGGTGCGCGGCTCTGCTCCGTCATTGCGGCCGGTCGAAACCGAGAACCAGACCGAGGGGCCAAAGGCGGCACGCGGTTTTTCATCGCCCACAGCACCGGGTTCGGCCAGTTCTTCGGGGGCCGAGGCGCGGGCGCGGTAGAGGTTGACGAAAGCAGTTGCCAATTGTTCGGGCGTGAATTGCTCGACCAAGCTGGCGACGAAATTTTCGGCATCTTCGGGGATCGGGGCTGACCATGCGGAATCGGCCAGCAAACGCGCCTCGTCGGCGGCATTCACTTCGGCGGCCGAGGGCGGTGCCGCCCATTCAACCTTCAGCTTGGCGCCGCCGATCAGACGGTTGGCCTTGCTGCGCATTTTGGCAGGCACGATCAGCGCCGAGACGCCTTTGCGCCCCGCACGACCGGTGCGGCCCGAGCGGTGCAGCAGCGTGTCGGAGTTTGAAGGCAGATCAGCGTGGATCACCAGTTCCAGATCGGGCAGATCGATACCGCGTGCGGCCACGTCGGTCGCCACGCAAACACGGGCGCGTCCGTCACGCAGCGCTTGCAAGGCGTTGGTCCGCTCTGATTGGGTCAACTCACCTGACAGCGCCACAACCGAAAAACCACGGTTGGTGAAACGGGTGGTCAGCCGTGTCACGGCCGCACGGGTGTTGCAGAACACGATGGCGTTCTTTGCCTCATAGAAGCGCAGCACGTTGATGATGGCGTTTTCGGTGTCGCGCGGGTGCACGTTCAGCGCGCGATACTCGATATCGCTGTGCTGCTTGGCCTCACCAACGGTGGTGATGCGCTGTGCATCGCGCTGATAGGATTTCGCGAGCTTGGCGATTGCCGCAGGAACGGTCGCGGAGAACAGCAGGGTGCGGCGGTCTTCGGGCGCTTCGGAGAGGATGAACTCCAACTCTTCGCGAAAGCCCAGATCGAGCATCTCGTCGGCTTCGTCCATCACCACCGCGCGGATCGACGACAGGTCGATGTTGCTGCGTTTGATGTGGTCACACAGACGGCCCGGCGTGGCGACAACGATATGCGCGCCGCGGTCCAGTGCGCGGCGTTCCGCGCGGGTGTCCATGCCGCCGACGCAGGTCGTAACGACTGCGCCGGTCTTGCCATAAAGCCAGGTCAATTCGCGGCTGACCTGCATGGCCAGTTCGCGTGTTGGCGCGATGACCAGTGCCAGTGGCGCACCGGCTGAGTTGAAATGGGTGTCGGTTCCCAGCAGGGTTGGCGCGATGGCAAGGCCAAACGCCACCGTCTTGCCCGAACCGGTCTGGGCGGAAACCAGCAGATCTGCTTCGTCCAGCGCGGGATCGGTTACGGCCTCCTGAACGGCGGTAAGTGTCTCATAACCCTGTTGGGCGAGCGAATCGGCAATAGTCTGAATCAAGAAATTATGTCCTGTTGTTTTGGCGCTGCCTGCGGCAGGCGGGCCAAAAGCGGGTGTTTTGGCAAGGCTAGCGGCAGCGGGTACGCTCTCAAAACCGGAATGTACATGGTCATTGTGCCGCAGGATAGGCGGTTTTTCTCAACCTTCCAGCGGGAAGAAGGCTTGATTCGATTATTAATGTATGGATTTTTATCTCCTTTACCGAGTGTGCAGGTGCCGTAAAATGTCCAGTGAAAGTGACGCGACCTTGCCATGCGGCGGGGCTGATTCGGCCAAACATCCGCCAGTTGAGACAATCGAAGACGTCATCTCGTTTAAGATAAAGCGCTTGAATGGCCTGATCGACCGCCGCGGCTTTGACTGGCTGGAGGCGCTATTTGATCTGAGCCTGAATGAATGGCGCGTGTTGGCGTTGATCCGGTCCAAGGGACCGGTACGGGCGGGCGATCTGTCGGGCTTTCTGTTGATGGACAAAAGCCAGTTGAGCCGCTTGTTGAAGGAGTTGATTGGCAAAAGGCTGATTAGCAGCAACCCTGATCGGCAGGATGCGCGGGCGGTTGTGCTGCGTGTGACGACCAAGGGAAAAGCGCTTTACGGGCGGATACTGGGGGAAGTGGTGCGCCGGAACGAGCGTGTGCTGACCCCGCTTACTGCCGGGGAAGCGGCGCTTTTTAACGGCATGCTGGACAGGGTGATCGCGTTCAACCTGTCGCGGACCAGCGATGAGAGCGACCCCGCGAACCACGAGTGATTGCTGAGTGGCGGGCCGCTTTTGCGCCGCCATCTCGGCTTTGCCGCTTTGGTGAAGCCACGACGATCTTGCACGTGCCCTCTACCCAAGCAGGCTCTTTTCATGTAGAACAAAAAGTGAACATATGGAGGGATGCATGATACCCGATTCTTCATTTGGGCAGGTCGTTTCCCTGTCCGCCAAACGTCTGGTGCAGGACGTGCCAAGGCCCGGTTCAGGGGGCGCGGTGCTGCGCGATGTGTTGGCGGGCGGGCCGTTCGATGCGGCGGTGACGGGGTTTGTGCTGGCCTGTCTGGGCGAGAGTACCGATCCGGTGCTTTGGGTGTCGGACCGGATGTCGCGGCGCGAGAATGGCCAGCTTTACGGGCCGGCGCTGCGCAATTTCGGCTTTCGCGGCCATGTGCTGAAGGTCGAGGTCAGCCATCCGCGCGATGTGCTTTGGGCGATGGAGGAAGGTGCCGCCTGTGCGGGGTTGTCTGCCGTGGTGGGCGAAATACACGGTGCACCGGAGGTGTTGAGCTTTACCGCCACCAAGCGCCTTGCCCTGCGGGCCGAGACCGCTGGCGTGCCGATCTGGCTGATCCGGTCGGGCGATCACGGGGCGCTGTCGGCGGCGCGCGAACGTTGGCGGCTCAGCGCGCTGCCGTCCCAGACCCATCCCTACAACCCCCAAGCTCCCGGCGCACCGCTCTGGGAGGCGGAGCTGTTTCGGGCGCGCGGGCGCAGCCCCGGCACGTGGGTGGCCGCCCATGACCCAACCGCAGCCGAGCCCGCAAATCGTCTCCGCTTATTTCCCCAATCTGGCGATGGACAGATGGCAGAGGATGACCGCGCAACAGCGGACCTTGCCGGATGACACGGTGCCGGTGGTGCTGGCACGCCAAGGCGCGCACGGTCCGGTGATCCACGCGCTTGGCGCTGCCGCGCAAGCGCGGGGGATCAGCGCGGGCGAGCGGGTTGTCGATGTGCAGGCGATCCATCCGGACTTACACGTCGAGCCCGCCGACCCCGAGGGCGAAGGCGCATTGCTGGCCCGTGTGGCGCTTTGGGCGCGGCGCTGGTGCCCGTGGACCGTGCGCGACGGGGCGGATGGCATCGTGATGGACGTGACCGGCGCCGCGCATCTTTTTGGCGGAGAGGCAGCGATGCTGCGCGACATGGGCGCGCGCTTTGCCATGCAGGGCTTGTCGGCGCGGCTGGCGATGGCCCCGACCCGTGGGGCGGCGCAGATGCTGGCACGGTTTGGCGCTGCGGGGACGATCTGCGGGCCGCAGGAGGTGGCGGAACTGCTGGCGCCGTTGCCCGTGGTCGCCCTGCGGATCGACAGCGATACCTCGCGGCTGCTGACACGGCTTGGCCTCAAAACCATCGGCGCGCTGATGGAGGTGCCCCGCGTTGCGCTGATGCGGCGGTTTGACCGGATCGCCGAGGATCGCAACCCGCTGGTTCTGCTCGACCGCGCGTTGGGGCGGCTGGGCGATCCGCTCAATGCACCGGGCGAGGGACGGCGCTGGCTGGCACGAGCGCGATTGCCTGAACCGGTGATTGATCCGGTGCCGCATCTGGACGGGCTGGCCGCCGATCTTTGCACCCAACTGGCACAGGCGGAACTGGGCGTACGGTTGCTGCGGCTGACGATTTACCGTGTCGATGGTGAATGGCGCTCGCGCAATGTGGCGACGGCCTCGGCCAGCCGCGAGGCCAGTCATGTGCTGCGCCTGCTGCGTGGCAAGCTTGACGGTATCGACCCCGGTTTCGGGTTTGATCTTTTGACGCTGGAGGCACTGCGGGTAGAGCCCTTGGCGCTGCATCAGGACCATTTGGAGGGCGGGCGCGAAGCGGGCCGCGATGTGGCGGCACTGTTGGACCGGCTGACCGCCAAGCTGGGGCCGGAGCGCATTACATGGCCGGTCTGGGTGCAAAGCCATCTGCCCGAACGGGTCGAGGGCCGCGTGCCTGCGCTGACCGGCGCGCCCGCGGCACCGCCTGTTCTATCACGCGACCGGCCCTTGCGTCTGCTCACACCGCCCGAGGAGATTGCGGTGCTTTATGCGGTGCCCGAAGGCCCGCCTGCGCGGTTTCGCTGGCGGCGGGTGGCCTATCTGACCACGCGCCATGAGGGGCCCGAGCGTATCGCGCCGGAGTGGTGGCGCGATCGCCCCGGCACGCGGCTGCGGGATTACTATAAGGTCGAGGTTGGTGACGGGCGGCGCTTCTGGATTTACCGTCAGGGTATTCTGGGCGACGGACGCGGCGGCGATCCGCATTGGTTTTTGCACGGGATTTTCGCGTGATGGTGAGCGGTATTAAATTGCCATGCGCTCCGCAGCGCGCTGACTTGTCCGCATTTCCACCCGCCATCCCGCAGGGTGTGGGAGGGGGGAGCGCGTGCGATGCCTGAGCAGGAAGGACATAAGCGCCGGACGCTGGACCCGGATGACCCGTTTCAATGGCACAGCCCCGGTCCTTATGTGGAACTGGGGCTGGCCAGTTGTTTCTCGTTTTTGCGTGCGGCGTCAGATGCCGTCGATCTGACGGCCACGGCCAATCTGCTGGGCTATCACGCGATGGGGATTGCCGATCACAACACGCTGGCAGGGGTGGTGCGGGTCCATACCGAAGCCAAAAAGGCCAAGCTGCGCCCGGTTATTGGTGCGCGGCTGGTGTTGATGTGCGGCACCGAACTTTTGGCCTATCCGCGCGACCGCGATGCTTATGCGCGGCTGTCGGTGCTGCTGTCCAAGGGCAAGATGGCGGATGTCGATGGCGGTTGGCAGGCCAAGGGCGAAACCCATTTGACGCTGGAGATGCTGGCGGCCCATGCGCAGGGCATCCAATTGATCGTGATGCCGCCCGAAGCGGTGGCGGTGTTCGAGGCGGGCCTGCCCCGGCTGCTGCGTGCCTTGCCGCAGATGCGCCATATCGGGGCGGCCTATCTCTATCGCGGTGACGACGTGGCGCGGATCCACCGGCTTGACCGGATCGCGCGGGCGCATGGGATGGGCATTCTGGCGACCAATGATGTGCTCTATCACGCGCCGCAGCGCCGCCCGTTGCAGGACATCATGACCTGCATCCGCACTGGCACCACCATCGACACCGCTGGTTTCGCACTGGAGGCCAATGCCGAACGCTACCTCAAACCGCCCGGCGAGATGTGCCGGCTGTTTGGTGCATGGCCCCATGCCATCGCGGCGACGCGGCAGGTGGCGGATGCCTGCACCTTCAGCCTTGATGACCTGAAATACGAGTACCCGCACGAGATTGTCCCCGAAGGCCGCAGCGCACAGGAGGAGTTGGAGCATCTGACTTGGGCAGGCGCGGCGCAGCGCTATCCGGATGGGGTATCGGACCGGATCAGGGCGATCATCGAGAAAGAGTTCGCGCTGATCGGGTCCAAAAAGATCGCGCGGTACTTTTTGACCATCAACGATATCGTGCGTTTCGCGCGGGAGGAGGCCGACCCCCCTATCCTGTGCCAAGGGCGCGGCTCGGCGGCGAATTCGGCAGTGTGTTTCTGCCTTGGCATCACCTCTGTCGATCCTGAGGAACATGACGTGCTGTTCGAGCGGTTCCTCTCGGAGGAACGCGACGAGCCGCCCGATATTGATGTCGATTTCGAGCATGAACGCCGCGAGGAAGTGATCCAGTACATGTATCACAAATACGGGCGGGCGCGGGCGGGGCTGTGCGCGACGGTGATCCATTACCGTCCGCGCAGTGCAATCCGCGAGGTCGGCAAGGTGATGGGGCTCAGCGAGGACGTGACAGCCAAGCTCGCCAGTACCGTTTGGGGCAGTTTCGAGGCCGAGGTCGGCGATGCGCGGGTCAAGGAGGCGGGGATGGATCTGAGCGATCCCTATCTGCGCCGCGTGATCCGGCTGGCACGGGAGATGACGGGAATGCCACGCCATCTGTCGCAGCATGTCGGCGGGTTTATCCTGACCGAACGCCCGCTGACCGAGATCGTACCGATCGGCAATGGCGCGATGCCGGAGCGGTCGTTCATCGAGTGGGACAAGGATGACATCGACGCGCTGGATATCTTCAAAGTCGATATTCTGGCGCTGGGGATGCTGACTTGCATCGCCAAATGTTTTGATCTGATGGCTGCGCATTATGGCGATGTGAAGGAACTGGCGACGGTGCCTGCCGATGATGCCGCGACCTATGACATGCTGTGTCTGGGCGACAGTCTGGGGGTGTTTCAGGTCGAAAGCCGCGCCCAGATGGCGATGCTGCCCAAGCTGCGGCCAAGGCGGTTTTACGATCTGGTGATCGAGGTTGCCATTGTGCGGCCCGGTCCCATTCAGGGCGATATGGTGCATCCGTTCCTGCGGCGGCGACAGCGGCTTGAGGGGGTGAGCTATCCCGCGCCGGGGCCGGAGCATCCGCAGGACGAGTTGTTAAAGATATTGGGCCGCACGCTGGGGGTGCCGATCTTTCAGGAGCAGGCGATGAAAATCGCCATTGATGCCGCCAAATTCACTCCCGCCGAGGCCAATGAGTTGCGCAAGGCGATGGCGACTTTCCGGTCGCGCGGCACCATCGAAACCTTACAGCAGAAGATGGTCGGACGGATGACCGAACGCGGCTACGACCCTGATTTCGCGCAGCGCTGTTTTGACCAGATCAAAGGGTTCGGGGAGTATGGCTTTCCCGAAAGCCATGCGGCGAGTTTTGCCAAGCTGGTCTATGTCTCAAGCTGGATGAAGTGCCACTATCCTGCGGCCTTTGCCTGCGCGTTGTTGAACAGCCAGCCGATGGGGTTTTATGCGCCAGCGCAAATTGTGCGGGACGCGCGCGAGCATGGCGTCGAGGTGCGCGGGGTGGATGCGAACTTCTCCGAGTGGAACTGCACCTTGGAGCCTTGTGGCGCGGGGTTTGCGCTGCGTTTGGGGCTGCGCCAGATTGACGGGCTGCGTCAGGATGCGGCGCTGCGGATCATGACGGCGCGGGATCTGCCCTTTGGCGACGTGGCCGACCTCAAGAAACGCGCGCGGCTGGATCGCGGTGCGGTGCGACGGTTGGCAGCGGCAGATGCGATGCGCAGCATGGGGTTGGATCGCCGTGCCGCGCTGTGGCAGGCGCAGGGGCTGAAGGATGCGCCGGACCTGCCGATTTTCACCTATGCCGAGACCCGCGATGAGGGGGCGGAGCCTGTTGTGGTGCTGCCCGCGATGCCGCAGGCCGAACATGTGGTGGCGGATTACCAAACGCTGCGGCTGTCCCTGAAGGCGCATCCGATGGCGTTTTTTCGCGGCAGCTTGCGCGGGCAGGGCTTTGTTTGCACCGATCAACTGCCTGCCCTGCGGCACGGCGCGCGGGTGTCGATCGCGGGGCTGGTATTGGTGCGCCAGAAACCGGGCAGCGCCAAGGGGGTATGCTTTATCACGCTGGAGGATGAGGCAGGGGTGGCAAATCTGGTGATCTGGCCAAGCCTGTTCGAGCAGTACCGGCCCGTAATCATGGCGGCGCGTTTATTGGTTGTGCACGGGCGGGTGCAAAGCGATGGCCGCGTCATTCACGTGGTGGCGGATCGGTTGGAGAACCGGACCGACCGGCTCGATACGCTCAGCGAAGATCGGGTGCCCGCGACCACAGTGCGCGGCGATCATCCGACCCATCCAATCCCCGGACAGGTCAGCAGGCACAGGCATCCGCGCGATGTGAAGGTAATCCCGAAGTCGCGCGATTTTCATTGATGCGCAAAAGGCGGGAGCGCTGGCCCGCGCTCCCCCGGAATATTTCCGGTCCAAAAGAGAAAGGATTAGGCAGGCGTGAGGGGGGTGCGGCCTTGGCCGGAGAGCAGCCAGCTTTGTTGGTTTTCAAAGACAGCGACGCTGAGCGGGTTGCCGTAGCCTGCGCCGGAATCGAGGTTCACGCGGTTGCCGTAGTGGGTGGCGGCCTGAACAGGGGTATGGCCGTGGACTACCAGTTTAAGGTGTGCAGCGCTGTGACGGTGAAATTCTTTGCGAATCCAGAGCAGGTCCTCTTGGTCTTGATCGGCAAGGGGCACATCGGGGCGGATGCCTGCGTGGGCAAAGAAGTGATTCTGGGTCTCGTGGCTCAGCTTGAGACTGTGGACGAAGTGCAGGTGGGCAGGGGGTACGGCGCTGCGGGCTTGGGCGTGGACATCCAGCATCCGATCTCTGCTGGTGAAATGGATGCCATAGGAGGCCAGCGTTGTGTCGCCGCCCAAGCGCGGGTGCAGCCAGTTGAGGTCGATGGGCAGATAGGCGTCGTGGCGGGGGTAGTCTTGCAGAAACCATGCGAACATACGGTCGTGGTTGCCCATCAGGAAGGTCCAGTCGCGGCCCAAGTCGCGCCCTGCAATGAGGGTGTCGAGCACGGCGCGGCTGTCGGGGCCACGGTCGACGTAATCGCCGAGAAAGACGATCGACGCTTCTTTGCCGCCGTCCTGTTCGATCAGGTCGAGGACACGGTCCAGCTCGGCCTTTTGGCCGTGAATGTCGCCGATGGCGTAGATCGGTTTGGGCATGGGCATCTTTCAGGTAAAAGCAAAACCGCCCGCCGGTGAGGGCGGGCGGTTTGAGATTGGTCGATTAGGCAACATCGAACTGAAGCGGCTTGATCTGCCGGAACATGCCGGTGTCATGCAGCTTTTTGATCACGGGCGCCGGCACCTCGTCATCGACGTAGAGCAAGGCAATCGCCTCGCCCTTGGCGGCGGAGCGACCGAGGGTAAAGTTGGCGATGTTAACGCCGTTTTCGCCCATGGTCTGACCCAGTGTCCCGATGATGCCGGGGACATCTTCGTTGGTGGTATAGAGCATGTGTTCACCGATTTCGGCATCGATGGTGATGCCCTTGATCTGGATGAAGCGTGGCTTGCCGTCCGAGAACACAGTACCCGCGATGGAGCGTTCGCGCTTTTCGGTGACCACGGTGACCTTGATATAGCCGTCGAAAACGCCGGATTTATCTTGGTTGGTGGTGCTGATCTGAATGCCTTTTTCACGGGCTACAACGGGGGCCGAAACCATGTTCACGTCAGGGTTGGCGCGTTTCATAATGCCAGCCACGACGCCGCAGTTCAGCGCGCTGAGGTTCATGCCAGCAACCGAGCCGTCATAAAGGATGTTGATCGCTTTAACAGGCTCGTCGGTCATCTGGCCAACGAAAGCGCCGAGGTGGCCTGCGAGTTTCAACCACGGGCCCATGATTTTTGCTTCCTCTGCGGTAACCGACGGCATGTTGAGCGCGTTGGTTACGGCACCGGTGAGCAGGTAATCTGCCATCTGCTCGGCGACCTGAAGGGCGACGTTTTCTTGGGCTTCGGTGGTTGCCGCGCCGAGGTGCGGCGTGCAGACCACGTTGGGCAGGTTGAAAAGCGGGTTCTCGGTGGCGGGCTCTTCGGCGAAGACATCGAAACCCGCACCGGCAACATGGCCGGATTTCAGCAGGTCGGCGAGGGCGACTTCGTCAACCAGACCACCACGGGCGCAATTGATAATCCGCACGCCTTTCTTGGTCTTTTCGAGGTTTTCACGACTCAGGATATTCGCGGTCTGCTCGGTATAGGGAACGTGCAGGGTGATGAAATCGGCGCGCTTCAGAAATTCTTCGAGTTCGACCTTCTCGACGCCCATTTTCTCGGCCTTTTCGTCGCCGAGGAAGGGGTCATAAGCCACGACTTTCATCTTGAGGCCGCGTGCACGGTCGCAAACGATACCGCCAATGTTGCCCGCGCCAATCACGCCGAGGGTCTTACCGGTCAGCTCAACGCCCATGAACTTGGACTTTTCCCATTTACCCGCATGAGTGGAGGCGCTGGCTTCGGGGATCTGGCGGGCGACGGCGAACATCATTGCGATGGCGTGCTCGGCAGTGGTGATCATATTGCCAAAAGGCGTGTTCATCACGATCACACCGCGCTTGGAGGCGGCGTCTTTGTCAATGTTGTCAGTGCCGATCCCGGCGCGACCGATAACCTTCAGGTTGGGGGCGTTGGCGAGGATCTTCTCGGTGACTTTGGTGGCCGAGCGGATCGCAAGGCCGTCGTAGTTGCCGATGATTTCGGCAAGCTTGTCTTTGTCCTTGCCAAGATTGGGCTGGAAGTCGACGTCGATACCGCGGTCGCGGAAAATCTGGACGGCGGCTTCGCTGAGGCTGTCGGAGATGAGTACTTTGGGAGCCATGTTTGTGGTCCTTATAAAATGGTCTGAGATGGCCGCGCCTGCCGGTGGCAGGCGGGCGCTGTCATTCACGCGTTGATTTCGGTCTCGAAGGCATAGGCGAGCCACGGCAACATCGCGTCGATGTCCGAGGTCTCAACCGTGCCGCCGCACCAGATCCGCAGACCCGCAGGGGCGTCGCGGTAGGCACCGATATCGAGGGCCACGTCTTCGTCGGCCAGCCGTTTGGCGATGGCTTTGGCGAAGGCGGCGCCGTCGGTGATCCGGCCATCGGTAAACTTGAGGCAAACCGAAGTATTAGAGCGGGTCGCGGGATCGGTGGCGAGAAAATCGATCCAGTCGTTTTTCGCGACGAAATCGGAGATTGCTTTGGTGTTGGCATCGGCCCGCGCGATCAGACCTTTCAGACCGCCGACGGATTTGGCCCAGTCCAGCGCCAGCAGATAATCTTCGACGCAAAGCATCGAGGGCGTGTTGATAGTTTCGCCCTTGAAGATGCCTTCGATCAGCTTGCCGCCTTTGGTCATGCGGAAAATCTTTGGAAGGGGCCATGCGGGGGTATAGGATTCGAGCCGTTCCACCGCGCGGGGGCTGAGGATCAGCATGCCGTGCGCCGCCTCGCCACCCAGCACTTTCTGCCAGGAGAAGGTGGTGACGTCGAGCTTGTCCCACGGCAGGTTCATCGCGAAGGCGGCAGAGGTAGCATCGCAAAGCGTCAGGCCTGCACGATCCGCAGGGATCGCATCGCCGTTTGGCATGCGCACACCGGAGGTGGTGCCGTTCCATGTGAAACAAACGTCATTGTCATAGTTGAGCGCGGCCATATCCACGATCTCGCCGTAGTCGGCGGTGTGAACTTGGGCGTCGATTTTAAGCTGTTTGACCACATCGGTGACCCAGCCCGCGCCGAAAGATTCCCATGCGACCATCTCGGCAGGGCGTTCGCCAAGCAGCGACCACATCGCCATCTCGAAAGCGCCGGTGTCGGAGGCAGGCACGATCCCGATACGGAAGTCGGCAGGAACGCCGAGGATCTCGCGGGTGGTTTCGATCGCTTCAAGCAGCTTGGCCTTGCCGGGTGCCGCGCGGTGGCTGCGGCCCAGAGGCGCGGAAGCGAGCTTGGTCAGATCAAATGTGGGGATTTTGGCGCAAGGGCCCGATGAAAATCGCGGATTTGCCGGCCGCGATGCCGGTTGTGTAATAGCCATTGATGCTATCCTCTCAGATATGCGCCCTTCGTTGGGGAAGGGTGTCCCACGGAGGCAGATACGGGGGGCTGCGGTCTGGCACAAGCCGCAAAACGCGGCTAGAACGCCGCTTCGGTCGCTTTTTGCGACATCCCTGACGCGGATCGGAAACTTATCGATGTTTACAGTGGTTTTGCTCACTTCTCCCCGGACACGCGGGCTGGAGCCTGCCTTGGTAGAAAGCTTGCGCAATGCGTGGGGCGGCGGCGATGCGGTTTGGCTGGCACCCGACGAGGCGGCGGAATTCAGCATCGGCCAGATGCCCGCGAATCGCTGGGAGGTTTGGGAGAACTGTCAGTCGATGGGGGTCGATATGGTGGTGGTGCAGGCCCAAGGCCGCGCCAAAAAGATGCTGCTGGCCGATATGGACAGCACGATGATCGAACAAGAGTGCATTGACGAATTGGCCGATGAGGCGGGCGTCGGTGCACGGGTCAAGGAGATTACCGCACGGGCGATGAACGGCGGGCTGGATTTCGAGGGTGCGTTGAAGGAGCGGGTCGGGCTGCTGCAAGGGCTTGATGTTGCGGCGATCGACAAAGTTCTGGCCGAGCGGATCACCTATATGCCGGGCGGTAAGGTGCTGGTTGCCACAATGAAGCAGGCAGGCGGCCATGCGGCGCTGGTGTCAGGCGGGTTCACCGCCTTTACCGAACAGGTCGCAGCGACGCTGGGCTTTGACGAGAACCGCGCGAACACCCTGCTGGCCGAGGGCGGCAAGCTGACGGGCGCTGTGGGGATGCCGATTTTGGGCAAGCAGGCAAAGGTAGATGCGCTGGAGCAGATCACGACGCGGTTGGGAATTTCCGAGGCAGATGTGATTGCCGTGGGCGACGGGGCAAATGATCTGGGGATGCTGCACCGCGCGGGGCTGGGGGTGGCGCTGCATGCCAAGCCTGTCGTCGCGGCAGAATGCGATGTGCGGATCAATTTCGGAGATTTGACGGCGCTGCTTTTTGTGCAGGGCTATGCGCAGGAAGAGTTCGCCGCGTAAAGCGCGGCGACCGGCGGGGGAGGCGTTGCCTCCCCCGAACCCCCACCAGAGTTCATCTAGCCAACTGAAGCAGGCAGGAGATCGGCGCTGGGCTTAAGGATGCCCGTGACGGTGCCTGCGCGGTTGGTGATCGGGGTGTTCATCCGCGCAACGGTGGCGGGATGGTTGGGGTCGAGCGCACCGAGACCGACGAGAATCGCGGCGATGGCACATTCAGCGGCGCGGGTGGTGCCGCAGGAGGCCTTGAGCGCGATGCCGAGCTTGGCTTCGGGCAGGATGGCGATGAAGAAACCTTCGGCACCGGTCTTCAGGGCAACCTTCCCGTTCATGGCGCGCATCAACTCGGTGCAGGCGCGGGTTTCACCAGCGACGAGGTCGGGGTGCAGGCGCATGGCTTGGTGCAGACGGGCCTCGGCGGAGCCTTCGGGGGCCGCGGCGAAATGCGCCATGGCGCGGGCCATGCCGTGCAGGGTGCAGGCAAAGTTCGGGGCCGAGCACCCGTCTATCCCGTAGCCGGGAGAGGTTTCGCCGGTCACCGTCTCGAACGCTTCGAGGCATGCTTTTTGGACCGGATGGGTAGGATCGACATATTCGCTGCCGCCGCCGAGGTGTTGGTTTAACGTCAGGAAGCCTGCGTGTTTGCCCGAGCAGTTATTGTGATACTGGCAAGGCGTTTCGTCTGATTTGATCATCGCGACTTCGGTGTCGCGCCCGTAAGGCATATGCGATCCGCAACGCAAATCGGATTCTTGCAGGCCAAGCCCGTCGAGCCAGTTGGCGACGCGCTTGGTGTGGATCGGATCGCCTTGGTGGGAGGCGCATGCGAGGGCGAGATGTTCGCTGGTCAGGCCTGCTTTGTCGGCGGCGCCCGAGGTGATCAGCGGCAGCGCTTGCAGCATTTTGGAGGACGAACGTGGCAGGATGACGGCTTCTGGATCGCCCCAGGCCTGCACGATCTGGCCGGTATCGTCGCAAACGACAGCATGGCCAAAGTGGACGCTTTCGAAAAAGGGACCGCGCCAGATTTCTGCAAAGGGGGCTGGTTTCGTCATCTTCCATCCTATTCGTTGGCGAAAACCTGCCAATCAGGCTTTCGCTTGTCGCGTGTTTCACGTTATTATGCTTGTTGTCGAGAAGATGACAGACCCTTGCAAGCGAGCGGCCGGATGAACGGATGCCATGCGGGTCTGACGAAATATTGAGGTCACGGACGGCTGGAGGCTGGACAGATGCAAATAGTAAAGACGATCGGTATTGCGGCAGGATTAGCCGCGTGTTTGACAGTGGGCGCATCCGCGCAGGAGCAAAGCACGAACCGTGTAGCGGCCAAGACCGACTGGTCCGTTTTTGTCGAGGATAACCCGACCGAGTGTTGGGGTGTGTCCACGCCGAAAGAGGCTGTGAATTCGCGCGATGGTCGTGTGGTAGCGGTGAACCGTGGCCAGACCTTGCTCATGGTGTTTTACCGCCCCTCCGCAGGGGCCAAGGGACAGGTTGCCTTTACCGGCGGCTATCCCTTCGCCAGCGGATCGACGGTTAACCTGAACGTGTCCGGCAGCAGCTTTGAGTTGTTTACCGAAGGTGAGTGGGCGTGGCCTGCGACCACAGAGGATGATTCGCAGATTATCGCGGCGATGAAACGTGGCGCCGACGCGGTTGCGACCGGACGGTCGGGCCGCGGGACGCAGACCAAAGACACATTCTCCCTGCTGGGATTCACAGCAGCGGTTGAGGATGCGGCGAAGCGCTGCGGCGGCTAAACCCTCCTTCGCGGGGACGAGTATGAAAATATGGGCGTGGCATCGGGAAGCGGTGCCGCGCCTACCCCTTTTGCAAATGCCGCCGGTTTCTATATAGAGGCGCATCACCTTCAGGATTCGAGGCGCTATTTCTATGTCTGCATCATCGCCCATCACCCAAGACGTCATGACCATCCCCCGCAAATTGCCGGAGGGTCCGGTGAACCTTGTGGGCATGACACGTGATGCGATGCGCGAGGCGCTGATCGGGGCGGGAACGCCGGAGAAGCAGGCCAAGATGCGGGTCGGGCAGATCTGGCAGTGGATCTATCAATGGGGCGTGCGCGATTTCGAGGCGATGACCAATCTGGGCAAGGCGTATCGTGCGCAACTGGCCGAGCTGTTCGTGATCGAGGTGCCTGAAGTTGTGACCCGTCAGGTGAGCGCAGACGGGACGCGGAAGTATCTGGTGCGCATTGCGGGCGGCCACGAGGTCGAAGTGGTGTATATTCCTGAGGAAGGGCGCGGCACGCTATGCGTTTCTTCGCAGGTGGGTTGCACGCTGACCTGTTCGTTCTGCCATACCGGCACGCAAAAACTGGTGCGCAACCTGACGGCTGGCGAGATTATCGGACAGGTCATGGTGGCACGGGATGATCTGGACGAATGGCCGGTTCCCGGCACGATCACCGGCGAAGCGCGGTTGTTGTCGAATATCGTGCTGATGGGCATGGGTGAGCCGCTGTATAATTTCGAAAACGTCCGCGACGCGATGAAGATTGCGATGGACCCCGAGGGCATTCAATTGTCGCGCCGCAGGATCACGCTGAGCACCTCCGGTGTGGTCCCAGAGATTGCGCGGACAGCGCAGGAAATCGGCTGTCAGTTGGCGATTTCTTTCCATGCTACAACGGACGAGGTGCGCGACAAACTGGTGCCGATCAACAAGCGTTGGAACCTTGAAGCGTTGTTGGAGGCATTGCGCGACTATCCGAAGGTCTCCAACTCCGAGCGGATTACTTTTGAATATGTGATGCTGGACGGCGTGAACGATTCAGATGCAGATGCGCATCGGTTAATTGAATTAATTCGCGGCATTCCGGCGAAGATCAACCTGATCCCGTTCAACGAATGGCCGGGTGCACCGTATAAACGGTCGTCGAACAACCGCATTCGGGCCTTTGCGGATATCATCTATCGTGCAGGCTATGCCTCGCCAGTGCGCAAACCACGCGGCGAAGATATCATGGCCGCCTGTGGCCAGCTGAAGTCAGCGACCGAGCGGGCGCGTAAATCACGCAAGCAGATCGAAGCGGACGCGGGGATTAGCTAAGTCTCGGCTATGTTGCATTCTTGAAGGTTGAAGCTTGGAAGCCTTTGGCGGGGGCTTTCAGGTAAAACGAGAGATAAATTTGCGGCGGAGGTCTCGTTTCGGTCCTGAAATGACCCTATTCTCGTCGCATTTGCGGGCAATTCCCGCCTTTATCGAAGCGCAGATTGTTTCCAGTAGGCAAACAGTCTGGAGGCTCAAATGTCTGTAATTTTTAACAATAACCCCTTCGTCATTGAAAAAGTAATTGATCTGGTCATGCGGGAGCGCGCGATGGCGCTATCGACGCGCGAGTGGAAACATCGCTTGGCTGGCTACGGCTATGCGATCAAAGAGACCGATCACGGCCAGATCGTAGAAACCTTGCCGCACCACGTTGAAATCGCGACACTGCCAGAAGTGATGGTTGCGCCGCGCTTTCACTGATGATGGCCCCCGCGTTGGGGCCGGCGATAAATTCGCAGCCGCCGGTTTTCACCGGCGACCTGTTGTGAAGCTCTGGGCTGAGGCCATATTCTGGCAGTCTTTTGAGTTCAGGTTTATTCCAGTTCCGACCGCCCTGGCACATCTTCGCGGGGCGGTTCTGTTTTCCAGTTTTCAATGAGATCCATTGCTTCTGCGGCTGTTTCGACAAATCGGAACAGGTTGAGGTCTTGGGCCGAGATGGTGCCTGCATCCGCGAGCGCATCCCAGTTGATAATTTTCTCCCAGAAGGCCCGACCGAAGAGCAAGAACGGCACCCGTTCCATGCGTCCGGTCTGGATCAGGGTCAGGGCCTCAAAAAGCTCGTCCATGGTGCCAAAGCCGCCAGGGAAGACGCAGATCGCCTTGGCGCGCATCAGGAAATGCATTTTGCGGATCGCGAAGTAGTGGAAGTTAAAGCATAATTCTGGCGTGACGTATTCATTCGGGGCCTGCTCGAACGGCAGCACGATATTCAGCCCGATGGAGCGACCGCCTGCGTCAATCGCGCCGCGATTGCCTGCTTCCATCACGCCGGGACCGCCGCCGGTCACGATAACGTCGTCGGTGCTGCCGGATTTCATCGATTTCAGGGTCATCAGCCGGGCAAATTCGCGGGTCTCGTCGTAAAAGCGAGATAGTTCGGCGAGGGTCTCTGTGCGGGCCGTGTGTTTTTGTGCAGGTTCGGGGATACGGGCTCCGCCAAACAAAACAATCGTTGACGTGATGCCGTGGGCATCAAGAATCAACTCGGGCTTGAGCAATTCAAGCTGCAGACGCACGGGCCGCAATTCTTCGCGGCACATGAAATCGCTATCGGTGAAGGCAAGCTGATAGGCGGGCGCACGGGTTTGGGGTGTGTCCGGTGCCTCTTGGGCCTTGGCGCGGTCGCTGTGGGCGTCGCGCAGCGGGTGGCTTGGGTCGTCTCTCATGTATTTCTCCGGACAGGCTGCTCGGGGTGGGATTTATTGGGCAATCGTGCCCGGTTTGCTTCCCAACATGCACCGCAGGACGCGGATTGACCACAGCGATATGACAGCCTGGGCGGGTGCTGCGTCAGAGGGGGGTGCTCAAGCGATTGCGCGGCAGGGCTGGCGCGGGTATAGCGCGGTAACACATTTGATCAGGAGCAGAATATGTCCAACGCCCAGCTTGAGTCCGCAATCGAGTCCGCTTGGGACACCCGTGACCAGATCACCTCGTCCACGACCGGAGAGGCCCGCGATGCCATCGAGACCACGCTGAACGCGTTGGATTCGGGCAAGCTGCGCGTCGCAGAAAAGCAGGATGATGGCAGCTGGCATGTGAACCAGTGGGCCAAGAAGGCCGTGCTGCTGGGCTTTCGAATCAAAGATATGGAGCATCAGGAAGGTGGCCCGCAGGGCGCTGGCTGGTGGGACAAGGTCGACAGCAAGTTCAAAGGCTGGGGCGATACGGAGTGGAAAGCTGCGGGCTTTCGCGCTGTGCCGAACTGTGTGGTCCGCCGCAGCGCCTATATCGCGCCGGGCGTGGTGTTAATGCCGTCCTTTGTGAACATTGGCGCCTATGTCGATAGCGGCACCATGGTTGATACTTGGGCGACCGTTGGCTCCTGTGCGCAGATCGGCAAGAACGTGCACCTTTCAGGCGGCGTAGGTATTGGCGGTGTGCTGGAGCCGATGCAGGCGGGCCCGACGATTATTGAAGATAACTGCTTTATCGGCGCGCGCTCCGAGGTCGTCGAGGGTTGCATCGTGCGCGAAGGTTCGGTTCTGGGAATGGGCGTCTTCATCGGCCAGTCGACCAAGATCCTTGATCGTGAAACCGGTGAAGTCATGTATGGCGAAGTGCCAGCCGGTTCGGTTGTGGTGGCAGGCTCGATGCCCTCAAAGAACAACGTGAACCTTTATTGCGCCGTTATCGTCAAGCGCGTCGACGAGCGGACCCGCTCCAAGACCAGCATCAACGAGCTGCTGCGCGACTAAGACAGCAACAGCGGCCCTTCTCCCCCTACGTGTATGCAGCGGGGGGAGAAGGAAAATGTTGTGAGAATTTTCATAGTGATGTTACCGATTAGGGGACGCTCGCGTCGCCAACCACAGAAATTGGAGCATACCATGGGAATTGGACTAATCGGAGCGATCATCATCGGCGGTCTTGCCGGATGGATTGCCAGTATGATCATGAAGGCAGAAACAGGGCTGATCACCAACATCGGGTTGGGCATCGTTGGCGCCGTGGTTCTGAACTTTATCCTCAGCCTCTTTGACATCTATGCCGCAGACGCGTGGCTGCCACAGCTTGTGGTCGGGCTTGTCGGGGCCTGCCTGCTGATCTGGGCATGGCGGGCGATGCGCGGGCGCAGCTGACCCTTTCCAAGGCTGGGCGAAACAGATAGGGCTGCCGCCAACAAAAGTGGTGGCCCTAGTCATGTCTGAAGAGAAAAAAGTAAAAAAACCCTCGCGCCAGCAGGTCTATACCTTGCTGGTCGAAATTGGCCGCAAGGCAGGCGATGGTCTGCCCGAAGGGGCAACGGGGGCGGCGCTGATGTGCTTTGCGTCCGGCGTTGATGAAGCCGAGGCGGTGCGCGAGACGGTGGCGATCCTTAAACAGGCAGAAACCAATCCGCTGGATGTGACCGGCTACGGCACCTTGGCCGACCGGGAGGCCGAGGGTCAGGAAATTGACGCAGAAGAGCGCGAATTGATGCAGCGCGCGCTTGAGGAAAACTCGGTCATTATCGCGCAAATGACGCCGTTTTACGACTGACAGCGATCAGGCGGCGCGTTGCCGCGCGAGGTGGATCGCATCGTACCAACGCAAGACCTGATGCGCGGGGCGGCCATGTTCGGGCAGGGTGCTGCGGTCGAGATGATGCAACAGGCTGCTGGCCAGATGCGGCGCGTTGCGTCTGATCCTCCCGATATAGAGGCTCTCTACGGCAGTGCCTGCCGCCAACATTGTTTCATGCGCGGGCAGCAGCAATTGCGTGTAGCTGATCGTCGGACCGCAAGGCTCTGTCAGGGCGGCAAAGCCGTTGACGAGGTGTCGCGCTGGCACCAGCACAGCTTCTTGATTGAACAGGTATTCAACTTCTGGCCCATCCAGCAGCACCCGCTGATCGGGGGCAACGATGATATCTTGTTGCAAGCCGAAGTACGGCGCGCGGAGCCGCACGGGCGCAAAGCTGCCGCGCGCCGGAACCATCCGCGACAAGCGGTGCAGCACCGGCACCACGCCCGCAGCTTGCGTCACCACAGTGTCGCCGCGCTGGAGCAGTGATGCAGGCCGATAGCCGTAAGGTGTGGCAAGTGGCGTCTCGGGCAGCAGTGTCGGCATCGGGCCAATCGGTTCGATCTGGTCCGAGCAGGCTGCAAAAATCATGTCGGGCGCAAAGGTCTGGCCGGTGCGGCCCAGCATCAGATCACGGATATCGTCCAGCGACAGCGGGCGCGGATCGTGGATCGGCACTGTCGTTACATGGGTCTCTTCGGGCTTTTCCAGCGTCAGGCGGCCCCAGTTTGCGGCGGTATCCCAAGAATAGGTGATGCGCACGACATCGGTGCGGCCCGCTTCCTTATGCTGGATCGCCGCGTGGGTGATGGCTTGGTCCTGCACCTGCACCATGGCCAGCCCGCCACCGGGGATCGCCTGAAAGGTCAGGCTGCGATGGCTGGGATGAGTGGACTTATAGCCGAAAAGCACCTGCGGTTTGCCATCTGCCGAAAGCCGCGTTTCAAACAGGATCGTGCCGCGCGTCAGCAAACTGCGCGGATCATCCTCTAAAAGCGGCGTCGCCTTCTTGTCGCTCCCGAGCCCGCGCAGCGACAGCCGGCGGTCTTCGTGGTCGGTGAGGGCCAGCCATGTCAAAGCGGGCAGCCCGTGGCGCGGCGAGATTTGCGGCGTGGTGACGGTGCGACCATAATCCTGCCCCTGTTAACATTGCGAGGCATTTAACTGGCACGGCACGGATTTGACCCCAAGCCAGATGTCACATTTGAAAGTAGAAAGCCCTGTATTCAGGTGCTGTCCAGACTGCCGTTACCCGCCTCGGGCTTCTTTATTGGGTTGATTCTAGCACGCAATATCGCGCCCTCAAAAGCTTTTGATCGCTCTACCCCTTGGCACCGCGCCTTTTTCGCCACAAAACTGCAGCACATGCCGAAACCGACCAAACTCAAGGAGCCTGTGATGTCTGGCCTCGACCCCGCCGATCTGACCGCGAAACTGGTGCGCTGCGCCTCTGTTACCCCTGCCAACGACGGCGCGCTTGAGATTTTGCAAAGCGTTCTGGAAGCCGCGGGCTTCGATTGTGCTTGGGCGGATCGCGGAGGCATCCGCAACCTGTTTGCCCGTTGGGGCAGCAAGGGCAACCAGCGCTGCTTTGGTTTTAACGGTCATACCGATGTGGTGCCCGTAGGGGACGAGGCGGCATGGACGATGCCGCCCTTTGGTGCAGAAATCCGTGACGGGGTGATGTACGGCCGTGGCACCACTGACATGAAATCTGGTGTGGCGGCATTTGTCGCGGCAGCGGTGGATTACGTCAAAAACACCCCCCCTGATGGCGCCATCGTCATCGCCATTACTGGCGACGAAGAGGGCGAGTCCGTTGATGGCACCACCGCGTTGCTGGATTACATGGCCGAGAACGGCGAGCGCATGGATGTCTGTTTGGTCGGAGAGCCGACTTGTCCGGAAAACATGGGCGACATGATCAAGATCGGGCGGCGCGGCTCGATGAATGCGCATTTCCGCGTGGTGGGTAAACAGGGCCATTCCGCCTATCCGCACCGCGCCAATAATCCGCTCAATGCAATGGTCCGGCTGATGGACAGGCTCGCCTCGCACGAGCTCGATCAGGGCACCGCACATTTCGACGCCTCCACCCTCGCTGTGGTTACCGTGGATACAGGCAATGCCGCGACCAATGTCATTCCGGCGGCCTGCACCGCTGCGGTCAATATCCGCTTCAACGACACCCATTCCGGCGCCAGCCTGAGCGCGTGGCTGGAGGAGGAGGCCGCGAAAGTGCGCAAGGCGTTCGGGGTCGAGGTGAGCTTGAAGATAAAGATTTCCGGCGAAAGCTTCATCACACCACCCGGCGCGCTGTCTGATCTGGTGTCGCGTGCCGTGGAGGCCGAAACCGGCGTGACGCCGCAGCTGTCCACGACGGGCGGCACCTCGGACGCGCGGTTTGTCAAAGCGCACTGTCCGGTGGTTGAGTTTGGTCTGGTCGGGCAGTCCATGCATCAGGTGGATGAACACGTGCGGGTAGAACATATTCACCAGCTAAAAGCGATCTATGGCCGTATCCTCAAAGACTATTTCGCATGACGATCACCATTGCGCTGACCGAAGATATCGCGACCTGTCGCAAGCTGCGCCGCGTGGTGTTTATAGACGAACAGGGCGTCTCCGAGGCTGACGAGTTGGACGAATTTGACCCCGAGTGCCTGCATTTGCTGGCGATGGATGGCGATCAGCCAGTCGGCACCGCGCGGATCAAGGTCGAGGGCGATACAGCCAAGATCGGGCGGGTCTGCGTGCTGCGTGAGTTTCGCGGGACAGGGCTTGGTGCTGCGCTGATCCGCAAGGCGCTTGAGGTCGCGCAAGGCCATGCTTCGCGAGCCAAGCTCGGTTCGCAGGTTCATGCCATCGGGTTTTATGAGGCTTTGGGGTTTGAAGCCATCGGCCCGGTCTACGACGACGCAGGCATCGACCACCGCGATATGGTACGCGCGTTGTGAAGCGCACCCTCATTGTTATGGTGAAAGAGCCGCATCCCGGGCGGGTAAAAACCCGTCTCGGGCGCGATATTGGCCCCGTCGCTGCAGCGTGGTGGTTTCGCCATCAGACCCGTCATTTGCTGCGCCGCTTGCGCGATCCGCGCTGGGAGCTGGTGCTGGCCGTGGCCCCCGATGTCGAAGGGTTGCGCAGCCGGTCGTGGCCCGCGGATCTGCCGCGCTGGCCGCAAGGGCGGGGTGATCTCGGTGCGCGGATGACGCGATTGCTGGGGCAGGTGCCGCAGGGTCCGGCCTGTGTGATTGGCGCTGACATCCCTGATGTATCGCCCCGCCATATCTGGCAGGCGTTTCAGGCGCTGGGCGGGCATGATGCAGTGTTTGGCCCCGCGCCGGACGGAGGGTATTGGCTGGTTGGCCTCAAACACCCGCGCCGCCAGCCGCCGTATTTCTTTGACGCGGTGCGCTGGTCAACCCGCCACGCGCTGGCCGACAGCAAGGCCACCTTGCCCGATCATCGCATCGCCGAAATCGCCACTTTGCGCGACGTCGACACCGCTGACGATTTGCCCATGACGAGAAGGGGTGCGCGTGCTACCTGAGGGGCATGAGCAAAATACCTTCCAAGCCCGAAATCCTCGAATGGATTGAACAGAACCCAACCCTGACCGCCAAGCGCGACATCGCAAAGGCGTTCGGCATCAAGGGCGCTGCGCGGATCGACCTTAAGCGCATGCTGAAAGAGCTTGAGGCCGAGGGCCATCTGGAAAAGCGCAAACACAGCTATCAAAACCCCGACCGCCTGCCGCCTGTATCGGTATTGCTGGTGACGGGGCCTGACAAGGATGGCGATCTTTTCGCCAAGCCGATGGAATGGCACGGTGAGGGCGTGGAGCCTGTTGTGCTGTTGATCCCGCGTGCCTCTGATCCCGCATTGGGCGAGGGCGACCGGATTTTGGCGCGGCTGACTTTGGTCAAAGCCGAAGATCACCATTATGAGGCGCGGTTGATCCGGCGCATTGGCAGTAACCCCAAAAAACTGCTGGGCGTGTTTCGCAAAGGCTCTGATGGTGGGCGTATCGTGCCGATCGACAAGGGGGCCGACCGCGAGTGGGTCGTCGCTGCTGATGCCACGCATGGTGCCCAGGATGGCGAGTTGGTCGAGGCCGAGCTTGCGGGCCCCAAGGGCCGCATGGGCCTGCCACGTGCACGGGTGACCGACCGTTTGGGTGACCCTTCCGCGCCGCGGGCGGTCTCGCTCATCGCGATCCACCAGCATGGCATCCCTGATGAATTTCCCGACGATGTGATCGCCGAAGCTGATGCCCAAGAGCCCGAGGGCCTCAAAGGCCGCGAAGATTTGCGCGACCTGCCATTGATCACCATCGACCCTTCCGATGCCCGCGATCACGACGATGCTTGCTATGCCCATGCTGACGAGGACCCCAAGAACGAAGGCGGCCATATCGTCTGGGTCGCGATTGCCGACGTTGCGGCCTATGTTACCCCCGGCTCGGCGCTGGACCGTGAGGCGCGCAAACGCGGCAACTCCACCTATTTTCCCGACCGCGTGGTGCCGATGCTGCCGGACCGCCTGTCGGGCGATCTGTGCTCGCTGCACGAAGGCGTGCCGCGTGCCTGTATCGCCGTGCGTATGGTGCTGGATGCCAAGGGCAAGAAGCTGTCGCATGACTTCCACCGCGGGCTGATGCGCTCGCCCGCCTCGCTGCATTACGAAGAGGTGCAGGACGCGATTGACGGCAACCCGAACGACCGCACCGGCCCGCTGCTGGAGCCAGTGCTCAAGCCGCTTTACGCCGCCTATGCCGCGCTGAAAACCGCCCGCGCTGAGCGTCAGCCGCTGGACCTCGACCTGCCAGAGCGCCGGATCGAGTTGGCCGAGGATGGCAAGGTGAAGTCGGTGAACTTCAAGGACCGGCTGGATGCGCATAAGCTGATCGAAGAGTTCATGGTGCTCGCCAATGTCGCCGCCGCCGAGACCTTGCTGGCCCGCAAAGTGCCGCTGCTGTTCCGTATCCACGAAGAGCCTTCGCCTGAAAAGCTTGAGGCGCTGCGCGAAACCGCTCAGGCGGCGGGATATTCGATGCCGAAAGGGCAGGTGCTGCAAACCTCGCATCTGAACAAGTTGCTGAACGATGCTGCGGGCTCGGATGATGCGGAATTGATTAACCTCAGCACCCTACGCTCCATGACACAGGCCTACTACGGTCCCGCGCATATCGGCCACTTCGGCCTCGCGCTGCGGTCCTACGCGCATTTCACCTCGCCGATCCGGCGCTATGCCGACCTTATCGTGCACCGTGCGCTGATCACCGCGCACAGCTGGGGCAAGGACGGTTTGCAGCCTGAGGATATGGACGAGTTGGAGCAAACCGGCCAGCATATCTCGGACACCGAGCGCCGCTCGATGGTGGCGGAACGCGATACCACCGACCGCTACCTTGCTTCATACCTCTCTGAGCGTGTGGGCAATGAATTCACTGGGCGGATCAGTGGCATCGCGCGGTTCGGAGCCTTTGTGAAGCTGGATGAAACTGGCGCGGACGGTCTGCTGCCAATCCGCTCGCTTGGGCGGGAGTATTTCCACTTTGATGCGGATGCGCAGACGCTGATGGGCTCCGACACCGGTATGACCATCGGCATCGGACAGCGCGTCACGGTGCGGCTGGCCGAGGCGGTGCCGGTCACGGGCGGCATCGCGCTGGAGCTTTTGTCCATAGAGGGAGAGGCCGTGCCAAAGGGCGGCAGGTCGCCCGCTGGCCGCAGCAACCCGCGCCGCAAATCCACCAAGGCCAAGCACAAGTCCGACAAGGTAAAGCGCAAGGTCAGCCGCACCCGCCGCTGATCCGCGCGGATTGCTGCCACCCGAAGGGGCGCAGCCCGATTGCGCCCTGACAATACCTGCCAGCACCCTGTAGGCTTGCCAAAACATTGGTATGGCAGGGTTAAGCGAGTGGGAAATGGTATGCGCGGATTGAAAATGGTGACGGGTTTTGGCGCGGTGGGGGGTGTTTCGCTGGCCTTGGCGCTGACAGTTTTCGCCAATGGTTCGTCAGCGCAGACTGATACCGACACCACCCGCCCCCCGGTTCTGGCCACCAAAGCCGCCGAGAAAGCCCCGATTGAAGGCACCCAAGCGGGCCTGCAAGACTGGGTAAAAAACTTCCGCGCGCGGGCGCTGGAGGCAGGCATTGCCGCCGATGTTTTCGACGCGACCATGGAGGGCGTTACCTATGACACCGAAGTGATCCGCCGCGACCGCAACCAGTCGGAGTTCACCAAAACCGTTTGGGATTACCTTGATACCGCCGTGTCGGATCTGCGCGTGCAGAATGGCCGCGACGCCTTGCAGAAACGGGACACGGCACTGACCCAGATCGAGGCGAAATACGGCGTAAACAAAGAAGTGTTGGCCGCGATCTGGGGTTTGGAAAGCGCCTTTGGCACTTTTCGCGGCAGTGACAGCGTGATCAATTCGCTGACCTCACTGGCCTATGACACCCGCCGCGCCGAATTCTTCGAGGCCGAGTTGATCCACGCGCTGCGGATTTTGCAAACCGGCGACACTACGCTGGCGCAACTCAACGGCAGTTGGGCAGGGGCTATGGGGCACACGCAATTTATGCCGTCATCTTTTCAGGAACACGCGGTCGACCATGATGGCGATGGCAAGCGCGATATCTGGGGCGACGATCCAACCGATGCGCTGGCGTCTTCAGCCGCTTATCTGAAGCATCACGGTTGGACGCTGGACCAGCCTTGGGGTGTAGAAGTGCGCTTGCCGGAGGGGTTCGACTACCTGCTCGCCGACCGCGAGACCTTGAAAACAGCGGCGGAATGGGCCGAGCTTGGGGTCAAAGACACGCGCGGTAAGGCGGTGGCGGATCATGGTCCGGCGTCGATCTTGCTACCCGGCGGGGCCGAGGGCGCGGCCTTCATGATCTTTAATAATTTTGCAGTGATCGAGCGCTATAACACCGCTGATGCCTATGTGATCGGCATAGGCCATCTGGCGGATCGCATCGGGGGCGGCGGGCCGATCCAGCACGACTGGCCGCGCCAGGAACGGGCGCTGACCTTTGATGAACGGATTGAATTGCAAGAGCGGCTGACCTCCGCGGGCTTTGACACGCAAAAGATCGACGCCAAAATCGGGCCGTTGACGATCAATGCTGTGCGTGGGTTTCAGCAGGCCAAGGGGCTGTTGCCTGACGGCTTTGCCTCGCTCAGCCTGCTGGAGAAGTTGCGCGCCCCATAAAGGGCGCGCCAGTGCTGATCAGGCCTCGGCCTTCAGCATGTCTTTCTCTTTCAGCGTTGCATAGGTTGCATCCAGCGCCTTCTTCGCCCGCTTGCCGAATTCCTTCAGCTCTTCCGGCGTGATTACCAGTGGCGGAGAGATGATCATCCGGTCACCGACGTGGCGCATGATCAGGTTATTGGCAAAGCAGTTTTCGCGGCAGATGAAACCGACATCGCCCTTGTTGCCGGCAAAACGCGCACGGCTTTCTTTGTGCGGGGTCAACGGCAGCGACGCCATCAGGCCGGAAACGTTTACGCCGCCAACCAGCGGGTGTTCGTTCAGCATGGTCAGCTCGTCGGCAAGGGCAGGGGCCGCCACATCGCGCACATGTTCGACGATGCTTTCTTCTTCCATGATGCGCAGGTTTTCCAACGCAACCGCCGCACAAACAGGGTGGCCGGAATAGGTGTAGCCGTGGTTAAATTCACAGGCGTTGATCACCTCAGCGATTTTGTCAGACACGATGGAGCCACCAATCGGCGCATATCCCGAGGACAGACCTTTCGCGATGGTCATGATATCGGGTGTAATGCCCATGGTCTGCGAGCCAAACCAGTTACCGGTCCGGCCAAAGCCACAGATCACCTCATCCGCGATCAGCAAAACGTCGTGCTTTTTGCAAATGCGCTGGATTTCCGGCCAATAGGTCGCGGGGGGCACAACCACGCCGCCGGCACCTTGCACGGGTTCGGCGATAAAGGCCGCAACCTTATCCGCCCCAAGCTCGAGGATTTTCGCCTCTAGTTCTTTGGCACGGGCCAGGCCAAAGTCGCGATCATTGGATTCGGCACCCTCCGACCACCAGTCAGGCTGGTTGATGTGGTGGATGCCCGGGATCGGCAAACCGCCCTGTTCGTGCATATAGGTCATGCCGCCAAGGCTTCCCGCGCCCACAGTCGAGCCGTGATAGGCGTTATTCCGGCTGATGAAATGGCTCTTCTCGGGCTGGCCCTTTTGCGCCCAATAAGTCCGCACCATCCGCAGGTTAGTGTCATTCGCTTCCGATCCCGAACCGGCAAAGAACACATGGTTCAGGTCGCCCGGTGCCAGTTCGGCCAGTTTCGCGGCCAGCGCGATGGCGGGCACATGGCTGGTCATAAAGAAGGTGTTATAGAACGGCAGTTCGTCCATCTGGCGCGCAGCGACCTTACCCATTTCGGGGCGACCATAGCCAAGATTTACGCACCACAACCCTGCCATCGCATCAAGGATTTCGTTGCCGTCGCTGTCGGTCAGATAGATGCCTTTGGCCCGCGTGATGATTCGCGCGCCCTTGGCGGCCAGTTCGTTATTGGTGGTAAAAGGGTGCATATGATGCGCCGCATCAAGCGCCTGAAGTTCGGCAGTGGGCAGGTGGTTCGTGATCGAGGACATGGCGTGCACCTTTCGGAATGTTGGTCTTGAACTGATTGGCCGCAGAATATGATCAAATTATATGAAGTCAATCGAATCAGTTTTTGACAGCTTTAAATCGCTAGCGCGGTGCGGACCTGCACCATTCCCTGCTCCACATCCTCGGCCATCGCCTCGGCTGCCGCTTCGACATCTGCATCGCGCAGGGCTGCCAAAAGCTCCATGTGTTTGTCGGGCAGATTGCTGGTCCCGAAGCGGCCGCAGATTACCCGAAGTGACGGGCCGAATCGCAGCCAGAGCCGGTCCACCGTCGCGGTCATGATCGGGGCATCGGCGCCTGCATAGATCAGCGTATGGAACCGGTAGTTATGCGTCAGATACCCGCCCACATCGCCTTGGTCGATGGCATGGTTCAGATCGGTATCTGCTTGGGTCAGCAGGCGCAGGCGCTTCACCGTCATGCGCCGGGCCGCACGGCGGGTCAGCTCCGGTTCTAATGTTTTTCTCATGAAACCAAGCTCGTCAGCGCATTCAAGCGTCAGAATAGGCACGCTGACACGGCGGTTGCCCTGATGGATCAAAGCGCCTTCCGCGATCAAGCGGCGCAGGGCCTCGCGTACCGGCGTCATCCCCGCCTCCAACTGCGTGGTCAGCCCCTGAATGGTGACCGGCTGGCCGGGGGCGAGATCGCCAAACAGGATCATCGCGCGCAACCGTTCGTACACATGTTGGTGCGCTGGCGTTTTGCCCGCGTCTTCGGCGCCAGCCGGCGTGGTATTCGGGGTCGTCTCGACAGTCATGGCAACGCCTGTTTTTTGTTCATTTTCGGTAACCTTGCACCAAGGATCGGTGCGTGACAGCATAAAGTACCTTGCCGCAAGAGGCAAAACTTGATCAAATTAGCGAAAGGTTGGGGCCAACCCGACCTACCTCAAGGGAGTACGACATGAAATTTACAATAATGGGCAGCATTGCCGCCTCCACTTTATTGGCTTCAATGGCGATGGCCGAAGAAGTCCGAGTTTACAACTGGTCCGACTATATCGACGAATCCCTGCTGCAAAAGTTCGAAGATGAAACCGGCATTGATCTTGTCTACGACGTGTTCGACAGCAACGAAGTGCTAGAAACCAAACTCCTCGCCGGTGGATCGGGCTATGACGTGGTGGTGCCGTCGGGCACCTTCCTGCAGCGCCAGATCACCGCAGGCGCGTTCCAGAAGCTGGACAAAACCAAGCTGCCCAACATCGAAAACCAATGGGACGTGATCGAAGACCGGCTTAAGAAATACGATCCCGAAGGTGAATATGCGGTCAATTACATGTGGGGCACCACCGGCCTTGGCGTGAACGTCAACAAGGTCAAAGAAGTGCTGGGCGACGATGCGCCGATTGATTCGCTGGCCCTGATTTTTGATCCCGCCAACATGGAAAAACTGGCCTCCTGCGGCGTCTATTTCCTCGACGCTCCGGTCGAGATCATCCCTGCAGCGCTCGCCTATCTTGGCGAAAACCCTGACAGTCAGGATGCCGAGGTCATCGAACAGGCCGAGCCGCTGCTCACCGCCATCGCGCCACATGTCCAGAAATTCCACAGCTCGGAATATATCAACGCGCTCGCCAATGGCAGCATCTGCGTGGCCTTCGGCTGGTCCGGTGACATCCTGCAGGCCCGCGACCGCGCCGCCGAGGCTGACAATGGCGTCGAAATCGCCTATAACGCTCCGACCGAAGGCGCGCTGATGTGGTTCGACAGTTTTGCGATGCCGGTCGATGCCCCCAACCCCGAAGCCGGCCTGAAATTCATCAACTTCATGATGGATGCGCAAAACGCGGCGGCTGCTTCGAACTACGTCTATTACGCCAACGGCAACTTTGCCTCGCAGGCGCTGCTCGCAGAAGACGTGATCGGTGATCCGGCGATCTATCCAACCGAGAAGACCTTGAAAAACCTCTACACCACATCGCCTTACGATCCCAAACTGCAGCGGGTCGTGACGCGGATGTGGACCAAGATCAAATCCGGCACCTAACCCAATCTGCCTCCGCGGCGGCGTCCTTCGGGCGCCGCCGTCTTTCTTTAGCCCTGCGTGGGCCGACCAGCGAAAGTTCATTTCCTTGAGCCAGACCGTCTTTGCCCCTTGGGCCGATCCAGATCAGAAACCGCTCATCCGGTTTGAAAACGTGACCAAGAAGTTCGGTGAGTTCGTCGCGATCGACGATCTGTCGCTGGACATTTATGAACAGGAATTCTTTGCCCTGCTCGGGCCCTCCGGTTGCGGCAAAACCACGATGATGCGGATGCTCGCGGGTTTCGAGAATCCCACATCGGGCCGGATGCTGCTTGCCGGACAGGACATCGCAGGCGTGCCGCCCAACAAGCGTGCGGTCAATATGATGTTCCAGTCCTACGCACTGTTTCCGCATCTCAGCATTTGGGACAACATCGCCTTTGGCCTGCGCCGCGATAACAAACCCAAGGACGAAATCAACGCCCGCGTCGAGGAGATGCTCAAGCTTACCCGCCTTGAAAAATTCGCCCGCCGCAAACCGCACCAGATCTCCGGCGGCCAGCGCCAGCGCGTCGCCCTTGCCCGCTCTCTGGCCAAAGCGCCCAAACTGCTGCTGCTGGATGAGCCGATGGGTGCGCTGGATAAGAAGCTCCGTCAGGACACCCAGTTTGAACTGATGGACATTCAGGAAACCACTGGCACCACCTTTGTCATCGTCACCCACGATCAGGAGGAGGCGATGACTGTGGCCTCCCGCGTTGCGGTGATGGACGAAGGCCGGATCATTCAGGTCGCCACCCCCGCCGATATCTACGAGGCGCCCAACAGCATCTATGTCGCGGATTTCATCGGTGACGTGAACCTTTTCAACGGCACCACGAGCCCTGAGGGCGACGACCGCTACGCCGTGCACTGGGCCGAAGGCCATCCGCCGCTCATCGCCACCTCGGCCCAGCCCTTCAGCGACGGGCAATCCAGCCATTTCGCCATCCGCCCCGAGAAAATCGCCATCAGCACCGAACGCCCGACCGAGACCGCCAATGTGCTGCAAGGCAAGGTCCTCGATATCGCCTACCTCGGCAATATTTCGACCTACCATGTCGCTCTGCCCTCGGGGCAGATCATCAAGGCCCAGACCGCCAACACTCGCCGGATCTCGCGCCGCGCCATCACTTGGGAAGACCCGGTTTGGCTCTCATGGAACGCCACCGCCGGCGTATTGCTCGACCGATGAATTCGCGCAGCCTTTCCCCCCGCATTTTGGCCCGAAATATCCCGGATAGCGTGAGGAGCTGGCCTCTTGCACCCGCCCGCGCCGCAAAGGACAGGTTTTAATGCGCCGCTTCGCCCTCATTGCCGTCCCGTACCTGTGGCTCCTGTTTTTGTTTCTGGTGCCCTTCCTCATCGTTTTCAAAATCTCGCTGTCCGATCTCGCGCTGGCAATCCCGCCCTATGCGCCGACCTTCAAAGATGGCATCGCCGAGATGCTGCGCCAGTTCGATTTCGAGAACTTCGTCTTCCTCACCGTGGATGATCTCTACTGGAAGGCTTACCTCAGCAGCCTCCAGATCGCGTTTTTCTCGACCCTGATCACCCTGATGGTCGGCTATCCGATGGCGTACGGTATGGCCCGCGCTCCCGAAGAATGGCGCGCCACTTTGATGATGTTGGTGATCCTGCCATTCTGGACCTCATTCCTGATCCGCGTCTATGCGTGGATCGGCATCCTCAGCAATGACGGGTTCCTTAACCAGCTCTTGATGTGGATCGGTTTGATCAACGAACCGCTCACCATCCTCAATACCAATATCGCGGTCTATATCGGCATCGTTTATACCTATCTGCCTTTCATGATCCTGCCGATTTACGCCGCCCTCGACAGGCTTGATGAATCGCTTAATGAGGCCGCCGAAGACCTCGGCTGCTCACGCATGCAAGCGTTCTGGCTAGTGACCATACCGTTGTCGAAAAACGGCATCATCGCGGGCTGTTTTCTGGTCTTTATCCCGGCCTTGGGTGAGTTCGTGATCCCCTCGCTGCTTGGCGGGTCCGGCACGCTGATGATCGGCAAAATCCTGTTCGAGGAATTCTTCAACAACCGCGATTGGCCGGTGGCCTCAGCGGTGGCGGTGGTGCTCTTGCTGATCCTGATTATTCCCATCGTGCTGTTCCAGCGTAACCAACAGCGTCAAGCGGAGGCAGAACAATGAAGCGTTTAAGCTGGTTCAACGTCACCTCCCTGACACTGGGGTTCGCGTTTCTTTATTTGCCGATGGTTCTGCTGGTCATCTACAGCTTCAACGCCTCGAAACTCGTCACTGTCTGGGCCGGTTTTTCGCCCAGATGGTACGGCGAGTTGATGCAGAACGAAGCTTTTCTGGATGCAGCACTGGTGACCCTAAAGGTCGCGGTCGCCTCTTCGACGCTGGCGACAATCCTTGGCACCATGGCCGCCTATGTATTGGTGCGTGGCGGGCGATTTATGGGGCGCACGCTGTTTTCGGGGATGATCTATGCACCCTTGGTCATGCCCGAAGTTATCACTGGCCTGTCGCTGCTGCTGCTATTCATCGGTATCGGGATGGATCGTGGTGTGCTGACTATCGTGCTGGCGCATACGACCTTTTCGATGTGCTATGTCTCGGTCGTGGTGTCCTCGCGGTTGATGACCTTTGATCGCTCGCTCGAAGAAGCAGCGCTTGATCTCGGCTCGTCGCCATGGACAGCGTTTCGCCTTATTACCCTGCCGATCATCGCGCCTGCAGTTATCTCGGGCTGGCTGCTGGCCTTCACGCTCAGCCTTGATGATCTGGTGATCGCCTCCTTCGTCTCCGGCCCGTCCTCTACTACGCTGCCGATCAAGATTTTCTCGGCGGTGCGTTTAGGTGTCTCGCCCGAGATCAACGCGCTCTCGACCCTCATGATCGGGATCGTCACAATCGGCGTGATCATCGCGTCGCTGATCAGCAAGCGAAACTCGCTACGTGCCCAGAATGATGCGCAAGCGGCAGAGCGCGCCACCGGATGAAACACATCTACCCCGATTTCGCTTATAGCGACGCGCCGCGTGCGGACTGCTGGTGGGACCAGACTTGCGACCTGCCGGACCGTACCGCACTCAATGGTGACCAGACCTGCGACGTGGCGATCATCGGCGGCGGATTTACCGGTATCTCTGCTGCCTTGCATCTGGCCGAGGCCGGGGTGCGCGTTGCAGTCCTCGAAAGCCGCTATGTCGGCTGGGGCGCTTCGGGGCGCAATGGCGGGTTCTGTTGTCTGGGCGGCGGAATGCTTGAAAACGCTGCGCTGGAAAAACAAGTGGGCCGCGCCGGTCGCGACCAGTGGCGACAGGCCGAGCTTGCATCAATCGGCTTGGTCGAGGGGCTGATCGAGCGTTTAAATCTTGAGGTTGACCGCCACTCGGATGGCGAAACCCAACTGGCGCACCGCCCGCGCGATCTTGAAGAAATGCGCAGGCGTGTCGGGTTTTATGCCGAGAGCTATGGCGTCACCGCGCGCCTGACCGAGAAGGCAGATCTTGAGGCCGAAGGTATGCAGGGCGGCTTTCACGGCGCATTGACCGTGCCGGTCGGGTTTGGCCTGAACCCGCGTAAATACATCAAAGGGCTGGCCGCCGCTGCCGAGGCCGCTGGCGCGACGATCTACCACGATAGCCCCGTGACCGGCATCCACCGTCAAGCCAACGGCTTTCGCGTCCAGACCGCCACAGGCACGGTGACGGCCGACAAAGTGATTGTCGCCACCAACGGCTATTCCTCCGAAGACCTGCCCGCATGGTTCGCCGCGCGCTACATGCCAACTCAATCCAGCGTCATTGTATCCCGCCCGATGACCGAAGGAGAGCTGGATGCTCAAGGCTGGACCAGCCGCCAAGCCTCCTATGACACGCGCCACCTGCTGCACTATTTCCGCCTGATGCCCGACAACCGGATGCTGTTCGGGGTGCGCGGCGGGTTGATGGCCACGCCAGATTCAGAAGCGCGGGCCTTGCGCCGCGCGCGGTCGGATTTCGAGGCGATGTTCCCCGCATGGCGTGACGTGGAAACACCCTTCGGGTGGTCGGGTATGGTCTGCCTCGCCCGCAACCGCATGCCTTTTGTCGGCGAGGTCCCGCAAGAAAAAGGCATGTTCGCCAGCATGTGCTACCACGGCAACGGCGTGGCAATGGCCAGCTATTGCGGCGCGCTGTTGGGCGATCTGGTTCAGGGCAAGACACCGCAGCAAATCTATCCCGATATCGTCAAACGCCCGCTGGTGAAATTCGAGCTTGGCCGCCTGCGCCGCGCGATCATGCCCTTCGCCTATGCAGGCTTTGCCCTTGCAGATCGCTGACTCCGCAGGCGATAGTTGACATCAGGGCCGTAAATGGCCCATCCGACCGACCAAAGCGGCGCAAAGGGTGAGCAGATGAAAATTGCGATGATCGGCACCGGCTATGTCGGGCTGGTATCAGGGGTGTGTTTCTCCGACTTCGGACACGACGTGATTTGTGTCGACAAGAACCCCGACAAGATCACCCAGCTTGAACAGGGCATCGTCCCGATCTACGAGCCCGGCCTTGAGGAGTTGATGGTCAAAAACGTCACGGCGGGGCGTCTGTCGTTCTCCGGCGATCTGGCTGCAGCGGTGGCAGGGGCTGATGCGGTTTTCATCGCCGTCGGCACCCCGACGCGGCGCGGCGATGGCCATGCCGATCTTACCTATGTGATGGCCGCTGCCGAAGAGATCGCGCAGGCACTGACCGGATATGCCGTTGTCGTGACCAAATCGACCGTGCCGCTGGGCACCAACCGTCAGGTCAAGCAGGTCATTCACAAGGCCAACCCCAAAGCTGAATTCGATGTCGCCTCGAACCCCGAGTTCTTGCGCGAAGGGGCGGCAATTGATGATTTCATGCATCCCGACCGCGTTGTTGTCGGTGTGCAGAACGACCGCGCCGCCGAGGTGATGAACGACATCTACCGCCCGCTGTCGCTGCGTGATTTTCCGGTGATGATGACCGATCTCGAAAGCGCCGAGATGATAAAATACGCCGCCAATGCGTTTCTGGCGACCAAGATCACCTTCATCAACGAGATCGCCGCACTGTGTGAACGGGTCGGGGCTGACGTTAAAATGGTCTCCAAGGGCATGGGTATGGACGGGCGCATCGGCGATAAGTTTCTGCATGCAGGGCCAGGCTATGGCGGTAGCTGTTTTCCCAAAGATACCAAAGCGCTGGCCCGTATCGGCCAAGACCATGCCATGCCAATGCAGCTGACCGAAACGGTGATCAAGGTCAACGACGAGGTCAAACGCCGGATGATCGACAAGGTCGTTGATATTTGTGGTGGCAACGTCAACGGCAAAACCATCGCCGTGCTCGGCGTTACCTTCAAACCCAACACCGATGACATGCGCGATGCGCCGTCGCTGACCATCATTCCGGCGCTGGTCGGCGGGGGTGCCAAGGTGCGCGTCGTTGACCCGCAAGGCCGCCGCGAGGGCGAGGCCCTGCTGCCCGGTGTGAATTGGTCTGAAGACGCTTATAAGGCCGCGCAGAATGCCGACGCTATCGTGATCCTGACCGAGTGGAACGAATTTCGGGCCCTGGACCTCAAGCGGCTCGCCAAGCGGATGAATGCGCCGACCATGGCCGACCTGCGCAACATCTACGCCCCGAAGGACGTCAAACGTGCGGGCTTCACCGCCTACGTCTCCATCGGGCGCGCGGGCTTTGGCGTCTGACAGAAGGTAGTTGGCAATGGTGCGGGAAATCGAGAACACTGGCACCGACAGCCGCTATGCGTGGCTCCGGCTGGGTCTGACGCTGCTGGTGGCGACCATCGCCAATGCGGGCATGTGGGCCATCATCGTGATCATGCCCGCCGTCGAGGCAGAGTTCGGCCTTAGCCGCAGCGACGCCGCCTTGCCCTATACCCTGACGATGATCGGCTTTGCCTTGGGCAATTTCGCCATCGGGCGGGCAGTGGACCGATTTGGCATCACTTGGACCTTGATCGCGGCGACTTTGGTGATTGTCGGAGGCTTGGGGATGGCGACAGCTTCTGGCTCCATTGTCACGCTGTCACTGGCGCAGTTTGTGATCGGATTTGCCTCCGCCGTCGGGTTCGGGCCGTTGATCGCGGATATTTCGCATTGGTTTGTGCGGCGTCGCGGTGTCGCCGTGGCGATTGCAGCCAGCGGCAATTATCTCTCGGGCGCGATCTGGCCGATGGTCTTGGCGGGCGTGCTGGAGCAGAACGGCTGGCGGACGGTCTATATCGTGATGGCGGTTGTGACCCTCGTGGGCGTGGTGCCCTTGGCCTTGGCGCTGCGCCGACAGGTTCCGGACGAGGCCCGCGAGGCCGCACATCACGCCTCTACACTCAACGCCCAGTCATCAGGGCTTAGCCCGCGCAAGTTGCAGTATCTGCTGGGGCTGGCGGGCATTGGCTGCTGTGTCGCAATGTCGATGCCACAGGTGCATATCGTGGCGCTGTGTGTGGGTCTTGGCTTTGGCCCCGCCGTGGGCGCGCAGATGCTGTCATTGATGCTGATGGGGGGCGTTGTTTCGCGCATTTTGTCGGGGGTTCTGGCTGACCGTCTGGGCGGGGTGCGGACGCTGCTGATCGGCTCGGTGCTGCAATGTATTGCGCTGTTTTTGTACCTGCCAGCAGGCGGTATGGTCTCGCTCTATATGGTCAGTCTGGTGTTCGGCCTCAGCCAAGGCGGGATCGTTCCCAGCTATGCGCTGATCGTGCGGGAGTACATGCCGGCGCGGGAGGCAGGAGCGCGGGTCGGCTTTGTGCTGATGGCCACGATCATGGGCATGGCTCTGGGCGGCTGGCTGTCGGGCAAGATATACGACATCACCGGATCCTATGAGATGGCCTTTGTGAACGGCATCGTCTGGAACGGGCTGAACATCGCGATCATCCTGTGGTTGCTGTCGCGCAGCAGGCCACGAAGCCCGCGCGCCGCACTTCAGCCTTCCTGAGGATCGCCGCGCTCGGCAGAGAGCCGCAGCTGCTTTTGCCGCTCGCGAAAGCGGTCCTTGTCCCAATCAGTCGTCTGGTCATAACACTTGTGGCAGGACACGCCGGTCTCATACTCAGGGCGGTTTTTGTCTTCGGGAAGGATGGGCTGGCGGCAGCCGTGGCACAGCTCATGCGGCCCTTCGCGCAGCCCGTGGCCAACGCTGACCCGCGCATCGAAAACGAAGCAATCGCCCTGCCAAGTGCTCTGCTCCTGCGGCACTTCCTCAAGGTATTTCAAGATGCCGCCCTTGAGATGATAGACGTCGTTGACGCCTTGCCCCAACAGATAGTTCGTCGACTTCTCACAGCGGATACCCCCCGTGCAGAACATCGCGATCTTCTTGTTGTGGAACTTCTCCTTGTTGGCCTCCCACCATGCGGGAAAATCGCCAAAGCTTTTGGTTTGCGGATCAACGGCACCGTCAAAGGTGCCGATGGCGACCTCATAATCGTTGCGCGTGTCGATCACCGCGACATCATCGCTACCGATCAGATCGTTCCAGTCCTCAGGGGTCACATAATGGCCGGTGCCGGTCATCGGATCGACGTCGGGCTGGTTCATCGTGACGATCTCGCGCTTGATCTTGACCTTCATGCGGTTGAAAGGCGGCACCGTGCTGGTCGCCTCTTTCCATTCCAGCGTCTCACAACCGGGCAGGGCGCGCAGATGCGCGATCACCGCCAATATCCCGTCGCGCGGTCCCGCAATTGTGCCATTAACCCCTTCGCGGGCCAAAAGCAGCGTGCCGGTCACGCCCTGCGCCTGACACAGCGCCAGAAGCGGCGGCTTGATCGCGGCAGGGTCGTCAAATCGGGTGAAGTGGTACAAGGCGGCAATGCTATACATGGGCGGTGAAATAGGCGCACAAGGGGCTGTTCTGCAAGGGGGCGGCGCGTTAAACCCAGCATCAACCCCAGCCAAGGAGCCATCATGCAAGCCCTGATCGTGATCGACGTCCAGAACGACTTTTGCCCCGAAGGCGCGCTCGCCGTGCCACAAGGCGATGAGATTGTCCAAGATATCAACGCCTTGATGGCTGATTTCGACGCGGTAATCCTGACGCAGGACTGGCATCCAGCGGGGCATTCGTCCTTTGCCTCAGCCCACAAGGCCAAAGCGCCTTATGACGTGATCACCATGCCCTATGGCCCGCAAGTGCTCTGGCCCGACCACTGCATTCAGGGCAGCATGGGCGCAAAATTCCATATGGAGCTTCAAGTGGACCGCGCCGATCTGATCATCCGCAAGGGTTTTAACCCCGAGATCGACAGTTATTCCGCCTTTTTTGAGAATGACCACCAGACCCCGACGGGGCTCGAAGGGTACCTGCGCACGCGCGGTATCGACAAGCTAACCATGGTCGGGCTGGCGCTGGATTTCTGCGTGAACTTCTCGGCGGTGGACGCAGCACGGCTCGGCTTTGATGTCACTGTGCGCGAAGACCTGTGCCGCGCCATTGATCTGGAAGGCTCACTGGCGGCGGCACGCGCGGGGATGCAAGAGGCCGGAGCCAAGCTGACAACGGATTAATCGGCGATGCCCTCGGTCTGCGCGGGCAAGTCCAACAACCCCAAAGCCTCCAACCCGCCAAGCGTGGCATCGACCGCGACGGTCGCCAGCACGATCCCCATCACCCGGCTGATCACGCTTGATCCGGTGGTGCCAATCAGTTTGCCGATCTTTGAGGCCATCAGCAACAGCACCAGCGTGATCAGCAGCACCAGCACCAACAGCCCTGCGGTCATCATCTGGTCACTTACCGGATTGCTGTGATTATCGGTCAGGATAACAATCGCCAGCATCGCCCCTGGCGAGGCGATGGAGGGCATCGCGAGCGGAAATACAGCCCCGGCCAGATGGTCCCGTTCGGCGCTCTCGATCTCCTGACGGGCTTTGGATTCGCCAAAGATCATCGTTAATGCAAACAGGAACAGGACCAGCCCGCCCGCCACCTGAAACGACCCCAGGCGCAGGCCCAAAAGCTCCAGCAGCAACTGGCCCGCGACCAGAAAGGCCATGAGCACCAGACCCGCCACCAACACAGCCCGCAGGGCAAAGCGCCGGTGCAGGGATCGCGGCACCCCTGCGGTTGCAAACAAGAACACCGGCAAGCTGCCGATCGGGTCGATCACCACGACCAGCGTGATGAATTCCCGTATGAGGTTTGGCCAGTCAATCACGTCTCGTGCACTCCGCAATCCATTGAAATTTCGTATACCATGCCGTTAAGCGGGTGTCAGGGGACGAAGGTTCTTGCCCGCCTCGAAAGGTTGCGGCACAAGGTTAACGCCAGAAGGGGTTGAATACATGGTCGATATCGCCACCCGCGTCTATAATCACAAGTGGAAGATCGACCCGATTGTGCGGTCTTTAATCGACACAGATTTCTACAAGTTGCTGATGTGCCAATCGGTGTTTCGCAACAAGCCCGACACTCATGTCACCTTTAGCCTGATCAACCGTTCCAAGCACATCCCGCTGGCCGATCTGATCGACGAGGGCGAGCTGCGCGAACAACTCGATCACATCCGCTCGCTATCGCTGAGCCGCGGCGAAAGCACATGGCTGCGCGGCAATACCTTTTACGGCAAACGCCAGATGTTCCGTCCCGATTTTATGGAATGGTTCGAGGGGCTGCGCCTGCCGCCTTACCATCTGGAGCGCAAAGGCGACCAATACGAGCTGACCTTTGAAGGCTCATGGCCCGAGGTGATGCTCTGGGAGATCCCTGCGCTGGCGGTATTGATGGAACTGCGCAGCCGCGCGGTGCTTGACCGGATGGGCCGCTTTGAATTGCAGGTGCTTTATGCCCGCTCGATGACCCGCGTCTGGGAAAAGATCGAGGCGCTGCGCGAAATCCCCAACCTGTCGATCGCCGATTTTGGCACACGGCGGCGGCATTCGTTCTTATGGCAGGACTGGTGCGTTCAGGCGATGCGCGAAGGGCTGGGCTCGGCCTTCACCGGCACCTCGAATTGCAAGATCGCGATGAGCCGTGAGGTGGAGGCGATCGGCACCAATGCCCACGAATTGCCGATGGTCTATGCCGCGCTGGCAGATTCCGATACGGCCCTCGCCAAGGCACCCTACGACGTGCTGTCGGACTGGCACGACGAGCATGACGGTAACCTGCGCATCATCCTGCCTGACACCTATGGCACCAAAGGTTTTCTCGACAATGCGCCCGATTGGCTGGCGGGTTGGACGGGCATCCGTATCGACAGCGGTGATCCTGCCAAAGCCGCGCAGATCGCCATCGACTGGTGGCGCTCGCGTGGGGAGGATCCCCTCACCAAACGGGTCATTTTCAGCGACGGTTTGGATGTCGACAAGATGAAGGAACTTCACGCGCAGTTTTCGGGCAAGGTAAAAGTCTCCTTCGGGTGGGGCACCTTGCTGACCAACGACTTCCGTGGCTTGGTGCCGGATGATGAGCTGGCGCCGTTCAGCCTCGTGTGCAAAGCGGTTGCAGCCAATGGGCGACCCACCGTCAAGCTGTCGGACAATCCCAACAAAGCGATGGGTCCGCAAAGCGAGATCGACCGCTACAAACGGGTATTCGGCTTGGGCGAACAGGAAAAGTTCGACGTTATTGTCTGAGCTGGACGCTTGCCGAGCTGAGCGCACAAAAAAGGCCGGAGACCCCGTAAGTTCTCCGGCCCTGTGTCGCCAGATGGATGCCCGGCAACGGTGTTGGTTCGCGTTACATGCGGTCGTCGACCACCAGCGTGACGCCGCCAGAGCCTTGTGTGGAAACCGCGATCACCTGATCAACTTTGTAGCCCTCGGCTACGATCTTTGATTTCAGATCGGCGTTGGCTTCCAAGGCCGCTTGCAGGTCCATGACCATTTCGCTTTTCGCGTCCAGCGCATTATCAAGCGCTTCGGCGTCATCGCCTGCGTTGCCTTTGAGGTCGCTCACAGTGGTGAACGTGGTTTCAGCGTCTGCGGTCACACCGCCGATTTCAGCGGTGACGTCAGCGCCCTTTTTCGAGCCGCTGCGCAGTTCCGAGATCAGTTGGCCGTAGTTTTCCTTGGCCAGCTTGTTCTTGCCTTTCACATTTGCGTCGGTGTCGGCAGTCACGTCGACGTTGGCGGCACCCGTGTTTGCTGTCACATCGGCAGTAACGCCTGCATCAACGGATGTTGCGGCTTTCGATTCAGCGAAGGCTGCAGTCGAAACACCGGTTGCCAGAAGGGCGGCGATCATTGTGCTTGTTGTACGTTTCATCAGATGTACTCCTTTTAGTTTCCTAGTCGGACACCTTTCGTGATGTCGGGGAGGAAATGCCCGACCCCCACCCGATGTTCCGGAGCGGAATTTTGCTATTGGCGGGAGTTTGCAGGGAACCGCGAAAACTGGCAAAAAGCTGCGTAGGTTTATTCATGCGCTTGAAAACAAGCCCGCTTTTACCAATGCGCCGCAGCGGGCGCGACAGGGCAGGGCGCGGCGATTCCCGTGCCGCAGATTCGCTCGGCTTTTAAGCCTCCACGGTAACATAAGCCGCGCAAGGTCCCTCAAAAATACCAAAAAGAACCGCATCCCGCGCCTGACATGTCGCAATTCTATCTTGCGCAAGACGGGGCAAAATGTGTAACTGACCACGCTTGGTGTTCCGAAAATCACCTATGGTGTGGGACCGAAAAGGGAATTTGGTAAGGGCAGCAGCCCGAAGCCAAAGCCGCCCCCGCGACTGTAAGCGGTGAGTCTGCGCCCAGATGCCACTTGCCCTAAATCGGGTAGGGAAGGCGGGCCAAAGGCCACGACCCGCGAGCCAGGAGACCTGCCAGGCGGAGTGAAACGCAAGATGTCGTCGGGTGTGACGACGAGGAGTAGACAGATGACGACACTGACACAGAGCCTGAGCACGACCCGCACGCGCCTTGTCCCGACTGTATTTGCGATGATGCTGGGCGTTGCCCTGATCGCGCTGACCGGCCATGTGCAGGCAGCCGCTCTGCATGACGCGGCGCATGACGTGCGTCACGCAACCGGCTTTCCCTGCCACTAAGCAATGCTTTCCAGATTTGTGACCAGCGCGTTGTTCGCTGGCGCTGCAACGGGCCTGATTGCGGGCCTGTTGCAGTTCGTGTTTGTGCAGCCGGTTTTGCTGCATGCGGAGCTGTATGAAAGCGGCGAGTTGCTGCATTTCGGGGCCGAAGCGGTCTCGGCCCATCCCGCGTTGCCCGGCTTTGACGCGGTGCGCGACGGGCTGAGCCTGATTTTCACCATGCTGACCTATACCGGCTATGCGCTGATCGGCGTCGCCGCGATGAGCCTTGCCGAAGAACGTGGCGCGTTGATTAATGCGCGGTCCGGCCTGATCTGGGGTGTGGCGGGCTTTGTCGTTTTTCATCTGGCTCCCGCTTTCACGCTGGCCCCCGAAGTACCCGGTGTGGCTGCTGCCGATGTTGGTGCGCGTCAAATCTGGTGGTTCGCTACGGTGGGCGCTGCGGCTGTGGCGCTGTGGCTGCTGGCTTTTGGCATATCGTGGATCGGCTGGGGCGTGGCGGTTGTGCTATTGCTCGCACCACATCTAGCCGGCGCACCCGAGCCTGACCGTTTTATCGGCACCGTGCCGCCTGAAATCGCCGCCCTTTTTGCCGCACGTGCACTGGGCGTCGGCTTCGCCGCTTGGGTGATTCTCGGCAGCTTCGCGGGCTACTTCTGGCAACGCGAGGCCGCCCATGAATAGGGGGCTGGTGCTTTTTGCCATCGGGCTGGTGTTTGGTGGCGGGCTGGGCTTTGCCATCGCCGCAGGCAATGGCGTCACCTTTGATGGCCATGATCACGGTGATGCGGGCCATGAGGCTGGCGCGAACGCTGACGCCCACGCCGATCTGCACAATGACCCGCGCGAATTACCTGCCGTGGATGCGCCCGAGGTCACGCTCGACCTCAGCGCCGATCCGGTTGCGGGCTATAACCTGCGGGTCCGTACGCGCAATTTCACCTTCGCCCCACAGTCGGCCAGCCTTGCCGATGTGGCGGGCGAAGGTCACGCGCATGTCTACGTTAACGACGTGAAACTGGCGCGACTTTATGGCGAGTGGATGCATATTGACCATCTGCCCACCGGCGAAGTCACCGTCAAAGTCACGCTCACGGGCAACGACCACCGCCCGCTCGCCGTTGCAGGCCAGCCGATCATCGCTGAAACGCGGTTGATCGTCGAATAGATCTGCCGCTTGTCCGAACCCCGAAGGTGCGCTAGGCCCCTTCGGGACCATTAAGGGGAACGATACATGACAGTCACCCTGCATGTCTGCACCACCTGCCGCGCCGGCGTTGTGCTGGAAGAAGACGCGCCGCGCCCGGGTGCGCAACTGCACGCGGCACTTTCCGCCGCCGAGGCTCCCGAAGGGGTGCAGATCGTCGGCGTTGAATGCCTGTCGGCCTGTTCGCAGGGTGCTGCCGTAGCGCTCTCTGCACCTGGGAAATGGACCTATGTTTATGGCCGCCTCGCGCCCGAGGATGCACCCGATATCCTGACCGGTGCCGCCGCCTACGCCGCCACCACTGACGGGCTCGTGCCTTGGCGCGAACGGCCCGTAATTTTCCGCAAGCAAAGCCTTGCCCGTGTTCCCCCGATGACCCTGCCAATGGAGGCCGCCGAATGACCGATCTGGCAAAGATCCCCGTAACCGTGATCACCGGCTTTCTCGGCTCGGGCAAGACCACGCTGATCCGCCACCTGATGACCCACTCCAAAGGCCGCCGCCTTGCCGTGCTGGTCAACGAGTTCGGCACCGTCGGTGTTGATGGCGATATCCTCAAAAGCTGTGCAGATGAGGATTGCCCTGCCGAGAACATCGTCGAGCTGGCGAATGGCTGTATCTGCTGCACCGTGGCCGATGATTTCACCCCTACGATCGAGGCGCTGATGGCGATGCCGACGCGTCCCGATCATATCCTGATCGAAACCTCCGGTCTGGCGCTGCCCAAGCCGTTGTTGAAGGCGTTTGACTGGCCCGCGATCCGCTCCAAGATTACCGTTGATGGGGTGATTGCCTTGGCCGATGCCGAAGCTGTGGCCGCGGGCCGATTTGCCGCTGATGTGGCGGCAGTGGATGCCCAGCGTTTGGCCGACGACAGCCTTGATCACGAAACCCCGCTGTCCGAAGTTTTCGAGGACCAAATTTCTTGCGCCGACATCATCCTGATGTCCAAGGCCGATCTCGCCGGCCCGGAAGGTCTTGCAGCCGCCCGCAAGGTGATCGAGGCCGAAAGCCCGCGCAAGATCCCGATTCTCGAGATGAGCGAAGGCGTGATCGACCCCAATGTGATCTTGGGTCTGAACGCCAAAGCCGAAGACGATCTGGCCGCGCGGCCCTCGCACCATGACGGGGCCGACGATCATGAGCATGACGACTTCGAAACCGTCGTCGTGCCAATGCCCGAGATTGAGGACGTCGATGCGCTGGTCAAGGCTATCGAACGGCTGGCCGACGAGCAGCACATCCTGCGCGTCAAAGGTTACGTCGCCGTGAAAGGCAAGCCGATGCGCTTGCTGGTTCAGGCTGTCGGTGCGCGGGTGCGTCACCAGTTTGACCGCCCTTGGGGCGCTGACATGCGTGCCGGACACCTCGTGGTGATCGCCGAGCATGATCACGTCGATCTGGCCGCCATCCGCGCTGTGCTGGGGGCCTGACCCATGCATGTCGTCTTCCGCGAAAGCCATGGGCTGGAGGATAGCGAAACCCCTTATGATCCGGGGCAGACGCCCGCTGATCTGGTGGTGCTTTCGTTCTCCGACAGTGACCTCGGCGCTTTCGCGGCGGGCTGGCATCGCGGTGGCGGGCCGGAGGGCAAGCTGCCCCGCTTGCGGCTGTGCAACCTCGTGGCGCTGCGCCACCCTGCCTCGGTCGATAACTATGTCGAAACGACGCTAGCGGGGGCCAAAGGCATCCTCATCCGCCTTATCGGCGGCGAGAATTACTGGCCCTACGGGATTATGCAGGTGCAGGATTTTGCCCGCCGCAACAACATCGCGCTGGCGGTGCTGCCTGCCGACGGGCGCGAAGATCCCGCGCTTGATGCCCATTCCACCCTGCCGATCTCCACCCTGCGCCGCCTTTCACACCTTTGCGATGCGGGCGGCGCCGTTGCGGCGCAAGCGGCTCTGGCGCAGCTGGCATTGGCGGCGGGGTTTTATGCGGGGCCGGTTCTGGGCACCAAGACCGTGCCGGATTGCGGGTTCTACGATCCCGACAAGGGCGTGATCCCCTTTGCCGATACACAGGGCGAGACGATCGCCGTCACCTTCTACCGCAGCTATCTGACTGCCGCCGATACCGCCCCCATCGACGCGTTAATCGCCGAACTGCGCGCGCGCGGTTTCAACGCCATCGGCCTTTTCGTACCTTCGCTTAAGGCCGAGCCTGCGCATGATTTCCTTGCCGCGGCCTTGGCTCAACTCGCCCCCGCTGCCATCGTCAATGCCACCGCCTTTTCAGGGCGCGGCGAGAATGGCGCGTCGCCGCTGGATGCCACGGGCTGTCCGGTGTTTCAGGTTGCCCTTTCCACAGCGCGGCACAAAGATTGGGCCGAAAGCGAGCGCGGGCTGTCACCTGCCGATCTTGCCATGCATGTGGTGCTGCCCGAGGTCGATGGCCGCATTTTCACCGGCGTTGTCAGCTTTAAGGCACCGGGCAAGAGAGACCCGCACCTGCAATACTCCCGCTTCGCTCACCGCGCCGATGCTGCGCGGATCAAGGCCGTGGTGGACCGTGTCACTGGATGGACGACGCTCGCAAAAACCCCTGTGTCCGGGCGCAAGCTGGCGCTGGTGCTCTCCACCTATCCCGGCCGTGCGGACCAGATCGCCCATGCTGTCGGCCTCGATGCGCTGGCCTCGGTCGAAGACATGCTGATGACGCTGGCAGGGGCCGGATATAGCGCCAAGCCCGATGTGGGGTTTGGCAAGTCGTTGACCCAATCCGCCATCGCTTGGCCGCTTGCCGACTATGAGGCAGCTCTCGCCCACCTGCCGCAACCGCTGCGCGACGATCTGCGCACCGCATGGGGCGTTGTGCAGGATGATCCGCTTTACAGCGACGGCGCGTTCCACTTTCCGGCGCAGGCCTGCGGTAACGCATTGGTCGCCCTCCAGCCCGAGCGGGGCAGTATCGCCGCCCGCGACACCGATTATCACGACCTCGCCCGCGTGCCGCGGCACTCCTATGTGGCTTTCTACCTGTGGCTGCGTGCGCAAGGCATACACGCGCTGGTCCACATCGGCGCGCACGGTACGCTGGAATGGCTGCCGGGCAAAGCGGTCGCGCTGTCGGATGCCTGCTGGCCCGAAGCGCTGACCGGCGATCTTCCGGTGATTTACCCCTTTATCGTCAACGATCCGGGCGAAGCGGCGCAGGCCAAACGCCGCATTGGTGCGGTAACACTGGGCCACCTGCCGCCGCCGATGAAGGACAGCGAAACACCCTCGGGCCTCATTCGCCTCGAAAGCCTGCTGGACGAATATTCTACAGCAGACGGGCTCGACCCTGCCCGCCGCGACCGGTTGATCGAGACCATCCGCTCTGAGGCGCAAGCCGCTGGCGTAGAGGCAGATCTGGGCCTTGATGCCAGTGCCTCCGCCGCCGAGGCGATCACCCGCATTGACCGCTTTGTCTGTGACATCAAGGAGAGCCAATACGGCGACGGACTGCATATCTTTGGCGCGGGCGAGGGCGAACATGAAGGGCTGCTGACCGCGCTAGACGGGCGGCGCGTGACGGCGGGACCCTCCGGCTCACCCTATCGCGGGCGCTCGGATGTATTGCCGACGGGACGCAACCTCTATGCCGTCGATCCCCGCGCTGTGCCGTCCCGCGCCGCCCATGCCCAAGGTGTGAAGCTGGCCGAGGAATTGCTGCGCCGTCACCTGCAAGACAATGGCGATTGGCCCAAGGGGCTGGTGATCGATCTCTGGGGCTCTGCCACCATGCGCACGGCGGGCGAAGAGGTCGCGATGGCGCTGCATCTGGCGGGGCTGGCGCCGAAATGGGACGAGGGTTCAGAGCGTGTTTCGGGCTTTGATGTGCTACCGCTCACCCTGCTGAACCGTCCGCGCATCGACGTCACCCTGCGGGTTTCGGGCCTGTTCCGCGATGTCTTCCCCGGCCTCAGCCAGTTGTTCGAGGCCGGTGCCGCCGCCTTGGCCGAGCGGGAAGAAGCGCCCGACATGAACCCCTATTTGGTCAAGGCGCCGCGCGTCTTTGGCCCGCGCCCCGGCCTGTACGGGATGAATATGGAAACCGCGCTTCACGATTACTCCGACACGGGGCGCGCAGCGGCGGGAGAAGCTTGGCTCAAAGGTTCCGAATGGGCGATTGATGCCAAAGGTGAGGCGCATCAAGACCGCGCCGCGCTGGAGGCCCGTTTGCACGGCGCCGACGGGTTTGCCCATATTCAGGACCTCGCCGAAAGCGACGTTTTGCTGGCCGCTGATTACGCCAGCCACGAGGGGGGCTTTTCTGCCGCGATGGCGCATTTGGGGGCGGATAAACCCGCGATGTACCATGTCGACAGCACGCAGCTTGGCGCGCCCCGCGCCCGCACCTTGCCCGAAGAGGTTGCCCGCGTGGTCCGCGCCCGCGCCGCCAACACAGATTGGGCCAGCGGCATGATGCGCCATGGCTTTCGCGGGGCTGCCGAGGTCGCTGCGACGCTGGATAATCTCGCTGCCTTCGCGCATCTGACCCGCGAGGTGCCCGCGCACTTGATTGACCTCTATTTTGACGCAACACTGGGTCGCGAAGATCTGGTTGACTTCATGGCAGCGGAAAACCCTGCCGCACTTCAGGCGATGCGCGACCGTTTTGCCGCCCTGCGTGATGCGGGGCTGTGGGTGACGCGGCGCAATTCGATCACCGCACAGATGGATGCCGCCGAATGACCACTCCCCCCGAAATCAAAGGCTGGTGCCCCGGTGCCCTGCGCCCGATGATGTCCGGTGACGGGCTGGTGGTGCGCATTCGCCCCTTCGGAGGGCGTCTGCGCCGTGCGCAGGTTGACGGGCTGGCGACATTGGCGGCGGCCCATGGCAACGGGCTGATTGATCTGTCGAGCCGCGGCAACATCCAGATCCGTGGCGTGCGTGAAGACAGCCATCCCAAGCTGATCGACGGTCTGGCGCGCATGGGGCTGGTCGATGAAACGCCCGAAATCGAAAGTCGCCGCAATATGCTTGTCACGCCCTTCTGGCTGACCGGTGACAGCACCGAGCGTTTTACGGCTGAACTGACCGCTGCCCTTTCCGCCGAGGACGCACCCCGGATCCCGCATAAGTTCGGCTTTGCCGTCGACACGGGGCGCGAACCGGTGCTGCAAACCGCCTCGGCCGATATCCGGTTAGAGCGTGACGCGGGCGGCGGGTTTATTCTGCTGGCCGACGGGCTGCCTGCGGGCAAACCGGTGACCTCTGACAGCATGGTGTCCGAAGCGCTGGCGCTGGCACATTGGTTTGTCGCGCATCGTGGCGCGCATAATCGCATGGCGGCGCTGCTGGCCAGCGGCCAACGCCTGCCAGCCGGATTTTTCGTGCCACGTCAACGGCAAAGCTATCAGCCTAAGCCGGGCTTTACGCCGCTGGGCGCGATGGTCGGGCTGGCCTTTGGGCAGCTTCAGGTCGAAACGCTTGCCAGCCTTGCCAAACATGGCGGCCTGCGGATGACCCCGTGGCGGATGCTGCTGGTCGAAAGCGCGCGGCAACTGCCCGAAATAGAAGACCTGATCACCGATCCCGACGATCCGCTGCTGCGCATCGTTGCCTGCACGGGTGCGCCGCGTTGTCCGCAAGGCTTTATCGAAACCCGCCCGATTGCCCGCCAACTGGCCCCGCATTTGTCGGACGGCCAGTTCCTGCATGTCTCCGGCTGTGCCAAGGGCTGTGCTCATCCGCGCCCCGCGCCGCTGACCGTAACTGGCACACCGGACGGCTTGAACCTCATCGAAAATGGCCACGCGTCTGACGCGCCCGCCCGCGAAAACCTGACCCTCCAAGACCTAACCAAGGCGATCTGATGCCCCATAGCTACATTACCGACGGGGCGGAGATTTACCGCCAGTCCTTTGCCACCATTCGCGCCGAAGCCGCCCTTGGCCGCTTTACTCCCGAAGAAGAAATTGTTGCCGTGCGGATGATCCATGCCGCTGGTATGGTAGGGCTCGAAGAATACATCCGCTTTTCACCCGATATGGCCATCGCTGCGCGTCGCGCGCTGGAAAACGGCGCACCGATCCTCTGCGATGCCTATATGGTCAGCGAGGGCATCACCCGCAAACGCCTGCCGCGCGAAAACGAGGTGATCTGCACCCTGCGTGACCCTGCTGTACCTGCAATGGCGCAGGAGATGGGTAACACCCGCTCCGCCGCCGCGCTGGAGCTGTGGCGCCCTCATCTGTCAGGGGCTGTGGTCGCGATCGGCAATGCGCCGACGGCGCTGTTTCATCTGCTGAATATGCTCGAAGACCCCGATTGCCCGCGCCCTGCGGCAATTATTGGCTGTCCTGTCGGCTTTATCGGCGCGGCGGAATCCAAAGATGCGCTGATGGCTGATTTGCCGGTGCCGTCGATGATTGTGCAGGGGCGGCTTGGCGGGTCTGCGATTACGGTCGCGGCGGTGAATGCGCTCGCCAGCAGGGTCGAATAAGATGGGCAAGGTAGTTTGCGCCGGCCTCGGCCCCGGTGATCCCGAACTGATGAGCGTTAAATCGGATCGTGCAATTCGCGGGGCGTCTCATGTCGCCTATTTTCGCAAGAAAGGTCGCGCCGGTCAGGCCCGCGCCATCGTGAACGGCATGTTGCGAGATGACGTGACGGAATATCCGATGGAATATCCCGTTACCACCGAGCTGCGCTTTGACAGTCCTGAATACCGCGACCAGATGGTCGCCTTTTACGCTGAATGGGCAGACAAGCTGGCCGCGCTCGCTGCCGAGCATGATGTTGTGGTGCTCTGCGAGGGCGACCCTTTTTTCTACGGGTCGTTCATGCATCTGCACACCCGCCTGCAAGGCCGCGCCGAGGTTGAGGTTTTGCCCGCGATCCCCGGCATGGTCGGCTGCTGGAACGCGCTCGACACGCCTTTCACATGGGGCGATGACGTGATGACCGTGCTGATGGGCACGCTGCCCGAGGATGAACTGCTGGCCCATATGCAACGCGCCGATGCGCTGGTGGTGATGAAAACTGGTCGCAACCTGCCCGCTGTGCGCCGCGCCCTTACGGGCGCAGGCCGGATCGACGATGCGTGGCTGGTTGAGAAAGGCACCATGCCGCAGCAGCGCGTCGCCAAGCTTGCCGAAGTGGCAGATGAAGACTGCCCCTATTTCGCGATCGTATTGGTCCACGGCCAAGGGCGTCGCCCCGAGGCACCGGAATGAGCGGCTGGATCGCCATTGCGGGGCTTGGCCCGGGCCGCGAGGATCTGGTCACGCCTGAGGTCACCGCCATGCTGGCCGAGGCCACCGATGTGATCGGTTATATTCCTTACGTCGCCCGCGTCGCCCCGCGTGACGGGCTGACCCTGCATCCCACCGACAACCGTGTCGAGCTTGACCGCGCCCTGCATGCCCTGCAACTGGCCGCCCAAGGCGCGCGGGTCGTGGTGGTGTCCTCCGGTGATCCGGGGGTTTTTGCGATGGCTTCTGCGGTATTTGAGGCGCTGGAGAAACACGCTGAATTTGGGGATACCGACATCCGCGTGCTGCCGGGCATCACCGCGATGCTGGCCGCCGCCGCCCGCGCCGGAGCGCCGCTGGGGCATGATTTCTGCGCGATTAACCTGAGTGATAACCTCAAGCCTTGGTCGATGGTCGAACACCGTTTGCGGCTAGCCGCACAGGCAGATTTCGCAATGGCGTTCTATAATCCGCGCTCGAAATCCCGCCCGCACCAATTCGCCAAAACACTCGAAATCTTGCTGGAGGAATGCGGCCCCGACCGGCTGATCACCTTCGCCCGCGCCGTCAGCACGCCCGAAGAGGCGTTGAACACGGTGACCTTGGGCGAGGCGACGTACGAGATGGCGGACATGCGCACAGTTGTGTTGGTTGGCAACTCGGCCACGCGCCGTGTCGGGCGCTATGTCTATACGCCACGGTCGGCGGAATGACCCAGCCAGCGCATCACCTGCGCGACACTTTCCACCACATTGGTGCCGGGCAGGGTGGGGCGATCTGCCATAATCACCGGCAGGCCAAGCGCGCGGGCCGCCGTGAGTTTGGCCCGCGCCGCCTCTCCGCCCGCATTCTTGGCAACCACATGCGTGACCGCGTGAGTGCGCATCAAGTCGGTGTCGCCTTCGGTTGTGAACGGCCCGCGTGCAATCACCACGGTGGTTTGGGGGAGGGGCAAATCAGACTCGGACGCATCGACCAGCCGCAGGATATAATGATGCTGCGGCTTGGCGGCGAAAAGCCCGATCTGTTGCTTGCCGATTGCGAGAAACACGACCGACGGCGCATCGGGCAGCGCGTCGGGGATATTCGAAATACCCCGAACCATTGTCCAGTTGTCACCTTGCTCTGCCTGCCACTTTGGCCGCTCCAGTCGGATCAACGGCATCCTCTGCGTGGCGCACACGGCAAAGGCGTTCTGACTCATTCCTGCCGCAAAGGGGTGGGTCGCGTCGATCACATGGGTGATTGCCTCAGTGTGCAGATATGCGCGCAGCCCCGACACGCCGCCAAAGCCGCCGACCCGCGTCGGCAGAGGTTGCGCCACGGGCGCGAGGGTGCGTCCGGCATAGGAAAATACGGCATCAACGCCCGCCTCGGCCAAGGCTTGGGCCATGGCGCTGGCATCGGTGGTGCCACCCAACAGAAGGACGCGCATGATGGGTGATCCTTGGCTTAGCATTATCGGAATGACCGACGATAGCGCGCCGGGGCTGGGGGCCGCAACCCGTGCCGCACTTGATGCGGCGCAAGTGATCATTGGCGGTCCACGCCATCTTGAGCGGGCAGGCGCAGGCACGCGCGGCCAACCTTGGCCGGTGCCGTTTGATATCGCCCCCGTGCTGGCCTTGCGCGGCACGCCAACGGTGGTGTTGGCCTCGGGTGATCCGTTCTGGTTCGGCGCGGGCGGCAGCCTTGCGGCGCATCTTGAGCCGCATGAATACCGCGTCTTCCCCGCACCTTCGACGTTTTCGTTGGTGGCGAGCGCGCTCGGCTGGCGGCTGGAGGAAGTCACCTGCCACGGGCTGCACGCCGCGCCCTTCGCCCGATTGCGCGGTGTGCTGGCGCCTCATGCGCGGATGATCTGCCTTGTCCGCGATGGCGCAGCGCCGCAGGCACTAGCCGCGTGGCTGTGCAGCCAAGGCGCAGGCGCCGCGCGACTTTCGGTAATGGAGCGGATGGGCGGCGCGGACCAGCGTGTGCGCCAAACCCACGCCGAAGGTTTCGACTTAACCGATATCGCCGCCCCCGTTGCCGTCGCCGTCGAGCTGCCCGCCGATGTCGGCCTCTCCCGCGCCTCGGGCCTGCCTGACGGCAGTTTTGCCAATGACGGGCAGATCACCAAACGCCCCGTGCGGGCGCTGACCCTTTCGGCCCTCGCGCCGCGCGCAGGGGAGCTGCTTTGGGACATTGGCGCAGGCTCCGGCTCTGTCTCGGTCGAGTGGTGCTTGGCGGGCGGACGGGCGATTGCGTTTGAGCAGCACGCCACGCGCGTCGCGAATATCGCCCAGAACATCGAAGATTTCGGCCTGTCGCATCGCATGAGCGTCATCGAAGGCAAGGCCCAGACCGCGCTGTCCGACCACCCGCTGCCTGATGCAGTGTTCATTGGCGGTGGTGGCAATGCGGCGCTTTATGAGATGCTGTTCGACATTCTGCCAACCGGCACCCGAATTGTCGCCAATGGGGTGACGCTGGAAACCGAAAGCCTGCTCGCGCAGCTCCATGCGACCCACGGCGGTGACCTGCTGAGGATCGAACTGGCGCAGGCCGCGCCGCTCGGCTCCATGCGCGGCTGGCAATCAACGCGGCCCGTGGTGCAATGGAGCGTTACGCGATGAGGGTCGCGGGCATCGGATTTCGCAGCGCTGCCAGCCTGCCCAGCCTTGTTGACGCGCTGCAACGCGCCTTGGCGGAGGCGGGCGGCGGCACGCTGGATGCGCTGGTGACTGAAAGCGCGAAATCGCGCGAACCGGTGTTTCGCGAATTGGCGCAGAGCATGGGCCTGCCCGGCCTTGGCGTCACCCAGCAAGACCTCGGCCAGATGATCACCCCCACCCAATCGCAGCGCATCCAAGACCAGTTTGGCACCGGATCTTTGGCTGAAGCCGCAGCTCTTGCCGCTGCCGGACCGGAGGCGACGCTCGCGGCTTGCCGCGTCGTGTCGGGCGATGGTATGGCCACAGCGGCCATTGCAGACAGCCAAAGGAAAGACCCCAGATGACAGTCCATTTCATTGGTGCAGGCCCCGGCGCGCCAGACCTGATCACCCTGCGGGGCCGCGACCTGATCGCCGCCTGTCCGGTCTGTCTTTATGCCGGATCGCTGGTCCCCGATGCGCTGCTGGCGCATTGCCCAGCGGGCGCGAAAATCATCAACACTGCGCGCATGTCGCTGGACGAGATCATCGACGAGATCGCCGCCGCCCATGCCGCAGGGCAGGACGTGGCGCGGCTGCACTCGGGCGATCTCTCGGTCTGGTCGGCGATGGGTGAACAGTTGCGCCGTCTTCGGGCCTTGGACATTCCCTATGACGTGACACCCGGCGTGCCGTCCTTCGCCGCCGCTGCCGCAGCACTCGGGGCCGAGTTGACGTTGCCCGAAGTGGTGCAATCGGTGGTGCTGACGCGCACGTCAGGCCGCGCAACAGCGATGCCTGAGTCGGAGTCGCTTGAGAATTTCGCCCGCACTGGAGCGACACTCGCCATCCACCTGAGCGTGCATGTGTTGGAAAAGGTGATCACCGATCTCACCCCGCATTACGGTGCGGATTGTCCGGTCGCGGTGGTCTGGCGTGCCAGCTGGCCGGACCAGCGGGTGGTAAAGGCCACGCTCGGCACCCTGCGCACCGCCATTGGCGAAGAGATGGAGCGCACTGCGTTGATCCTCGTGGGTCGTGCCATCGGGGCCGAAGAATTTGGCGAAAGCCGTCTTTACGCAGGCGACTATGACCGCCGCTTTCGCCCGGTGGGCACCAACCCGCGCTTTCCGGAGACTGGCGAATGATCCCCCCCGGCTTGATGATCTCCGCCCCCGCATCGGGCAGCGGCAAGACTACTTTGATGCTCGGCCTGCTGGCAGCGCTGCGGGCGCAAGGCGTGACGGTGCAGCCGTTTAAAAGCGGGCCGGATTATATTGATCCTGCGTTTCACACAGCGGCTTCGGGCCGCGCGTCTTTTAATCTCGACAGTTGGTCGATGGACCGCATCCTGCTCGACAGTTTGGTCGGCAATGCAACAGGGGCTGATCTGATCCTCGGCGAAGGCTCGATGGGCCTGTTTGACGGCGTCGCCATTCCCGGCGCATCAGGCAATGGCGCCAGCGCCGATATTGCCGCGATGATGGGGTGGCCGGTGGTGCTGGTGCTAGATGTATCCGGTGCCGCGCAATCGGTGGCGGCTACGGCCTTGGGGTTCAAGACCATGCGCCCCGACGTGACCCTCGCCGGTGTGGTGCTGAACCGCGTCGCTTCCCCGCGCCACGAGACTTTGGTCAGAACGGGCATGGAGGCCGTAGGCATCAAGGTGCTGGGCGCCCTGCCGCGCCGGACCGAGATCGAAATGCCCGAACGCCATCTTGGCCTTGTGCAGGCGGGCGAGCAGGAAAACTTGCCGCAGATCCTCGCCGAGGCTGCTGCCTTTGTCGCCGCCAATGTTGATATCAACGCCCTGCGGGCGGCCGCCAGCAGCACGCTGCAATCCGCGCCGCCCGCCGTGCGCGTCACCCCGCCCGGCAACCGGATCGCGCTGGCGCAGGACAACGCTTTCGCCTTTGTCTATCCGCATCTTTTGGAAGGCTGGCGCGCAGCGGGGGCGGAAATTCTTCCGTTCTCGCCACTGGCCGATCAAGCGCCTGACGCAAGCGCTGATGTTTGCTGGCTGCCGGGGGGCTATCCCGAATTGCACGCGGGCAAACTCGCCGCCGCCGAGATTTTCCGCAACGGCCTGACCACCTTTGCGCAAACCAAACATGTCCACGGCGAATGCGGTGGCTACATGGCACTTGGCGCCGGACTGGTCGACAAGGAAGGCACGCGCCACCAGATGGCGGGGCTTTTGGGGCTGGAAACTTCTTTCGCCAAGCGCAAGATGCACCTCGGCTATCGCAAGGCCGACCTGCACAGCGCCATCCCCGGCCACCCCGCGCGGGCCCGATTGCGCGGCCACGAGTTCCACTATGCCACAATTTTGGCCGAGCCGGATGCCCCGCTGGCCCAAGTCACAGACAGCAATGATACCGAGACCCCCGAGACCGGATCGGTCAAGCGGTTTGAGGGTGGTGGCACCGTGACGGGCACCTTCTTCCACATGATTTCCGAGGCCCCATGACCGGCTTTGTCTCCTTCGTCTCTTCCGGTCCCGGTGATCCGGAGTTGCTAACCGTGAAGGCGGTGGACCGGTTGCAAAAGGCTGATGTGGTCCTGTTTGACGACCTCTCTGCGGGGCCAATCCTGACCCATTGTCGCACCGATGCGGACCTTATCGGCGTCGGCAAACGCGCCGGACGCGCCTCGCCAAAGCAGGACCACGTCAGCCGTGTGCTGGTGGATCATGCGCAGGCGGGGTTGCAAGTGGTGCGGCTCAAATCTGGCGATGCGGGCATGTTTGGACGGCTTGAAGAGGAGATTACCGCACTGCGGGCGGCAGGCATCCCTTTCGAGGTGATCCCCGGCGTGACCTCCGCCTCGGCAGCTGCCGCGATGGCAGGCATCCCCTTGACGCGACGCCTGACCGCGCGGCGCGTTCAGTTCATCACCGGCGCAGACGTTACGGGCGAACTGCCTCCCGACGTGAATATGGCTGCCCTCGCTGACCCGCTGGCAACCACGGTGGTCTATATGGGCAAACGCACCTTTGCCGGTCTGGCCGCGCGGCTGATTGAACACGGTATGCCCGCCGACACCCCCGCCATGCTGGCCGAAGCGGTAACGACCCCTGATGAGAAACTGACCCGCTTCACCATTGCCACACTGGCTGACCATCTGGCCAGCACCAGCAGCACCACACCGGCGCTAATCTTTTACGGCCCGCTGGCGGAGCCCGAGGCGTGAAGGTCCATGTGTGCAGCAGTTGCACCCATGACGGTGCCTTTGTGAAAACGGTTCAGGACGCACTCGCCGACTGCGACGTGCTGTCCGTCGATTGCATGTCAGGCTGCGCCCACGCCCAGACGGTCGCCTTTCACAGCGCTGGCAAAACCGCCTACCTCTTCGGCGACATCACCGTAGATGACCTGCCCGCCCTGCAAAACTTCGCGCGCCTCTACCAAGCCTCCTCCGATGGCAATTTCACCGACGCGCGGGTGCTGGGCGATCTGCGCACAAAAGCCATCGCACGGATACCGGGATAACATATGCATCTGACCTTGATCGGCATCGGCACCGGCAACCCCGAACACCTGACCCTGCAAGCGATCCGCGCCCTCAACGCGCAGGACCTGATCCTGATTCCGCGCAAGGGCGAGGGCAAAGCCGATCTGGCAGAACTGCGCCGCGCAATCTGTGAAGACGTGCTGACCGCCAAGACCACCCGCATCGTGGAATTCGACCTGCCCGTGCGCGATGAGGCCACTACCGCCTACCGCCAACGCGTCGACGACTGGCATGACGCCATCGCCGAAAGCTGGCAACAAGCGCTGGCCCCGCATCCCGAAGCCACCCGCGTCGCCCTACTGGTCTGGGGCGATCCGTCGCTCTATGACAGCACCCTGCGCATCGCTGCACGGCTCGACCCCGCCCCGACGCTGGAGGTCATTCCCGGCATTACCTCGATGCAGGCCCTGACTGCCGCCCATGCGATCCCCGTCAACACCATCGGCGGCCCGTTCCTTGTCACGACAGGGCGCCAGTTGCGCGAGAACGGCTGGCCTGAGGGTGTGGAGACATTGGTGGTGATGCTCGACAGCGGCGGCGCCTTTGAGACGGTGGCCGCCGATGGCGTTCACATCTGGTGGGGTGCCTATGTCGGCATGGCCGAGCAAATCACTTGCGAAGGCCCGCTCGTGGAAATTGGCAAAGAAATCATCGCTCTGCGCGCGAAGGCCCGCGCCCAACACGGCTGGATCATGGACATCTACATCCTGCGCAAAACGCCCTAATCCATCTTCATTTGGTCGGTTAAACTCCGGAGAGTGTGAGGGGCTGGCCCCTCGCTCCTTTAATCGCGACCCGTCACTCCGGCGGATCAACCCGACCCCGCATCGACTTGACCTCGCCGCGCACCTTCTTTGCCTTCAGCCGACGCTTCTTTGACCCCAATGTGGGGCGCGTCGCAATCCGCCGCTTTGGCGGCGTAAGCGCGGACCGGATCAACTCAACCAGCCGCTCACGGGCAATATCGCGGTTGCGTGCCTGCGAGCGGGTTTCTTCACATTGAATGATCAACGCGCCCTCGTTGGTCCAGCGCCGCCCCGCCAGCCGCTTTAGTCGCGTCTTCACAGGTGGCGCCAGCGACGGCGAAGTCTCGGCTTCGAACCGCAACTCGACAGCCGTTGAAACTTTATTCACATTCTGCCCGCCCGGACCCGAAGACCGCGAAAAGCTTTCGGTGAGTTCCCAGTCCTGCAGGGCGATGGTGTCATTGATGCGCAACATGGCACCATCATCGCATTGCCCGCAGGCGAGGTGAAGGGGCGATGATGTGCCAGAGTTGCCGAATGCAGTTCCGATCCGGATACGAAAAGGGCCGCTCCTGTGAAGGAACGGCCCAATCGAAGGGTTTAAGGAGGTGGGATCGGTTAGATCGGTGACCCACTCAGGTTGGTTTCAACCGCCAGAGGCTGCTCTAGCAGGAGACCCCCCAAGCTGTTCCGACACCCCGCTCCAATACCGTTCTTGACACTGGATCACCTCCTTTACATTTGTTGAACTCACCCTGAGGTTTGCACAGGTTTTTCATTTCGCAAAGCGATTTTTTCAACAAATCACGGGGGCTGTGTCGCTGCTGCCGCAAGGGGCTCAACGGACCTGCGGCCGGGTCCGTGTCAGCATCCGAAACGGGACCAGGGCAATCAGCGCCAGCGAAAGCTTGACCGCCCAATCCGCGACCGCAAGCGACACCCACAGTGGCACGGCAGGACCGACCCCTAAAAGCGGCAGCGCCTCGGCGGCCCATGAGACATCGGTGGCGGGGTGGATAAAGCTCAACGCGCCGGAAAAGGCGATCGAGAAGAACAGCGCCGTATCAAGGGTGCTGCCGATCAGCGTACTGATCAGCGGGGCGCGCCACCACTGGCTGGAACGGTTGGCGGCAAAGACGCTGACATCAGACAGTTGCGCGATCAAGAAAGCCAAGGCCGAGCCGATGGCGACGCGCAGGGTTACAATCGGGCCGTACTCCCCAATAATCTGGGTGCCGATGACCGAACAGATCAGCCCAACCACAAATCCGATAACCACAACCCGCCGCGCCACGGCGGCACCATGCAGACGGTTCAAGACGTCAGTGACCAGAAACGCCAGCGGGTAGGTGAATGCGCCCCACGTGAGCCACTGTCCGAACAGATATTGGACCAGAATATTGGACGCGATGACGATAGCCGCCATAGCAATGATGCCGATGAAGATTGTGCGTGTCATGTTTTAAACCGTTTTATGCAAGGGAGCGGTGACTTGGTCCAGGAGTTCGGACACTTCGGCGTTTATGCATTTGGCGGGGGGCCTGCAAGTTATTCCTTGACGGTAAATTCCACGATCTGTGTCTGCTGGATGAACAAAAAGTTGTCGTCCGAAATCAGCGTCAGGCGGGTGCGCCCAGCAGCATCGTACCAGACCGAGAGCGCCTCAAGATTGTCATACTGGCTGGGCCAGCTTGTCATCAAGGTGGTCTCGCCCAACTGCGGCGCGGTCAGGTCAAACCGCCGGATACGACTTCGAAACCCTAACGGGCCAAAGCTGCGCTCCAGCAGATAGAGCCGGCCGTCGCGGTCAAAGTCAGCCCCTACAGGCAGAAAAGGACCCCTGCGTGGCAAGCTGCCAGCGCGGCGCCACGCCTTGTCGCGGAAGGCATAAATCGGCACTTCCTTCGCGTCTGCGAGCTGTTCAGGCAGGGTGTAGAGCGTGCCATCCGGGTGCAGCGCCAGCGCTTCTAACCCACCGTTGAGAGGCAATACCGCAAAGTCGGGGTGCTGCGGCAGGGCGCTCAGACGTGCGGATGCTACGTTGAACTGCATCACGCGGTGATTATGCTCGAAGGAAATGTATCCGGTGCCGCCCGCGCCTAAGGCCAACCCTTCTGCATCGCTGTCACCGCGCTTGAGCGGTGCACCTTTCGGCGTCAGGATTGCCGTCTTTCGCAGCACTTGCAGCGCCGAGAGTTTACCCGCGCGGCGTATCATCTTTGCAACGACCAGATTGCCCTTGTCGGTCACCACAGTGAGCGTTTCGCCGTCTTCGCTGACTTCAGCGCCGGAAAATCCGCCGAACCACGGCGCAGGCAGATCCCAGACAACCGAAGAGGATGGCAGGAGCATAGGCTCGGCCTTTGCCACCAGAGGGGTGACAAAGGCGAGCAGAGCAAACAGTCGTAAGATCAATTGTTAAGGACGGCTTGGCACTGTGCGGGCAGGTCGGCCAAGATCAGATCGCGCTTGGGCTTGGGATCGGGCGCATCAGGGTCCTTGGGCTTGGCTTTTGGCGGGTTCAGGATGTTGGCCTGCCACTGGCGTGCATCCTCGCAGCCATCGCCCGCAGGCGGTGGGGCTTGGTTTACACAGCCGCGCGCACCGGCAGAGCAGGCGAGACGGACGTGGAAGTGATAGTGATGCCCGTACCAAGGCCGGATTTTACGCAGATAGCTGCGGTCGCCTTTTTCGTCGTTACACATCTGCACTTTGGCACCGGGGAAGATAAAAATCCGCTCGGTGCGCGGGTCTTTCGCAGCGGCTTTGACGATCTCATGATGCGCGCGGGTCCACGAGTCGTTGACATAGGCGCCATTGGCGCGCCGCATCGAGATTGACGAGATATTCTCGCGCTGGGCACGGCTGAGGCTCATGGATTTAGGTGGCAACATCCAGATGTCCGCATCCAGTCCGATCTGGTGGCTCGAGTGGCCGCTGAGCATCGGACCGCCACGGGCCTGGCTCATGTCGCCGACATAAAGGCCCGACCAACCGGGCTGCGTCGCGGCAAAGGCGGACAGGCGGGTGACCATATCGACGGTTTCAGGATGGGCCCAGTTGCGGTTGCGCGACAGACGCATCGCTTGCCATGTGGGTCCGGTTTCGGGGAGCTGTTGCGCGCCGGCAAGGCAGCCCTTGGCATAGCTGCCATAGGCGGCGGCACTTTGCGATGACGGGCCTGATTTGGCACCGAACAACTGCTTGGCAACGGCACCGGAAAGCGCCCCGCCTGACGATCCGATGGTCGGCAAAACCACCTTCTCACCGCTGATATCGGTTTCGGTCGCTTCGCCGCCGCATGCCGCCAAGGTAAGGGCCAAGGCAGCGCTGACGAGCCATCTTTTGATGATCATTCCGCAAATTCTCCCTGAGGTTTGACCCATGCTAACAGCACCAGACCAATGATGAAAAGTCCCACGACGGGGGTGATGCCCCATCTCTGGCTGCCGCTCACATCGCTTGCAACCGCAATTAGTGCTGGGGCCAGAAACGAGGTCGCCTTACCGGAGAGAGCATAGAGCCCGAAGGCTTCTGTCATGCGGGCGGGGTCGCCCTGTCTTGTCAACATGTTGCGTGATGACGCCTGAAGGGCACCACCGGCTGCACCAATCAGCGCGCCTGCGACATAGAACAGGATATCCGGCAATGGCGAATTTTCGCCTAAGTCGATGCCCAGTACCGAGGTCGGCGTCAGGGAAATGATCAAACCGGACGTGAAGATCAGGATGATGCAGCAGGTCACGATGACCGGCATCGGCCCGACCCGTCGGTCAACCCGCCCGCCGATCCAGCAGAACACAGCACCAGACACTGCCGCGAGAATACCAAAGATGCCGATATCGATAATCGACCAGTTCAGCACCCCCAGCGCATAGATGCCGCCGAAAGTGTACATGCCGTTCAGCGCATCGCGGTAGAACATCGACGAGCCGAGGTAGGCCATCAGCGACGGATGCCGTGGCAGATGGCGCAGGGTGCGTCCCAGATCAGCCAACCCATTGCCGATCTGATAGCGCTCTGCTGCGGGATTGGGCGTATCGCGGATGTACATGAAAAACGGGATCATAAAGACCACATACCAAAGCGCCGTTAGCGGGCCGACAATGCGGGTATCGGCCTTGGTCACACTGTCCAGACCCAGTAGCGGCGACAGCCCCGCCATGGTTTTGCCGCTGGGCCCCGCCTGAAACAGCGCGATCATCACCACCAGTGCCACCACGCCACCGGCATAGCCAAAGGCCCAGCCGGAGCCCGAAAGCCGCCCGCGCTCTGCCGGATCGGGGTCAAGCTCGGGCAGGTAGGAATTGGTGAAAATCGTCGCGAACTCCATCCCGATCAGGCCGATCCCGAAAAAGAACAGCGCCCAAAGCACCGAGAAATCGGCAGGCGCGGTCCACCACAGGCCAGCGGAGCCGACGACATAGAGTACCGAGAACAGCCAGATCCACGGCATCCGGCGGCCCGAGCTGTCGGCCACCGCACCAAGCATCGGTGCAAGGATCGCAATCAGCACGCCCGTGGCGGTCAAGCCATAGCCCCAATAGGCTTGCGCCTGCGCTTTGGCCGCACTCAGGTCCATGCCGCTTTCGACCAGTGCTGCAGTGGCGGTCTGGGCGAAATAGGGGCCAAAGATGAAGGTCAGCAACAGCGTGTTGAACGGCTGGCTGGCCCAGTCAAAGAAGTACCAGCCCCAGATCCGTTTGCGTGGTGTGATTGCCATTGCCGATATGCCCCTGTTTGCTTGCTCAATGTAGAGCAGCACCGCAACAGTCGTGCAAGTTAAGCTTTGGCAGCGAACGGGTGGGAAAAGGGTTCGGCCATCGGCGGCCAAGGCCGTGTGGCATCCGCATCGCACCATGCTCTGACCCAAGCAGGCATTTCGGGCGATGCTATTTCCTGCCCCATCGCGGCGAGCACACGGTCCGGTGCGACGATGCCGTTCTTATCGGTGATCGCAGCGCGGTACATCACATGGCTGGCGCATTCGCCGTTTTTCTTCCACATCGACTGTTCCATATAGACGAACTTGTCGTCCCAACACAGGGCACGGCTGCGCATCTCAAATCGCTCGAACCCGCGGATGCGGCGGCGAAACCGTGTGGAAGTGCCTGCCATCGTCATGCCCCAGCCTTCGTAACGCAAAACCGCGATCAACCCGACCCGTTGGGCCATTGCCGTGCGCCCCAAATCATAAAGCGACAGCGCCCGCCCGTTGTTCAACTCCAGCCACATATCCAGATCGTGCGGCCAGCAAATATGCTGGCTGACATGGGTCTCGGTCATCGTTGCAAGCGGGGGCTGGCGGCTGGCCAAAAACACGTCTTTGGCCATGCGAATAAACGGGAACATTGGCGTCTCCTTTTCGTGCCTGTGAAGACCCGCCTGCACGCTGCGTCAAGCGGGACCTTGCGGCACTCTTGCAGAATTGGCCCATGGCGATTAACTGACGCACAGTGCTGTGAAAGGGCCCCCATTATGACCTCGTTGTTCCAAATCCTCATGCTTTTGCTGAACATCGTGTGGTTCATCGTGATCGCGCATGTGATCATGTCGTGGCTGATCAACTTTCAGGTGCTCAATTTGCGCCAACCGCTGGTCGCGCAAATCTGGGACGGGCTGAACCGTCTGCTGGAACCGGTCTATTCGCGCGTCCGTTCGGTGATCCCGCCGATGGGCGGGCTTGATTTGGCGCCGCTGATCGTCCTGATTTCGGTCGCCGTGCTGCGCATCCTGCTGATCAACAACATGCCGATGATGTACTAATCGCGTCACGGGCGCGGCTTCGGCAAGTTTGCTCTGATCAGCGGCGCGATGCCGCGTTCTGGGGCTTGTTCACCATTTGTTAGTATGGGAGTCTGCATCAAAGAGCAGATAATCCCACAGGATCCCGATGACAGGCGCTGCCACGCTGCTAAAAGATGTATTCGGCTTTGACGATTTCCGCCTTGGCCAGCAGGAGATTGTCGAGGCGGTGACCGCCGGTGAGAACGTGCTGGCGATCATGCCGACAGGCGGCGGTAAATCCCTGTGTTTCCAGTTGCCAGCCCTGATGCGGGAGGGGGTAACGGTGGTGATCTCGCCGCTGATCGCGCTAATGCGTGACCAAGTCCGCGCCTTGCAAGAAGCGGGCGTTGTCGCGGGGGCACTGACCTCGGGCAACACGCCTGAGGAAACCGACGCGGTTTGGGAGGCGCTGGAAGCGGGCACGCTGAAGTTGTTGTATATGGCCCCCGAACGGCTCGCCGCAGGCTCGGCGATAGGCATGCTGAAGCGGGCTAACATCACGATGATCGCGGTAGACGAGGCGCATTGCGTCAGCCAGTGGGGGCATGATTTCCGCCCCGATTACCTGCGCATTGGTGAATTGCGCCGCACCTTGGGCGTGCCTCTTGCTGCTTTCACCGCCACGGCAGACGCCGAAACACGCGACGAAATCATGCAAAAGCTGTTTGATGGCACCCCGCCGCGCAGCTTTCTGCAGGGCTTTGACCGGCCCAATATTCACCTCGCCTTTTCTGCCAAGAACAAGCCGCGCGACCAGATTTTGACCTTCGCTGCTAGCCGAAAGGGCCAGTCCGGCATCGTCTATTGCGGCACCCGCGCCAAGACCGAAGGGCTGGCACGTGCCCTGCGCGAAGCGGGCCATAGCGCGCTGCACTATCACGGCGGCATGGAGGCCGACGACCGACGCATCGCCGAGGCGCGGTTCCAGCGCGAAGACGGGCTGATCGTTGTGGCGACGGTCGCTTTTGGCATGGGCATCGACAAGCCCGATATCCGCTGGGTCGCCCATGCTGACCTGCCCAAATCCATCGAGGCCTACTATCAGGAGATCGGCCGCGCGGGGCGCGATGGTGCCCCCGCCGAGACCCTGACGCTCTTCGGGGCTGACGACATCCGTCTGCGCCGCTCGCAGATCGACGAAGGCCTCGCCCCACCCGAACGGCGCAGCGCCGATCACGCACGGCTGAACGCTTTGTTGGGCTTGGCCGAGGCGCTGGAATGTCGCCGCACGAACCTGCTGGGCTACTTCGACGAGACCGAAATCACCTGCGGAAATTGTGATCTTTGTGACACGCCTGCGGATGTGTTTGACGGCACCACTGCCGTGCGCAAGGCGCTGTCGGCGATCCTGCGCACTGAGGAATGGTTTGGCGCGGGCCACCTGACCGATATCCTTTTAGGGGTCGAGACCGATAAGGTCCGCGCCCGCAACCATACAGATCTGCCGACCTTTGGCGTTGGCAAGGAGTATACCCGCAACCAGTGGCAGGCGATTTTCCGGCAGATGATGGGCCATGATCTGATCCGCCCGGACCCCGAGCGCCACGGCGCGTTGCGGATGACCGATGCGGCCCGCCCGATCCTGCGTGACGAGGCCACCATCAACCTGCGCCGCGATTCTATCACTGCGGCGGGCGGGGTGCGCCGTCCTGCGGTCAAGGAAATGGTCAACGAAGAAGACGCGCCGCTGCTGTCAGCCCTCAAGGCCAAGCGTCGCGGGCTGGCCGAAAACGCCCGTGTGCCCGCCTACATTATCTTCAACGATCGCACCTTGATCGAGATGGCGGAAACGCGCCCCGCCAATCTGGACGAGATGGCCCGCATCGGTGGCGTCGGCGCGAAAAAGCTCGAAACTTATGGCGCGGCGTTCCTTGAGGTGATCAACGGGGCGGCAGCGACCATGCATCCGTCTCGGCGCAAGCTGGCAGGGCGCGGTGCGGGCGATGTCTATGACCAGTTGCTGGCAGTACAGGCCGATCTGGCGCGCGGCGAGGCAGGGACCGACAAACCGCTCAGCTGCTCTGCGTCCTTGTTGGCCAAGGTTGCGCAGATGCGTAACGCCGACGTAACCGCGTTGACCCGCTTGTTGGGTGAGCCGCGTTCGGAACGTTTCGGCGCGGCCTTTCTGGACGTTCTGCGGGACGGGGGCTAAGTCGGGGTTAGCGGTTAAAAGGGGTACGGGCATGTTAGTGGTGATTTCGCCAGCCAAGCGGCTGGACTGGCAGGAGCGATCTGTCGCAACAACCGAACCTGTTTTTCAGGAGGATGCGATCCGGTTGGCTCGGACTGCCCGCAACCTGACTTTGGGTGATCTGAAATCATTGATGGGGCTATCGGATGATCTGGCGCGGTTGAACCGGGACAGGTTCCAAGCCTTTCAGGATGCCCCTGACGCCGAGATCACGCGCCCCGCTGCACTGGCTTTTGCGGGCGATACCTATATGGGGCTTGAGGCCGCGAGCCTTGATGAGGATGAACTGAACTGGGCGCAGGAACATCTGCGAATTCTATCTGGCCTTTATGGACTTCTGCGCCCCTTGGATGCGCTACAGCCCTACCGGTTGGAGATGGGCAGCAAGCTCAAAACACGGCGCGGCGCAAACCTTTATGACTATTGGCGTGATGTGCCCGCACAAGCGCTGAACACCCAGGCGGCGGCCGTTGGGGCCGGGGTGTTGGTCAACTGTGCCAGTCAGGAATACTTCGGCGCGGTGGCTCCCAAGGCGCTGAAGCTGCAAGTAATTACACCGCAATTTATGGAGGATAAGGGCGATGCCCGTGGCCCCAAAATAGTCAGCTTTTTCGCCAAGAAAGCCCGCGGCGCGATGGCGCGGTTTATCATCCAGAACCGTTTGACCGACCCCGCAGCGATCCGCGAGTTTGACATTGGCGGATATGCTTATCAACCAGAGGCCTCGACCCCACAAAAGCCGGTATTTGTGCGCCCCTATCCCGTTGGGTGAGCCGGAGCCGGACGCCAGAGCGGGCAATGAAACGGACGCTGCGCGGCCTCAATCCGCTGGATAATATGTGCCTTGCGCAGCGGTTTGGTCATGTAATGATCCAGTCCGGCGGCAAGGATGCCTGCCTCATCGCCATCAATCGCCTGCGCTGTCAGTGCGACGATGGGCACATGGCTGCCGTTGCTCGCCTCCAGCGCACGGATCGCGCGCGTGGCCTCCTTGCCATCGATCCTTGGCATCGAAATATCCATAAATATGATGTCCGGCTGGATTTGCGCAAAGAGTTTAATCGCCTCCTCGCCGTTTGAGGCAAAGGTCAGATCAACGTCGAGTTCCTTGATCATCTTGGTCAGTACAAGCTGATTTGTTCTATTGTCCTCGGCCGCAAGAACGCGCAGCCGGCGCAACGGCAGAGGCATCGTTGCGGCTTGCTGCGTCGAGACAAATGGCGCCGAAAGCATCGGGAGCAGCTTTATTTCGCAAGGCTGGCTGGTGACGGTTTTTGAACCGCTGGCGCGCGTGTTCATTGCGTCTCTTATCGCCGCAACAAGCTTGTGGCGTGGCAAAAGTTTACGCGCGACACCTTGCACATGTTTGCAATCGGGATGGTCGCGAGCCTTTTCCGGCGACTGGCACAGGACCAGAATCGGGACCCGGTTTCCCGCCTGCCGCACCGCGGTACAAAGCGCCAAGCCATCGATCCCGGGCAAGTCATACTCGACCAGGATCAGGTCAACATCCTCGGTGAGCTTTGCCAAAGCCTCGCCCACCGTGGCGCAGGCGGTCACGGTCAGACCAAGCTGACACATTTGCCGACCCATGATCGCCCGACTGATGGCGACGTGATCCACGATCATTATGTGGCTCGATGGAGCGGGCAGGCTATAGCTTTGCGCCTCCATCGGGGTCGCGATTTCAAGTCGCAGCCGAAAGCTGAAACACGAACTGACCCCGACCTCCGAGGTGACCCTGATCTCGCCGCCCATCATGTCGACCAACCGCTGCGAGATCGCAAGCCCCAAGCCCGTTCCGGCAAAGTGGCTGTTGCTTTCATCCTCGATCTGGTTGAATTCGCCGAATATATGGCCCGCTAAGTTTTCCGGTATGCCGACACCGGTATCTTCGATGCTGACGTGCAATGCGACCTGGCCCGCCGCTTGGTCTGGTGTGCCCGTGACGCGGATCAGCACATGCCCGGCCTTGGTAAATTTGATCGCATTGCCAATCAGGTTGGTGAGCACCTGGCGGATTCGCCCTGGATCGCCAATGAGCCACGTTGGGAGGAAGAGATCATAATCCAGCGCCAGCGTCAGACCCTTTTGCGCGGCGGTACCATGTAGCAGCAGCATGATATCCTGAATCACCTGTTCCAGATCAAAAGGCTCAAGCTGCAGTTTGCCGACCTTCGCTTCGACCTTGGAATAATCGAGCACGTCATTGATGATCACCAACAACGCGTCACCGGATTTGCGGATGGTATCCACGTAAAGGCGCTGCTCTTCGGAGAGGTCCGTATCGCGCAAAACCTCTGCCATGCCGACCACACCATTCATCGGCGTTCTGATCTCGTGGCTCATGTTAGCCAGAAACGACGACTTGGCCCTGTTTGCGTTTTCTGCCACGGCGCGGGCCTGTCTTAGCTGTTCTTCGTGTTGCACTGTCGCGGTGATATCGAGCCCGAGCGATACCATATCCCCGCCCGGTCCGCGCTGGTCGACCAGCTTGATATAATTGCCATTCCACAGCTGGATGACCACAGGCGCCGGATTGCGCAGAATCAGGCGTTCGCCCATCATTTCACGCCACTCAGCAGCGGTCAGAGCGCCGGTATTGATAATGCCTTCGTCGGTAAGCGCTTCAAGGACCAGCTCATATCGCACCCCCGGTTTGATGATTTCGAGGTCCTCGAAAATCGCGATGTAGGACGGGTTGGCAAGCAGCATTTCATTCTTCGCGTTAAACAGCGCGAACCCGTCTGTAATAATCTCGATCGACTGCCATATCCGCCGCTCTGCCAGCGCGATTTTGTGGTTGGCCTCCGTCAGGTCCAGTTTGAAACGCTGATTTTCGCCGCGCATGGTTTCATACTGCGCCCGCGTTTCGATGATCTCCTCGGAAAGCTGTTTGGCATGTTGCCCCAGCTTACGATTGGCGTCCGCAAGCTCTGCCTGCTTCACCTCGAGCAGGCGTTCAGCGGCCAAGCGGTCACGCCGTTCCTCGCTAAGTTTATGGGCTAGGGTCATAGAACACTCTGTCGTCAAAATCGGGCTAGCGCGATTGTGCGGCGGGGGTGTAAATAACTGCTTAAGGCTGGCGGGGCACTTGCTGGATTTCCGGCTCCGTGCAACGGTACAGCGGTATTTCATCGGAGAATGCTATGTCCTTTTCCCGAATTTTTTGCGCCGCATTTTTATTAGTTTTTAGTCTTGGCCGACCGACCCTAGCGCAGGACGCTGTCCCCGCGCACCGCTATCTCTATGAGCGCGACGTCGATTTTTACGGCGCCGATCTCGGCAAGCTTTTCGACACCAGCCGCGATGCCTGTGAACGGGCTTGCAGCGCGCAGCAAGGCTGCACCGCTTTCACCTTCAATACCCGCTCGAACGCCTGCTTTCCTAAAGCGGCAGTTACTGACGGCCAATCCTATGTCGGGGCCATATCAGCCCGAAAACTACCCGTTAATCCGGCGATATTGGCCGGTGTGGCGGGCCGTCAATCCGCACTCGGATTTCTTGACGCCACAGATCTACCTGAGGCCCGTTCGCGGGCGGAGGCGATGGCATGGGAGTTTGCCGCCGATGGCGCGACCCTTGAGGAGTTGCTCGACGCCTTGCAGCAAAGCCAGCAGACCGATCAAGCGGGTCAGATCCAGCGTCTGGCGGGTCGCGCGGCGGTGTTGTCGGGCCGTGCCGATCTATGGACGCGCTTTGGGGCTGCATCCTTGATGCAGGCCGCGCAGAATGAATATGACGACAGCACCGCCGATCTGCGCGATGCGTTGACGGGCGCGGTGAACGGCTATTTGCGCGCGACCGAAGTGGCGGTGCAGGTTGAGGCGCTTTCGGTGCTGGCCCAAGCATTGGAGGCCAACGGGCGCGGCACCGCGATGATCCCTGCACTGCGGCTGGCGCTGACGCTCGGCGCGCGCGAAGATTTAGCGGCGCAGTTGGACGAGGCAATCGGCAAATACGGGTTCCGCGTGGTCGATAACACGGTCGATAACAATGCCGCCGCGCCGCGCATCTGCGCCGAGTTTTCGGAGAAGCTGGCGCAGGGCGGGGTGGATTTCGAGCCGTTCGTGCGCGTCGAGGGGCGTGGCTTGGTTGTGCAGGTCGATGACCGACAGTTGTGCCTGGACGGGGTCGAGCATGGCCAGCGCTATGATCTGACATTGCGGGCGGGCCTACCTGCGGCGAGCGGCGAAACGCTGGCGAAGGATGTGCGATTGCAGGTTTACGTCCGTGATCGCGCGCCTTCGGTGCGGTTCTCGGGGCGGGCCTATGTGCTGCCCCGCGCTGCTGATGCTGCTGTGCCGGTGGAGACGATAAATACCGACACCCTCAACCTGACCCTTAGCCGTGTCAGCGACCGCAATCTGGTGCGCGCCATCCGCGACAGCTATTTTGGCAAGCCGTTGAATGCATGGGAGGAAGACCAGTTCTCCGACACGCTGGCGCAACAGATTTGGTCAGGCAGCGGCGATGTGCAAAACACCCTGAACGCCGAAATGACGACCCGCCTGCCGCTGGGCGATGTGCTGGCGGGACAAACCGCAGGGGTTTATGTACTGACCGCCGCAGTGCCGGGGCAGGACCGGTACGAGTTTCCGGCTGCATCGCAGTGGTTTGTGCTTTCTAATCTGGGCTTGTCTACGTGGTCAGGCACCGATGGATTGCAGATTGCGGTGCGCAGTCTGGCGGATGCCAGCGCCCGCGAAGGGGTTAAGCTGACGCTGATCTCGCGGGCCAATGCAGTCTTGGGCGCAGCGGTAACTGGCGCGGATGGTTTTACCAGTTTTGAGGCTGGCCTGACGCGCGGCGAGGGGGCGGCGGCACCTGCTTTAATCCTCGCTGAAGGCAGCGCATCTGAGGGGGCGGTTGATATCGCGTTTCTGCCGCTCACGGATCCGGCCTTCGATCTCTCGGATCGCGGCGTCGAGGGCAATCCGCCCGCCCCGCCGATTGATACCTTCCTGATAACCGATCGCGGTGCGTACCGCGTCGGCGAGACAATCTATGCCACCGCACTCACCCGCGATGCGCAAGCCCGCGCCCTGACCGACCTGCCGCTGACCGCTATTCTGAAGCGGCCCGATGGCGTGGAGTACAGCCGTCAGCCCAGCGCCAATGCCGTGGCAGGGGGGCATGTTTTTGCACTGCCCTTGGGGGGCGATGTGCCGCGTGGCGCATGGCGGCTCGATATTCTGTCAAACGTTGATGGCCCCGCCTTGGCGAGCCAGACGGTACTGGTGGAAGACTTCATGCCCGAGCGCATTGATTTCGACATCACCTTACCCGACGCGCCACTACGCATAATCGATACGCCGCCTTTAACGGTAGATGTCCGCTATCTCTTTGGCGCGCTGGGCACGGATCTGACGGTGGAGGGCGATCTGCGTCTGCGCGCCACCCGCAGCCTTGAGGGTTTCGATGGGTATCTGTTTGGCCGTCATGATGCGGGTTTTGGCACCAAGACCAGCGCCCTGGACAGCGTAGTAACGGACGCGCAAGGCCGCGCGACGATGCCGCTCACCTTGCCTGAGCTTGAGGAGGACGCAGGTGTGCCGTTGGAAGCGCAGGTGATCTTGCGGGTCTCCGAAGGTTCGGGTCGTCCGGTCGAGCGGCGCTTGGTCACACCTCTGGCGACGGATGCCGCGTTGATCGGGATCAAGCCTGCGTTTCAAGACGAACTGCCCGAAGGCGCCGAAGCAAGCTTTGAATTGATCGCCGTCGGGCCGCAGGGCGTTGCCGTGCCGATGCCTGTGCGCTGGACTGTAAACCGGATCGAGACCCGCTATCAGTGGTATCAACTCTATGGCAATTGGGAATGGGAGCCGACCACCCGCCGCACGCGGATCGCCACAGGCGACGCCGTGCTGGGAGCCGTGCCGGTGCAGGTCAGCACCCCGACAAACTGGGGCGAATACGAGTTGGTTGTGGAGCGTGCCGGCACCCCCTATGCGGCATCTTCCGTGCTGTTTTCGTCGGGTTGGTCTGGCGGCAACGGAGCGGTCGACACGCCTGACCGCTTGGAAATGTCGCTTGACGCGGCGGCCTACGATTTGGGGGATACCGTGCAGTTGCGAGTGGTCGCCGAGGGCGATGGAGTAGCACTGGTCTCGGTCCTCTCAAACGCGGTGATTGACCGCAAGGTCGTGGCTGTCAGTGCAGGCGAGAACCTCATTCCGCTGACCGTCACCGAAGCGTGGGGGACGGGGGCCTATGTCACCGCCTCGGTCTTGCAGGGGATGGATGTGGGGACAGGGCAGAACCCTGCCCGCACCCTTGGGTTGGCCCACGCGGCTGTGCGCCCAACAGAAAAAGAATTGTCCGTGCGCATCGACGCGCCACAGGTGACCGACGGGCAGGCAGGCGCGACCCATGTTACGGTCCAGGTGGACGGCGTGAAACGCGGTGAGACCGCCTATGTCACCCTTGCGGCTGTTGATGTCGGTATTCTGAACCTCACTGCGTTTACCTCTCCCGATCCGACCGGCCACTACTTCGGCCAGCGTCGTTTGGGGGTCGAGATGCGCGATCTGTATGGGCGCCTGATCGACGGGATGAACGGCGCGATGGGGGCGGTCCGCTCCGGCGGCGACGCGGCTGCCAATGCGCAGTTGCAATCCCCCCCTCCCACAGAAAAGCTGATGGCGTTCTTTAGCGGGCCTGTGAAAGTTGGCGCGGATGGCCGTGCCGAGATCGAGGTGATGCGCCCTGCCTTCAACGGCGCGATAAGGCTGATGGCTGTGGCGTGGTCGCCAAGCGGAGTCGGCGACGCCGAGGCCGAGATCATTGCCCGCGATCCGGTGGTGGTCACCGCGTCGCTGCCGCGCTTCCTCGCGCCGGGCGATGAAAGCCGTTTGTTGCTGGAGCTTGTGCATGCGGAGGGGCAGGCGGGTGAAATGACCCTGTCAATTTCTGCCGATTCCGCCGTGACGCTGGGCGATGTCCCTACGCGCATTACGCTCATTGAAGGCGGCAGCCAGCGTCTCGAAATCCCCGTGACGGCGCAGACTGTAGGCGATGCACAGATCGCCGCAACCCTGACCACACCCGAGGGCAAAGAACTGCGCAAGGTGCTGACCTTGCCAGTGCGCGACAATGATCCCGAAATCGCGGTGACGCGACAGTTTGCGCTGGGCGCGGGAGAGGTCTTTACCTTTGACAGCGAAGTGTTCGTCGGATTGCGCGCAGGCACAGCATCGGCGACGCTGACCGCAGGGCCGTTGGCGCGGTTCGATGTGCCGGGACTGCTGCGCCAGCTTGACCGCTACCCCTATGGTTGCACTGAACAGGTTACCTCGGGCGCGATGCCGCTGCTCTATCTCAGCTCGGTGGCGCAGTCCGCCGGATTGGGCGCTCCTGCCGACATCGACGACAAGATCGCCAAAGCCATTGCCCAGGTGCTGACGCGGCAATCGAGCAACGGCGCGTTTGGCATGTGGCAGGCGGGGTCCGGCGAGTTCTGGCTTGATGCCTATGTCACCGATTTCCTGTCCCGCGCCCGCAAAGAAGGCCATGCCGTGCCCGACCTTGCGTTCCGACTGGCGATGGACAACATGCGCAACCGCGTAAACTACGCGCCCGACTTTGACGCGGGCGGGGAAGACCTTGCCTATGCGCTGTTGGTTTTGGCCCGCGAAGGCGCGGCGAGCATGGGCGATCTGCGCTACTACGCTGATACCAAGCAAGACAGTTTCGCCACGCCGCTTGCCGCAGCGCAACTCGGCGCGGCGCTGGCAGCCTACGGCGATCCGGTGCGCGCTGATGCGATGTTCCGCCGTGCGTCGGTGCTGTTGACGCGGGACCGCACGGTTAAAGCCGGTTGGCGCGATGATTTTGGCACGCCGCTGCGGGATGCGGCAGGGGTATTAAAGCTCGGGGCCGAGGCGGGCAGCAACGCGGTGGATACTGCGACGCTGGCCGCCTTCGTCGGCACGGGCGCCACATCGCTTTCCACGCAGGAAGCCGCACAGGTCGTGCTTGCCGCTTATGCGCTTGGCACTTCCGGCGCAGCGACAGGGCTCAAGGTCGATGGCCAACCTGTAAGTGGCAATTTGGTTGTGCGGTTGGAAGGCGGGTCGCATCAGCCCGTGGTGATCAACAATACTAGCGCTGCCGCGATTGACGTGACGATGACAGCCTTCGGGGTACCGGACGTCGCCCCTGACGCGGGCGGCTACGGCTATGCGATCACCCGCCGCTACTACACGATGGATGGCAGCGCCGCGCCTGAAACGCTCGCCTCCGGAGAGCGGATGGTGGTGGTGCTGGAGGTGCAGCCGTTTGAAGACCTCGGCGCACGGCTGATCATCGACGATCCTCTGCCTGCCGGTTTCGAAATCGACAACCCTTCGTTGTTGCGCAGCGGCGAGGTTGGCGCCTTGGAATGGCTGAGCGTCAATGAGGCCGAGAATGCCGAGTTCCGCAGCGACCGTTTTGTGGCGGCGGTCAATCACCGCGATGCAGCGCCGGTGCGGTTGGCCTATATCGTGCGGGCCGTGACGCCGGGCCGCTATCATCATCCCGCCGCGACCGTCACGGACATGTACCGGCCTGAATACCGTGCCAACACTGCGACGGGTGAGGTGACGGTGACGCCATGATCCGCCGCTATGGGTTCTTTGCTTTGGTGGTGGTTTTGGGGCTGATGGCGGGCCTGCGCGACGGGGTAGATCGATGGGTCGCCGAGACCGCGCTGCCGCCAATGCTGGTTGAGACGTCGGTGGAAGTGCGGGACCGTTTCGGCGTGTTGCTGCGGGTGTTTCCGGTCGAAGACGGGCGCGTGCGGCTGGCAGTGACGCTGGATCAGGTTGATCCGGACTTTGTGCAGATGCTGATTGCCTATGAGGACAAGCGCTTTCGCCAGCACAACGGTGTTGATTGGCCTGCGGCTTTACGTGCAATTGTGCAGGCCGCAACCAACGGTGAAGTCGTCTCAGGCGGGTCGACCCTCACCATGCAAGTCGCACGGTTGCTGGAAAACTCGGGCACCGGACGCTGGCAGGGGAAACTGCGACAAGTGCGGCTGGCCCTGGCGATGGAGCGGCGGCTGAGCAAGGACCAGATCCTGACGCTCTACCTTGCCCATGCGCCCTATGGCGGGGCGGTTGAGGGGGTGCGGGCAGGGTCGCTGGCGTGGTTCGGCAAGGAGCCAACACGGCTAAGCATGGCGGAAGCAGCGCTGCTCGTTGCCCTGCCGCAATCCCCCGAGACACGGCGCCCCGACCGTCACGCCGAGGCTGCTCGCACGGCGCGCGCGCGAGTCCTCGCCCGTCTTGGCGCCACCCCCGACCAAATCCAGACGCCCTTGCCTACCACCATGCAGCCCTTTGTGCGCTTGGCCCCCCATCTGGCCGACCGGATGCGTCGCGATCAACCGCATGCACCGCGCCACGACCTGACCCTTGATGCCGGCTTGCAAACCAAGATCGAAGATCTCGTGGCCCGTGCCGTGACGGGGCAGGCCAGCGGCGTTTCGGCGGCAATTGTTGTGGCGGACCATCGCACGGGCGAAGTGCGGGCCTCGTCTGGATCGGCGGCGTATTCTGCCGACGGGGGCGCGTTGGGGTTTGTCGATATGACCCGCGCGTTGCGCTCTCCGGGATCGACGTTGAAGCCGTTTATCTACGGGTTGGCGTTTGAACAGGGGTTGGTGCACCCCGATAGCTTGATCAACGATGCGCCAGTTGCCTTCGGAACCTATGCGCCGAAAAACTTTGACGGGATATTTCGCGGCGAGGTGACAGTGCGCGAAGCGCTGCAATTGTCGCTGAATATCCCGCCCGTGCTGCTAACGGACGAGTTGGGCCCCGCACGGCTGATGGCGACCCTGCGTAAGGGCGGCGCGCATCCGCAGATCGCCGGTGGCAGGCCGGGCTTGGCAGTGGCCTTGGGCGGCGTCGGGCTGACACTGGATGATATGGTGCAGCTCTATGCCGGTTTGGCCAATGGCGGCATGGCGCAGCCTTTGATGTGGCGGCAGGGGGGCTCGATGGGCGCGCCGCAACGTATCCTGTCGCGCAGCGCGGCGTGGCACGTCGGCCATATCCTCGCCAGCGTCACCCCACCGCGCGGCAGTGCGGCGCGCAATGGTCAAATCGCCTATAAAACCGGCACCTCCTATGGCCACCGCGATGCCTGGGCAATCGGCTTTGACGGGCAACACGTAATCGGGGTTTGGCTGGGGCGGCCTGATGGCACGCCGGTGCCGGGTGCATTCGGTGGCGATCTTGCTGCACCGGTCTTGTTCGAAGCCTTCGGCAGGTTGAAACTGGTGCCGACACCCTTTGCTCCGCCTCCACCCGAGACCCTGATCCTCAGCACCGCAGAGCTGCCGCTGCCGCTGCAAAGATTCCGACCGCGCAATGCTGTTTTTGCCGCCGCGCCGGACGCGCCCGTGGTCAGCTTCCCGCCCGATGGCGCGGTGCTGCGCCGGAGCGGCGATACCATTCCCTTGAAGCTGCGCGAAGGGATATTGCCGCTCACAGTTCTGATCAACGGCGCGCCTGTGCTGACCGGATTGCGGAGCCGCAGCACCACGCTGCCGATCAGCGACGCCGGATTTTCGCGCATCTCGGTCATTGATGCGATGGGGCGGGGTGCCGAGGTGCAGATACGGCTGGACTGATCCGCCGCAGGCTGTCAGGTCTGCCGCGATATTTCCCTATCCGGCTTTTCCCATGTCTCTTGCGCTTTCCGTCTTGCCGCTCGTCTTTCTGATCGGGCTTGGATACCTGCTATCGAAAACGCGGATGATCCCTCCGGCAGACTGGAAAGGCATCGAAACGCTCAGCTTTCGGGTGCTGATCCCTGCGGTTCTGATCCAGACCATCCTGAAAACCGACCTCAGTTCAGGGCAGTTTGGCGGTGTCGGGCTTGCGCTGTTGGGCACATGGGCGGTGATTGCTACGCTGGCGTTCAGCCTGCGCTTGCTGCCCGTCGCCCGTTTGGGCAACCCTGGCTTCACCACCCTGTTTCAGACCGGCACACGGTGGAACGCCTTTATCGCGCTGGCCGCGGCAGAGCAGTTTACCGGCGCATCAGGGCTCGCGGTGATGGCGGTTGCGATTGCGCTGCTGATTCCGCTGATCAACGTCAGTTGCATCATCGTATTGTCCGCCTTCGGCCCGACGCGCATCGGGCCGGTTGGGGTGGTCTGGGTGGTGGTGAGAAACCCGCTGGTCCAAGCCTGCGCCGTTGCGCTCACGCTTTATTTTGCTGGTGTCACGCTGCCCGTGCCGGTGGCCGAAACGCTGGATATGATCGGGCGCGGGGCGCTGGCGTTGGGGTTGATGGCGGTGGGCGCGGGGATCAGCCTGCGCCGCCTTGCACGGTGGGATTGGAAAGTCGCCACAGCATTGATCTTGCGCCCCGTTCTGGCACCGGCTGTCTTTGCCGGATTTGCCGCTGTGATCGGGCTGGACGCGGTGCAGACCTTGGCGGGCGTGCTGGTTTTTGCCGCACCTGCTGCTGCCAACGGCTATATCCTCGCGCGGCAAATGGGCGGGGATGCCGGCCTCTATACCGATGTGTTGACGTGGCAAACGATCCTGTCGATCGTTGTCTTGCCATTCTGGGCCGCGCTCCTTTTAGGCTAAGCCGTGCCCATCCCGCGTGTAGACAATTGCCCGTGGATGCCACGCAGGCTATGCAGTTTACATGAGATATTCAGCCGCCCTGACCCTAATCACCGCCCTTACCGCCGCCCCGCTTGGCGCGCATCCGCATATCTTTGTCGATACCGGTTTTGAACTGGTTGTCGATGACAGCGGACAAGTGACCCATGTGCGGGTTGTCTGGCAGTATGATGACTTCTACTCACTGCTGATCACCGAAGATATAAAGCTGGATCAGGATGGCGACGGCACAATGACCGAGGCCGAGATCGACCAGCTCACCGGTTTTGACATGCAGTGGGTCGAGGGGTTCGAGGGCGATTTGGAGCTGACGCTCGGCGATGCGCCCGTTGCCCTCTCAGCGCCGCAAGAAGTGACTGCCAGCTTTGCCGACGGGCGGATCACCACTTCGCATCTGCGCGCGCTCACCACCCCGGTTCGGGCAGGCGAGACGGTGACGATCAAAGCCTATGACCCCACATATTATACGGCCTACGAAGTCACCCGCCCGGTGACTGTTGCCGGAGACAAGTCATGTGAAATCCGCCTCAAGGCTCCCGAAATGACCGACGGCCTCGCCCAGATGCAACAAGAGCTCGCCGCCCTTGATGCGCAATCCGACCCCGAGGATGCCGGCCTACCCAATATCGGCGCACGGATGGCCAGCCGCGTGAGTGTCACATGCGCCGCCTCCTGACGCTGGGCGCACTGGCGGTGCTGATCGGGCTCGCCACTTGGTGGTGGAGCGGTGGCTTTGACCGTCTGGCCTTTTGGGCGGCAGGCCAGCAACGCCAGTTCCAGAATGGCATCGCCGCCGCCTTGCGCGGCGCACGGGCAGGCGAAGCGGGCGCCGTGCTCACCCTGTTGATGGCCTGTTTCGCTTACGGGCTGGCCCATGCGGCAGGGCCGGGGCATGGCAAGGTGCTGATTGGCGGCTATGGGCTGGCGCGCGGTGTGAGCCACGCAAAACTGGCGGCCATTGCGCTGGCGGCATCGCTGGGGCAGGCGGTGACCGCAGTGCTGCTGGTCTATAGCGGGGTGCTGTTGTTCGATCTGGGGCGCGAAACACTGATCGGCGTGACTGAGGACATCATGGCACCGGTCAGTTACGCGGCGATTGTGCTGGTGGGCGGCTGGCTGGTCTGGCGCGGCTTGCGGCACATGCGGCCAGCCAAGATCGCTGATCATTCTTATCAGGGCAACGGCGAGACCTGTGCAAGCTGCGGCCACGCCCACGGCCCGACCCTGCAACAGGTTGAGCAAGCCAGCACCCCGCGCGAGGTGCTGGCTCTGATTGCGGGCATTGCCGTGCGACCCTGCACCGGCGCGCTCTTTGTGCTGATCATCACGTGGCAGATGGGTATTGGCGGGCTGGGCATCGGCGGCGCTTTTGCGATGGCACTGGGTACGGCGGCGATCACTGTGGCGGTTGGCTTGGGCGCGGGCACACTGCGCGGCGGGCTGCTGGCAGGAGTTGTAGACTCGCCGCGCGCCGCGCAGATTGCCGCAGCGGTCGAGTTGCTGGCGGGTACAGTGGTGATCTTGCTGGCGGGTGGCCTGTTGTTGCGCGCGCTCTGAGGTCGGCTTCGCGCGGTCTTAGCGCCGCCCTTCGCGCAACCACGCAGCGGTAATGAACATGGCGGCCAGCACCAGCACCAGCCACGGCGGCAGCATCGGGGTCTGGCGTACGTCGCGGGTCTCATAGGCGTCGCGCGGGGTCAGCCCCAGCCAGCCGCGACCGGCAGCAGGGCGGCCCACCCGCACATCGCGCAGGCGCGGCACACCATCTTCCAGCACAGCCACACCGCCGCGCAGCCCATCGATCACAGGGCGCAGTGCCCCATCGCTGGCGATGGTCTCGATAAATTCGCGCGGCGCTGCGGGGCCGAGGCCGATGACCGCGCTCTGGTCGCCATTCTTCAACCGGTAGAGACCAATTTCGGCGCCTTGATACACACCCTCATAGGCGCCCGGTCCCGCCTCGCTCAGCGTAATCTCTTGCGTGCTGCCATCCGGCGCGGTGACGGTGACGGAGGGCACGCTTTCGCCCAACGTGCGGCGCAAAATCCGCATCGTCTGGCCCTCGGCGCTTGCGGTCAGCGCCTCTTCCTCAAGCTCGGGCTCTTTCATCATCCAGTGGGCCAAACGGCGCAGCAATTCCAACTGCGGGCCGCCACCCTCGTACCCGCGGTTCCACAACCATGCGTGATCCGAGGCCATTAGCGCGACGCGGCCCTCTTGCACACGGTTCAACACCAGCAGAGGCCGCCCGTCGATCCCGTCCATCACCACATCGCCCTGCGGATCGACCACATCGATCTGGCGCAGCCAGCGGCCCCAATCGCCGTTGCCTGGCAATCCGGCAGTGACCGGATGGCGCTGACCCAGATCGGTGACATGCGGCAGGAACGGTTCGTCAAACACCCGCGCTGTCGGTGTTGCGGGCAGTACCGCGCCCAGTGGCGAGCGATAGAGGCTGTCGGCGCTGGCAAAATCAGGCCCCGCTGCGACCAGCACAGCACCGCCTTTGCGGACGTATTCGGCGACATTCTCCAGATAGAGCGCGGGCAACAAGCCGCGCCGCTTGTAGCGGTCAAAGATGATCAGATCGAAATCCTGTATCTTTTCCATGAACAATTCGCGGGTCGGGAAGGCAATCAGCGAGAGTTCGTTCACCGGCACCCCGTCCTGCTTTTCTGGCGGGCGTAGAATGGTAAAATGCACCAGATCAACGGAGCTGTCGGATTTTAGAAGGTTACGCCACGTGCGCCCGCCGGGGTGTGGCTCTCCGCTCACCAAAAGCACGCTCAGCCGGTCGCGCACCCCGTTCATCTGGATCAGCGCAGTGTTATTTCGATCGGTCAGCTCGCCCTCGGCTTCGGGCACCGAGAACTGTATCACGTTGCGCCCGCCGTGCGGCAGGGTCACTGGCAGATCAATGTCTTGCCCAATCGGCACACGGAAGGTCTGCGGCGGTTCGCCGTCAATGGAAATCTCCAGCGGGGCGAGCGCGTTGCCGTTTTGCGGTGCGCCCAGATCATCGATGCGCAGGGTCAGCACGACAGGTTCGCCGATGATGGCAAAGGCGGGGGCGTTTCTGACGCTCAGACGGCGGTCCCAATCGGTGGCTTCGCCGGTTTGCAACAGGTGCAGCGGAGCAGGCAGATCAAGCGGCAGATCGGCGTCATGCACACGCCCGTCGCTGATCGCCAGAATACCTGCGATCCGCGCGCGCGGCTCTTCGGCCAAGGCGGTGCTGATGGCGCTGAGCAATTCGGTGCCCGCATCGCCTGCCCCATCCGGCACGGTGATCCGGCGCAGTTCGGTATTGGGGCGCGCGGCGATCTGCGCGGCCAGCGCGGTGGCGGCATCATCGGTCTGGGATTGACGGTTGCCGAGCAACTGGCTGGCGCTGGCGTCTTCGACGAGCAGCACGATATCAGTCAGCGGGGCGCGGTCTTCTTGCTGGTAGGACGGCCCCGCGAGCGCGCCCAGCACCACCGCCGCTGCCAATCCCCGCAAGGCCCAGCCGTTCAGCCCGCGCAGCACCGCCAAAATCAGCGCGATCAGCGCGATGATGGCCACAACCAGCAGCAGGGGCAGCGGTATCAGCGGGTCAAATACGATGGTTGACGTCATTGGCCCAGCCGATCCAGAAGCGCAGGCACATGCACCTGATCCGATTTGTAATTGCCCGTCAGCACATGCATCACAAGGTTGACACCAAAGCGGTAGGCAAGCTCGCGCTGGCGTTCTCCGGCATATCCGCGCCCGATGGGCAATAAGGGCCCGCCATCACTGCGGATTGCCCAGGCCGAGGCCCAGTCATTGCCGCCGATCACCACTGGTGTCACCCCGTCGTTGAGGTTGCGAAATGGCATGCCCTCGATCTGTTCGGCATCCGGCGGCGCGGCCTCGACCCAGACATCGCGGCTCAGGTGGCGACCGGGGAAGTCCTGCAGCAGATAGAAGGTGCGGGTCAGCACGTGATCTTCCGGCAGCGGCTCGAGCGGCGGAATATCGAGCGGTGCGGCGAGGTCCTGCAGCTTGCGCCCATTCGGGCTGGCGGCACCAAAGCGCGCGATGTCTGCATCGCGGGTGTCAAACAGGATCAGCCCGCCCGAGCGGAGATAATCGTTCAGCTTGGTATAGGCCTCGGCGGAGGGGCGCGGCTGTTCTGGGGTGATCGGCCAATAGAGGATCGGGAAAAACGCCAGCTCGTCGGTTTCGAGGTTCACGCCGGTGGGGGGGGCAGGCTCGATCGAAGTGCGGAAAAACAGGACATCAGACAGGCCGGTCAGCCCGGCGCGGGCGACGTCATCTACCTTCGTGTCGCCGGTGAGGACATAGGCCAGCGACACTTCGGCAGCAGACTGGATCGCGAAATTATCGGCGGTGTCTTGGGCCGTGGCGGGGGCGGGCTGAGCCAAAAGCGGTAGGGCCAGCAGAGCGGCCAGCGTTGCATTGCTGCGGCTGAGCAACCGGCCCGAAAGCGCCAGCGAGGCCACCACATCGGCCAATAGAAACAAAATCGACAGGCTCAGCAACCATCCGGCAACAGGCTGTTCGGGCGCGACAGCCAGCCCGCGTACCGGCACATCGGCGGGCCAACCGGCAGGCGTGAGCGTCGCGTCTGCGGCAAAGACATTGCGGGCCAGTCTGCGGTCGCCCGAGGCATAGATGCCGGGCTGAAGCTTCGGCCCCGTCGGAGTGGTCAATAGATCGGCGCCATCAACGCCGGGCAAGCTGCCTGCATCGCTGAGCGCGCCGTAGCCATCCATCACCCGCAGCGGCGTCCATGTACTGCCCTCAAGGCTGTCTGCTGCGGGTGAGGCCGAGGACGACGACACCGCCAACCGTTCCAGCATCTGCACAAACAAGCCCGACAGCGGCAGGGTCGACCACTCAGCCGTGGCGGTCACGTGAAACAACACGACCTGCCCCTGCCCGAGAGCCTTGCGTGTGACCAGCGGGGTGCCATCGCTGAGCGCGGCAATGGCACGCTCAGCCAGCGTCGGGTCTGGTTGGGCAACGACTTGCGCCGAAACAGTCACATCCTCCGGCACCTCCAGCCCGAAAAACGGCGAGCTGTCGCGGAAGGCGGCGAGGGTTTTTGGCGCCCCCCAGCTCATCGCGCCGCCAACGCTGCGGCCGCCTGCACGCAAGCGCACAGGCATCAGCGGGTCCTCTTCGCTGCGGCTGATATCACTGGCGGCAATACGCGGTCCGGCAAAGCGCACCAGCATCCCGCCCTGTTCAATCCATGCCGTCAACGGCCCTTGTTCAGCGGGAGAAAGCGTTGCGACATCGGCCAGTACAATCACATCGGGGTTCGCAGGCAGCACGTCATTCAGCCCGCCGTGGATCAGGTCAGCATTGGGGGCCAGCGCCTTTTCGATGTAGTGCAGCGGCGACAACAGTTGCAGACCTTCGGCGTCATTGCGGCTGTCGATCAGGGCGACTTCGCGGCGGCGCAGGGCATCATCGGTCAGTGTCACTGCGCCTGCCGAACGTTCGCCCGCGATGCTGAATCCGCTGACCCGCGCGCGCAGCTCGGCGGGCAGCGATAGTTCGGCACTGGCGACGGTGGCGTCGGTGTCAAAATAAGCTGTGGCAGTGGCGAGAATGCGGGCGTTGCCTGCAGGATCGCGACCCTCGGCACGCAGGATCACGTCGCGCTCCAACCCTGCGGCAGTGCGGTTCACGGATAGTTTAATCACCCCGCCCTCATAGGTGGCGGGAGCGATGGCCATAACATTTCCGGAGGTCTGGAAGACCTCGACATTACCTCGGGCCTGCATCGCGCCCAGCAGGGTTTCGCGGCCGCTGTATTCCAAAGCATCGCTGAACCAGAGTGTGTCGAAGCTGGGCAGTTCGGCCATGATCGCGGCGGCGCGGTCAATGTCGGCAGGCGACGGCTGCCACGGCTCAGGGGTAAATCCCGCCAGACGGCTGCGCCAGACATCCGCGGATTGAAAGGCTGGCTTTTCGGGCCGCGTGAGGCTGAGGAAACCGACCGTACGGCCGGCACGGCCTGCGCGTGTTAGCTGCGCTTCGATCGCCTCGGTCTGGCGCGGCCAGCGTGTTGCACCGGCCCATGTACCATCGAGTACGATCAGTAGCGGGCCCGATCCATCGGCTTGTTCATTCTGCGGGTTCAGCACCGGTCCTGCCAGCCCCAGAATAATCGCCGCAACGGCCAGCATCCGCAGCAGCAACAGCCACCACGGGGTGCGGTCAGAGACGCTTTCGTCGTCTTTGAGGCCAAGCAGCAGTGCCACACCGGGAAACCGGCGGCGCACCGGGGCGGGGGGCACGGCACGCAGGATCAGCCAAAGGATCGGCAACGCCAAGAGCGCAGCCAGCAACCAAGGTGCCGTAAACCCGATGCCGCCCAGAACCGTCACGCCACACCTCCGGCCCGCGCATCAAGTGCCCCATAAAGCCACAGCAGCGCCGATTGCGCCGAGCCATCTGTATGGTGCAGCCCGTATTGCCAGCCGGTTAACGCGCACAAGCGCTGTAGCTCGGCTTTGCGCTCGGCCAACCGGTCGAGATAGCGGCTGCGTAGGTCGTTGGCCATTAGCGTTTCGTGACGGACGGTGCCGCCGATGCTTTCAAACACGGTGCGGCCAGAAAAAGGAAAGGCTTCCTCTGACGGGTCAAGCACATGATAAAGCACGCCCCGCACCCCGCGATCAGCGGCCTTTGTGAGGGCCAGTTGCACCCCCTCCAACCCGCCCATGAAATCAGAGATAAACACTGCCCGCGCATGAGGGATCATCGCGCGGTGCTCAGGCGGGCTATAATCGGTTTCGTCGTCACGGGTGAACAGCTCGGCCAGTCGTAAAATCTGCGGGGTGCCGCGGCGCGGGGGCAGGGCGGTGCCGGTGAGGCCCACCCGCTCGCCGCCGCGCAACAACAAAATGGCCAGCGCCAGCCCCAACAGCCGGACCCTGTCGGCCTTCTGCGGCAGCTTGCCGGAGGAGGAAAAGCGCATCGACGCCCCCTGATCTACCCAGAGCATCACCGATTGCGCGATCTGCCATTCGCGTTCGCGCACAAATTCCTGATCGCCCATCGCCGAGCGGCGGTGGTCCACCATGCGGCGGCTGTCGCCCATCTGGGCGGGGCGGTATTGCCAAAAATCATCGCCAACGCCTGCACGCCTGCGCCCGTGCGCGCCGAGCAGGACAGCGCCTGCCAAATGCTCTGCCCGCGCCAATAGGGCGGGCAGATGCGCGGCCTGTTCTTCGGCCGTGGCGCGCAGGGTTGCCGGAGTGGTCACGCTGCGGCCTTGGTCCCGCCAAGGCTGGTCGCGGTTTGATCAATGAAGGCAGACAGGCTGTCGCCGCGGGCACGTGCCGCAAAATTCAGCGCCATTCTGTGGGATAGTACCGGGCGCGCCATTGCGATCACGTCTTCAGCCGAGGGGGCCAGACGCCCCTGCAACAATGCCCGTGCCCGCACCGCCAGCATCAGCGCCTGTGAGGCCCGTGGACCCGGACCCCACGCCACTGTTTCGCGGACCTTGGCGCTGGCCTCCGGCCCGTCAGGGCGGAAGGCGCGAACCAGATCAAGGATCAGTTCAACCACGCTGTCACCCACGGGCATCCGGCGCAGCAACCGCTGTGCAGCCAGCAGCTCGCCCGTCGAAAAGACCGGGCTGGCCTCGGCCTCCATCTCGCCGGTTGTGGCAATCAAGATGTCACGTTCGGTGGCGCGGTCGGGGTAGTCGACGTCGATCTGCACCAGAAAGCGGTCAAGCTGGGCTTCGGGCAACGGGTAGGTGCCTTCTTGCTCAATCGGGTTTTGCGTCGCCAACACGTGAAATGGCACGCCAAGCGGGCGATCTACACCTGCAACGGTCACAGTCTTTTCCTGCATCGCCTGCAGAAGTGCGGATTGGGTGCGCGGGCTGGCGCGGTTGATCTCGTCGGCCATCAATAGTTGGCAGAAAATCGGTCCCTCGATAAAGCGGAACGCACGGCTGCCATCAGCCGCGGTATCGAGCACTTCGGAACCCAGAATATCGGCGGGCATCAGATCAGGCGTAAACTGCACACGGTTGCCATCCAGCCCCATCACGGTGCTCAGTGTCTCTACCAGACGCGTTTTGCCGAGACCCGGCAGACCGACCAGTAAACCATGGCCACCACATAAAAGCGCGGTCAACGTCAGGTCCACGACCTGTTCCTGCCCGATAAATCTGCGGGTAATCGACCGTTTTGCCGCCCCGAGCTTCTCGCCGAGCGCCTCGATTTCGCCTACCATGTCTTCGGCTTCACTCATGACATTCGCGCCTCTTGGGTTATATTGGTTGAGTGTAAGTGTATCGCGCGCAGAGGAAATGGCAAAAGCTATGAGTGGACAAAAAACCGTTACCCCGACTGCCGAAGGCCTGATTGCCTCTGCCAAAGCCGCCAAAACGCGCGGATTGCCGCCGTTGGAGAAATGGAACCCGCCGTTTTGCGGCGATCTCGACATGCAGATTAAACGCGATGGCACGTGGTTCTACCAAGGCACGCCTATCGGGCGGATCGGATTGGTAAAATTGTTCGCGTCGATTCTGTGGCGCGAAGGCGATGATTACTTTTTGGTCACGCCGGTCGAGAAAGTCGGCATCACGGTCGAGGACGCGCCATTTGTCGCTGTCGATTTCAATGCCAAAGGCACGGGCCGCGACCAGAGCCTGACCTTCGAGACCAATCTGGGCGATATCGCGGTTGCCGGCCCTGATCATCCGATCCGCGTGGTGCGCGACCCCGATACATCCGAGCCATCGCCCTATGTGTTGATCCGTCGCAACCTTGAGGCGTTGATTGATCGCAAGAGTTTCTACCGTCTTGTCGATCTGGGCTGCCATCATGAGGGTTGGTTTGGCGTCTGGTCCGGCGGAGAGTTCTTTGGCATCATCCCGTCCGATGAGCTGCCCGCTGACGCGTGAAAAGGTGCCTGCCAGATGAAGCCTGCTGCCAACCTCTCACTGCTCTGGCCGGAATTGCCCTTTCTGGAGCGCTTTAACGCAGCAGCTGCGGCCGGGTTCAAAGCGGTTGAAGTGTTGTTTCCCTATGATGTGCCCGTGCCCGAGATCCAAGCCGTTCTGCGCGCCAACGGGCTGCAGATGATCCTGCTAAACGCGCCGCCGCAGACCGATACGGGGCGCGCGCGGGGCTTTGCCGGGACCCCGAACGGTGAGGCACAATTCGAGCAAGACATCTGCCATGCCTTTCGTTACGCGCAAGCACTGGGCGTGTCTTTCATTCATGTGATGACCGGAGACAACGCTGGCCCCGCCTGCCTGCCCACACTGATCCGCAATCTGACGTGGGCCGCGCGAGCAGCACCGAAGGGTATTACCCTCACGTTGGAGCCGCTTTGCGAGGCCACTATGCCCGGGTATTTCATGAACGATTACGTGCTGGCGGCAGAGGTTTTAGCGGCAGTGGACGCGCCGAATTGCGGGCTGCAATATGACAGCTTTCACGCGCAGATGATTCACGGCGATGCGGTTGCAACATATGAGAAGTACCGCTCGCTTGTTCGCCATGTCCAACTCGGCGATGCGCCGGATCGGGGCGCGCCTGCGACCGGAACTGTGAATTTTCGCGAACTGTTTCACATGATGCGCAGCAGTGGCTATGACGGTTGGGTCAGTGGCGAGTATCACCCTGGCGGGCCGACCGAAGATACCTTGGGCTGGATGAAGTTGGCCTGACGCTGATGAGCGGGTGCCGATCTAATATTGCACTACTTAAGCGCTTTGTTCTGCGCGGCTGGGCGCAAGGCGCTTAATGCGCCTCGGCCCAATTTTTGCCCTGCCCTGCATCCACAGTCAGCTTCACCGCGAGCTTCACCACTGGATCATTGGCGTTTTCCATGACCTCGCGGGCGGCGTTGATCAGCGCCGCCTCATGGCCTTCATCGACTTCGAAAAGCAATTCATCGTGCACCTGCAACAGCATCCGCGCGGGGAGATCGGCAATGGCGGCTGGCATGCGGATCATCGCACGGCGGATCACATCCGCCGCCGTGCCTTGGATCGGTGCGTTGATCGCGGCGCGCGCGGCGAAACCTGCTTGCGGCCCCTTGGCACCGATATTGGGCGTGTTGATCTTGCGCCCGAACAGCGTCTGCACATAGCCGTGCTCTTTTGCAAAAGCCTTGGTGTCATCCATATAGGTGCGAATGCCGGGGAAACGTTCGAAATAGCGGTCGATAAACCCCTGCGCCTCGGCCCGCGGAATGCGCAGGTTGCGCGCAAGGCCGAAGCCCGAGATACCATAGATGACACCAAAGTTGATCGCCTTGGCGCGACGGCGGATGTCCGGCGTCATGTCCTCCATTGGGACATCAAACATCTCCGACGCGGTCATCGCGTGGATGTCGTCGCCCCGCGCAAACGCCTCCTTGAGCGCCGGAATATCCGCGATATGGGCGAGGATGCGCAGCTCGATCTGCGAGTAATCCAGTGCCACCAGCGTCTTGCCTTGTTCGGCTACGAAAGCCTCACGGATGCGGCGACCTTCCTCCGAGCGGATCGGAATGTTCTGCAAGTTCGGATCGGTAGAGGCCAAGCGTCCGGTCGAGGCCCCCGCGATTGAATAGCAGGTATGAACGCGGCCCGTGTCCTTGTTGATATGCTCCTGCAGCGCATCGGTATAGGTCGATTTCAGCTTCGACAGCTGCCGCCAGTCCAAAATGCGCGCGGGCAATTCATGCAGCGTTGCCAAGTCCTCCAGCACATCGGCACCAGTTGCATAGGCCCCCGTTTTGCCCTTTTTACCGCCCTCCAGCGCCATTTCGTCAAACAGGATTTCACCAAGCTGCTTGGGCGAGCCCACGTTGAATTTGCGTCCTGCCAGTCCGTAAATCTCGTCCTCCAACGCCGCCATCTTTTGCGCAAAGGCATTGGACATCCGGCTCAGCGTATCGCGATCGACCTTGATGCCAGATCGTTCCATCTGCGCCAGCACCGGCACCAAGGGTCGTTCCAGCGTCTCATAGACTTGCGTCACCCCGACCTTGTGCAACTGCGGTTTGAACACTTGCCACAGACGCAACGTGATATCGGCATCCTCAGCGGCGTAAGGCACGGCTTCATCCAGCGGCACCTTGTCAAAGGTCACGGCAGACTTGCCTGCCCCCAGAAGTGGTTTGATCGGGATCGGCGTATGGCCCAGATAACGTTCGCAAAGCGCGTCCATACCGTGGTTATGCAGCCCGGCGTGCATGGCATAGGACATCAGCATCGTATCGTCGATCGGACCCACGGTGATGCCCAACTGCGCGAAAACTTTCAGGTCATACTTCATGTTCTGACCGATTTTCAGGATTGCCGGATCCTCCAGCATCGGGCGCAACATCTCCAACACCTGTTCGACCGGCATCTGCCCCTCGGCCAGTTCATCCGAGCCAAACAGATCATCGCCACGGCTCGCCTTGTGAATTAGCGGAATATAACAGGCCTGTCCGGCCTCGACCGCAAGCGAGATACCCACCAGTTCACAGATCATCTCGTCAAGACCAGTGGTCTCGGTATCCACCGCGACATAGCCGAATTCGTAAATCCGGTCGATCCAACGCTGCAAGGCCGCCGCATCGCCAACCCTCTCATAGCTGGCCGTGTCAAAGGCCACCTCGGCCACCTGCGGCGCATCGGCGATTGCGGGCGTGTCGGCAATCGCAGGCGCATCGCGTCCTAACACCTCGGCCACGCGGCGCGACAGGGTGCGAAACTCCATCTCCGCCAGAAACGGCAGCAAGACATCGGCATCCGGTTCGCGTACTTCCAGATCATCAAGGGTGAAATCCAGCGGCGTCTGTTCGTCCAGCAACACCAAACGGCGGCTCAAACGAATCTGCTCGGCATGATTGATCAGCGTCTCGCGCCGCTTGGGCTGCTTGATCTCGCCCGCGCGTTCCAACAGACTTTCCAGATCGCCATACTCATTGATCAACAGCGCTGCCGTCTTGATCCCGATGCCTGGCGCGCCGGGCACGTTATCAACCGAATCCCCTGCCAGCGCTTGCACATCGACAACCCGCTCGGGGTACACACCGAACTTTTCGAACACGCCTTCGCGGTCGATGCGCAGGTTCTTCATCGCGTCCAGCATCTCGACTCCGCCACCGACAAGCTGCATCAAATCCTTGTCGGAACTGATGATCGTACAGCGCCCGCCCGCGGCCCGCGCCTGCACCGCCAGCGTCGCAATGATATCGTCGGCCTCAAAGCCTTCCTTCTCCTTGCAAGCGATATTGAACGCCTCGGTCGCGACCCGTGTCAGCGGCATCTGCGGGCGCAAATCCTCCGGCATTGCATCGCGGTTCGCCTTGTAGAGGTCGTACATATCATTGCGAAAGGTATGGCTACCCTTGTCAAAAATCACCGCCGCATGGGTCGGCGCATCATCGCCCTTGTTGTCCTGAATCATCTTCCAGACCATGTTGCAAAACCCTGCCACAGCGCCAATCGGCACCCCGTCGGATTTGCGCACCAAAGGCGGCAGCGCGTGAAAAGCGCGGAAAATAAACGCCGAGCCGTCGATCAAATGCAGATGGTGGCCTTTGCCGAATGTGCCTGACATAAAATCGCGCTCCTTTTGCTTCGCGTTCCTTTTGCCACGCCGCGCCCCGCGCTGCCAGTCGGGTTTCGCATGGGCTTCGGTTTCATTTGGCCGAAAAACTCACCGCGGAGCGTTCAAGCCGCGCGGCATGCGCCCTCAGCCCGATTGATAAAGCCAATGTGAAAGCCGCACTGCCCCCGGCACCGGCGTCCACAGGCCAAAGCGCAATCCCGCTGCGCGGATCATCTCGCCGACCCAGACATTGCAGGTCCGCGTCAGGTCAAACCGCCCGCGTGCGGGATAGAACAGATCAAAGGCGTGATAGCCCGCCAGCGGCGGACCTGCGTCAAAGCTGTTGCGGATCGCTAGCAGAAAACGTGCGTATTGCGCGTCGTCCATGCGCAGCACTTGCACCTCCAGCCCGTCATTTAGCGCGCCGACAATATCCATCCGCATCACCGAGTTATCGCCCAGCACACTGCGCCAGATCGCGGTGCTATTCAGCTCGCGGTAGGTCGGTACGCTCGTATAAAAAGCCTCCCCGCCCCAGCCGGCCACCAGCCACTGGGCATCAGGGTGGTCGATTGCAAAACCGCTATCGCGCAAGTTGCTGAAAGCCGTGCGGGTCTTATCGTCCAAGGGGAGCAAAAAGTCATAATGGATCGGGCCGCGTACCAATAGTACTTCGTGGCGACCAATGCCCTCGCTGGCACCCGAGGGCACCACAGCGCCCGCCAAGGCGAGCATTAGGTAAAGTACCGGAAGGGCCAGAAGCCCAAGGACCAAGCGCCGGAGCAGAAGCCTCAGACTTTGCCCTCATACTCGACATGCACAAATTTGCAGTCGCAATAGCCGCATTCGACCCAGCCCAGATCCATTGGTATCTGCAACCAGACGCGCGGATGGCCCAAGGCGCCCTCGCTGCCGTCACAGGCAACGCGCCATGTGTTCACGATGCGGGTTTCGGGCGCTTTGATGGTCATGAGGGATGTCCTAGGTTGACGCGGGCTGGGCCTGTTATGCCCAAACCCCGCCAGCGGGACAAGTCCCCGCGCTGCGCATGACCACGGCAATTTTCGCCCCCTCCAGCCCCAACCCCAAGCCGCCGCCCGCGCATAATCGCGCGTTTAAAGGAAAACGGTTCACCCCGACGTGCGCACGCGGTAAGGAGACGGTAACAAAAGACCCGCCGGAGCAGCCAGTCAATGACCCCACCGAAGCCCGTGATCCTGTGCATCCTCGATGGATGGGGTCTCAGCGAGACGCGCGACGGCAATGCGCCGCTGTTGGCCAAGACGCCAACGGTCGACCGGATCATGCAAAACTGCCCCCATGCCACGCTGATCACCCATGGCCCCGATGTCGGTTTGCCGCGCGGCCAGATGGGCAATTCCGAAGTCGGACACACCAATATCGGTGCGGGCCGTGTGGTGGCGATGGACCTCGGCCAGATCGACCTCGCCATTGAAGACGGCAGCTTTTTCCGCAACGCGGCGATTTGTGATCTGATCGCCAAGTTGCACGCCAATGGCGGCACCCTGCATCTGATGGGCGTGTTGTCGGATGGCGGCGTCCACGGCCACCTCAACCACACGATTGCCGCAGCACAAATGGCCGACAAAGCAGGCGTCAAGGTCGCGGTCCATGCCATCACCGATGGCCGCGACGTCGCGCCACGCTCGGCGTTGGACTATCTGGAAACCGCACAGAGCGATCTGCCCGAAGCCGCCCGCATCGTAAGTGTTTCAGGCCGCTATTTCGCGCTGGACCGCGACAACCGCTGGGACCGCGTGCAGCTGGCCTATAATGCGATGGTGCATGGTAAGGGCGAGGCCGCAGCCACGCCTGCCGAAGCGATCAACGCCGCCTATGCGCAGGACGTCTCCGACGAGTTTATCCGCCCCGTGGTGATCAACGGGTTCGAGGGCATCCAAGACGGCGACGGGGTATTCTTCCTTAACTTTCGTGCCGACCGCGCCCGCGAAATCCTCTCCGCCATCGGCGAGATCGGTTTTGAGGGCCAAGACGATTTTGACACTGGAAGACGGCCCGAGCTTGCAGGCCTTCTGGGCATGGTCGATTATTCCGCAAGTCACGCGATCTTTATGACCACAGCATATCCTAAACAGACGATCGCCAATGCGCTGGGGGCATGGGTTGCACGCCACGGGCTGCGCCAGTTCCGGTTGGCCGAGACCGAAAAATACCCGCATGTGACTTTCTTTCTGAACGGCGGCAATGAGGCCCCCGAAACCGGCGAAGACCGCAGCATGCCGCGCTCGCCTGATGTGGCAACGTATGATTTGCAGCCCGAGATGTCTGTGGTTGAGGTCACCGACAAACTGGTTGCTGCCATCGGGCAGGGCTATGATCTAATCGTGGTGAACTATGCCAACCCCGATATGGTCGGCCACACCGGCGATATTGCCGCCGCCATAGCCGCCTGCGAGGCGGTGGATGCAGGTCTGGCCCGCGTGATCGAGGCGCTGGAAGATGTGGGTGGCGCCATGGTGCTGACCGCCGATCATGGCAACTGCGAAATGATGATTGATCCCGAAAATGGTGGGCCGCACACCGCCCATACGCTCAATCCGGTGCCGGTGGCGCTGATTGGCGGGCCGGAGGGGGCAGAGCTGCGCGATGGCCGTCTGGCTGATCTGGCCCCGACCTTGTTGCAGTTGATGAACCTGCCGCAACCGGACGAGATGACCGGAAAGTCGTTGATCCTATGATTTACAGGCTGCTCCTCTTGCTGGCATTGATACCCGCTGCGGCTGCGGCGCAGAACGAGGCTGCGACGGTCGCCCGTGCCGCAGCAGCCGAACTTGAAGCGGCCTCGCAGCAGCTGGACGCCGCCGAAGGCGCGCGCGACAGGGTCAAGGCGTTGACCCAGACCATTCAGGCCTTTGAAAAAGGGCTGGGCGCAATGCGGGCAGGCCTGCGCCAAGCCGCCATAAACGAAGCACAGCTGACCAAGAAATTGCAATCGCGCGAAGCCGAAGTCGGCCAGCTGTTTGGCGCGCTGCAAAGCATTGGCGGCAACCCGTCGCCTGTGTCCTTGCTGCATCCCGATGGCCCGCTGGGCACCGCACGCGCAGGGATGTTGCTGGCCGAACTAACGCCTGCACTGAACGCGCAGGCCGACGGGCTGCGCCGCGATCTGGAACAGATCCAAACCCTGCGCACCCTGCAAAACGATGCCGCAAGCCGGCTTCAAGAAGGTCTGTCAGAAATCCAGAACGCCCGCACCGCGCTCAATCAGGCGATGGCCGAACGCACTGATTTGCCGACCCGCTTTACCGAAGATCCGGTGCGCACCGCGATCCTGATCGCCTCCACCGAGACGCTTGAAGGTTTCGCCAGCGGTCTGGCCGAAATGGCCAGCGATGCGATCGAGCCCGCGCCGATCAATCTCGACGGTCAGGTCGGCAGCCTGCCGCTGCCCGCCCAAGGTCTGGTGCTGCGCCGCGCTGGTGAGGCCGATGCCGCTGGGGTGGCACGCGCCGGCATGGTGCTCGCCACCCGCGCCCGCGCCATCGTCACCAGCCCTACCGCCGCCACGATCCGCTACACCGGCCCCTTGCTTGACCTTGGCAATGTCGTAATTCTTGAACCGCAGGCCGATACATTGTTTGTATTCGCAGGGTTGGATGTGGTCTATGGAACCGCCGGGCAGGTGATCGCGGGCGGCACACCAATCGGGCTCATGGGCGCCGGGCCGGACGCAAACAACGCCACATCTTCACCCAATCGTGAAGGCACTGGCACTGACCGCTCGGAAACGCTCTATATAGAGGTCAGGCAAGACAACACTCCCCAGGATCCGATGGACTGGTTCCGCACCGACAAGGATGGATAACAGGATGAAGAAATTCGTGATGGCAGCCGTGGGCGGCACTTTGGCCGGAGTGGTTGCAACAACCCAGATCGCGGGCCCCCTGCTGGCGCAGGAGCAGGTTAAATCAACCAGCGTGTATGAACAGCTTGATCTGTTCGGAGACATTTTCGAACGCATTCGTGCGCAATACGTTGAGGAAGTCGATTCCAGCGAGCTGATCGAGGCGGCAATCAACGGCATGCTGACTTCACTCGACCCGCATTCCAGCTATCTCTCCCCAAAAGATGCTAGCAAGATGCGCGAACAAACGCGCGGCGAATTTGGCGGCTTGGGCATTGAAGTCACCCAAGAGGACGGCTTTGTGAAAGTGGTCTCGCCAATTGATGGCACCCCCGCCGCCGAAGCGGGTATCGAAGCGGGCGATTTTATCACCCATGTCGACGGCGAAACCCTATTGGGCCTCACGCTTGACGACGCGGTGGAAATGATGCGCGGGCCGGTCGGGTCCGAGATCGTGATCACCGTGGTCCGCGAGGGCGAACCCGAACCCTTCGATGTGACCATTACCCGTGACACAATCGAACTCACCGTGGTGCGTGCCCGTACCGAAGGCGACACTGTGGTTCTGCGGGTCTCAACCTTTAACGAACAAACCTACCCAAAACTGAAAGAGGCGATTGAGGCCCAAGTCACCGCTGCTGGGGGCATGGACAAGGTCAACGGCTTCGTGCTCGACCTGCGCAACAACCCCGGCGGCTTGCTCAATCAGGCCATCGCCGTGTCGGATGCCTTCCTTGAGGAGGGCGAGATCGTCAGCACCCGGGGTCGCGACCCTGCTGACGGGGATCGCGTCAACGCCACACCGGGCGATCTGACCACAGGCAAACCGATGGTTGTGCTGATCAACGGTGGCTCGGCGTCTGCGTCCGAGATTGTCGCCGGTGCCTTGCAAGATCACCGCCGCGCGGTCGTAATCGGGACCAAAAGCTTTGGCAAAGGCTCGGTTCAGACGGTGATGCCACTACGGGGCAATGGCGCGATGCGCCTGACCACCGCACGCTATTACACGCCGTCGGGCCGCTCCATTCAGGCGCTCGGTGTCTCGCCCGATATCATCGTGTCACAGCCGCCAGTGAAACCAGTGGAAGACGAGAATGATACACTCGCCCGTCCGCTGCGCTCCGAAGCCGATCTGCGCGGCAGCCTGAACAACGACAGCCTGACCGAAGACCAGATCAAGCAGATCGAAGACGATCGGGCAAAGGCAGAAACCGCCGCCAAACTGCGCGAGGAAGACTACCAACTCGCCTACGCTATCGACATCCTCAAAGGTCTGTCGGCACTCGGCCCAAAGAACTGATCCTCTGATCCAACGACCAACGGGGTCCGCCATACCAGCGGACCCCGTTTGCGTTTGGTTCATTTCATTTGGCCAGTTAAACTCTGCGGGAGTGTGAGGGGGCAAAGCCCTCTCATCTATACAAGTCTGTCGGTTTAGCTGGTTTCGAGGCAATGCCGCCGGAATGCCCGCTTGAGCATATCAAGCTCGGCGCGCAACAGATCCATTTCGGCGCGGATATCCCCGCCCAGATCTTCGCCCGCCAGCAGCGTCACATGGCCGATCAGGTCGCCCGCAACCTTGTCGCGGATCAACAGGGTCTGCACCCCGTCGGCAATCGCGTCTCGCGGTACCGGCACCGAGAGGATCCAGCGCTTTTCCTGCGGATCCTGCACCAGTTTTACTTCGTCCAGGACCTTGCCTTGATGGGTCACCTCGACCTGCGGCACACCGCTGACTGATTGGGTCACGATCCCTTCCCATACGCCCTGTTGCATCTTGGTCTTGGTCAGTTGCAGCGTGCTCATACCGGCAGTCCTCAGATTTGTGCGCGCGGGCGGCGCGAGAAGGTCAGATCGCGCAGGATAACTTGATTCATCTGCGGGCCTTCAAAGATCAGATCAATCCACGCCCGTTCCACCAGCTTTTCGTTCAGGTTGGAATAGGCGAGGTCGAATTCCACGCGAATGTTCTCTTCGTTCAGGGGCAGTTCGCGGACAATCTGTTCGGTGTTGGGTCCGTGTTTGATGTTGAGGCGCGCGAAAATCTCCAGCGGTTTTTCCATCTCGACGATGGCATCCATCCGCAGCAGGTGATTGCGTTTCAGCCCTTTGATCGCGGTGTCTGGCAGGTCGATGACCAGCGACAGGAACGACCCGTCAAATTTGAACACGTCCATGCGCAGCCCATAGGCGGCGAGATCTTTTTCGCGCAGGTTGCGCAACTGGCGCAGGGTCAATTCGGAGAAGTCGCAATCGTGAAACAGCGTCACCTCACTGCCCAGCATCGATTTGGTTTTGACCGAACTCAGCCCCGGCATCGGCAGCGGGCCGCGCCACAGTTCGGGCCGCCACGCCCAATCGGCGTTATGCGGTTTGGGAAAGCTCGACGAGCCGATCATCGGCAATGCCAGTCGTTCGTCCGCGATATGCAAAAGCCTGTCGAGATGCGTTTTCAATTGCCGAGCGCGGCTGCGCTGACGCCTCAGGGCCGGAAGGTCAGTGGTGCCTGCCTTGCGCGCGGCAATCGCCCAGCGTCTGATCTGGCTTGCGTAAAGCTTGCCATCTAGAAAGCTCTCCCCGAATTTGGACATATGCGCTCTGCCTTTGGTTTTTGCCCAGTCTAGCCACGCGGTGCGTTTCGTTCAAACGATTAGGCAAGAATTTCGGGGATCATGCGGGCGGGTGCGATCTGAGAAGCAAAATTAGTTAGCCGCGATGGTCCGGGCGATAAGTTCGCGTACAATGTCGCGGCCTTCGTCTGACTGCGCCCGGCTGTCGGGTGGACCATAGAGTGCGACGCCGAGGATGAAGCCGCCCGCACGCGCCGTCCCGCGCCAGTGGCGGGGGTCGAGCCCCGCGACGGGCACCGGGCCTTCGGCGCGATACAAGATCATGTCTTTGGCGTCCGACGGGTTTGAGACCTTGACCAGATTGGCGGCCGTGGCGGTCTGGGCTGGGGTAGGCAGCGGTGCGCTCGCTGCGGCTTCCAGTAGGCTGACGGTGATCAACGCAACCGGTGCCCCGATAGAGGATGAAGCCGGTGCGCCGAGCGCATCGCAGCGCGCCATCAAGGCAAAACGCGGTTTAATGCTGCTGCGGTCGATGCAAAAGCCCTGCGGCGGCACCAAGGTCACCGCACCTTTGGCAAGGGCGACCCGCCCAAGTGCCTGAGGTTCGCCCGCGTCAACGGCGGGCTGCCCCAAGGTCGTGGCATCGCAGGCGCCCAAGAAACCAAGCGCCAGCGATGCGATGAGGGCCTTACAGGTCCATGTAGTCATGTGTTTCCACCTTGGCGCCGGGATGGGTCACCGCCCCCAGATAAGTCGGGCCGACAAGCTGGGCGTACTTCCAAAGCGCGCCGCTGGCGTAGTTGGTCGGACGCGGTCCGGCCCATGCCTTCTTGCGCTCTGCCAGTTCGTCATCGGTCAGATCGACACTGATCGAGCCTTTGATTGCATCCAGCGTGATCATATCGCCATTTTTCAGCAGGGCAATCGGCCCGCCATGCGCGGCTTCGGGGCCGACATGGCCGACGCAGAAACCACGGGTCGCGCCGGAGAAGCGACCGTCAGTGATCAGCGCCACCTTCTTGCCCATGCCCTGACCGGAAAGGGCCGCCGTGGTCGCCAGCATTTCGCGCATGCCGGGGCCGCCTGCGGGGCCTTCGTTGCGGATCACGAAAACATCGCCTTCGGAATAGGCGCGGTTCTGGACGGCTTCAAAGGCATCCTGCTCACATTCGAACACCAGCGCGGGGCCGGTAAAGACGATATGTTCTTCGGCCATGCCCGCGATTTTCACGATGGCACCTTCGGGGGCAAGGTTGCCCTTGAGGCCGACAACGCCGCCGGTTTTGCTGATCGGGGTCTCGATGGCATGGATCACCTTGCCGTCGGCTTCGCGGGTGATTTTGTCGAGCTCTTCGCCGATGGAATACCCCGAAGCGGTGATGCAATCCGCGTGCAGCAGGCCCGCCTTGCGCAATTCCTTCATTACCACAGGGATGCCGCCCGCGTCATAAAGGTCTTTTGCCACATGCGACCCGCCGGGCTTCATATCGACGAAATAAGGAGTGTCGCGGAAGATTTCGCAGACGTCGTCGAGGAAAAAGTCGATGCCCGCCTCATGCGCCATCGCGGGCAAGTGCAGACCGGCGTTGGTCGACCCGCCGGTGCAGGCCACAACACGCGCCGCATTTTCAAACGCTTCACGGCTACATACATCGCGGGCGCGAATGTTCTTTTCGATCAGGTTCATCACCGCAGCACCAGAGGCCACGGCATATTCATCGCGCGATTCGTAGGGCGCTGGCATGCCCGACGAGTTGAGCAGCGCGAGGCCGATCGCCTCGGACACGCAGGCCATTGTGTTGGCGGTGAACTGGCCACCGCAAGCACCGGATGTAGGGCAGGCGACGCGTTCCAGAATATCCAGTTCGGCCTCGGTCATGGAGCCGTTCTGCCAGTTGCCGACGGCTTCGAACATGTCTTGCACAGTCAGGTCGCGGTTGGCGAATTCGGCAGGCACTTTGGCGCCTTCAGGCACTTTGCCCGGCAGGATCGACCCGCCATACAAGAACACAGAGGGTACGTTCAGACGGATCATCGCCATCATCATACCGGGCAGGGATTTGTCGCATCCGGCAAGACCCACAAGCGCGTCATAGCAGTGGCCGCGCATGGTCAGCTCAACTGAATCGGTAATGGCTTCGCGTGAGGCCAGCGAGGAGCGCATGCCCTCATGGCCCATCGCGATGCCGTCGGTCACGGTGATCGTCGTAAATTCGCGCGGTGTGCCTTGCTCACGCTTCACGCCGATTTTTACGGCCTGTGCCTGACGGTTCAGCGAGATGTTGCAAGGCGCGGCTTCGTTCCAGCAGGTCGCCACGCCGACCAGCGGCTGGTGGATTTCCTGTTCGGTCATGCCCATCGCATAGTAATAGGACCGGTGCGGCGCGCGTGCGGGCCCTTCGGTTACGTGTCGGCTGGGCAGTTTCGATTTGTCAAAGCGCTGGTTAGTGGACATCTGGGCCTCCGCGAAATTCGTGTCTGTAACGGCATAGTCGTGCAAACCAAGTGCTGCAAGCGTCAAGGCGGCATGTTGTAAAGCGGCGATGCTGGGCTTAGGTTCGCCCAACCCCTCCGAAGGTCGGCTCCGTGCCCGCCCCCAAGCGAAAGTCCGGTGCATGGAACCCAGCCTGTTTTCCTTCATCTGGAAATACTCGCGGCGCGAACAGCTGGTCTTGCTGGCCTTTACGCTGTTCACCTTCCCGTTCCTCTATGTGACGCTTGAACTGCCCAAACGCATCATCAACGATGCTATCGGGGCCAAAGACGCGGTCATTGACCTGTTTGGCACCGAAGTCACTCAGGTGCAGTTTTTGTTTGTGCTGTGCTTTGCCTATCTGGCGGCGGTCTTGGTGCACGGCGTTTTGAAAATGCGGTTGAACACCATGAAGGGTGTGTTGTCCGAGCGGCTTTTGCGGCGGTTTCGCTATCAGTTGATCGACCGGATGATGCGTTTCCCGCGCAGCTATTTCCAAACCACTTCGCAAGGCGAATTGGTCAGCATGGTCACCTCCGAGGCCGAGCCGATGGGCGGGTTGATGGGCGATTTCGTCGCCCAGCCAGTGTTTCAGGCGGGACAGATGCTGGTCATCGTGGCGTTTTTGTTTGTGCAAAGCCCGTGGTTCGGGCTGGCTGGGGTGGCGCTGATCCCGCTGCAGGCATGGCTCATTCCGGTGCTGCAACGGCAGATCAACCAGTTGAACAAAGCCCGCGTGATCGAGGTGCGGGCGCTCTCTGCCGAGATTGGCGAGACAGCGGCGGGCATTGCCGATCTGCGCACCAATGGCGGCTGGCGCTACCGCTTGGCGCAGTTCACCGACCGGCTGGGGCGGCTCTTTGATATCCGTTTCCAGATTTACCAAAAGAAATTCTTCATGAAGTTTCTCAACAACTTCATTACCCAGCTCACGCCGTTCTTCTTTTATGCTGTGGGCGGTTATCTGGCGATCAAGGGGCAGATCACCGTGGGGGCGCTGGTGGCGGCGCTGGCCGCCTACAAGGATTTGTCGAGCCCGTGGAAGGAGCTGTTGGACTACTACAACCAGACGCAGGATATGGGGTTGCGCTGGGACGTGGTGACTGAACGGTTCGCGCCGAAAGGCATGGTCGACGAGGCGCTATTTGCAGGCGTGCCCGAGAGTATTCCGCGACTCGACGGCGATGTCGAAATGATCAACGTCTCGGTGCGCAATGCCGACGGCAACATGCTGCTTGAGGATATCAGTCTCCACATCCCCCAAGGCGCGCGCGTCGCCATCGAGGTGCCCGTGCAATCGGAGCGCACCGCGCTGGCCGAAGTGCTCACCCGTGAAGTAATGCCGGCACGGGGGCGCATCGAAATCGCAGGCCGCGATCTGGCAACCCTGCATCAGGCAGTGCTGGCCGCGCGTATCGGATATGCCGCCGCGCAGCCCTATCTTTTTCAGGGCAGTCTCGGCGATAACTTGTTGATGTCGCTCAGGACCGGTCCGACGCTTGAGCCAAAGGGCAGCAAGACCCGCTTTAGCCGCAATTTGCTGGAGGCCTACCGGACAGGCAACAGCCGCGAAGACCCCACCGCCGACTGGCTTAATCCTGCATTGGCGGATTTTACCGAAGCGACCGAGGTCGGCGACTGGTGGTTCCGTCTGACCGAAGCGATGGGCAATGCCGAAATGGTCTTCCGCAACATGCTGACCATGCAGGTCGACCCCGAGCGTCATCCCGACCTGACCAAACAATTGGTGGCGCTGCGCGACGAGGTTCATGACAAGCTGGTAGCGCGCAGGTTGAACAAGGTTGTCTATCGATTTGACCCCGACCGGTTTAACCCTGCCGTGCCTTTAGGCAGCAACCTGATGTTCGCCTCGCCGATCCGCAGTATCAGCCAGCAGGGCTTGGCCGCACAACGGGCGTTTCTGGGGATGGTAACCGAACAAGGCTTGGCCGAGCAGGGGATCGCGATCTCGCAGACGCTGGTGGAAACCCTGCACCAGACCTTTGGCATGGACGGCACCGGACATCCCTTGTTCACCGCCCTTGGCATCGAAGAGGAGCTTTACGAGCAACTGGTCGATATCGCTTCGCGCCGCCGCGACAAGGGCGACGGCGCGTTGACCCAAGAAGAGTTCGCGCTGCTGCTGACCGTGCCTTTTGCCTTTACGGCCGAACAGTTTGGTCCGGCATTTCCCGACAGCTTTAAAGAAGAGATTTTGCGTATTCGCCAGACCAGCGGCGCCAGCCTGCGGGCGCGGGTCAGCGATATGTTCGTGCCGATTGCACCAACCACTTATCTGCCGCGCCTGACGATACTGGAAAACCTGCTTTATGGGCGGGTGTCTTCGATGGCGGGCGTGCAGTCCGATCTGGTAATAGATGCGGTCTCCGAGGTGCTTGAGGCGCATGGGCTACAACAGATGATCTCGGCCCTCGTGTTCGATCTGCCGACAGTGATCGGCGGCACCAACCTGCCAACGCTGGTGCAGGAACGTGCTGCATTGGGGCGTGCCGCGCTCAAACGTCCTGATGTTTTGATTTGCAACCAGCTGTCCAGCGGCCAGAACGCCGAAGCGCAGGCCAAGCTGCGCGACCGACTCAGTGATTTGCTGCCCAAGACCACGCAAATTTACCTGCGCGACCGCTTTGAGAAGCCCGAAGAGTTCGACATGCATGTGGTGGTGCGGGGCGGACGGATTGACGGTCTGCACGAAGCCGAAGATCCCGTCGAGGACGAGGCTGCCTCAACCGATCTGCGGCGCAAGCTGCGCATTCTTGCCCGCAATCCGCTGTTCGGCGGTTTGGACCCGCGCAGCCAACGCTTGTTAGCCTTTTCGGCGCAGTGGTATCGCGCTGAGCCGGGGCAGCGTGTGTTCTCCATAGGGGACCGGCCTGATGCGGTTTATCTATGTCTGTCGGGGCTGGCAGAACTGTCGTGGAATGATCTCGACGGGATGCCGCATCATGTCTCCGACGTTGAGCCGGGGCGAATGATCGGTGATCTGGCCATCATTCTGGACGAGCCGCGCCAGTTGGACCTGACCGCCCTTGAGGACGTGCAGTTCTTGCGCATCGGTGCGGAGGAATTTCGTGCTGTGATGGAGAGTGACCGGACCATGTTGCTCAGCTTGCTGCACACAGTGGCGGGGCATCTGACATCTGTTGCGGACCTGCTGCGCGAGGCCAAGATCGCCCTGCCACGCGAGGTTAGCGTGCGTAACCGTGCCCACTCCGCGCCGGAGCGGCGGCAATGATCTCGCGGCCTGATTACCGCGCCCACGAAGATTTTGTCGCGCCCGCCCGCCCCAGATCAGCGCTTTGGCAATTTGCGCTGGGGTGTTTGTTGACGGTTATTGGGTATGTCGCGCTGAACCAGTTGTTCTTCCAAACAGTCTATAACTTTGTCGGGCCGCAGGATGTTGGTCTTTATGATCAGTTGCTGACGGGGCGGACCGTGGCGGCGATGTTTATCCTGTTGTTCAGTTTTGTGTTTATGACGGTGGCAGTCGGCGTCGCCGTGCGGGTAATACACAAACGCTCTGCACGCAGCTTGCTGGGGCCGCGGGCGCTGTTTGTGCCGCAGTTTACCGCCGTTTCGCTGATGATGGTCGGGTTGGCGGTGGTGCTGTTTGTGTTGCCGCCTTGGGATATGGGCGGCGAGTTGACGCTAAACATGCCGGTCAGCCGCTGGGCGGTGCTGTTGCCGTTCTCGCTGCTCGCCGTGCTGGTGCAAGTCAGCGCCGAGGAAATCGTTTTTCGCGGCTATGTGCAGCAGCAACTGGCGGCGAGGTTCCGCTCTCCGCTGGTGTGGATGGTGCTGCCCTCGGTGCTGTTTGCCCTTGGCCATTACCTGCCCGATTCAGCCGGTGACAATGCGATTCTGATCGCACTTTGGGCGGGGATTTTTGGCATGATGATGGCCGATCTGACCGCACGATCCGGCTCTCTCGGCCCCGCAATTGCCCTGCATTTCTGGAACAATGTCTCGGCGATCCTGTTTATTTCGATGCCGGATGACCTATCCGGTTTGGCGCTGTTTCTGGCGCCATTCGGCCTTGGTGATGCGGCGGCGATCCGCGACTGGTTACCAGTGGATTTCATGCTGATGCTGGTCGGCTGGCTGGCCGCAAGGCTGGCAATACGCCGTTGATTGCAATTTCTTCCGCTGCGGCTTATCTCAGGGGCAACTAGCGGCATCAGGAACCTCATATGAACTGGATCACGAACTACGTCCGGCCCCGGATCAACTCGATCTTTTCGCGTCGCGAAACGCCGGACAACCTGTGGACCAAATGCGATGAATGCGGCACCATGCTGTTTCACCGCGAAGTGTCCGACAACCTGAATGTCTGCACCAACTGCGGCCATCACATGCCGATCACCCCGCGTGAACGGTTCAAGGCGCTGTTTGACGGGGGTGTTTTCTCCGAAGTCAAAGTGCCCGCGCCGACGGTTGATCCGCTGCATTTCCGCGATCAAAAGAAATACCCCGACCGCCTGAAAGCTGCGCAGAAATCGACCGGCGAAGCCGAAGCGATGCTGGTGGCCACCGGCGAGATGGGCCGCACGCCGATCGTTGCTGCCTGTCAGGATTTTTCCTTCATGGCCGGATCAATGGGCATGTATGTTGGCAACGCGATCATTGCTGCCGCACAAGAAGCTGTAAAGCTCAAGCGCCCGCTGATCCTGTTCTCAGCTGCCGGTGGCGCGCGGATGCAAGAAGGCATCCTGAGCCTGATGCAAATGCCGCGCACCACGGTCGCCGTGCAGATGCTCAAGGAAGCGGGCCTGCCCTATATCGTCGTGCTGACCCACCCGACCACAGGCGGCGTTACCGCGAGCTATGCGATGCTGGGAGATGTGCATATTGCCGAGCCTAACGCGCTGATCTGCTTTGCCGGTCCTCGGGTGATTGAACAAACCATCCGCGAAAAGCTTCCCGAGGGCTTCCAGCGCGCCGAATATCTGCTGGATCACGGGATGCTGGACCGCGTCACCCCACGCACCGAGCTGCGGGACGAGCTGATCAATATCACGCGGATGTTGCTCGGCCTGCCGCCAGCCGTGCGGGGAGATTTGCCTGCGCCGGCTGAGGGGGGTGATCTCGATCACGCGCTGACCGAGAACAAGCAGCCCGCCGCGAAGCCAGTCGCCAAGAAATGAGCGAGACAACATCCGACGCCATCCTTGAGCGGATGATGGCGCTGCACCCCAAGATCATCGATTTGACCTTGGACAGGATGTGGCGGCTGCTGGAGGCGCTGGGCAACCCGCAGGACAACCTTCCGCCAGTGATTCATCTGGCGGGCACCAATGGCAAAGGCTCCACGCAGGCGATGATCCGCGCGGGGCTAGAGGCCGCGGGCAAGACCGTTCACGCCTATACCTCGCCGCATCTGGCGCGTTTCCACGAACGCATCCGGCTGGCCGGAGAGTTGATCGACGAAGACGCGCTGAGTGCTGTACTCGATGAATGCTATGCCGCCAACAATGGCGAGAGCATCACCTATTTCGAAATCACCACCTGCGCCGCGATCCTTGCGTTTTCCCGCACTCCTGCGGATTACGTTCTGCTTGAGGTCGGCTTGGGCGGGCGGCTGGATGCTACCAATGTGGTGGCGAAACCGGCGTTGACGGTGATCACGCCGGTGTCCCTGGACCACCAGCATTATCTTGGCGATACGCTAACCTTGATTGCAGGCGAAAAGGCGGGGATCATCAAGCGCGGCGTGACTTGCGTTGTCGGCCCGCAGGCCGAAGAGGGCATGGACGCGATCGAAGCAAGGGCGCAAAAACTGGGCGCGCCGCTGCTCGCCTATGGTCAGCAGTGGCATATCGCGCCCGAGGCCGGACGCATGGCTTTTCAGGACGAGACCGGCCTGCTTGACCTGCCGCTGCCCAAGCTGCCCGGACCGCACCAGATCATGAACGCAGGGGCAGCCCTCGCGGCGCTGCGCCACTTCGGGGTTGATGCCGCGGCCTGTGAGGCAGCGGTGACCCAAGCCTATTGGCCCGCCCGCATGCAGCGCCTGAAAAACGGCCCGCTGATTGATATAGCAGGTACTGCGCAGCTTTGGTTAGACGGCGGTCACAACCCCGCAGCGGGCGAGGCGTTGGCCGCAACATTGTCGGGCGGCGCATCGCAACCGGTGCACCTGATCTGCGGGATGCTCAACACCAAAGACATCGCAGGATACCTACGGCCCTTGGTGCCCTATGTCGTCAGCTTGCACGCCGTCTCCATCCCCGGAGAGGCGAATACATTACCCGCCAGCGAGACGGCAAAGGCCGCCCGTTCTGTGGGAATGACCACTTTCGAGTCCGCAAATGTCGCCGGGGCGCTACGCGATATCGTCGCGGGCGATCCAGGCGCGAAGGTGCTGATTTGCGGGTCGCTTTACCTTGCTGGCAACGTGTTGCGCGAAAACAGCTAAGCTACGATATTTCGCTCCCCCCGCTGCTCTGGACGCCAAATATGGTGTAAACCAAATCGTAATCCTGACGCGTCATGTTGGCGTGATAAAAGGAGAGATTGTGGATGAGCATTATGAGCGGACAAACAGGGAAATTTGCGTCAACGCCAGAGGTGGAAATCGTGTCGAGCAAGTCACATCTTATTTTTGTGGCCGTCGGCATGTTGATCGTTATTGGAGGACTTTGGGTCCTGTATAATTTCGATGCACCGTACCATCCGGAAATCCCCGTAAGCGACAGCCAGCAGTTCCAGATCTCGGATTCTTGATCTGCGTCAATAGTGGCGGGCCCTTAGGGTGGCCAGCAGCGGCCTAGCTGCCCCAACCGTCGGATTGCATCTCGCGCAGCCGTGACGCCGTGCGTTCAAACTCAAAGGTGCCTTCGCCTTCAAGGTAAAGCATCTCGGGCTTGGCCGCCGCCGAGCAGACCAGCCGAACGCGCGCCTCATACAGCGCGTCAATCAGGGTCACAAAGCGCTTTGCTTCGTTGAAGTTGGAGCGGCCAAGGCTGGGGATATTATCCAGCAGCAACACCCGCACGGCGTCGGCAAGGGCCAGATAGTCCGCCGCACCCAGCGGTCTGCCGCAAAGCTCGTGAAAACTGGCGCGGGCCATGCCGTTGCGGAATGCGGGGATCTCTACCTCGCGGCCTTTCACGTGGAGGGTCAGCGGGGTGCCAGCACCGCCGGCCAGATCATCCCAAACGGCATTCATCGCCGCGCGGCTGTCGTCGTTCACCGGCGTGAAATAGACCTGCGAGCCTGCAAGACGGTCCTGTCGGTAGTCAGTCGGACTGACCAGCTCTTGCACCACCATATGATCCTTGATCAACTGGATGAACGGCACAAAGACTTCGCGGTTGATGCCGTTTTTATACAGATCATCCGGCACGCGGTTTGAGGTTGTGACCACCACAACGCCTGCTGCAAACAGCGCCTGAAATAGCCGTCCGACGATCATCGCATCAGTGATGTCGCTGATTTGCATCTCGTCAAAAGCCAGCAGGCGGACCTTTTCCGCCACATCGGCGGCAACAGGCGCGATGGCATCATCCACCCCGGTCTTGCGGGCCTCATGCATCGCCGAGTGGATCTCTTGCATGAAAGCGTGAAAATGGACGCGGCGCGCCGGGATACCATCCAAGCCCTGCACAAACATATCCATCAACATGGATTTGCCGCGCCCGACGCCGCCCCAAAGATAAAGCCCCTTCGGCGGTTCGGGCGCCTTGCGAAACAGGGATTTCTTCACGGGCCGCTCAAGTGCTTCGCGAATGCGGTCAAATTCACCGATCACCGCTTCTTGGGCGGGGTCGGCCTGCAGGACGCCATCGGCGATCTTACGGTCATAGCTTTCGCGCAGAGTTGTCATGGCGGTGATGTAGCGTGCCGCACCTGCATTGGAAAGTAGCACAAGGCCGGTTGTCGATCACGCGGCGGCGCACAGGCGGCAACACATCACGTTTCGCCATATAGGTCCGCACGAAAGCTGAATTGACGCTGGCGGCAACTCTTCTAAAGATGTTGGCGATCATCCGAACGGAGCCCGCATGACAGATCGCACCCCGCTTTTCACGCCCGTCCTGATCGTGGGCTGCGTTATCATCATGGTCAGCTTCGCGGTCCGCGCCTCATTTGGTGTGTTCCAAATCCCGATTGCCGAAGAATTCGGTTGGCTGCGCAGCGAGTTCAGTCTTGCCATCGCGCTGCAAAACCTCGCTTGGGGGATCGGACAACCGATATTCGGGGCCATTGCCGAAAAGATTGGTGACCGCAAAGCCATCATCATCGGCGCGGTGGTCTATGCGTTGGGGCTGATGCTCTCGGCCAATTCTTCGACCCCGATCGAACACCAAACTTATGCGTGGCTGGTCGGTTTCGGCATCGCAGGCACCGGATTTGGCGTGATCCTGGCCGTTGTAGGGCGGGCCTCGTCCAGCGAAAATCGCTCCATGTCGCTGGCGATTGCCACGGCTGCGGGCAGCGCGGGGCAGGTCTTTGGTGCGCCAGCGGCGGAATGGATGCTGAGCTTTTTAAGCTGGCAGACCACCTTCATGGTGTTTGCTGGCGTCATCTTGTCAATGATACTGACACTGCCGTTGATGCGCGCACCAGCGATGGCCAGCAAGGCCGAGCTTGAGGAAACATTGGGCCAGATACTGGTCAAAGCGTTTCGCGACCCGTCCTACACGCTGATCTTTCTCGGGTTCTTCTCCTGCGGCTATCAACTTGCGTTTATCACGGCGCATTTTCCGGCCTTCGTGACTGAAATGTGTGGCCCTATTCTCGCAGGCGGGGTGCTGCATAACATCGGCATTACCACGACTTCTGCGCTCGGCGCTGTGGCGATATCGCTGATCGGGTTGGCGAATATTGCAGGCACGCTGGCGGCAGGCTGGGCAGGCAAGCGGTTCTCGAAAAAGTACCTGCTGGCGGGCATTTACACAGGCCGCACGGTGATTGCAGCGCTGTTCATCATGTTCCCGATCACGCCGGTCACCGTGATCCTTTTCTCGGTGGCGATGGGGTCACTTTGGTTGGCCACAGTGCCGCTGACCTCGGGGCTGGTCGCGCATATCTACGGGTTGCGCTACATGGGCACGCTCTACGGGATCGTGTTTTTCTCCCACCAGTTGGGCAGCTTTTTAGGCGTTTGGCTGGGCGGGCGGATGTATGATGCCTATGGCAACTATACCGCTGTTAGGTGGATCGGGGTCGCTGTCGGCGCGTTTAGCGCGATTGTGCACCTGCCGATCCGCGAGCGGCGGCTGGAAGGGTTGGTCACTGCCTGAGCCGCGCCGCTCAGGCAGAAATTCCTACGCCCGCGTTTTCCAGCGGTCGAGAATATAGCGGCTGGTCATCAGATCCAGATGGGCGCCGCCACCGTTCTTGAACAGGGTGATCTCGTCATCGCTGCGACGGGTGAACCGGTCGAGGCCATAGTAGTCGGCGATCAGGTGGTCGCGGGTGATGGTACCGGCCGACAGCGGAATTTCGATTTCACCGATATGGCCGAGAGTCGTATCAAAGCTATCGACAAATACCCGGGCGCGCAGCAGAGCTTTGTCATCAACCTCGCGCATATCAGGGCGGTAGGCGCCGATCAGATCGATATGCTGTCCCGCCTGAAGCCAGTCGCCTTTGATCAGCGGTGTGGTCGACATGGTGGCGCTGGTGACGATATCGGCTTTGCGCACTGCCTCTTCCAGATCATCCGCTACGGTCAAATCGGACAGTTCTTGCGCCATCGCGTCGGCATTGGCGCGGGTGCGGTTCCAAACGGTAAAGCGCGCCTGCGGAAACGCAGCGCTATAGGCGGCGTGCAGAGCGCGCCCCTGATTGCCCGCCCCGACGATCAGAATATTCTCACTGTCGGGCCGCGCCAGACGCCGCGCGGCAAGCAAACTGTCGCCCGCAGTCTTCCATTTGGTGACGAGGTGGAAGTCCACAATTGCCTCAAGCAGCCCGTTGCCGTCGGCATAAAGGTTAAGCCCGCCGTTCACCATCGGCGTGCCTTTGGCGGGATTTTCGGGGAAAATCGTTGCAGATTTTACCGCGATCCCGAGGCCGTCAATCCATGCCGCGCGGTTCAGCAAGGTGTCTTTGCCGCGGTACAAGAATGTATCGGCTATTTCGGCGCGGGGCATGCTGTGGCCCGCAGCCAAAGCGTCGGTTAGCCCGATCCAATCGAGCAGCGCGTTGCCCTCGTCGAAGGGGATGAAGGGAATGGTGCTCATACGGCCTCGCTTGGGTCTAGCAGGCCCTCAGTGACCAGACGGTCTGCCCAGCCTTGCGGCCCTGTGAAGTGATGGGTGTGCCAGCCGCGTTTGGCAGCGGCGGCGATGTTGTCGGCGCGGTCGTCGGTGAAGATCAGTGCTTCGGGGGCGACGCCGCAATCGGCTTCAAGTGCGGCAAAGATCGCCGGATCGGGCTTGATCACTCCCATATGGCCGGAGATGTAATCGCGGTCGAATGCGCGCAAAAAGGGGTAGTGCGTGGCGGCGTGATCGTAGCTCTGAATGCCAAAGTTTGTCAGGGAAAAGACCAGCACGCCGCGTGCCTGCAGGGCCCGCATCAAGCGCACGGAATGGCTGATTTCGGGGGCCGCCATATCGATCCAGCGGTCATGCCACAGGCGGATTTCATCGGCCCAGTCCGGCGTTGCCTCGGCCACCGCATAGATTGTGTCTCTGAAGTGCTCTCCGCTGTCGACGCGGTCGTTCATCGCGTGCAGGTCCACGGCGGCAAACATTGCGCGGCGGCGGTCAGGGCCGATCTGCGCGTCGTAAAACCGCTCGGGATTCCATTCGATCAATACATTGCCGATATCGAAAATGACGGCTTCGGGTTTCATCTTTCAACCTTTTTAACACGTGCGACCCTGCGCAATTCGCGTCGGTCTGCCAGCTTGCCACAAAATCAACTAAACGCGCGCTGCTGCCCGCAATTCCCGCTCCAGTGCTTCCAGAAAGCGGGACCGGTCGGCCTTTGTAAACCCCTTGCCGCCGCCCTGCCGGAACGGATCGGCGGCGCGCAGATCGGTCATCAGATCGCGGGTCGCGAGGACGTTGCCGATATTGGCTTGGGTCAGGGCTTCGCCATTGTGTTTGAGCACCCGCGCGCCTGCTTCGACACAGCGCGCGGCCAGTGGAATGTCGCCCGTCACCACCACATCGCCGGGACCGCAGCGCTCGGCGATCCACATGTCGGCCACGTCGGGGCCATCAGCCACAATCACCGTTTCCACCAGCGGGTTCTGCGAGGGTCGCAGTCCGCCGTTGGAGACCACGAACATGGCGACCTTATGGCGGGTTGCGACACGCTCGGCCTCGGCTTTCACGGGGCAGGCGTCAGCGTCGATGTAGAGCGCGGTCACAGTGCGTAGAGCGCATCGGCATGGAAGGCCACGTGGTCTTCCATGAAGGTAGCGACGAAGAAATAGCTGTGATCATAGCCCGGTTGCATCCGGAAGGTCGCGGGCTGGCGGCGGGTGGCGATGGCAGCAGCAAGCGCTTCGGGCTTCAGCAGGTCGAGAAACTGGTCGCCGGTGCCTTGGTCGATCAGCACCGGTCCGTCGAAGCCCTTTTCGGCCATCATGACGGTGGCGTCGTGGCGCTGCCATGTGGTCTCGTCCGCGCCCAGATAGGCGGTGAGTTGTTTGCGGCCCCAGTCACTGGCGGAGGGGTTGGTAATCGGCGCGAAGGCCGAAACCGAGCGGTACTGCTCGGGCAGGTTCATCGCCAATGTGAGCGCGCCGTGCCCGCCCATCGAATGGCCGGTGATGCCTTGGCGGGTCATATCGACAGAGAAGTTCTCGCCGATCAGTGCAGGCAATTCGGTGGCGATATAGTCCCACATGTTGAAATGCGGCTTCCATGGGTCTTGCGTTGCGTTCAAGTAAAAACCGGCACCTTTGCCGAGGTCATAGGCCTCGTCGTCGGCCACGTCTTCGCCGCGCGGCGAGGTATCGGGAAAGACCAGCGCGATCCCGTGTTCGGCGGCCCAGACCTGCGCCCCGCTTTTGGTCATCGCGTTCTCATGCGTGCAGGTCAGGCCCGACAAATACCACAGCACCGGCACCGGCCCGTCGCGGGCCTCCTCGGGCAGGAACAGGCCAAATGTCATCTCACAGCCACAGGTAACGGACGTATGGGAATACACCCCTTGGGTGCCGCCAAAACAGGCATTTTCCGAGACAGTTTTCATTGTAAGTTCCTTATTAACCGGAGGAATTAAAGCGCAGAGACCCAAGCAACCACAAGGCTGACCGTGACAATGCTAAACGCGGTGGAGACGAGGATGGCGGCAGAAACCCGTTGCGGCGCGACACCGTAGTGTTGGGCCAGCATATAGACATTGCCCGCCACAGGGAGCGCCGCAGTAGCAATGATCACGCCAGCTTTGTAGGGATCGACGCCAAATAGAACCAGCGCTCCGATAGCGACGAAAAGCGGATGCAGCACCAGTTTGCAAAAGCTGAGCCAGCCGGCGATGTGCAGGCGTTCGGCCGATTTGGAGGCCAGCGAGGCCCCAATCGCAAACAGCGCACCGGGCGTTGCCGCCCCGCCCAAAATGGCGAGGAAATCGTTCATTGGATCAGGGATCGGGATGCGGAGCCCCGACCAGACAAACCCCAGTACGATGGCAACAATCATCGGGTTTTTCACCAGGCCCAGTCCGATGGTGCGCAGGGTTCGCAAGCTCATCTGGCCATCGCGTGCGCCGGTGATCAGAATCACGATCAAGCTGGAAAACACGATCATATCAATGGTCAAAGCGATCAACACCGGCCCGATGGCTTGCGCGCCCAAAAGCAGGGTCAGCATCGGCACGCCCAAAAACCCGGTGTTGCCGATGGCAGCACATTGCGCCTCGATCGCGTTGGTCTGCACGTCTAACCCCCGCAGGAAACCGACGAGGCTAGCGATGCCATATACGGCCAATGTGCCCCAGAGATATGCCACAACCAATCGCGTATCCCAAACCTCGGCCAGTGACAGATTGGCGGAAAAACGGAAAAGCATCGCCGAGAGGGCAAAGTAGAAAACGAATTTGGTCAGATAGGCAGTGGCTTCTTGCGTGAAAAAGCGCGTGCGCCCCGCCCAATAGCCAACGGCGATCAATGCAAAGAACGGCAGGGTTTTCAGGAAGATCGCCAGCATGGCAAAGGGATAGACAGCCCGCAGCGCCAGCGCAACCTTTCGCGCAGCGCGGAGGCGCTATTATCCTATGCAGGGCGGCTTTTTAACCCGATCCGATCAAAACACCGGCGCCGAAAACCAAAGCGCCGCCCAGCACCACCTGCAAGGCGGCGCGGAAAAATGGCGTATCCATAAACTTATTCTGGATCCATGCAATCGCCCAAAGTTCGACAAAAACCACCACAATGGCAATCATCGTTGCGGTCCAGAAATCGGTGATTAGATAGGGCAGCGCATGGCCGAGCCCGCCCAGAGTGGTCATGATCCCCGAGGCAAATCCGCGTTTTGTGGGCGAGCCACGGCCCGAAAGCTCCCCGTCGTCGGAGGCGGCTTCGGTAAAGCCCATCGAAATCCCCGCCCCGACGGAAGCCGCGAGCCCGACCAGAAACGTTGTCCAGGTGTCATGAGTGGCGAAGGCAGTAGCGAAAATCGGTGCCAGCGTCGAGACCGAGCCATCCATCAGTCCCGCCAACCCCGGTTGGACCCACGTCAGGATGAACTGGCGGTGCGCGCGGCTGTCTTCATCGGCCAGCGTGTCGGGGTCGAGATGGGTTTTCGACAGATTTTCGGCAGCAGATTGGTGCCCCGCTTCGGCGGCGGCGAGGTCCCCGAGAAGTTTGCGGGTATCGGCATCGGTGGTGCGGGCGGCGGCGGCGAGATAGAAATGCTCCGCGTCATGCTCCATCGCGGCTGCTTCGGCGCGGATACGCTCCAGCCCGAGATTCTGGGTCAGCCAAACCGGGCGGCGGGCATAATAGCCCGAGACATGTTCGCGCCGGATCAGGGGAATCGTCGGGCCAAACCTTTTGACATGCAGGTCGATCAACCGTTTGCGATGCTCGTCTTCTTCGGCGGCCATGCCATCGAAAATTGCGGCGGTGTCGGGAAATTCAGCGCGCAGGCTCTCGGCATAGCCGCGATAGATTTGCGCGTCGTCCTCCTCGGAGGAAATGGCCAGCGCCAGAACTTGTTGTTCGGTCAGATCGCGGAAGCGTTTGCGGTTGAGCGAGAAGCGCATGGGAAGATCCTCGGTATAGTTTAGAATGATTCTAATGTTTAATTTGCACAACGGCAACTGCCCATCGGCCAAAGCGGTTCCGATTAGGGCTTGGAACTGAACGATACGGTTTATACCCTGACGCACAGTATGCCGGAGGGCTTGATGATCGCGACAGCACAAAAAGTCCGCAAGGGCCGCAAATACGACCAAGTGCTTGAAGGCGCGCGCACTGTTTTCATGGCAGACGGGTTTGAAGGCGCCAGCGTTGACGAGATATCGAAGGTGGCTGCGGTGTCCAAGGCGACGCTTTACAGCTATTTCCCTGACAAACGGCTGTTGTTTATGGAAGTGGCGAATGCAGAATGCCAGCGTCAGTCACGTGAAGCGCTTGATACGATCCAGATGGATGCGCCGCCACACGAGGTGCTCAAACAGTCGGGCATGCATTTTTTGCGGTTTCTGACCTCGACCTTCGCGCAACAGGTTTTCCGGATATGTGTGGCCGAATCGGACCGTTTCCCCGAGTTGGGCCAGCGGTTTTATACCTCCGGTCCTGCAATGATGCAGGCCGAATTGATCGGCTATTTCGAGCAGGCCGAGGCACGGGGCGAGCTGCTGATTACCGACAAGCGGCTGGCGGCGGACCAGTTTATGGAGCTTTGCAAAGCCGACGTCTGGCCGCGTTTGATGTTCGGGGTCAGCAAGTCGGTGTCGGAGCCAGAAATCGAGCGTGTCGTGGATGGCGCGGTGGAGACTTTCATGGCAAGGTACGGCGTATGAAACATACCCTGATCCCGAGCCTGCTGCTGAGCTTTGCCTTGTCTGCCTGCGCGCCCGTTGCGCCGGATGCTCCGCCAGCGCCACCCGCAGCACCGACGCCAAACGACACCTGCAACGCAGCGGGATATGCCAGCCTTATCGGCAAAGATGCCCCCAACGCGCTGATCGTGCCGGAACCCAAGCGGATGTACCGGATCGGTGATCCGGTGACGCTGGATTTCAATCCTGCACGGGTGAATGTGCAGCTTGACCAGACCGATGTGATTGCCGCAATCACCTGCGGTTAAGGCAGGATGTCGGGGGCGATGCCCCCAAACGATCTGCGCTTTAGCTTTTAGGGCGGTTGTCCACAATCCGCACCGCTTTGCCTTCGGAGCGGACGACGCCGCCGACATCGGCTACATCCACAACCACAGAAATTCCGACCGTCTGTTTGATTTGGGCCGAGAGCGCTTTGGCGGCAGCGGCGCGGGTATCGCCCGTGACCGAGCCATCGGCGCATTCACATAGGACCCGCATCTGGTCCATCCGGCCACTGCGCGTGAGCTCAATCTGGAAATGCGGGGCAAGTCCTGCGGTCGCCATCAAAGCTTCTTCGATCTGGGTCGGGAAGACGTTGACGCCGCGCAGGATGATCATGTCGTCACTGCGCCCCGTGACCTTCTCCATCCGCCGCATCGACCGCGCGGTGCCCGCCAACAGACGCGTCAGATCGCGGGTGCGGTAGCGGATAATCGGAAAGGCTTCTTTGGTGAGCGAGGTAAAGACAAGCTCGCCCTGCGCGCCGTCGGCCACAGGCTCGCCCGTCGCGGGATTGACGATTTCAGGATAGAAGTGATCTTCCCAAATGTGCAGCCCGTCCTTGCTTTCCACACATTCCATTGAAACGCCGGGTCCCATAACCTCGCTGAGGCCGTAGATATCGACGGCATGCATGTCGAACGCCTGCTCGATTTCGAGCCGCATCGCGTTGGTCCATGGCTCGGCGCCAAAAATGCCGACCTCAAGCGAGCAGTCGCGCGGATCAAGGCCTTGCGCGGCGAATTCATCCAAGATCGACAAGGCATAGGAGGGAGTGACGGTGATGCCTTTAGGTTTGAAATCTTCAATCAACCGGACCTGCCGCGGGGTCATGCCGCCAGAAATTGGATAGGTTGAAAGCCCCAGCGCATCGGCGCCAAGGTGAATGCCCAAACCGCCCGTAAAAAGCCCATAACCATAAGCGTTATGCAGCATGTCACCGGGGCGCATGCCCGCCGCGCGCAGCGACCTCGCCACGACGGAACCCCAGTTTTCCAGATCTTTCTTGGTGTAGCCGACCACCGTTGGCTGACCGGTGGTGCCCGAGGAGGCGTGGATGCGTGCCACCTGTTCGCGTGGCACGGCGAACATGCCGAAGGGATAATTGTCGCGCAGGTCGGTTTTGACAGTGAAGGGGAATTTCGCGAGGTCCGACAGCGACTTCAGGTCGTCGGGATGTACGCCCGCATCGTCAAAGCTTTTGCGGTAGAAGGGCACGTTGTCATAGGCATGGCGCAGCGACCATTTCAGACGCTCGGTTTGCAGGGCGGTGATTTCGTCGCGGCTGGCAATTTCGATCGGGTCGAGGCTGCTCTGGTCGGGTGTCAGGTCTTTCATGTCTCAAGGTCCTCCTCGGGGAAATGCTGGCCTTTGATGCTCCGTGATAGCCCTCGAAACAGGGCCACTACACGCCCGTCCTCTCCGGTGACAGTGACATCATAAATGCCAGAGCGTCCGCTGCGGGATGTCTCAACCGCTGTTGCCTTGAGCAACTCTGCGGCACGGCCCGGCGCGAGATAGGTGATCTGGTTTTGCTGGGCGACCGTATTCTGGTTGTAGCTGTTGCAGGCAAAGGCGAAGGCGCTATCGGCGAGTGTGAAGATAAAGCCGCCGTGGCAGATGCCGTGACCGTTGAGCATCGCGGGTCCGACCCGCATTGTCAGCGTCGCGGCGCCGGGAGCAATATGGGTGATTTGCATGCCCAGACCAGCCGAGGCGGTATCCCGAGAGAACATCAATTCGGCACATTTGCGGGCGCGGTCTTGGGGCGTCATGAGGCACTCTTATGTTTCAATTTTTTGGAAGATTACATGAAACTGTAACGCTTTCAATAAATTTTGCTGCGGCTGGAGACTTGATTTGGCGCCGGATCAGCGCAACTGTCAAATCATGACAATCCACACAGATCCCGCTGTCACCCCCTTTGAGCGCGCGCCCGAGCAGGTTGCTTTTCACCGCACCGAATTGTCGGTTATTTTGTCACTCTACGGGCGCATGGTTGCAGCCGGAGAATGGCGGGATTACAGAATCTCGTGTTTGCGCGAGGTGGCAGTATTCTCGGTCTTCCGGCGCACGGCCGAGATACCGCTTTACCGGATTGAAAAACGGCCCAGGCTGCGGAGCAAGCAGGGCATGTATGCGGTGATGGGTACCGGCGGGCAGGTGTTGCGCCGAGGCCATGATTTGAAAGCCGTGTTGCGGGTTTTGGAGCGCAAATTGATACGGGCGGTCGACGACTGAGCGGTCTGTGTCGGAAATTTCCGGTCAAAAATAAGTTAAAAGCGGCGATGGGCAGTGACCGAACCTTCGCCTTGCGCGGCAATGCGGTTGATCGCGGCGGTGAGAGGCTCATAGGCGACCGACATGCTGTGCCCGTTGGCGTGTAAAATTGTGTCGGGGTCGCTGACGATGGCGACGTGACCTTTCCAGAAGATTAAATCGTTGCGTTGGTAGGGGCCTACGGCGGGATTGCAGATTGCCGATTGGATATCGCTGTCGGCAGGGCAGGGAATGCCGCATGCCAGAAGTGCGGCTTGGACCAAACCCGAGCAATCAATGCCCCAGCGGCTGTTGCCGCCCCAGAGGTATGGGGTGCCGAGGAAGAGAGCGGCGACGGCTGCGGGGTCCGAAGCATAGGTGCCCTGCGGAGCCAAATGAGTGAGCGGCACAAATCCGGCGCTGGTTTCGGCGAAATTGCCAGTCGTTGCAGTGACGCAAAGCAAGCTGCCGAAGCTGAGGCTGGTCTGGTCAGGTGACTTGATGTTTGGCTCTGCATAAACATGTGTTGCGGGGGCGCTGACGCGGTGGGTTGCCGCATCTGCTGCGCTGATCGCAGTGGTCTGGACAAAGCCGCAGTAGCCGTCCTTGTCGGCTTGGACGTAGGTCCAGCCGTCAGTTGTATTCAGGACTGTGACGATTTCGCCAAACAGCAACTGCCGGTCTCGGGGGCCAGCGGGGCTGCGGCGCAGGTCGCAAACGGGTGTCGCGATCTGTGCCGTGGTTTTTTCGGTAATCAAGGCCGGATCAGGAGTAAGGCGCCGATCGGTCATTGGTTTGCCAAGGTTGCAAGTGTTGCGAGCAAGGCCCGCGTGGCTTGACCTGCCCCGCCTTTGGCGCGTGCGGGCGCATCTTTGGGTTGCCAGCCGTAGATATCGAAATGGGCATAGCGGCTGTCGGAGACAAAACGGCGCAGGAACAGCGCGGCGGTGATCGAGCCTGCAAAGCCGCCTGCAGGCGCGTTATCCAGATCAGCGATACCGGGTTCGATCATCGGCTCGTAAGGGGTGTGGAAGGGCATCCGCCAAACCGGATCGGCTTGGTCGCGGCCCGCGTTTTCAAGCGCAGAAATGAATGTCTCATCATCACTGTAATAAGGGGCCAAATCGGGGCCGACTGCGACGCGGGCAGCACCCGTGAGCGTGGCCATCGAAATGATGTGATCCGCTCCATCTTCGTCAGCGAGCGCCAAGGCGTCAGCCAGCACAAGGCGGCCTTCGGCATCGGTGTTGTTGATCTCGACGGTCAGGCCCTTGCGCGAGGTCAGGATGTCTTGCGGTCTGAACGCATTGCCAGCGACCGAGTTTTCCACGGCGGGGATCAGCACGCGCAGCTGGATTTTTATCTGCGTTGCCATGACCATATGGGCTAGACCCAGCACCGCAGCTGCTCCGCCCATATCTTTTTTCATCAACCCCATGGAGGCTGCCGGTTTCAAATCTAACCCGCCGGTATCAAAACAAACGCCTTTCCCGACGAGAGTAATCTTAGGGCCGGCATTGCCCCAAGACATGTCAATCAGCCGCGGCGCGCGGTCAGCAGCGCGCCCGACAGCGTGAATCATCGGGAAATTTTGCTCCAGAAGGGCATCGCCGGTAATTACCTCGATCGTTGCATCATGCCGCTGTGCGAGGTCGCGGGCAGCCTGTTCCAACTCGGGCGGGCCCATGTCGGCGGCGGGTGTGTTAATTAGGTCGCGCGTGAGCCATTCGCCCTCAACCTGTGCCTCAATGCGCGGCGCATCGACGCCTTCGGGCGCAATCAGGGCAGCCCGCAATGGCGACTGTTTTCGGTAGCGATCAAACCGGTAGGCCGATAGGAGCCAGCCAAGAGCCTCGATGCTGCGTGCCTCTTCCGGCAAACCCGATACGATGCGATATGTGCCCTGCGGCAGTTTCGCTGCAGCGGCCGCGAGATGAAACCGCCCGCGTGCACGGGTGGCTTTAGTGCCATAGCCCGCGAGAGCCACCGATGGCCGCCCGTTTTCGTCTGCCAGAGTGACTGCTTGGCCAATTGCACCGGTAAAGCCTTGAGAATCAATCCAATTAGCGATCCGTTCCGGTTGATCCTGCGACCAGTCTTTTAGCCCATCCTCGCTGATCACATGCAAGGGAATGGAAGGGGTGGCGGGGTCGGCAAATGTTGCGGGCATGGGGCGCTTTCCGGTCTGATGGCGAATGCCCGCAGACTAGATGAAACAGCGGTGCCCGCAAGCGATCAGATGCTCACGTCCGAGGTCTCCCAGATGGCAGCCAGCGATCTCTCTCCGATGCGGATCAACCGCGAAAGCGTTGCGGCCACCGCGATCTGGTCCTCGGCATCCAGACAGTGGGTCACGTCGCGCGCCACCCGTGCAACCGAATACATACCGATCTGTTCGGCAATCGCGATGAGCGAGCGCGTATTCTTGCGCAAATCCACCCATTCGCGGCCGCAATAAAGCCGGTCACATTGCGCCATGCGCAGGGCCAGTTCCTCCATCGCGCGACACACGACATCTTCCGCCCCCGCTTCCCCAAGCTGGGCGTAAAGCACGCCAAGCTGATCGGGATTGACGTCGACCTGCTCGGTCGGTCGAATTTGTAGTACCTGCATCAAGTTTTACCCTTTCCCGGCCCCCACGCCTTGGCTGCACACTGGCCCCAAGGTGTAACGAAATGATTGAGAGCCAAACGTATTATCCCTCGAATTATCGGGGAATTTGGGATATCCCGAAGGCTATCAACCGATAGGACTGAACTGACATGGACAATGCCAAACCCCTGCCAAACTACTTGGTGCAGCGATATCATGGTTGGAAGGCGACCGGGTATGCGGAAAACCAGTCATGGTACCGCCGCCTTGCCTCCGATGGCCAACACCCGCGCGCGATGGTGATCTCGTGCTGCGACAGCCGCGTCCATGTCACCTCGATTTTCGGGGCGGATCAGGGCGAATTCTTTATTCACCGCAATATCGCCAATCTGGTGCCGCCCTACCAACCTGACGGTGCCCAGCACGGGACCTCGGCTGCGGTGGAATATGCGGTGCGGGCGCTTAAAGTGGCGCATTTAATTGTGCTCGGACACTCAAACTGCGGCGGGGTGCAGGGCTGTATCAACATGTGTCAGGGCAAAGCCCCCGATCTGGATGCCAAAGATAGCTTCGTGGGCCGCTGGATGGACCTGTTGCGCCCGAAATACGAGGTCGTGGCGGATATCGCGGATGCCGACGAACAGCAGCGCCAGCTCGAGAAACACGCGGTGATGACCTCGCTCGAAAACCTGATGACCTTCCCGTGGATCGGCGAGAAGGTATCAGCGGGCGAATTGACCCTGCACGGCCTTTGGACCGATATCGGCGAAGGCGGGCTGGAATACTACAATACCGAGAAAGAGCTGTTTATGCCGGTTTAGCGCAGCCAACCTCCCGAGCCCAAAAATGCGCAGGGGCTTGTGTTTTCGACATCAGCTCAAACGAAAAAGGCCGCCCCGAGGGGCGGCCTTAATTCAAGTATAATGGCTGATCAGCCCTTCTTGAGGCACTCGCGCCCCAGAAGCTCGGCGATCTGTACCGCGTTCAGGGCAGCACCCTTGCGCAGGTTATCACTCACACACCACAGGTTCAGACCGTTATCGATGGTGCTGTCCTGACGGATCCGGCTGATGAATGTCGCGAAATCGCCGACACATTCAATCGGCGTGACATAGCCACCGTCTTCGCGCTTATCGATCACCATGATGCCGGGTGCTTCGCGCAGAATGTCGCGGGCTTCGGCTTCGTCGAGGTGGTCTTCAAACTCGATGTTGATCGCTTCGGAGTGGCCGACAAATACCGGCACCCGCACGCAAGTCGCCGTAACCTTGATCGAGGTGTCGATAATCTTTTTGGTCTCGGCGACCATCTTCCACTCTTCTTTGGTCGAGCCGTCTTCCATGAAGACGTCGATATGCGGAATAACGTTGAAGGCGATCTGCTTGGTGAACTTCTTGGCGGGCTTGTCGTCGGTCGGGTTGTAGATCGACTTGGTCTGGTCCCAAAGCTCGTCCATGCCATCCTTGCCCGCGCCTGACACCGATTGATAGGTGCTGACGACGACGCGCTTGATGGTGGCGCGGTCGTGCAAAGGCTTCAACGCCACAACCATCTGCGCGGTAGAGCAGTTCGGGTTGGCGATGATGTTTTTCTTGGAATAGCCATGCACCGCCTGCGGGTTAACCTCAGGCACGATCAGCGGGACGTCCGGATCATAGCGGTACAGGGACGAGTTATCGATGACCACGCAGCCTGCCTTCGCAGCGGAGGGGGCGTACTTTTTGGTGGCCTCGGAGCCAACAGCAAACAGCGCCATATCCCAGCCCTTGAAATCAAAGCTATCAAGGTCTTTGCATTTGAGCGTTCGGTCACCAAAGCTGACTTCCGTACCCAGCGAGCGGCGGCTGGCTAAGGCGACGATTTCGTCCACGGGGAACTGGCGCTCGGCCAGAATGTTCAGCATTTCGCGGCCCACATTACCTGTGGCGCCCACGACGGCGACGCGATAACCCATCTGAATTCTCCAATATTGATGTGTGATGGTCCGCGCCCTTTAACGCGCCAGCGCCCCCAAGGGAAGGGGCGCAATCACTGCCGCGCGCTGTCGCGGCTAAAGAGATAGATAACAAAGCCTACGACAAGACAGGCGGTGAACAGGATGAACACCGCGCGGAACGGCATTTCGACCGCGGCGGCGGGCAGGCCAGCCGTATAAACCCGCCCTGACAGAAACTGCAAAACCCCGACGCCGCCAATGCTGAAGAGATTGAGCATCGTCACGCCGCGCCCGATCAGATGCGGCGGCAGAAAGCTGCGGCCATGGGCCATGATCACCGGATAGGAGGCGCCGAAAAAGCCGATGGCACAGAGCATTGCTACGGACAGGGTCAGCGAGGTTGCGGGATAGACGATCAATACTGCCGCTGCGATCAGGGTCAGCGCCGTGCCGCCTGCGATCATCCATTTGCGCGAGCCCAGCATCCGGTCCAGCGGCCCGTAAGCCAGTGTGCCCGCGATCATCGCCAGCCCCATCATCAATGTGGCGAAACCGATTGTGCTGACATTGGCATTGAACACGTCGGTGAGGTAAGGCCCGATCCAAAGCCCGCGGGTAGCGCCGGAAATGGCATAGCTGACGCCCATCAGCGGGAAGATGAACCACAGCATCCGCAGTTTGAAAAGCTCTAGCAGCGATCCCTTGGTTTCGCCCTCTACACGCGGTGGATCTTTCACCAAGGCCAGCGTACCAAAGGCAACCAATGCCGAGATGCCACCCAAGCCCCAGAGCGCATTGCGCCAGCCCATCGTCTCGGCGGCGAGGCCCATCGGGTAGGAGGCGACCAGATTGCCGAAACTGCCCAAGCCGACCATCACCGAGGCCAGCACGGCAAATTGCGCAGGCGGGTATTGCCGCGCAAAGATATAGTAGGACGCCATCAGCACCGGCGCACAACCGACCCCGATCAGCGTCATCGCGATTGAGACATGCAGCGCTGTCGTCGCCAAAGCAAAGACCGCCGCCCCACCGCCGCCGCCGATCAACAAAAGCCATCCCGCCGTGCGCCGCGGCCCGATAGAATCAAGCGCGGCTCCAATCGGAATTTGCATTGCGGCAAAGGCGAGGAACCACATGCCCGACGCAAAGGCGAGATCATCGGGCGTGGTGCCCAAGTCATTGGCCAAGAATGGGGAGAGCACCGCAAGGAAGGCGCGGAAGAACTGGCTGAGCACATAGGCCAGCCCCAAAAGCAGGATGCCGGGGGTCATTTCAGGGTGTTCTTCCATTTGGTGGCCAGCGCTTGGGCCGCGTGGCTGAGCAGCAGCACATCGGCCCCAACAGCGACAAATCGTGCGCCCGCCGCGAGGGCCGCTTGGGTCATGATGTCATTGGTAGAAAGGATACCGCCTGCTTTGCCGGAGGCCGCGATTCGTGTCAGCGCATCCATGATCGCGGATTGCACCTCGCCGTGCATGAGGTCGCCCATGTGTCCCATGTCAGCGGCGAGATCGGCAGGGCCGATGAACACGCCGTCCACGCCCTCGACCTTAAGGATGTCATCCAGCGCCGCCAGGCCGCGCAGGCTTTCGACCTGCACGAGCAGGCAAATCTGCGCATCGGCGGTAGTGCCGTAGTCTGCCGTCATAGAGAAACGACCGGCGCGGCTGACAGCATAACCCACACCGCGGTCGCCATGCGGCGGGTAGGTGACATCGCGCACCAACTGTCGGGCCTGATCAGCACTATCGACCATCGGCACCAGAACTGTTTGTGCACCTGCATCAAGGACCTGCTTGATCAGGTAGGTCTCGCCCAAGGGGACGCGCACGACCGCGTGGCTGTTGCTGGCTTCAAGCACCTGCAATTGTGCCGTGATCGAGCGCAGATCGTTCGGGGCGTGTTCGCCGTCAATCACCAGCCAGTCAAACCCTGCGGTACCGACCAGTTCGGTGGTGAGGGTATCGGCGAGGCCGAGCCAGCAGCCAAACAGCGTTTGCCCTTGGGCGAGAGAGTGTTTGAAAGGGTTGAGCGGGGCGGGCATTGGCGGTGTCCTCGGGTTTGGCGTTTGCCGCACCCTAGACGCGAAGTTTGGTGTTTGACCAGAGGTTGGATGCGTATCCGCCACGCAGGGAGAAGGGGGCGCTGCCCCCATCGCGGCAGGCAGCGAGTTCCCCCGGAGTTTAACCTGCCGAATGAAAGGCGGATCAGATGACCTTGATCACGTCTTTGTCGATGGCCAGCATATAGCCGCGACGGGCAATATTTTTGACCAGCAGTTCCGAGACGATCTGGTTGCCCAGCGTGTCGCGCAAACGCTTGATTCGGGTGGCGCCAGCGGCCTCGTCGCAATCGGCGGCGTTGCGGCCCGAGATCATGCCTTCGATTTCAGAGCCGGATAGCACGTCATCATCCATCCGGGCTTCGGCCAGCACGCTCATGGTTTCCATCGCGGCACCGGTGAGCTTGAAGCCGAGGTTGTTGAGGTAGACGGTGTTTTCTTCGCGGCTGATCAGCAGGGAATTGACCTGAATGCCGACGCGTTCAATCTGGGCCATGCGGCGGTTGAAGCCGATCAACATGATTAAAAACACCAGTGCGGCGATCAGCATGGCGGTGGCAAACACCAGCAGCACCGAGATAACAATGCGGTAGCTTGCCAATGTGTCGGAGAAAGCGGTGCCGGATTGTGCGAGGATTTCCAGCAGCTTGATCTCGGAGGCGGAGGTCAGATCATCATTCTCGATGAAGATCCGCTCGACTTGCGCATTGAACAGGTTGCCGTCGGGCAGGGCCCAGAGCAGCACGCCAAGGCCCACGGCCAAGACAACGACGATTGCCGCGAGCCCCCCACCAACAAATCGCCCGCCAAAACGGCGCATGTCAGAAGCGGAGGTAGTTAGGTCCTGCACTGTCTTTCCTCTTTTCCAATCCGTCCTCGCCGAACACCGAGAGGATGTTCAGCAAGGTCCAGCCCTGTTCGGACAGACGTGCTGAAAGCTCGGTCTTGGCAGAGCCGACATCGCAGGTTCCGTCCACTTGAGCCACACCATAGTGCAGCCGGAGCGGGTTGTCCTGCTTGGCTTTATAGTCGGCATAGCAGCTTGCCGCAGCGGCGGGCAGGGCTGAACCGACCATGAGGAAGATAAAAAGGGAGAGAGTTATGTTTTTCATTCGCTAGTCATGCGACCTCTGCCGCTGATATTCAATATCCGTGGGGGCTTGGCCCGCGTGTTATTGGATAACATGTAGGCGTTATTGCCTGTCTGGCGCGATAATCCCAAGTTGGTGGCACGAACGACGAATCCCGAAACTGCCTACCTCGTCTTACTGGATCTGGCGCTGCTGAATGTGGTGCATCACAGGGCCAGCGGGCGCACTAAAGAAAGGACTGTACATGTATCGTAGATTTATTGCCCTTATCGTTGCGGCATCCCTCGCCGTAACTGCCATGGGCGCGGCCCCTGCCTATGCCGGCGATGACGATGATATTGCTAGAACGCTGGCTGTGATCCTTGGTGCCGCTGTGGTGGGCAAGATCATTTACGACAAGAACAAAAGAGAGCGCCAGAAAGTGATCTCGCGCCGTCAGCCGGCCCCGGAGCTTGTGTATGCCCCGCGTCAGCGCATAGAGCCACTCTATTCGGCGCTGCGCCCGCAGGCACGGCCACAGGCCTATGAGGCAGACCGCTACCGCTCTGCCACGCGAGAGGCCTATCAGGGCACTCCACAGGTCGAGGTGCGCCCGTTGCCGCCACAGGTGCAGCCACGCCCGCTGCCTAGCAATGTAGATACCAAAATGCTGCCAGCGGAATGTTTCCGCAGCTACGGCGGTCGCATCGAAAGCCAGCAGGTTTTCCGGTCCGACTGTCTGGAGCGCAGCTATGAGTTTGCAAACCGGATGCCTGCGGGCTGTCTGGTGAGCGTGAATACCGAGCAAGGTCGACAGGACGCCTATGAGGCGCGTTGTCTGCGCGATGCCGGTTACAGCTTGGCGCGCGGGTAAATCCCGCTCGCCTTGACCGGAGGGCACGTCCCTGCCGTCCGGTTCGAAAGGGGGAGATGTTCGGGCATCTCCCCTTTTCTTTTTACGCCAGTGCGATGTCGCATCTGGTGATTGTTCGTAACGAGTAGTTCTATTAGCGAACGGTCCGGACCTTGCGGTTCGGGCCGTTCTGCGGTTTTACATCAAGCTATGTTGATACCCGATTACTCCTTCGAGACCCTGGCGCGAGACAGCGGATACCTGCGGATCGCAGGGGTGGACGAGGTCGGGCGCGGCCCGTTGGCGGGGCCGGTGACGGCGGCGGCTGTGGTCTTGGATCCGGCGCGCATCCCGGAGGGGTTGAACGATTCGAAAAAGCTGACCCCGAAGCGTCGGGCACTGCTGAATGCGCAAATCCTTGAGGTTGCGGAAATCAGCATCGGTCATGCCAGTGTTGAGGAAATCGAAGATATCAACATCCTGCGCGCCAGCCATCTGGCGATGGTACGGGCGCTGGAGGGTCTTTCCGCCCCCCCGGATTATGCCTTGATCGATGGCAATATGGTGCCCCGCGGTCTGGCGCTGCCGACCCGGACGGTGATCGGCGGAGATGCGCGCTGTGTGTCGATTTCAGCGGCCTCAATCGTGGCCAAAATATGTCGAGATTGTGTCATGTTGTCCTTGGCGCAACAGCACCCGGGTTATGGGTGGGAGACCAACATGGGATATGGATCAAAAAGCCACATAGCGGCGCTGCAAAATCTTGGTGTGACCCCACACCATAGACGTTCGTTCAAACCGGTCCACAAGATGTTGTATCAAGATTAAAACCTAATCACTTGATTCAAAAAAGAATTTGACCGCGAATCGCTTCTGAATCATCCTGCTAGACAACCAAGAGCACAAAATGTGCCGGGGACAGAGGCAGAGATATGAAGACCATGACAAAGGGTGCTGCGGCACTTCCCTTGAACGAAATTATTGCGGGCGACTGCATTGATGTGATGAACAGCTTGCCTGAACAGAGCGTCGATCTGATATTCGCTGACCCGCCGTATAACTTGCAATTGCGGGGCGATTTACATCGCCCTGACAACTCGAAAGTCGATGCTGTCGATGACGAGTGGGACCAGTTTGCAAGCTTCAAGGTTTATGACGAATTCACCCGTGCATGGTTGAAAGCAGCGCGCCGCTTGCTCAAACCGAATGGGGCGATTTGGGTGATCGGCAGCTACCACAATATTTTCCGCGTTGGCTCTGCTTTGCAGGATCAGGGCTACTGGATTTTGAATGACGTAGTGTGGCGCAAGTCGAACCCGATGCCGAACTTCCGTGGCAAACGCCTGACCAATGCCCATGAGACGATGATCTGGGCGGGCAAGGACGAGAATGCGAAATACACCTTTAACTATGAGGCGCTGAAGGCGTTGAATGAGGGCATCCAGATGCGCTCTGACTGGGTGCTGCCGATCTGCACCGGCCATGAGCGCCTGAAGAATGAGGACGGTGATAAGGCACATCCGACGCAAAAGCCCGAATCGCTGTTGCACCGTGTGCTGGTCGGGTCGACCAATCCCGGCGATGTGGTCTTGGACCCGTTCTTCGGGACAGGCACCACAGGCGCGGTTGCCAAGATGCTCGGCCGTGATTTCATCGGGATCGAGCGTGAGGAAGCTTATCGCAAGGTTGCAACAAAACGCATCGACGCGGTGCGCCGCTATGACCGCGATGCCTTGCAAACCACGACATCCAAGCGCGCTGAACCGCGCGTGCCCTTTGGCCAGTTGGTCGAGCGCGGCATGCTGCGTCCGGGCGAGCAGTTGTATTCCCTCAACGGGCGTCACACTGCCAAGGTGCGGGCCGATGGCACGCTGATTGGCAGCGATGTTAAGGGATCGATCCACCAGGTTGGTGCGGCCTATGAAAAGGCGCCAAGCTGTAATGGCTGGACCTATTGGTGCTTCAAGCGCGAGGGCAAGACTGTGCCCATCGACATCCTGCGCCAGCAGATCCGCGCCGAGATGGCCAACTGACCTCTTAGCGGGATTTCCCCTCTAGTTTTTCGAACACCGCCGGTGCCCGACTGGTCCTCTTGAGGAGGGCCGCTTTGTCAGGGCGCTCACCTTGGCCCCGCCTTTTGGCGGGGCTTTTTTGGTTGCCGAAGAGGGTAGGATGCAATCTGCGAGGCAGCACCTAAATGCACCTGCGGGGCGCTCCGCAGGGAGTTTAGCCAGCCAAATGAAGGGAGGGCTAGCGCGGCAGCGGGGTCGTGCCTTTGTTATAAGCAGCCCAGTCGGTGATCTCCGGATAGTACATGTCGCGCCATTTCTTGACCCGTGGGTTCATGATCCGACGCCAGAGCGGCGGGACCATGGCGGCCATCGTCATCACCGGATAGCCATAGGGTAGTTGTGGCGCCTCGCTTGCGCCATAGGTTTGCAAAACCGGAAAGCGGCGGTCGGGTTTGTAGTGGTGGTCGGAGTGGCGTTGCAGGTTTATCAGCAGCCAGTTGGAGGCGCGATGCGCAGCGTTCCATGAGTGGCGGGGCGCCACATGTTCGTATTTGCCATTCCCGAGGTGCTTGCGTGTCAGCCCGTAGTGTTCGATGTAATTGACCAATTCAAGCTGCCAGATCGCAGTGCTTGCTTGCACCAGAAACAGGCCCAGCCCCGCCCAGCCGCCCAACAGCAGCGCGATCAGCAGAAACCCTGTTTGCAGCGCCCAGTAGCGCCAGAACGGGTTGGACAGATCAGTCCAAGGCAAATCCTTGCGGGCCAGCATCTGCTTTTCGGCACGGAAGGCGGATTTAAGCGATTGGCGCAGCACGCGCGGGTAAAAGCGGTGGAAACCTTCGTTGTAATGGGCGGTGACGGTATCGCGCGGTGTCGCGACATAGCGGTGGTGCACCAGCAAGTGTTCTGAGCGGAAGTGCGAATAGAGCACCATTGCGAGCAGGACATCCGCGAGCCAACGTTCAACTTTGTTTTTCTGATGCATCAACTCGTGGCTGTAGTTGATCCCGATGGTGCCGGTGATAACGCCGACACCGAAGAACAGGAAAATCCGCTCGGCGGTGCCGAGGTGGTCGGCGCGTGGCACATACCACAGCAGGGCGAATACTGTGATGGTTTGGGCGGGTACCCAGATGAGCGTCACAAGCCGGTACCAGAACAGATCCTCATCGGTCGCTTCGGTATCGCCGTTGTCGAGGTTGAGGCCAAGGGCCGCATCCAGAGCGGTAAACAGATACCATGTCACCAGCGGCAGCAGCGCGATGGTCCAACCCCCATTGAAGGCCGCGACCCAGACCAGCGGGATCAGCGCCAGCGACAGCCAGAACGGCAGCGCGCGGGTGAGTTTGGCCAGATCGGCGGCGGGGATGATATGGTTGGATGCAGTCATGATATGCGCTCTCGGGCCAGTTTCCCCGCGACTATAGCGCAAGGGCAGCGGCGCTCAAAGAGCGGTCGCAGAAGGGGTGCGAACAAGGTCGTAGGCTTTGCGCATCACAGTGGGCAGATCGCTGGGGCGGAAGTTTTCACGTGGAACAAAGTGGCCTGTGGTGGGGCGGGCATCGACTTCGACTTTGGCTTGCAGGATGCGGAGGATCAGGTGGAAATGGGTGAAGGTATGGCGGACTTCTCCGGGCGTTTCGCGCCAGTTGGCGGCGAGCGGTGCTGCGCTTTCGGGCATCGGCAAGCTGCTATCCACCCAATCCGAGCCGGGCCAACCCAACATGCCGCCAAGCAGACCGCTGTCCGGTCGTGTTTCGAGCAGCCATGCGCCATCGCTGCGCTGGGCGAGGTAGACCGTGCCATGGCGAACGGGTTTAGCCTTCTTCGGTGTCTTTTTTGGTAGCGCCGCCGCTGTGCCCGCAGCACGGGCGGCGCAGGGCGCGCGCCATGGGCAAATACCGCAGGCGGGGGAGCGCGGCGTGCAGATCGTCGCGCCGAGGTCCATCACGGCTTGTGCATAATCACCCGGACGGGTCTGCGGGGTCAGCGCCCCTGCCTTTTCCATCAGCTCGGACTTGGCGCCGGGCAGCGGGGTGTGAATGTCATAGAGCCGCGCGATCACGCGCTCGACATTGCCATCAAGCACGGTGTGCGGCTGATCAAATGCGATGGCCGAAACAGCCGCCGCCGTGTAGGGGCCGATGCCGGGTAAGGCGAGCAGAGCGGCGTGATCGGCCGGAAATGCCCCGCCGTGCCGTTCAACCACTGCACGGGCACATTTAAGCAAGTTTCGAGCGCGGGCGTAGTAGCCAAGCCCCGCCCATTCGCCCATCACATCGGCATCCTGTGCCGCCGCCAGTTCGGCCACGGTTGGCCAGCGCGTGGTAAACCGCTCGAAATACGCGCCAACGGTGGCAACGGTGGTTTGCTGCAACATCACCTCGCTAAGCCATATGCGGTAGGGGTCGGGCAGGGTGCCCGCCATGCGCTGCGCGGGCGGCACGCGCCACGGCATGCGGCGGGCATGCATGTCATACCATTCTAGCAAAATGCGCGGCAGGGCGCTTATGTCGGAATTTTCACGCAATCTTTATGCTCTGACCGTTGCGGGACGGGTAGCGATTGGGCGCAAGACGTTTATGTTAAGGCTGATCATGCGGAGAACATAGTCATGCCGCCACGGCGTTCCAGTACAAAAGGCTTCACACGGACCGACAGCCTGTTGGCAGGCCAGATCCGCAAGGCATCGGGGCAGCGCGGTTTCGAGCAATCGCGCCTGCTGACCCATTGGGCCGAGATTGCGGGCGAGGATACCGCCGCGATTTCGCGACCGGTCGAGGTAAGCTACGGGCGCGGTGGCATGGGGGCGACCCTGACCTTGCTGACCACGGGAGCCAATGCGCCGATGCTGGAATTGCAAAAGGAAAAACTGCGCGAACGGGTGAACGCGGTCTATGGCTATAGCGCGATCGCACGGGTGCGGATCACGCAAACCGCCGCGACGGGTTTCGCCGAAGGACAGGTGGAATTTACCGCGCGCAAACCTGCGGCGGCTCCGGTTGTCGACCCTGCCTTGCGCCAGAGGGCGATCGAGACCGCGCAACCCGTCACCGACCCGTCCTTGCGCGACGCCCTTGCGCGTCTGGGCGAGAACGTATTGAACAAGACCAAACGCTAAACGCCGAATAAAGGAATATCACATGAATCGCAGAACGATGATTTTGGGCGGCGTCGCCCTTGTTGGCCTTGGCGGCTGGGCTGTCAGCCGCCAGATGGGCCCGAGCTCGACCCAGATCACACCGCTGGCCGGTGCCGCCAATGCGCAAACATCTAACGCTGATGTAGACACATCTGGCGTGCAGGACATGGTGATGGGTGATGCCGATGCGCCGGTGACCATCATCGAATACGCTTCCTACACCTGCCCGCATTGTGCCAACTTCCACAATGAAGTCTTTAAAAAGCTCAAGGCCGACTACATCGACACGGGCAAGGTCAAGTTCGTTTACCGCGAAGTGTTCTTTGACCGTTTTGGTCTGTGGGCCTCAATGGTGGCGCGCTGCGGCGGACCCGAGAAATTCTTTGGCATTGCCGATCTGATCTACAAGGGTCAGTCCGAGTGGACCCGCGCGGGCGAGCCTGCTGCGATCGTCGAAGAGCTGCGCAAGATTGGCCGTCTGGCTGGTTTGAACAACGAGACGCTGGATGAGTGCCTGCAAGATGCCAGCTCCGCCGAGACGCTGGTGGCTTGGTACGAGCAGAACGCCAAAGACGACGATATTACCTCGACACCGAGCTTTATCATCGACGGCAAGAAGCAATCCAACATGGCTTATGATGATATGAAAAAGATCATCGACGCCGCATTGGAAAGCTGATGACCGCGCCGCTTGCCGGATTGAAGGTTGTCGAACTGGCACGTGTTCTGGCTGGCCCTTGGGCCGGTCAGACGCTGTCGGATCTGGGTTGCGAAGTTATCAAGGTTGAAAGCCCGCAGGGCGATGATACCCGCCAATGGGGCCCGCCCTTTGTGACCCGCGACGAGGATGTGACCGCCTCCTATTTCCACTCCACCAACCGCGGCAAAGCTTCGGTCACGGTCGATTTTCGCACGCCGGAAGGGCAGGCGCGGGTACTCGAATTGCTTGCTGACGCTGATATCGTGATCGAGAACTTCAAGACCGGCGGGCTGGCGAAATACGGGTTGGACTATACCAGCATTGCGGCAAAATTCCCCAAGCTGATCTATTGCTCAATCACCGGTTTCGGCCAGACGGGGCCTTATGCGCATCGCGCGGGCTATGACTTTATCATCCAAGGCATGTCAGGACTGATGTCGATTACCGGAGAGCCGGACCGCCAGCCGCAGAAATCCGGCATGGCGATCACCGATATCTTCACCGGAATCTATGCGACAACGGCGATCCTTGCAGCCGTGCATCAGCGCAGCGTTACGGGCGTGGGCCAGCATATCGACATGGCGCTGCTGGATTGCGCCGTGGCGATCATGGGCAATCAGGCGATGAACTATCTGACCACCGGCAAGGCACCGGGGCGGATGGGCAATGCGCATCCCAACCTGACACCCTATGAGGTTTTCCCCTGTAGTGACGGGCATATCATCATCGCGACAGGCAATGACGGGCAATACCAACGTCTCTGCCGCTTGCTGGATCTGGGCGACATGGCCGAAGCGCCGCATTTTGCCAAGAACGCCGACCGCGTCGCCAACCGCCCCGAGATGATCGGGCGGCTGACCGAGGCGACTTTGCTGCGCACCCGCGATGAGCTTTTGGAAGCTTGCGAGGCCAACAACGTGCCCGCAGGGCCGATCAATGATCTGGCCGATGTGATGGCTGATCCGCAGGTCATTGCCCGCGGCATGCAGATCGAGCTGGACGGCGTGCCGGGCTTGCGCTCGCCCTTCACCTTCTCGGGTGCTGAACTTGCCTTGCACCGGCCCGCACCGAAACTCGGCGAAGACAACTAAAATCTAGCGCTCCTGCCCGCGTGGCGGGGGCGGGCAGATCAGTCAGGACGCGGCAGCGCGTCTAATGCGGTAAACAGCGCGTTATCCTCAGCCAGTTTTAGTCTCACCGGCAGGCTGATCACCTTCATGCGAAAAGCGGGCGGCAGGCGCACGGCGTCCTTCTCGGTGGTGACAAGCTGCGCGCCGCGCAATCGCGCCTCGCTCTCCAACCTGGTCATCAGAGCAGTGGTCAGCGGCTGGTGATCATCCAGCGGCTGCGCTTGGATCAATGTAGCGCCGAGGCCGCGCAGCGTGGCAAAGAACTTCTCCGGATGGCCGATACCTGCAAAGGCCAGCACCCGCGCATCGGCCCAGTCCATGCCGGTTTGCAGAGGCGCAAGCTCGGCGCGGACATGGGGCAGATGGGCGGGCAGGGGGCGTGTATCAAAACTGTCTTGCGCGGCGCTGTCGCCAATTGAGATTACCATATCGGCCCGCGCCAGCCCAACCGACACCGGCTCGCGCAGCGGCCCTGCAGGCAGGCAGAGCCCATTCCCAAAGCCCTTGACCGCATCTACCACGACGATGCTGAGGTCATAGGCCACCGCCGGATTTTGAAAGCCGTCGTCCAGCACGATCACACTGGCCCCCGCCGCCTGCGCCGCACGCGCACCAGCGGCGCGGTCGCGGGCGACCCAAACCTCGGCAAAGGCCGCCAGCAACAAGGGTTCGTCTCCGACATCGGCAGCGGTGTGGCGTGCCGGATCGACCTGCACGGGCCCTTCCAGCGTGCCGCCGTGCCCACGCGAGACGATATGCGGCGTGTGGAAACGGTCGCGCAATCGCTCGACGACGGCCATGACAGTGGGGGTTTTGCCGGTGCCGCCCGCGTTGATGTTGCCAACGCAGACCACTGGAATATCCATCTTCGCAGGGACGCCCTGCGCCAGCCGCCGCGCTGTAGCGCGGGCATAGAGCGCACCCAGCGGGGAAAGGGCGCGCGCGCGCCAGTCGGGCTTCGGCAGATGCCAGAACTTCGGTGCGCGGCTCATGCGCTACCCGCCCGCATATCCAGTGCATCCTGTACCAGATCGGTCACGCGATCGGTCAGCGCGGCCCCTTGGCTGATCACATCCCAGCCCGCATGGGCCATCGCCGCCGCCTGATCTGGCGCAATGAGCCGCGAGACGGCTGTTCCGAGCGCAGCGGCGTCATTCACGATGCGTGCCGCACCGGCAGCGGCCAGTCGCGTATAGGAAGGCAGGAAGTTACGCACTCGCGGACCATAGAGCACTGCCGACCCCAAGGCCGCGGCCTCGAATGGATCGGACCCGCCTTGGTCGGAGACCAGCGACGAGCCTAAAAACGACACAGGCGCCACCCGAAAGAACAGTCCGCGATCGGAGATGTCATCGACGATCATCACCTGAATAGTGTCATCGGGCATGGCTGGCCCTCCCCAGCGGAGCACATCGAAGTTCCGCGCCTTGGCGCGGTCATAGGCGACCTCCGCCAGATCGGGCGAAGCAGGGTTCAGGATCAGCAGCAAACGGTGCGACAGGCGCAAAGCGTTGCTATGGGCAGAAAGCACGGTATCAATCTCGCCCGCCTGCACCTGGGCGGCAAACCATGCCGAGCGTCCGCCCAAGGCGCGCGAAAGATCAGCAAGATCGCTGTCATAACACGGCAGCGCTTGCCCGCCCGCCATCAGCGCCGAGGTTACCTCGACCCGCTCGGCGCGCATGCCGAGGCTGACCAGCCTTTTGCGTCCCGCGTCGCTGCGAGTCAGCGCGAGCTCGAATTTTGAAAGCAGCGCGCGGGTGAGGTCGGGCAACCAGCGATCCCGGCGCCCGTCAAAACCTCCCGTGCCGACATCGACCAGAAACATCGGACAGCCCCGCAAGGCCGTTTCAAGGATCAGGTTGGGCCGCAGCGCCCCCCAAACCCAAACCATCGCATCAGGTTTCCAGTGGTCGAGAAAGGCCGCGATGCTGTGGGGGTGTTCGTTCGGCACCGTATCAAATACCGGCCCATCGCTTTCAGGGTCGCCCTGCGGGGCGGGCGGGGGTGTGCCTTCGGGCAAAGTGATTAGGACATGCAGCCCGACACGCGCCGCGATCAGCCGTAGGGCCAAATCCTGCACGGCGATCAAATTCCCCGGCTCTGCCGCATGAATCCACAGCAATTCGCCACGCGGGCGCAGCACCTCGGGCGGCGCAACCCGCGCCTCAGCCCGACGCGCGAGCGCCCGATATGCCGTCAGCCCCAACGACTGCCCCAAATGGGTTTACCCCAGCTCTTCGGTCGAGGAGGCGGGTGCCTCTTCGTCGCGCAAGCGGTGCAGGTGGGCGATGAAATAGCGCATATGGGCATTGTCCACGGTGCGCTGTGCCTCGTTCTTCCACGCATCGTAAGCGGCCGCATAATTGGGGAAGATACCGACAACATGGATGTCATCTACGTTCTTAAAGGCCGTCTCGGTCGGGGTGACAAGCTCGCCGCCAAAGACAAGGTGCAGGCGCTGGGTCATGGCATTTCCTTTGCATGGTTGTTGACTATTGGGTAGCAGATGGCGCCGGTCACGCAAGGGCCGAGGTCAGCGCGCCGTGGACCGTTGCCCCCCCTGCAACTACCCCGTTCAAGCGTGGATCGGGGTTGTTAAAGCGCAACGCGCTGCCGGTCCTGTCGGTGCAGCGACCGCCGGCTTCGCTGACGATCAAGGCACCGGCAGCGATGTCCCATTCCCAACTGCGGCGCAGCGTTATCATCGCATCAAAGCGGCCTTGGGCGACCAGTGCCAGACGGTAGGCCAGTGACGGGCGGTAACTGCGCTTGAACTGTGGACAGACGCTGCCCTTCCAGTTGCTCGCGATGAGCGCGGGCTTGGCGGCCAGCACGGTCGCGTTTTGCAGATCGGTGCCGGAGGAGGCGTTGATCGGGGCGCCGTTCAACGTGGCCCCGCCGTGCAGTGAGGCGGCATAAAGCCTGTCGAGCATCGGCAGATAGACCACCGCCGCCGTGACGATCCCGCGCTCTGCTACCGCGAGCGCATGGGCCCAAGTGTCGGAGCCTTCGACAAAGCTGCGGGTGCCATCGATCGGGTCGATGATAAACACGTGGTCGTGGCCGAGGCGGGCATCGGTGTCTTCGGTTTCCTCCGACAGCCAGCCGTATCCGGGCCGCGCGCCGCGCAGCGTAGTCAGCAACAGATCGTTCACCGCAAGATCGGCTTCGGTCACCGGCCCTGCGCCATCGGGTTTGTCCCAGCGCTGCGCCGTGGCACCGGCGTATCCGGTTGCCACTTGCCCCGCTTTACGCGCAGCGTCGATCAGCAGGGGGAGGTCATGCGCCGGCAAGGGTCATTCCCGGCACCAGAAGCGATGGCACCACATGCGCCAAGTGAGGACGCGCGTCATTGGCGGGCACAATGGCCCGCAGCATGTCGCGCAGATTGCCCGCAATGGTACATTCGTTGATGGCATGGGTGATCTCGCCGTTCTCGACCCAAAGTCCGGCGGCCCCTCGCGAATAATCACCGGTGTTCGGGTTGATGGTGCTGCCGATCATCGAGGTCACCAGCAGGCCGGTCCCCATATCGCGGATCAGGTCGGCGCGGGTGGCGCTGCCTTGGGTAAGCGCAATGTTCCACGTGCTCGGCGATGGCCCGCTTGAGGTGCCGCGCGAGGCGTTGCCGGTCGGCTTAAGCCCCAGCTTGCGTGCTGCGGCAAGGTCGAGCGTCCATCCCTGAAGTACGCCGTCGGTGACAATTTCGCGCTGCGCGGTGGGCAAGCCTTCGGCATCAAAGGGGCGTGACCTTGTGGCGCGGGGGCGGTGCGGGTCCTCGAGGATCGACAGGCCCTCGGGCAGGACCAGCGTGCCCATCGCGTCGCGCAACCACGAGCCGCCGCGTGCAATGGCGGCACCATTGATCGCGCCCAGCAAATGGCCGATCAGGCTGCCCGAAATCCGTTCGTCGAACAGCACCGGATAGGTGCCGGTCGGGGGCTTGCGGGCATCCATACGCACCAAGGCGCGCTGGCCCGCCGAATTGCCAATGTCTTCGGCGCTGCGCAGATCGGCCTGAAAAATCCGGCTGTCGCCATCATAGTCCCGCTCCATCTTGGCACCGCTACCCGCGATGGCAACGCCCGAAAGTCCGCGATCGGTGCGACCATAACCGCCCGCAAACCCGTTGCTGGCGGCGAGGTGGATCTCTTGCGAGGCATAGCCTGCACTGGCCGATTGGACCTGGGTCACGCCGTTAACCGCCAGCGCTGCGGCTTCGACGCGCGCAGCATCTTCGTGCAACTGCTCGGGCGTGGGCGCGGCGGTCGGATCGTTTAATTCAAGTACATCGACATCCCAGTCGGGGGCCAGCTGATCGGGAGCGGCAAGTCCTGCATAGGGATCTTCAGGGGCTTCGCGTGCCATCGCAACGGCACGTTCGGCCATTTCGGTGATCGTCCGCTCGGAGGTGTCGGAGGCGGAGACATTCGCCAGACGCTGGCCGACAAAGACCCGCAGGCCGATGTCAGTCCCTTCTGACCGTTCGGCCTGTTCCAAAGCGCCGCCGCGTACGGCGATAGAGACAGATTGCGCGCGTACTGCCATCGCATCGGCCTGATCGGCACCTGCCGCGCGGGCGGCCTGCAAAAGGGCATGTGTCAGCGCATCAAGGGGCTTGGTCATCAAGGGGCTCCGGCTTGGGGTCGCCTCGTCAGGTAACCCCCGCAGGGCGCTGGGGCAAGGGCCGCCCCGATATTTGCCGTCAGGGCGCGCGCAAGTCGCTTTGGTGTTGCCATAAGAAAAGGCGCGCCAATGAAGCGCGCCTTGGTCTGTTCTAGCGATCATTGCAGGATTATTTGATCCGTTGGCCGTTAGCCAATACCTGCCCGTCCGGCGTGAACTCGATTTTGGATTTCAGCGTGTCCGGCGCGTCGCCCGGAACGGTGAAAAGGCCCATCATCATCCGCGCACCCATCGCTTGATCTGCAGGGATCAACCCCATCGCCACCAGCTTGTCCAGCAGCGCGTTGCCGCCCGCGAGCGACAGATCAAGCGCACCTTCGGGTTTGGGCATGCCATCAAAGGTGGTGGTGTCGGTGTTGTCAAACGTCACATCACCGCTGCCGCTCAACTTGGCGCCGACAGCATCCAGCAACAAAGTGTTGACGCGCAGTGTCTCCAACTTGCCGGGAGGGGTGTCGCCGAGCTTGGCCGCCGCTTCCGGATCAAGAATATCGGTCAGCATGGTCGCTTTGCCCGCCAGATCAACCTTGAGCGTCGCAGGATCGCGCGGCAACTGGCCTGCGGGATCAAAGATGCTCCAGATCAGATCGGACATTTTGAACTGTGCCAGTGTCAGCCCCAATGCGAAGCCTTGCGGGGTTTCGGATTTACTAACCGGAACTGCCAGATTGAAGCCGCCCTCGGCCATGCTGAATTCGATCGGGAAGGGCATTTCCGCGACATTCACGGCGACAGCCAAATCCTTTTGCGCACCGGAATAGGCCAGCCCTTCGGCGCCCATCTTCATATCAAGGGTCCCACCGCCCGAGGTCGTCGCGGCTTTGAAACTGCCGTTCTCGGGGTCCGTCAGCTCGGCATCCGAGCGGCCTTGCGCATAGGCTATTTGCCCCGAGACCTTGAAGCCCGCCTTGATCATCGCGGCCATATCTTCGGCGTCAATGATCTCCAGCGGGATCGCCCCGCCACCGTCCAGCGTCAGACCCGACAGACCGCCTGCCAGTTTCAGCTTGGTGGAATCTTCGGGATTATCGACGAAAATATCGTATTCAACCGATGCAATGGTGCCCGTTTGCTGATAGCTGCGCACTTGGTCGACGGTGACGGTCGTCGCGTTCTTGACGCCTGTCGCGGCCAGTTTGAACTTGGCGTTCTGCTCGCCGTAGGTCTCATCCCCGACCTGCAATTGGTCCAACACCATCGCAAGACTTTCGGCGGCATAGTCGTAGGTGATGTTTTCGATTGATCCGCGTGCAGTCAGCGCATGACCGTTCTGGGTGAACGACAGATCAAGCTGAACAGGCTTGGCGTCAGGCTCTGCCGCTGTCATGTGCATGCGCAACTGCTGCACCGCTGGCATCACCACCGAAACCGAGCCGTCGGCGTTCTGCTGGAAGGTCAGCGTGCCGAGCGACAAATTAGCGACACCCTCGTCGGCAGGCATTGGCATACCCAGACGGATGTTGCTGACGGTCAGCGCGTTACCGGCCACGGCCTCGCCCGCTTCTACCGTATAACCGGCGCTTTCCAGATAGGCGCGCCAATCGCCCCAGACCTCGGTCGGGGTCAGATCGGCCAAGGCTGCCTGCGACACGAGGGCAAAGGGCAGGGCCCAAGCGACTGACGTTACTGAAATACGGGACATGTTCAAATTCCTCTGCAATAATACGGGCCAAGACTGGACTGACGGTATGTCAGCGCCAAATCAGGCCGTGGGGCTGGACCCCGCTTGATCGCGAGATTACCACAGGCCGCGCTGTGGATGCAAAACCTCAAACCGACGAAACGGAGCCTTGCGATGGATATGACCGGTAAAACAGTACTGATAACCGGTGCGAGCCGTGGAATTGGTGCCGAAGCTGCGCGGGTTTTCGCCGCAGCGGGGGCCAATGTCTCGTTGCTGGCGCGCAGTCAGGACGAGATCGCCAATCTGGCCGGTGAAATTGGCCCGCGTGCGATTGCGGTGCCGTGCAATGTCGCCCGCTACACCGAAGTTTCCTCTGCCGTTGAAACAACTGTTCAAGCTTTTGGCGGGCTGGATGTGATGATTAACAACGCCGGCGTGATCGAGCCGATCTCGCGGCTGGCCGATGCCGATCCTGACAAATGGGCGCAGGTGATCGATATCAATCTCAAGGGTGTCTTCAACGGGATGCGCGCCGCATTGCCCGTGATGAAACGGGCGGGTGGCGGCTCGATCCTGACGATCTCCTCTGGTGCGGCACATAGCCCGATCGAGGCGTGGAGCCATTACTGCGCCTCCAAAGCGGCGGTTCATATGCTGACCCGCTGTGTGGATGAAGAAGAAGCTGCCAACGGCATCCGCGCTATCGGGTTGTCGCCCGGCACGGTGGCCACCACCATGCAGCGCGAGATCAAGGCCTCGGGCATCAATCCTGTCAGCAAGCTGAACTGGGAAGACCACGTGCCCGCCGACTGGCCCGCACGCGCCTTGCTGTGGATGTGCAGCGCCGAAGCAGACGGATATATTGGCAAGGAAATCTCGCTGCGGGACGAGGCAATCCGTAAAGCGGTGGGCCTGTTATGATCGAGCTTGATCGCGCGGGCGACGTCTGGACGGTGACCATCAACCGTCCCGACAAGGCCAATTCGCTGACCCATGACATGCTGTTGCAGTTGGCCGACCTTATGGAGCGTGCGCAGGCCGCTCGCGTTGTCATCCTGACAGGGCAGGGCAAGGTTTTCAGCGCCGGGGCCGATCTGGACGAAGCCCGCGCCGGCCTCGCCCGCTCCGATGTGTGGGAGCGTTTGTCGGGCGCGATTGCCGCCTTACCGGGGCTGAGCATCGCGGCGCTGAACGGCACATTGGCGGGGGGTGCGATGGGCATGGCTTTGGCCTGTGATCTGCGCGTCACAGTGCCAGCGGCGAAGTTCTTTTATCCGGTGATGAAGCTGGGCTTTTTGCCGCAACCGTCCGACCCGGCGCGGATGGCTGCACTAATCGGTCCGGCGCGGGCCAAGCTGATCCTGATGGGCGGGCAGAAGATCACCGCGGAGGAGGCGCTCGGCTTTGGGTTGGTGGACCGCGTTGTCGCGGCAGAAGATCTGATGACCCATGTGCACGGGCTTGCAGTCGATACACTCGCGGCCGCCCCTGAAATCGCCACGGGGATTAAGCAGATGTGCGCGGGCACGCAGGCCGAGACCTAAGGCCATTCTGGTTCTGCCGCCCGAGCGTGGCGGCAGAACCAGAATGATCGCTCTACCGCTCGCGCAAATAGGCCCATGACACAAAGCCTGAAATCGCGCGCGCTTGCGCCAATGACACTTCACACCACCGGGTGCCGCCAGTTTGCGTACATTTGTGCACGCGCAGCGCAGTGCCGTTGGGTAGCCCCAAGATCACCTGATAGCCCGTGCCCGGACCTGCGCGCATTTTCAGCAGATTGTCCTCGGCGACGCCGCCGACTTCATAATCGCCGCGCGTTGCGGCGGCGGCGGGGTTCACATCGGGCAGTACGACGAGCGCGAATGCCAGAAGGGCGGGGATTATTGCTTTGCGCATTTTTATGCTCCTGTTTTTTGCCTCTGACGTGGTTGTAGGCCGTCGCAGGGGGCGCGGGCAACTGTGTCGGCCATACTGAGTGCCCTGCCGCAGCGATGATGGCGGCGCTCTGCCGACGCTCGATGGACGGCAGCCAAAGGCGCAGTTCATTGTCTCTTTCCTGCCAAGTGCCAAGGTTGAAACAGTTTTGTTAAGAGATGCGAAACAGTGACCACACTTTGGCCCAAATTGTATTTTAATTTTAGTTAACAACAGCGGCCAACCCGTCAATGCAGGTCGCACATCAAATGGTAACCCGAGTTTAGCGAGTGTAGCACAGTGAAGACATTCCCCGTCCCTTTCAACGAAGACTCCCGCGTGATGGCGGTCCAGAATGTGCCAGGTCTGACGCGCGAGAATGAAGTGTTGTTCGATACACTTTGTATGGCGGCAAAGCGGCTGTTTGATTGCCCGATCGCCCATATCAGTGTCGTTGAAGAAAACACCCAGTGGTATAAATCGGTCGTCGGGATCGAGCTTGAAGAAATGCCCAAGAACAACTCGTTCTGCACCCATACCATCATGGCAGGCACGCCGATGGTGGTGCCGGACCTGAGCCTTGACCCCAAATTCAAAGACCACCCGATGGTCGCCGAGGGTGGACCGCAGGCCCGATTTTACGCGGGCGTGCCGTTGATCCTGTCGTCAGGATTTCGCTTTGGCAGCCTGTGCGTTCTAGATTTCGTGGCCCATGCCGCCCCGTCTGAGAAAGACCTCGATATCCTCACCGAACTGGGCCGCGCTGTGGTTGCTGCCTTGGAAAAGGCCCCGGCGCAGGCCGCCGCACCGCCCCCGACATCCAGCCAAGATACCTTTTTGACACTCGTCGGGCATGAATTGCGTACACCACTGACGATCATTCACGGCTCCATCCGGATGTTGGACACGCGGCTTGAGGGCGAGATTAACAAGAAGCTGTCGCAAAGCGCGATTAAGTCCAGCGACCACCTCTCCAAGCTGATCGCGACGATCCTTGAATTCAGCGACATGCGGACCGGCGAGTTGCGGCTTAAGGAAGAAACGACCAATCTGGCCGAGCTTGCCCGAGATATTGCCGATGACCACACCACCGCTGCCGAAGCGGGGGGCAAGACATTCCATGTTCCGGTCTGTGATCTGCCAGCGGCGATTCTGGCCGATAAGGCCCATATCAAGATCTGTCTGATCTCACTGTTGATGAATTCGGTCCTGCATGGCGGTGATATCATTAGCCTTTACATCGGGCAAAACCATGATGGCGATATTGAATTGCGGGTCAACGATAACGGCAAGATTGATGAAAGCGTCGAACTGTCAGAGCTTTACAAGCCGTTCATCGTCGGCGGCGACGTCGAACGGCGTGGTACTGGTGGGGGCTTGGGTCTGGGTCTCCCCCTAACTCGTAGATTGGTTGAGCTGCATGGCGGTGAATTCGAGGTTATCGTCGATGAAGCTGGCACCACCGCGTGTATGCGTTTGCCCAAATGGCGGTTAAGGGGCTGACGCGCCCTTTGCTGCTTTTGCCCTAATTCGACGGTATTCGGCACGGGCGAACGCGCAGGATCGTGATATTCATGGGCAAATTGCTTGCTCCTGCGGGCGTGGTCCTGCAAGAGGATGGCGTATTCATCCGTCACAGCAAGGTCTGCCCATGTTCATCGCCCCCCGCGCCGTCTTTGGAGTTCTGGCATGAGCCAAGCTGTTGTCATTGGCGCGGGCCCTGCTGGCCTGATGGCCGCGGAAATGCTCGCCGCGGCGGGCCATGCGGTGACCCTGTGTGAAGCCAAACCATCGGTCGGGCGCAAATTCCTGATGGCGGGAAAATCGGGGTTGAACCTGACCAAATCCGAAACACCCGAGGCCTTTTTGCACGCTTTCACGGATGCGGCAGAGCCATTGGCGCCGGTCTTGGCGGCATTCGATGCACAGAAAGTGCAGGAATGGGCGCAAGGGTTGGGGCAGGAGGTTTTTACCGGCACCACCGGACGGGTTTTTCCAAAAGTGATGAAGGCATCACCACTGTTGCGGGCTTGGCTGGTGCGGCTGACCGAGGCCGGTGTGCAAATCAACACACGCTGGGCGTGGACCGGCTGGGACGGGGCGGCGCAGAACGCGGTGCTGACCTTCGAGACGCCGCAAGGACCGCAAACTTTGCAGGCAGATGTGACGGTGCTGGCTTTGGGCGGCGCTAGCTGGTCCCGACTGGGGGCCACTGGCACCTGGGCAGAGGTGCTGGGCGCGCAGGGCGTTGCCACCTCGCCATTCGCGCCCGCCAACGCAGGCATTGCCATCGCATGGTCAGACCATATGACCCGCCATTTCGGCACCCCGCTTAAAGGGGCGGCGTGGTCGGCGGGGCCTTATGTGTCGCGCGGCGAAGCGACGATTTCGCGCCACGGGCTTGAGGGTGGCGGCATCTACTCCGTGTCGCGCGGCGTGCGCGAGGGCCACGCTCTGACGCTCGATCTGTTGCCAGATTTCACCGTAGCCGAATTGCTGACCAAGCTGACCCGCCCGCGCGGCAAGGCCAGTCTCGCCACCCATCTGCGTAAAACATTGAAGCTGAACACTGCCCAGATTGCGCTGTTGCAGGAGATGGCGCGCCCCTTGCCCGACGGGCTGCGCGCCTTGGCGCGGGTGATTAAAAACCTGCCGATCAACCATGCGGGCCTGCGCCCGATGGACGAGGCGATCTCGACGGCTGGCGGCGTTGCATTCCCGGCGCTGGACGAGGCGCTGATGCTGCGCGATCTGCCGGGGGTATTCGTCGCTGGTGAAATGGTAGATTGGGAGGCCCCGACCGGAGGCTATCTGATCTCGGCCTGCCTTGCGACAGGCCGATGGGCAGGGGCAAACGCCGCGGCGTGGCTAGCGAAACGCTAGCCTGCACGGGAGGGAGTTAATCGCCCTTTGCCAAAGTCGCTTTGAACGCCGTGCGGTCGCGCACGGTTTTGGCCCAATTGCCCAGCTTGTCATTCACGCGCGGAAAACCCGCCCCGATGGACCAGTTGATGCAATGCGTCGCCAGAATATCGGCGTGGGTCATGCTGTCGCCGCATAAGTAGGGGCCCTCGATCCGCTCTGCCAACAGATTGGCCGAGCGCACAAACTCCGACTTGAGGCTGTCTTTGATCTCGGGCACGCGGCTTTCTTCGGGGAAGATGAAGCTGTGTTTTGCCGCCGCCCAAAGGATCGCGTCAAATTCGTCGATCAGCCAGAAGGTCAGCGCATCTTGGCGCGCCCGTGCGAGCGTGCCTGCGGGCGCAGTTAGCTTGCCGTGTTTGTCGCCCAGATAGGTCATGATCGCGACCGAATCGGTCAACACATCATCGCCGTCTACCAGGACGGGGATCTTGCCAGACGGATTGAATTTTTTCGCCTCGTCCGAACGGGGCGCAGCGGGGTTGTGATCATAGGCGATGCCCATTTCTTCCAACATCCACATGACGCGGAAAGCGCGGGATTTTACGGCTCCGACAACGGTATACATTTGGGGTCCTTTCAAAGGGTCAGCGTTGTGCGCCCAGCATCGCCAGACGGATAAAGGCGCGTTCCACCAAGGCCAGCGCGGGGGCGCGTTGTCCGGCGGAGCGGAGGGTAAGATCGGTATCGGTCAGCACGCCGAGCGCTGTTTCCAGCTTGGATGCGCCCCAGTTTTTGGCCTGCCGGATGGCGCGGTCACGGTCGCGTAGGCCGTAAACCGGTGCACCGGGATTGGCGGCAATCCGGTACAAGGCGCGGAAATAGCGGGTGGCTTGGATTGTCAGGGTCACGGCGTTGACGCCTTGGGCTTGAAGGCGGTTCATCACCGGGCCGATATCGCTTGCGCGGGCTTCGGCGACCACATGCAGGATGTCATCGACCTCGGCCTCGGTCGAGGTGGGGGCGCAGGCGGCGACGTCTTCCAGCACCAGCGGCGTGGTGTCGCCCAGTTTATAGAGCGTCAGCTTTTCCAGTGTCTGGCGAAAATCACCGGGGGCCAAGGCGCGGGCCAGATCGTTCAACGCCGCCATCGCATTAGAATCGGGGGAGAGATCGGCGTCTTTCAGCAGTTTCTCAATCTCGGCGCGGTCGGGAGGATTGTCATAAATCGGCGTGGCATAGGCGGTTTTGTGGGCCTCGAAGGCCTTGAGCACTTTGGAGGTTTTCTTGAGATCGCCGCCCGTCACCACGATCTGCGCATCACCTGCCTGCCAATCGGCTAACGCATCAATCAGGATTTGCGTAATGTTGTCGTTGGCGTCCTCTACCAGTGCTGCACGCGGACCGGGGAAGAAACCGACCGCCTTGATCGCATCCAGCAGTATCGCAGGTTCGCGGCGCAACTCGGTCGCTGACATGCGGGTCAGGCGCATTTCCTCGTCGGCCTTGGCACCGAGCAGGTTGCGCAACAGGTCCTGACGTTTAATCGCCACGCGCATCACATCGCTGCCATAGATCAGGATGCCGGTCTTGGCCGGATCGGGCCGTGCGAAATAGCCCGTAGCGTCGCGGGGGCTGAGCTTCATGCCGAAAGGTCGGCGGTATAAAGGCGGGTCACGATCTGTTGGGCCAGAATGGTCATCAAGCGTCCCTGCGCGTCTTGCTGGCTGGCCAGTGTCGCAACGGTGGTGCCGGTTGCGGAATAGCCGGTAAAGTTCTCGACCTTGCCAGAACTGAGGATTGCCCCACTGGCCAGATCGCGCAGCGCATAGTCAGCCGAGCCGAGGATGTTATAGCGGTCGGTATCGCCTTCGCTGTCGATGGCAAGCCCGTCCTCGCTGGTCACGATGATCAGCGCCAATCCAAAGCGCGGGTTGGCCGCACGGCCAAGGCGGGTTTCTAGCTCGCGGGTCAGTACATAGCCGTTGCGGTCCGTCGGGTCATCGACGCGCACCTGATTCTGCAACGCCGTGCCCGCGCCATCCGGCCCATAGACCGGCTGAAAGCCGCAGGCGGCCAGCGCCAGCGGCATCAACAGTGCAGTGCGTCGGTTAAGCAACGACATTCACAATCCGTCCCGGTACTACGATGACCTTTTTCGGGGTGGCCCCGTCCAGCGTCCGAATGACAGCTTCGTGGGCCAGCGCGATTTTTTCAACCTCTTCCTTCGGCATGTCAGCAGGAACCTGAATTTCCGCGCGGCGCTTGCCGTTGATCTGGATTGGCAGGGTCACGGTGTCATCGACCAGCATCGCCTCATCGGCCTTGGGCCAGGGCGCCGTCACGATCAGCCCTTCGCCGCCCTGCGCTGCCCAAATATCCTCCGCGAGGTGCGGTGTCATCGGGGACATCAGTTGCGCCAGTGTCATGATCGCTTGGCGCTGTGCCGCTTGGCCGGCCTTTGATTTCTGCAAGGTGGCGGTGAAGGCATAGAGCTTGGCAATCGCCGCGTTGAAGCCAAAAGATTCGACCCCCATGGTCACGTCGTTGATGGTCTTGTGCATCGCCCGCAACAGCGCGTCGTCACCCTCGCCGGCGGTGTCGGGGGCCATCTCGAGAATGCGCTCCGAGATGTTCCAGACGCGGCCAAGATGCTTGAACGCTGCATCGGCACCGCTTGCAGTCCATTCCACGTCCCGCTCGGGGGGCGAATCGGACAACACAAACCAGCGCGCCGTATCGGCGCCGTAAGCCGAGATGATGCTAAGTGGATCGACAACGTTCTTTTTGGACTTCGACATTTTCGCCGAGGGGATAATCTCGACCGCCGTGCCATCAGCGAGTTTGCCGTCAGTCACGTCTTCGGGCAGGTGATAAACTGGGCGGCCATTATCCTCGCGGGTCTGGTAAATCTCATGCGTCACCATGCCTTGGGTAAAAAGCGCGTCGAAAGGCTCGATGGCGCTTTCTGGCAAGTGGCCGGTGATCTGCATCGCACGGGCAAAGAAGCGCGAATAGAGCAGGTGCAGAATCGCGTGCTCGATACCGCCGATATACTGATCGACGTTCATCCAATAGGCGGCGTCCTCCAGCACTGTCGGGGTGTCGGCATGGGGTGCAGTGAAGCGGGCGAAGTACCATGACGAATCGACGAAGGTATCCATCGTGTCGGTTTCGCGCTTGGCCGCAGCGCCGCAAGCCGGGCAGGCACAGTCGCGCCATGTCGGATGGCGGTCCAGCGGATTGCCCGGCACGTCAAAAGTGACGTCGTAGGGCAGCTCGATCGGGAGGTTCTCTTTCTTTTCGGGCACCACGCCGCAGGTGTCGCAATGCACCACGGGGATCGGGCAGCCCCAATAGCGCTGCCGCGACAGGCCCCAATCACGCAAGCGGTACTTGGTCACGCCTTGTCCGACGCCGTTTTCCTCGCAAAAGGCGATGGCCGCGTCGATGGCTTCGAGGCCGGTCTGCCATGCATCGCCCGCGAACCCGAGGTTGTAGAACACTTTCTCGGTTTTGGCGGGCACAAAGGCTTCGGCCAGTTTCGGGCTGGCATCCTCGGACGGCAGGAAGGTCGAGATGATTGGCAGGCCGTATTTGGTTGCGAACTCAAAATCGCGCGCATCATGCGCGGGGCAACCAAAGATCGCGCCGGTGCCGTAGTCCATCAGGATGAAGTTGGCGATATACACGGGCAACTCGCGCGCGGTGTCAAAGGGGTGGCGCACGCGGATGCCGGTATCAAGGCCGAGCTTCTCGGCGGTCTCGATGGCTTCTTCGGTGGTGCCACCTTGGCGACATTGATTGCAGAAGGCCGCGACGTCGGCGTTGTCGCGCTCCAGCAGTTTGGCCAGCGGATGGTCGGGCGAGATGCCTACAAAGGAAGCACCGAGTAGCGTGTCAGGGCGGGTGGTATAGACATCGATCCGGTCGTGGCCCACAGGCGCATCAATGGTCGAGAAGGCGAATTGCAGCCCGCGCGACTTGCCGATCCAGTTGGCCTGCATCAGTTTTACCTTCGCGGGCCAGTTATCAAGGCTGTCGAGTGCGGCAAGCAACTCCTCTGAGTGGTCGGAGATTTTAAAGAACCACTGGGTCAGTTCGCGCCGTTCCACCAAAGCGCCCGAGCGCCAGCCGCGACCGGCCTCGACCTGCTCATTCGCCAGAACAGTCATATCGACGGGATCCCAGTTCACCACGGCGTTCTTGCGGTAGACTAGGCCCTCTTGCAGGAAATCGAGGAACAGCGCCTGCTGCTGGCCATAATACTCCGGATCGCAGGTGGCGAATTCGCGCGACCAGTCGATGCTGAGGCCGAGCGGTTTCATCTGTGCGCGCATGTCGGCGATATTGCCGTAGGTCCAATCCTTGGGGTGGCCGCCGATCGCCATCGCGGCATTTTCGGCGGGCATCCCGAAGGCGTCCCAGCCCATTGGATGCAGCACGTTGTGCCCGGTGGCGAGCTTGTAGCGCGCGATCACGTCGCCCATCGTATAATTGCGCACATGGCCCATGTGGATGCGCCCCGACGGATAGGGGAACATCTCAAGCACATAGTACTTGGGCTTGTCAGCCGAGCGGACAGCCTTGAACACGGCGTCTTTTTCCCATGCCTGCTGCCAGCGGGCTTCGATTTCGGCGGGGGTATATCGGGGCATCGGGGTCAGGACCTTGTAACATGAAAAACGCCGGGCTGTTGTGGAATACAGAACCCGGCGCATGAGCAGTGATGAAAGAGGGCGGGTTCAGAACTTGGCGTCGGCGATGCGCAACTCACGGGCGCGGCTGAGAATCGCATCCTCGACAGCGCGGGCGGTTGCGGCATTTACCGGTCGGCCACCGCTGGTTTGCAGCGCGATATTCAGCGAGCGTGCATCAAGCGCGGGATCGTCAATCAATACCGTTGCGCGGTAAGCCGTGCCGCCGCCCGGAGGCGTGCCGTAGCCGGTTACGATCACGCCGGTGAACGGATCGACAGACTGGACCGGCAGGAAGTTCAGCACTTCGAGCGATGCCGACCAGAGGTATTTGTTCACCGCGACATCGCTACCGGCGTTCTTGGCGCCAAAGATCGACCAGATCGTATTTGATTGGTCGGTCTCGATGTTATTGGGGTTGTTGGCGTTGCTATAGGTCTCGGGGCGCGCCGTAGCCGGACCCAAGCCGCGAAAGCCACAAGCGCCCAATGTAGCGACGACCATAAGTGTTAACGCAACTCTGCAAACGGTTTGACGTGCCATTCCAGCGATCCTTTGCCTGTTTGGTCACTGGTCTAACCAAGCTGGCCCATGTGGGCAAGGCATATGTAGCCATGCTGATTCTGCTGTTTTCCAGTGCTGTAGCGCGAAAGAACCGCTGCTGCCGAGCACCCTGCCGATGCCGCGTTGTAGTACTGCTGTATTAACAGGTGTGGCGAACTGTGGCAAAGCTGCACCATTGGCGGCAGCATTGTGTTCGACCTGTGCAGGCGTCTTGCCATGAGGGGGGGATTGGATGCAAACACCCTTCATACCCTTACCGGATTCCCCGGTTTGGGCATGTGAATTCAAACCGAGGGAAAACTCATGAAAAAAGTTCTCTTCGCATCAACGGCTCTGGTTGCGACCGCCGGCGTTGCTGCTGCAGACGTTACATTCGGTGGCTACGGCCGCTTTGGTATCCAGTACACAGACACAGCTGCTGGTGACTCCACAGACATCACGTCACGCTTCCGTCTGCAGATCGACGCGACAGCTGAATCTGACGCAGGCGTTACTTTCGGTGCCCGTGCTCGTATCCAGCAGGACAACGATGGCGCCGCTTCGATTGATAGCGTTGGCACCGACCGCGACGGCGACGGCGACGTTGATTACCGTGCTGACCGCACTGAAACAGGCATCAACGGCGTGCGTTTCTTCGCCCGTTCCGGTGGTCTGGAAGTTGGCGTTGGCAACATCTACGGCGCTCTGGAATTCATGCCTGGCATGTACCCAATCGACCTTGGCCTGACCGGTCTGGGCTATGACTACACCGCGTACAACTTCCGCGGCGATGCATACGACTCTGACGAAGAAGGCTCAGCCGGCATGAACGGCGTTGAAGTCCTGTACTCCATGGGCGACTTCTCGGTTCACGTATCGGCTTCCGACTTCAATGACCGTATTGCTGCTCACGCTGCATACACATGGAGCGGTTGGACGTTTGCAATCGGTGGTCAAGACTCCGACTCGGCAACTGACACCGAGTTTGCTGCTTCGGTTGGCGGTTCCTTCGGCCCAGCAGACGTTACTCTGGCCTATGCTGACAACGGTACAGATGGCGATCACTGGGTTCTGTCCGGTCGTTTCGACGTGGGCGCAGCTACAGACGTAGAAGTTTACGTTGCTGACGCGGATTACTTCGCGGAAACATCCTACGGCATCGACTTCAACCACGACCTCGGTGGCGGTACATCGCTCCGCGGTGGTATTGCCAGCTTGAGCAACGACTCGACAGTTGTCGACATGGGTGTGCGCTTCAACTTCTAAGTTGAACCACATTACGGTTAGAGGGGCAGGCCATTGGTCTGCCCCTTTTCTTTTGTGCAAGGCTGGTGTTCTGTGCCCCAAATCTTAGCGGAGAACCGGCCATGCCCCTGCACGACATCACCACCAGAATCGCCAAAGCCGAAGCAGATGCAGGCCGCACCGCAGGCTCTGTCACGCTGATTGCCGTCAGCAAGGTCCAGCCCGACGCCCGCGTGCGCGCCGTGCTGGAAGAGGGCCATCGTTGCTTTGGTGAGAACAAGGTTCAGGAAGCGGCTGGCAAATGGCCTGCCTTTGCCGAGGATTTTGACGGGCTAGACCTCCATCTTATCGGGCCGCTGCAATCCAATAAAACCCGTGCAGCGATGGAACTGTTTCATGCGATCCATTCGCTTGATCGCCCTAAGCTGGCGCAATCCTTTGCCCGCCTCGCGCAGGAAATGGGCCGCTGTCCCGATCTGTTTGTGCAGGTCAACACTGGGGAGGAGGCGCAGAAGGCAGGCGTTTTGCCCAGCGAGGCGGATGCCTTTGTTGCCGATTGCCGCGCGCTTGATCTGCCCGTCAAAGGGTTGATGTGCATCCCGCCTGTCGACGTCGAGCCTGCGCTGCACTTCGCGCTGCTGGCCAAGATTGCCGCGCGCAACGGTCTTGAAGGATTGTCGATGGGGATGAGCAGCGATTTCGAGCGGGCCATCGCATTGGGGGCGACCCATGTGCGTGTCGGCTCCGCGATCTTCGGCGAACGCGTGCCTGCCTGAGGGGTAGGGGCTAGCGGACGATCAAACAGCTCCGCTGCGTGATCCGCGTGGCGATCCGGGTGAGGTCTGCGCGGTCAAATGCGACGCAGCCTTCGGTCGGATACCCCGGACGCCGCCATTGGTGAATAAAAATAGCCGAGCCGCACCCCGCCTGAGCGTCAGGCCAGTTCCAATCCGTGACCAACACCAGATCATAGAGCGGATCGGCGCGGCGCAAGGCTTCGTGGCTGTCGGGGTAGGGGGCACGGACAAGGTGGTTATAATCCGGCGCACCGGACGCATCCGACCACAGGTCGCGCGGGCCAATCGGCGTTGCCCATGCGGTAGGCGCGACGATCCGGTCAGGCCGGTAAAGCATGCCGACAATGCGGTGACTGCCGCGCGGGGTCGCGCCGTCGCCCTCGCGCTTGTGGGACGTAACACCGCCCTTGCCGATGGAGCAGGGCCAAAGCCGCCCCTGAAACCGCAGCCCCTGTCGGGTCAGCACCAAATCATCGGGCGTCACAGCAGATGGCCGGACTTTGCGGCCTTGGTGGCCAGATAGGCGCTGTTGTGGCGGTTCTCGCCCACTGCCAGCGGCACACGCTCGGTCACGTCGATGCCACTCGCCTGCATCATCTCGACCTTACGAGGATTGTTGGTCAGCAGTCGCACTGCCGAGAAACCCATCGATTTCAGGATATCAGAGCCAAGCCGGAAATCGCGTTCGTCATCCTCGAAGCCGAGGCGATGATTGGCCTCGACGGTATCAAACCCTTGATCCTGTAAGGAATAGGCCCGCATTTTGTTCGCAAGGCCGATGCCACGCCCCTCCTGATTGAGGTAGAGCAATACGCCATGCCCCTCGGCCCCCATTTGTGCCAATGCGGCGTGGAGCTGCGGGCCGCAGTCGCATTTGAGGCTGCCCATTAGATCACCGGTAAAACAAGCCGAATGCAGCCGTGTCAGCACCGGTTTAGACCGATCAGGCCGACCGATTTCGATGGCATAATGCTCCTCGCCGCCATCCTCGGGGCGGAACACATGCAAACGCCCGGCCTCGGACGCCTCCATCGGCAACCGCGCATTCACCACGGGATAGAGCGGGCTGCGCTCCTCCAGTGCGGGAGCGGCGGTCGCGAGGTCAAGGCAGGTTAGCCCGTGGGTTGCTGCAAATCCTCGCGCATCAGGCAGATCAAGCACCAAGGCGGCAGGCAGCAGGCGGGCAGATTTGGTCAGGCGAAGGGCGGCGCGGTGGGCGTCCGCATTGCCGCCTCTGGCGCAGTTGAACGGTCCCTTCAGCGGGGCGCGCAAATCATCAGCAGGGTTGGCGATGCTATGCACCCATGCAGGGGTGGCATCTTCGGGCAGGATCACCCGCGCCAGATCACCATCATAGGCCCGCGCCTTGAGCGTTGTGGCGCGCCGCGCCGTGATTGCCAGTACCGGCGTGCCGCCAAGAGCGAGTACATCGGCCAAGCGCTGCGGGGCCAAAGTCTCTGCCGCTAAAACCAGAACGCCGGAGGGCCCGGCAAACACAACTGGCACGCCCATGCGCAGATCGGCACGCGCCCGCGCCAGTTGTTCGGTAATGTCGGGGGCAAAGCTCATCTGCGGTGTTACACTTTTTGGTGGCAATTGCATGTTATGTAAGCGAGCAGGCCGAGAATTGAAACATTCGACCGAAACCTAACACGAGGCCGTGAAAGTTCGGGTGCAAACCTTGTCGTGACCCCACTCATGACGCATCTGTGATAGGAAGAGAACGGAGAACAATATGGCCCAACTCAAGAAAATCCTGCTTGTCGATGATGACGACGATCTGCGCGACGCGCTGAGCGAGCAGTTGATCATGACCGAAGACTTCGATGTTTTCGAAGCTGCCAACGGTGCCGATGCGATGACCCGCGCCAAAGAAATGATCTATGATCTGGTGATTCTCGATGTCGGCCTGCCCGATACCGATGGCCGCGAGTTGTGCCGCTTGATGCGCAAGCAGGGCGTTAAAAGCCCGATTGTGATGCTGACCGGCCATGACAGCGATGCCGACACCATTCTGGGCCTTGATGCGGGCGCAAATGATTATGTCAGCAAGCCCTTCAAATTTCCGGTTCTGCTCGCCCGCATCCGCGCCCAGTTGCGCCAGCACGAACAATCAGAGGATGCGGTATTCCAGCTTGGGCCGTATATGTTCAAGCCGTCGATGAAAGTGTTGATCACCGAAGACGACAAGAAAGTCCGTCTGACCGAAAAAGAAACCAATATTCTCAAATTCCTCTATCGCTCCAGCGATGGGGTGGTGCCGCGCGAGGTGCTGTTGCATGAGGTTTGGGGCTACAACGCCGGCGTCACGACCCATACGCTGGAAACCCACATTTACCGCCTGCGTCAGAAGATCGAGCCTGATCCATCTAATGCGCGTTTGCTGGTGACTGAATCCGGCGGCTATCGTTTGTCTTCATAAGTTTCGGAACTTTTGTTGATCTGTGCCGTTGGAAACCTGAGTGGCGAGGTTTTCATGACTCGCCAATCGGTTTGAACCCGAAGTTTGCGTCCGGGAAATGACGTATACCTCCCTGTTGGACTGGGCCGGACTTAAGTGTCCGGCCCTTTTTTTATCTCGGACAATCGCCCCGTCCTTACATCGTCTGATTTCGGCATGGCAGCGGCGGGCCGCAAACGTTAGGTTGCGCGCAAATTCCCCATTGCCGGAGCCTGCGCCCATGTCTTTTTCCCTCGCCACTTGGAACATCAACTCGGTCCGCCTGCGCGAGGGGCTGGTGTTGCGGATGCTGGCCGAGCATGGGCCAGATGTGCTGTGCTTGCAGGAGTGTAAAAGCCCCGTCGACAAGATCCCTGTCGAGGCGTTCAAGGCCGCGGGCTATACCCACATGGTGGCGCGTGGGCAGAAGGGCTATAACGGCGTAGCGATCCTGTCCAAACTGCCGCTGGAGGACGTCGGGGGCAGTGATTTTGCAGCACTCGGCCACGCGCGGCACGTTGCCGCAAAATTGGAAAATGGCGTCACCATCCACAACTTTTACGTCCCCGCAGGCGGCGACAAGCCCGACCGCGAAATTAACGAGAAGTTTGGCCAGAAGCTCGATTACCTTTCCGAGATGCGTGACTGGTTTCATGGCGAGGCACCGGAAAAATCCATTCTGGTTGGTGATCTGAACATTGCCCCGCGTGAGGATGACGTTTGGGACCACAAGAAGCTGCTCAAGATCGTCAGCCACACGCCCGTCGAGGTCGAGGCGCTGGGGCAAGTGCAGGACGCGGGCAATTGGGTCGACATCACGCGGCAGGATATTCCGCAGGGCAACCTTTATAGCTGGTGGTCCTACCGCGCCGCCGATTGGGATAGCGCCGATAAGGGCCGCAGGCTCGATCATATATGGGCCACCAAGGACATAGCGCAGGCCGGACACTCCAGCCACATCCAGCGCGTGGTGCGCGGATGGGAGCAACCCAGCGACCACGTGCCGGTTTTTGCCAGTTTCGACCTTTGATTCTAGGGCTTCAGCCCTCATATAGAGACAAACGCGAGCAAGCGAGGATATTGAGATGATGGAACTGAACCTGTCGGGCGCGCCTGATGCAAATTTGATTTCGGACAGCGACGAGGCGAGCTTCATGACCGATGTGGTCGAGGCTTCGCAGCACACCCCGATCATCGTGGATTTCTGGGCGCCGTGGTGTGGCCCCTGCAAGACACTTGGCCCCCAGCTTGAGAAAGCCGTGATCGCAGCCAAAGGCGCGGTCAAGATGGTCAAGGTCAACGTCGACGAAGCGCAGATGATCGCGGGTCAGTTGCAAATCCAGTCGATCCCGACGGTTTATGCCTTTCACAAAGGCCAGCCGATTGACGGCTTTCAGGGCGCACAGCCCGAATCCGAAATCAAAGCCTTTGTTGATCGCGTCGTGAAAGCCGCCGGCGGCGAAGCCCCGGGGGATCAGCTGGCCGAAGCGGTAGAGGCCGCCGAAGACATGCTGACCGAAGGTTCTGCCGCCGATGCCGCGCAGACCTTTGCCGCGATTCTAGGCGAAGATCCGAACCACGCGGGCGCTTATGGCGGCATGGTACGTGCGCATATCGCGATGGGCGAGCTTGATCAGGCCGAGGCGCTGTTGAACGGTGCCCCAATCGAAATCTCCAAATCGCCGGAGCTGGAAGCCGCTCATGCACAGCTTTTGCTGGCGCGGCAAGCCGCCGATGCGGGCCCCGTGACCGAGCTTGCCACGGCTGTCGAGGCAAACCCGGATGACCTGCAGGCGCGGTTTGATCTGGCGCAGGCGCTCTATGCAACGGGCGATGCCGAAGGAGCCGTTGATCATCTGCTCGACATTTTCCGCCGGGATCGCGAGTGGAACGACGGGGCCGCCAAGGTCCAGTTGTTCACGATTTTCGAGGCGATGAAGGCCAATGATCCGATCGCGCTGAACGGTCGTCGCAAGCTTAGCTCGATGATATTTGCCTGAGGCGTGGCGCGTGCTAGATCGCTTGTCATGATCACACCAACAGAGTTGCCCGAAACGATCGCGATCTTTCCGCTGGCTGGCGCGTTGCTGTTGCCACGGTCGCGGTTGCCGCTGCATATCTTCGAGCCGCGGTATTTGCAGATGGTCGAGGATGCCTTGAAAACCGACGCGCGGATGATTGGCATGATCCAGCCCAACGCGGTGCCGGGGCGCGATGGCAACGGGTTGCAGACCATCGGCTGTGCCGGACGGATCACCCAGTTCTCTGAAACCGAAGACGGGCGCTATATGATCACACTCGGCGGGGTGTCGCGGTTTCGGGTGCTCAAGGAGATTGACGGCTTTTGCCCCTACCGTCGCTGTGACGTGAAATGGGACGGGTTCGAGCGGGACCTGGGTTGTGACGAGACTGACACCGCGTTTGAGCGTGACGGCTTTCTCAATCTGCTCAGCCGTTACTTCGACCAGCGCGGCCTGTCTGCCGATTGGGATACTTTGACAGAAGCCGACGACGAATTGCTGATTAATTCCTTGTCGATGATGCTGGATCTGGAGCCCGAAGACAAACAGGCGCTGCTGGAGGCCCCGTCGCTAGAAACACGGCGCGAGACTTTGGTGACCTTGATCGAATACACCCTGCGCGGCGGGCAGGAAGAGGGAATGATACAGTGAGCGATGCAGAAGTAGTTTTTGACCGCCGGATGCTGGAGGCGTTGGTTTGTCCGCGTACCCACACCCTCCTGCGCTATGACGCGGCGGCCCAAGAGTTGATCTCAGACGCGGCGCATCTGGCCTATCCGATCCGCAATGGCATCCCCGTCATGCTGGTCGATGAAGCCCGCGCAATCGATTAGAGCGAGCGGGCTGGCGGAAGCTCAGTCGCCCTGCATCAACCGCGGCAGCTCTCCGGTTAGACCTGCGGCCTCGCGTATGAATCCGCGCCGCAGACCGGGCAGGGCGCTGATCGCGGCCATTCCCACATCACGCGCCAACCGCATTAGCGGGTTATCGTTGGAAAACAGCCTGTTAAAGCTATCGGTCGCCAGTGCCAGCGTAGCGTTATCGAACCGGCGCCACTGCTGATAACGCTGCAACATCGCGATATTGCCGATCTCCTCGCCGCGCATTGCCGCTTCTTCAATCACTTGCGCCAAGGCCGCGACATCGCGCATGCCGGCGTTCAGCCCCTGACCGGCAATCGGGTGGACGCCATGCGCCGCATCGCCCACCAGCGCTACGCGCGGGGCGACCATCTCCAGTGCCAGCGACAGGCTCAGCGGAAAGGTATAGCGCGCGCCCGCCAGTGATATTTCCCCCAGAAAGCTGCCAAAACGCGGGCGCAAAACTTCAAGGTAATCGGCATCGGGCAGGGCATTGATCGCGGCGGCATTGCTCACGCTCTCGCTCCAGACGATGGAGGAACGATTGCCCGTCAGCGGCAGAAGCGCCAGCGGCCCTGGCGGCATAAAAAACTGGTGCGCCACGCCATGATGCGGCGCTTCATGCTGAATGGCACAGACCAGCGCATTCTGCGCATAGCCCCAACCGATGCGTTTGATCCCAGCGCGATTGGCAGTGCCACTGTCGCGCCCATCCGCCCCGACAGCCAACGCCGCCCGAAGCGGTTTACCTTTGTTGAACGCCAAGGTGATCCCCGTCGCATCAACAGTCTGGCCCACGACGGTCTTGCCGTTCATCTGGGTGATCCGCGCTTCGTCAGACACGGCATCCAGCAAGGCGCGGCGCAGGTGTCGGTCCTCGACCATATAGCCCATCGGGCCTTCCTCGATCTCGGCATGGTCAAACTGCATCGCGAGAGGGGAGGGGCCTTCGCCCGCGCGCCCGTCGGTCACCTTGATCTGCAACATCGGTTGCGCATGATCGGCAACGGCATCCCAAACGCCGATGCCCCTGAGCAACCGCATCGAAGTCAGCGCCAGCGCATAGGCGCGCCCGTCAAAACCCGCGTTCTTTCGAACCTGCGTCGTTGCGCTGTCAATCAGCGTGACGCGCTGCCCTGATCGGGCCAGTGCCAAAGCAAGCGTCGGGCCGTTCAGCCCGCCGCCAATGATCGCAATATCGGTGTCGTTTGTCATAACCCTAGATATGGGGGGCAGGTGGGGATTGTCCATGCGCCGCCGCCCCGCTACCGTCCGCAAAACCGAGCAGGGGGAATGACAATGCGCGAATGGCTGACAATGACGGCGGCAAATCTGGGGCGCGGGATCGCGGCAGGGCAGATCGACCCTGTGACGCTGTGCCAGACCTATCTGGACGCGATTGACGCGCACCCGATGCGCGACCGTATTTACGCGCGCGTCACCACCGAGCGTGCGCTGGCCGAAGCCGGTGCTGCAGCGGATCGCGCAAATGCGGGCCAGCGTCTGTCGCCGCTCGACGGGGTGCCGGTGTCGTGGAAAGACCTGTTTGACACAGCCGGTGTCGGCACCGAAGCGGGCACCAAGCTGCTGGCGGGACGCGTACCTGACGAAGATGCCGCTGTATTGGTCAATGCCACGGCAGCGGGGCTGGTGTGTCTGGGCAAAACCCATACGAGCGAGATGGCATTTTCGGGATTGGGCTATAACCCCAGCACCGCGACACCGCCTTGTGTGAATAACGAGAATGCTGTGGCGGGGGGATCGTCCTCTGGGGCGGCGGCGTCGGTCGCGTTCGGGCTGGCGGCTGCGGCCATCGGCTCTGACACCGGCGGTTCGGTGCGGATACCTGCGGCATGGAATGATCTGGTCGGGCTGAAAACCACTTCGGGGCGGTTGTCACTTGAGGGTGTGGTGCCGCTGGCGCTGAAGTTTGACACGGTCGGACCGCTTTGCCGTTCGGTTGAGGATGCAGCACTTTTGTTAGCGGCGTTGGAAGGCGGCAAAGCTGCCGATCTGCACCACGCCGATCTGGACGGGCGGCGCTTTGCCGTGCTGCGCACCGCCGCGTTTGACGATATCTCGGAGCCGCAATCCGCAGCCTTTGATAGCGCCATTGCGCGGATGCGCGCAGCCGGTGCCGTGGTAGAGGATATCGAAGTGGACGAGGTCGACGAGGCTATGCCATTGAGCGGCTGCCTTTATACTGCCGAAGCCTATGGGCTGTGGCGCGATATCATCGAGGCCGACCCCGAGGCGATGTACCCGCGTATTCTGGACCGTTTCCGCATGGGGAAGGACTTCAGCGGCCCTGATTACGTTGCTGCTTGGGCCCAGCTTGACGCGGCGCGGATCGGTTATGACGCCGCCGTCGCGGGTTACGACGCGGTATTGGTGCCGACCTCGGCAAATATGCCCCCCGATCTTGAGCGTTTGACGAGCGAGGATGACTACTACGTCACCGAAAACCTGATGACCCTGCGCAACACCAGAATCGCCAACCTCATGGGGCTCTGCGCGCTGACCCTACCCACGGGCGCGGCATCCTGCGGGTTGAGCCTGATGTGCGCACCAGACATGGAAGAGCAGCTTTTGCGCCTTGGTGCGGCAGTCGAGGAGGCCCTAAGGTAAGGCTGTCCTAAAAGCCACAAACGGCTGAAAGCGTTCCGGTTTTTCTGGACGAACGGGCAGGGCTTGAGTACCTTGGGGCAAACGGGGCGTTTATGATCCCGAACCCGAGGCAGCTAAAATGACGTATCCCGAGCGGTTTTCGAACCTTCCGGCCCATGCATGGCCGCGTCTTCGCGCATTGCTTGATGCGCATGACGGTGGTGGTACGCCGATTCACATGACCATCGGTGAGCCGAAACACGCGTTTCCGGCGTGGGTAACCGATAAGATTGTCGAGAATGCTGCCGGCTTTAACAGCTATCCGCCCAACGATGGCTCGCCCGAATTGCGCGGGGCCATCGCAGGCTGGATCGCGCGGCGCTACGGCGTCGAGATGGATGCCGACACCCAGATTATGGCGCTTAACGGCACCCGTGAGGGGCTTTATAACGCGATCATCGCGCTGAGCCCCGAGGCCAAGAACGGCCAAAAGCCTGCCGTGCTGATGCCGAACCCGTTCTACCAAGTCTATATGATTGCAGCGATTTCCGGCGGTGCTGATCCAATCATGGTGCCAGCCACCGCTGAAACAGGCCATCTGCCCGATTTCACCAGTCTGCCCACAGACGTGCTGGACCGGACCACCGCCGCCTATATCTGTTCGCCCGCGAACCCGCAGGGCGCTGTGGCAGACCGTGCCTATTGGGCCGCGTTGATTGCGCTGGCCGAAAAGCACGATTTCCTGATCTTCGCAGATGAGTGCTACTCAGAAATTTACCGCGATGCGCCTCCTGTCGGCGCATTACAGGTCGCGCAGGAAGTCGGCGCTGATCTTAACCGCGTGGTCATCTTTCATTCGCTATCAAAGCGGTCGAACTTGCCGGGTTTGCGTTCCGGCTTTGTCGCAGGCGGAGCGGAGACGATCCGCGAGATCAAACTGTTGCGCAATTACGCAGGCGCACCGCTGCCCTTGCCGCTGCAACAGGCTGCGGCGGCCGTTTGGGCGGATGAGGCCCATGTGGAACAGAACCGTGCGCTCTATGTGGAGAAATACCACATCGCGGACCGCATTCTTGGCAATGTCGCAGGCTATGTGAGCCCCCAGGCAGGGTTTTTCCTGTGGTTGCCGGTTGAGGATGATGAGGCCGCAGCGCTGAAATTGTGGCGCGAGACTGGCGTTCGGGTGCTGCCCGGCAGCTATCTGGCGCAGAATGTGAACGGGGAAAACCCCGGCAAGACATATATCCGGGTCGCCTTGGTGGCCCCAAAAAACGAGACGACGCGCGGCCTGCAGGCGATCCGCGACTGTCTGTACTCGGATGCATAAAGAGGGAAAAAGAGCGATGGCATACCAGACGCGGCAGCGCGATCCACTGTTGGATAGCAACATGACCCAGGCGATTGAAAAACGCGGCAAGGAGCTGATGGGTCTGGCGCTGATTGCTGTCGGTCTGATGGCTGCGATGATGATCGGCAGCTACACGCCCGACGATCCCAACTGGATGGTTTCGACCGATGCACCGGTGCAAAACTGGATGGGCCGGATGGGCGCTTCGATTGCCGCACCCCTGTTTATGATCGTCGGCTGGGGCGCGTGGGGCATTGCCGTGGCCTTGATGGCATGGGGCGTGCGTTTTGCCCTGCACACCGGCGAAGACCGCGCCATCGCACGGCTGATCTTTGCGCCGATCGCTGTGGCTCTGGGGGCGATCTACGCTGCCACGCTCACCCCGAATGCGGACTGGCTGCAAACCCACAGTTTCGGCTTGGGTGGCTTGTTTGGCGATACCGTGATGGGTGCAATGCTGACAATTCTGCCGATTGGTTCGGCATTTACCGTCAAGCTGATGTCGCTGCTGATGGGCGTCGCGATCTTGACGCTGGGGGCCTTCGTGCTCGGCTTTACCAAGCCTGAGTTGACCCGCATCGGCCGGTTCTTGATGATCGGCACGATCATGGCCTACGCCACTTTGATGAATTTGCTCGGGCGTGGTGCTACCGAAGCCGTGCAGGCCGCCCAAAACATCCAGGCCCGTGCCGCTGACCGCCGCGAACGGCTGCGGATCGAAGCCGAAGAGAATGCTGCCTTCGCCGAGACCCAAGCGCAGGCCGAAGCCTTCACTGCGCGGCGCACGATGCCGAAAGCCGAGCCGATGATGTACGAGCAAGCAGAGCCGAAGCCGAGCTTGCTGGGCCGGATGCCTGCGTTGATCAAACGCCCCGATGTGATGCCAGAACCCGAATTGGTCGAACATTACAGTGATGTTGTCATTGACGACGAGCCGGGCGAAGAGCGCATTCGCAACAAGATCGCGGATGTCATTAAAAGCCGCGTGCGCACCAGCACTGCTGTGCAGACACCGACCACCATGCCGCTGACCAAAGGACGCGGTCGCGGCCCTGATGCGCTTGTGCTCAATATCCCGCCGCGCCGCACTACGCAGGCCGAAACGACCTTGACCGCAGGCGCACGCGCCGAGCCACCTTTGACTGCGCCCGCCCGTCCTGTTCTGGAGCGCGGCACCGCTGCTGCCCCCTCCCCTGCCGAGATTGATGCCTCTGATTACTTCGAAGAGGAGGCAGTTCTGCCGCTTGAGAAGGCGACAGCCCCCGAAGCGCCAGTGATCCCCGTGGCAGAGCCGCGCAAGGTTGTGCATCAGCCTGTGCGCAAGGTGGTCCAGCCCTCCAAGCAGGCCCGCGCGGAAGCACAGCCAGCGTTGACCTTTGAGGATACCCATCCAGGCTACGAGCTGCCGCCGCTGAACCTGTTGGAGAACCCCGAGACCGTTAAACGCCTGCACCTGTCCGATGAAGCGTTGGAGCAGAATGCGCGGATGTTGGAAAATGTGCTGGATGACTATGGAGTGAAAGGTGAGATTGTCGCCGTTCGGCCTGGTCCGGTCGTCACCATGTACGAGCTTGAACCAGCGCCCGGTCTCAAGGCGAGCCGCGTCATCGGCCTTGCAGATGATATCGCACGCTCGATGGCGGCGCTTTCTGCCCGTGTTTCGACTGTTCCGGGCCGGAGCGTCATCGGCATCGAGTTGCCCAACGAGGTACGCGAGAAAGTGGTTCTGCGCGAGATTCTCAGCGCCCGTGATTTCGGCGACAGCACCATGCGACTGCCACTTGCCTTGGGTAAGGATATCGGCGGCGAGCCGATGATTGCCAACCTCGCCAAAATGCCGCACCTGCTGATCGCGGGGACCACGGGGTCGGGTAAATCGGTGGCAATTAACACGATGATCCTGTCGCTGCTCTACAAGCTGACGCCCGAAGAATGCCGCCTCATCATGATCGACCCCAAGATGCTGGAACTGTCGGTGTACGACGGCATCCCGCATCTGCTGTCCCCCGTTGTGACCGACCCGAAAAAGGCCGTTGTCGCGCTCAAATGGACTGTGGGCGAGATGGAGGAGCGCTATCGCAAGATGTCCAAAATGGGCGTGCGCAACATTGAAGGCTATAACGGCCGCGTCCGCGAGGCGCTGGCCAAGGGCGAGATGTTCAGCCGCACGGTTCAGACCGGCTTTGACGACGACACCGGCGAGCCGATATTCGAGACCGAGGAGACCACACCCGTAGCACTGCCCTATATTGTCGTCATCGTTGACGAAATGGCCGACCTGATGATGGTGGCAGGCAAGGAAATCGAAGCCTGTATCCAGCGATTGGCACAGATGGCGCGGGCCTCGGGCATCCACTTGATCATGGCGACCCAGCGTCCGTCGGTTGATGTGATCACCGGTACGATCAAGGCCAACTTCCCGACGCGGATTTCCTTTCAGGTGACCTCGAAAATCGACAGCCGCACGATCTTGGGTGAGATGGGGGCCGAGCAGCTTCTGGGCATGGGCGACATGCTTTATATGGCGGGCGGCGCCAAAATCGTTCGTTGCCATGGTCCTTTCGTCAGTGACGAAGAGGTCGAGGAAATCGTTAACCACCTCAAGCAGTTCGGGGAGCCGGACTATATCGGTGGGGTTGTCGAAGGGCCAGCGGATGATGCCGAGGCAAGCATCGACGCGGTATTGGGGCTTGGCGGTAATACCGACGGCGAAGACGCGCTTTATGATACCGCGGTGCAAATCGTGATCAAGGATCGCAAGTGCTCTACCTCCTACATCCAGCGCAAACTAGCGATCGGCTACAACAAAGCTGCGCGGTTGGTCGAGCAGATGGAAGACGAGGGTCTGGTCTCGCAGGCCAACCATGTTGGGAAACGTGAAATTCTGGTGCCTGAACAGGGCTGAGGCTTACCTCCGACTGTTACTGTTATAAGGCCACCACCACCGCCGGATGCATTTCCGGCGGTGTTCTTTTATCCAATGACAAGCGCCTGTTGGCTGAAAACCGCGCGTTGATATCGCATATCCATACGTGCCGCCCTATGTGTATGCCAAGGTTCAACTACAGGAAAACGAATATGCGCTTTATCCCCACTGCTGCCCTCGTGCTCGGCATGGCCCTCGTGGCTCCGGTCGCCGCGCTGGCGCAAAAACTGCCGCTGAACGAGATTTCAGGCTATCTCAACAAGATGCAAACCGCCCAAGGCGAGTTCACCCAGATCAACAATGACGGGTCGATCAGTACAGGCGTGCTTTATATCAAGCGTCCAGGACGGGTGCGGTTTGAATATAACGCGCCTGATTCCGGTCTGGTGATTGCGGGCTCGAATACCGTGGTGATCTTCGACAAGAAATCGAACCAGCCGGCAGAAACCTATCCACTGTCGCGGACTCCGCTATCGATCATCCTTGCCAAACAGGTCGATCTGGGGCGGGCGAAAATGGTCACCGGCCACAGCTATGACGGCACCGCCACCACGGTGACGGCCCAAGACCCCGAGCATCCCGAGTATGGCAATATTCAGCTGAAGTTCACCGCCAATCCGGTGGAACTGCGTCAGTGGATCATCAATGACGGCAACGGCAGCCAGACGACTGTCGTGTTGGGTGATCTCAAGACCGGCGGAAGCATCGCCAACAGCAAATTTGACGTAGGCTCACCCGGCATCCGACGCTGATATAGGCACAAGAAATGCGGCCCCGGTGGCATTCACCGGGGCCTGCCATTACCAGCGGCTCAGACGGCAGCCAGCGATCTGTTGTTCGTACATCTGGGCCCGTGCATCTACCTTTCCTGCAACACCCACCAGCCACGCTTTGCTGTTATAGGTCTGGCGCGAAAAGCCGGTGTGGCCTTCGTGATAGGCAAGGTACTGGTTGCGCGCATCGTGCAGCGCCACGCCGTTGCGGTCGCGGGTTAGCGTCATGTACCAGCCCATGAAATCACTCGCGTCTTCAATGCGGTCCCGCTGGGCGCGGTGTTTGCCATTGGCTTTGACGTATTCTTCCCATGTCGCATCCAACGCTTGGCTATAGCCGAACGCGCTGGACTGACGACCCATCGGGATCACCCCCAAAGCGTATTTAAACGGCGTTCGGGCGTCAGCGACGAATTTGCTTTCTTGGTGGATAGTGGCCATTTGCACATGCACCGGCACGCCCCAACGGCGTTCGGCGGCACGGAATGCTTTGTAATATTCAGGGCGCTCTTTGAGAATCGTGCAAGCGTCATCCAACTGTCGCGGCGCAGAGGGATCTGCCCCGCCGCCGCAGGATGCTACCAGCAATACGATTGCCATTGCGCGAAGAGTTTTGCTCATCTGCCTCTCGCTTTTTTGTCGTTTCTTATTGGTCGTGTATTGTTTTGCAGGCAGTTTATCTGATTCCGCCCGCGCGTCACATCACTTTTTTGCCGACCGGCGGCTTATAACAGCGCGGCGAGGATGATCGGCAACGCAGTGATCGCAATCGGGCTCGCACCCAACCAGAGCGTCGCGGGCAGGGATGCGGCCCCCACGAGTCCGAAAGCTGATAGCAAGAGCGTCAACAGACTGTTTCCTTCTGCAAAGACAGCGTGATTGGACAAATGCCCCTTGAAACGACTACTAACGAAAGGTAGGGGCTGCAATGTTATGATACGTACGCGCGCAAAATACCATTTGGGCCAAGTGGTCCGGCACCGAATCCACCCTTTCAGAGGGGTGATTTTTGACGTCGATCCAGAATTTGCCAATACCGAAGCATGGTATGAGGCCATTCCCGAAGAAACTCGCCCCGTCAAAGACCAGCCGTACTATCATTTGTTGGCTGAGAATGACCAAAGTTACTATGTGGCCTATGTCTCGGAGCAGAACTTGGTGGCGGATTATTCCGGCGAACCGGTGGATCACCCCGATATCCCCGATCTGTTTGGCCCCTTTACCGATGGCGCCTATCCGCTGCACTTCCAGCTAAATTGATCAGCCGCGGCCTGCAGCTTGGCCGGGCGATTCTTTGCACAATCTTAATTGCAAAAGCGCCCCGACCAAGACCGGAGCGCTTCTCTATTGCTGACGCGCTTGTCTCAATAGCCGAGCGCGCAGCCGTCCTTGCGCGGATCGCTGCCACCTTCCAGCACGCCGTCTTTGCCAATGCGGATAGCCTGCGCGCCGCCAAGCGCTGTGTCGGGCACCTGAACTTTATGTCCTAGATCGGCCAGTTTCGCGCGAACCGCTTCAGAATAGCCCCGCTCAACTTTTAAGATACCATTGTCGGAGAAGGCCCGCGGTGCATCAATTGCCGCCTGCGGGTCCATGCCGAAATCGGTGATGTTGCTGGCAAATCGAGCGTGGCCACAAGGCTGATAAGCGCCGCCCATGACGCCAAAGGGCATCACCACACGCCCCTGTTCGCGGATCATGCCGGGGATGATGGTGTGCATGGGACGCTTGCCGCCTTTCAATTCATTCGGGTGGCCTTCCTCCAAGGTGAACCCTGCACCGCGATTCTGCAGCAGAATGCCAAACTTGTCCGAAGCGATGCCAGAGCCGAAGCCGTGGAAAATCGAATAGATAAGCGAAACTGCCATGCCGTCGCGGTCTACGACAGTGATGTAGATTGTGTCGCGGTGAACGGCCTCTGACAGAGGTGCTGCGGCAGCCATCGCTTTCTTTGGATCAATGAGCGCGGCCAGTTTTCGCGCTGTTTCAAGCGCCAGCATATGGTCAAGCCGTGTTGTGTGTTCGGGGTCCGCAAGGAAACGATTGCGGGCATCATAGGCCAGTTTAGTGGCCTCGGCCTCAATATGGACGCGCTCTGCCCCGAGGGGGTCCATCCCCGCAATGTCAAACTGCGCCAATATGTTGAGCAGCAATAACGCGGTTGCGCCTTGGCCGTTGGGCGGATGCTCTACCACCTCAAGATCCTTGTAAGGCGCCGCAACGGGTGTGCTGGCGTCGGCTCGCGCATCAGTGAAGTCTTGCACCGTGTGCAAGCCGCCCGCTGCGTTCAGCGCTGCGACCATATCCTCGGCAATCTCGCCTGTATAAAACGCATCCCGTCCGTCTTTCGCGACACGCCGCAAAACTTCCGCCTGTCCGGGTGCCCGGAAAACCTCGCCGACTTTAGGCGCCTTGCCGGACAAAAGGAAATGCTCCCGCGCCTTACCCTGAAGGCTTTTCGCCTCATTGGCCCAGTCGAACGCAACGCGCGGGGCCACAGGAATGCCCGCGTCAGCATAGCGAATCGCGGGGGCCAGAACGGCCTCAAGCCCGATCTGGCCGAGAGTGTCCGATAAGTGGCAAAACGCATCAATCGCGGTGGGGATGGTGACCGCATGGGCGGACCGGAGGGGGACAACCGTTTCCCCGGCGTCGCGCAGCGTGGCGGCGTCCAAAGCGGCAGGCGCGCGCCCCGACCCGTTGAGAGCAAGAACTTCGTCACTGCCAGCGGGGGAGTAGAGCACAAAACAGTCACCGCCAATTCCGGTCATCTGCGGTTCGCAAATACCCAGCAAAACGGCTCCGGCAATGGCAGCGTCCATCGCATTGCCCCCGCGTTCAAGGATATCGATGGCTGTTTTAGCAGCCAATGGGTGCGACGTGGCGCACATTCCATTGGTTGCCAGCACGGGCGAGCGCCCGGGAAAATGAAAGTCGCGCATTGCTACCCCTATTGGCTAAGTTTCAAACGCGAACCTAACGGGACAATAGCGGGCTGCCAATGTGGGGAATGAAAGTTCCTCGGCACCGCGCACTGGGTGGGGGCTGTTAAACGCGGCGCCGAGGGAAGCCATATGCAGCTACAGGTTCTTATATGCCCGCCAACAAAGGCAGAAGTGTGAAGACATCGCGGCGGTTTGTGGAAGGTTATCGCGGGGAAATTGACAGGTTCAAAGGATTCACAGGTCGGCGTTGATCGGGGGCATTTTCACCTATGAGGGCAGCGATATCGCAAGCTTCAAATCCAAGCGGTTTTCACCTCCCGTCCGCTGGTAACTCACATTCTGGGCCAAATCATTTATCAGATAGAGCCCAAATCCGCCTTCCGGCAGTTCGCTGGTCTTTAGGTTTAAAAGGTTGCCCAAAGCCAGCGGTGTCGCGTTGCTGGCCATCGGGAGGCCGGTATCCGTGATCGTCACATGCAGGCCATCGGCCAAAAGCGTACAGCGAATCGCGATGTCACCAGTCGGCACCGTTTCCGGATAGGCGTGCTCTACAATATTGTTAAGGGCCTCTGCCAACACCAACTCGATTGTGCTCAACTGCTCTGGTCCAAGACCTAGCGGATGGATCTGAGCCAACATCCATTGCAGGCCCCTGCGCACCCCACTCTTGCGGCCGACAATCACTGTTCGGACAGCCGTTGGCAGCGCGGATGGTTTTCCACCGGTCACGATCAGGCTCTGGGATGCACGTTAAGATCTGCGATCGCGCCGGCCAATGTATCAAACAGGCTAAAGACACTATCCATCCGGGTCAGGGTAAAGACCCTGCTCACTGCTGGCGACAGGCCTACTAATATCAGCGCCCGATCCGGTGCAAGATGCTTCATCGTGGCAACAATCGCCCCCAAACCGCTCGAATCAATAAAGGTCACCCGCCCCAGATCTAAAACGACGGTTCGCGGAGCCCCGACCGTCATGCGCCGCATTGCCTCTTTAAACCCCAGTGCCACAGCAGCATCGATCCGGTCTTCCTCCACACGGATCACACAAAACCGCTCTTCTTTTCTGACGGAAACTTCCATAGATAATTCCTGCGACCCCAACGATCGGGTCATTAATAAGCGCGAACACTTACCAAATTGTAAGCGTTCAGGAAATTGAAGGGAGACTGAGATGCAAAAGGTAGTCATCGCGGGGGCGGCGCGGACCCCCATGGGCGGATTTCAGGGAGAATTCGCAAGTCTGAGCGCAGCAGATCTGGGCGGCCACGCCATCCGCGCGGCAATAATGGGCGCAGGCCCCGCGCAGGTTCAAGAAGTTTTAATGGGCTGTGTGCTACCTGCTGGCCAAGGGCAGGCACCGGCGCGGCAGGCAGGCTTCAAAGCCGGTCTGGACGATACAGTGCCCGCAACGACGCTAAATAAAATGTGCGGGTCGGGGATGAAGGCGGCGATGATCGCGTTTGACCAGATCGCGCTGGGCCAAACCGATGTTATGGTCGCTGGCGGCATGGAATCGATGACAAATGCGCCCTACGTGCTGCCCAAAATGCGCGCAGGTGCGCGGCTCGGCCATGGTCAGGTCATTGATCATATGTTCCTCGACGGGCTAGAGGATGCTTACGACAAAGGCCGCCTGATGGGGACCTTCGCCGAGGACTGTGCCGAGACCTACCAATTTACCCGGGCTGTCCAAGACGACTATGCGCTGGCCTCGCTGTCGCGCGCCCTTGAGGCACAAGAAAGCGGCGCTTTCGACGACGAAATTGCGCCGGTCGAAGTCACCTCGCGGCACGGATCGGCCCGCATCACCGTTGATGAACAACCGCGCAGCGCCCGCCCAGAAAAAATTCCACAGCTCAAACCCGCCTTCCGCGATGGCGGGACCGTAACGGCAGCAAATTCCTCGTCCATTTCCGATGGCGCCGCCGCCCTCGTTCTCGCCTCCGAATCGGCCGCTGAAGCCCAAGGCCTCACGGTGCGGGCCCACATCCTTGGCCACGCTAGCCACGCCCAAGCACCCGGCCTGTTCACCACTGCGCCAGTTCCCGCCGCGCAAAAGCTGCTAAAGCAGATCGGCTGGGCGAAAGAGGATGTCGACCTTTGGGAGGTGAACGAAGCTTTCGCCGTGGTCCCGCTCGCCTTCATGCACGAGATGGGCCTGAGCCATGACATCGTTAACGTTAACGGAGGCGCCTGCGCACTCGGCCATCCCATCGGCGCATCTGGCGCGCGCATCATTGTTACGCTCTTGAACGCGCTGGAAAAGCGCGGCCTTAAACGTGGCGTTGCGGCGATTTGCATCGGCGGCGGCGAAGGCACTGCAATTGCAATCGAACGGGTCTAATCTCTTTTAACCATACAAAATCCTCGGGGGTGCGGGGGGCATACAGCCCCTCATCGCCACTCGTAAGAAAGCCCCAACATGCAAGTTGACTATCCAACCCTCGCCAAAACGCTCGCGGCCCTCACGTCTGGCGAAGCCGACGCCGTCGCCCTGATGGCCACCGTCGCCTGCGAAGTGCACCACGCCGATGACCGGTTTGATTGGACCGGCTTCTACCGCGTCACCGCGCCCGAAATGCTCAAGATCGGCCCCTATCAGGGCGGTCACGGCTGCTTGGTCATTCCGTTTTCCCGCGGTGTCTGTGGCGCGGCAGCGCGGACCGGTGAGGTCCAGCTCGTTCCGGATGTCGAGGCGTTTTCGGGCCATATCGCCTGCGCTACTTCCACCCGCTCCGAGCTTGTGCTGCCGGTCTTTAATGGTTCCGGCATGCTGATTGGCGTATTTGACATTGATAGCGATCAGCCTGATGCCTTCAACTCAAGGGATGCCGATGCGCTGACCGCCATTTTGAAGGACTGCTTTGCTGCCGTGAAATAATGCTGGATTTTTTCACACGCCTCGCGCAGTGTGAAATTTGAAGGTATTATTTCACGAGGCGTCATGCAGCACGACCGCCCTGATATTTCTCTGACGCTTGGCGCGGACCTGCGTGCCCTGCGTAAGGCGCGCGGACTCAAGCTGACAGATCTCGCGACAAAACTCGGGCGCTCGGTCGGCTGGCTCAGTCAGGTCGAGCGCGACAAATCCGATCCCGCCATCGCCGATCTGCGTCAGATCGCTTCGGCATTGGGGGTCTCCGTCTCGATGCTGTTCCGCCATGCGCCTGCTCCTGCGGGCGAGGCAGGCTTCATTGTGCGCCGCGAGGCCCGCCGCCCGATCGGGTCGCCGATCGCAGGGTTGACCGAAGAGCTCCTCTCTCCTGATCTCACCGACGATTTCGAGATGGTCCATTCCACTTTCCTGCCGCACAGCCGCATCAAAGAACCGGTTTCAAGGCCGACGCAGGAGGTCGCCTATCTGGTCTCTGGCAGGCTCGACATTGAAATCGCGGGTACCACCCACAGTCTGCGCCCCGGTGACAGCTTTCGCATCCGTGGCGAAGCATTCCGCTGGTCCAACCCCACCTCCGACCCCGCTGTTGCGATCTGGGTCATAGCCCCGCCGGTATATTGATATGAGCTTTGATGCATGGATCGTTTTCGCATTGTTCTGGACGGTTTTCGTCACCACGCCGGGGCCGAATGCGGTCAATTGCATCAGCAACGGTATGACGCTGGGCTTTCGTCCTGCGCTGGTCGGCGTGCTTGGTATCCTGACCCAAGCCGCCCTATTCTTGCTGCTATCCGCCTTGGGCATCACAGCCCTGATCGCCGCCTCGCCCGAAGCTTTCTTCGTGGCCAAGCTGATCGGCGCGGGGTTCTTGATCTTTCTAGGTATCCGCGGCTGGGTCATGGCTTCGCGGCCCGTCACGATAACCGAACGTCCGGCGTCTTCGGTCTATCTGCGTGCCTTTGCTGTCGCCACGATCAACCCGAAAAGCGTGGCGGGCTATCTCGCTGCCTTCTCGCAATTCGTCCAGCCCGGCGTGCAGATCTGGGACCAGATGGCGGTGATCGTGCCCACGGCGCTGACCCTCACAGCGCTGAGCTATACCGGATTCACCGCTCTGGGTGCAGGCATCGGCAAAGCGGCGCTGGGTGCGGTTTTCAATGTGTGGTTCCGGCGCTTTATGGCGGTGTGTTTCGTAATTTACGGCATCCTTCTAGGCGCATCGACCCCGCTGGCAGGGAAGGGGTGATGCCGTGGTGCGCGGGATCTCCGTCCAAGCGCTAAATCCATTATCCACCCGTCCAAAGTAGTCACCACCAACCCCAATCCCCCAGAGCAACACAGCGCCAAGGAGCCCCATGATGAGTGAATTTCCAACCACTGCCCGTGTGGTCATTATCGGCGGCGGCGTGGTCGGGGTGTCCTCACTCTATCACCTTGCCAAAGCAGGCTGGACCGATTGCGTGCTGCTGGAAAAGAACGAACTGACCGCTGGTTCTACTTGGCATGCCGCCGGAAACTGCCCTTCGTTCAGCACTTCCTGGGCGGTGATGAACATGCAGCGCTATTCGCTCGGGCTCTATGCAGTGTTAGGGGCGGAGGTGGATTATCCGATGAATTACCACGTCACCGGATCAGTCCGGCTGGCGCATGGTCGCGAACGGATGATGGAGTTCGAGCGCGCCCGTTCGATGGGTAATTACCAAGGTCTCAACCTCGAGATGATGGACCTGAACGACATCAAGGAACGCTACCCCTTCATCGAAACACATGACCTTGCAGGCGGGCTGTGGGACCCTGACGATGGCGATATCGACCCTGCGCAGCTAACGCAGGCGCTGGCCAAGGGTGCGCGCGATATGGGCGCACGGATCGAACGGTTCTGCCCCGCCACGGGCATTTCGCGCGACGGCAGCGAATGGATCGTGCATACCGCAAAGGGCGATATCCGCTGTGAAAAGGTGGTGAATGCTGCGGGCTATTACGCGCAGCGCGTCGGCGAATGGTTCAAGCCTTATGGCGGGCGCACCGTGCCGATGACGGTGATGAGCCACCAGTATTTCCTCACCGAAGAGATTTCCGAACTCGCTGACTGGTCACGCGAGAACGGTCGCAAAGTGCCGTTGCTCCGCGATGTCGACAGTTCCTACTATCTGCGGCAGGACAAGAACGGGCTAAACCTTGGACCCTATGAACGCAACTGCAAGGCCCATTGGGTGACGCCGCAAGATCCGATGCCCGAGGATTTCTCGTTCCAGCTTTACCCCGACGATCTGGAGCGGCTGGAGTGGTATATCGAGGACGCGATGGCGCGGGTGCCGATGCTGGGCACCGCTGGCGTGGGCCGGGTGATCAACGGACCGATCCCCTATGCACCGGACGGCCTGCCGCTGCTTGGCCCGATGCCCGGCGTACCAAATGCCTATGAGGCGTGTGTGTTTACCTTTGGCATCACCCAAGGCGGTGGCGCAGGCAAGGTGCTGGCGGAATGGATCACCGAAGGCCAGACCGAGTGGGACATGTGGTCGGTCGATCCGCGCCGCTACACGGAATACGCGGATCAGGACTACACCAACCAGAAAGCGTTGGAGACTTACGGCCACGAATACGCGATGCATTTCCCGCATCACACATGGCCCGCTGGCCGCGACAAAAAGCTGTCGCCGCTACACAGCCGTCTGAGGGACGCAGGCGCGCAATTTGGCAGCTACAACGGTTGGGAACGCGCCAACTGGTTCGCCAAAGAGGGCGACGATACCTCCGAGGAAGCCACGCAGACATGGGATCGCAACGGCCCATGGGCCGTGCGGGTACAAGAGGAATGCGAAGCGGTGCGCGACCATTGCGGCGTGCTGGCAATCAGCGGTTTTACCCGCCTTAAGGTTGCCGGCACCGGCGCGCGGGACTTCATCGACGGGCTGACGGCCTCGGCCCTGCCACCACCCGGGCGCATCGGCTTGATCTATTTCGCAGACGATCGCGGCCGGATCGTGACAGAGATGTCGGTTATGGTGCACGGCCCTGATGAGGTTGGTCTGATCACCGCTGCTGTTGCACAGTGGCATGATGCCGAATGGCTGCAACGCCACGCGCCCGACGGCATCACGGTTACGGACCACACCGAGGCGGCCGAGTGCCTGCTGGTGACGGGTCCGGCGAGCCGCGACATCCTCGCGCCGCTCACCGATCATGATCTTTCGGCCAAATGGTTAAGCATCAGCGCGACAGGCAAGGTCGCGGGCCGGGACTGCACCCTGATCCGCGTGTCCTTCGCGGGGGAGTTGGGCTGGGAAATCCATTGCGCCCCACAGGACGCGCCCGCAATCTGGGATGCGGTGACGCAAGCGGGGGCGAAACCCTTTGGCATGTATGCACTAAATTCCCTGCGGATCGAAAAGGGCTACCGCGCGTGGAAGGGCGATCTGTCCACCGACTACACGCTGCTGCAAGGGGGGCTGGACCGCTTCGTCAAACTCGACAAACCTGCCGACTTCCCCGGTAAAGCGGCGCTGTTGAACGAGCGCCAGCAAGGGGTTGCCAAACGTTTCGTCACCATGACGGTTGAGGCGGGCGATCAGGACGCGCCCTATATGTCGACCGTCTGGCACAACGGCGCGGTGGTGGGTGAAACCACCTCGGGTGACTGGGGCTACCGCATCGGCACATCCGTGGCACTTGGCATGATGCGCGCCGACCTTGCCGAGGCAGGCACCGAAGTGGAGATCGACATCTTCGGCAAACGTTGCCGCGCTGTGGTGCAGCCGGATGCACCACTTTGGGACCCGAAAAACGAGCGCCTGCGGGCCTGACCCCCACGCCAGCCCCAACGAACCGGAAGCCAACGGCCTCCGGTTCGGAGTTTGAAATTCCGTTTGGAGAGACGAGATGTCCACCATTCCCACTCATGCCCGCGTTGTCATCATCGGCGGCGGCGTTATTGGCTGCTCCGTAGCCTACCACCTGACCAAACTCGGCTGGACCGATGTGGTTTTGCTGGAGCGCAAACAGCTCACCTCCGGCACCACGTGGCACGCGGCGGGACTGATCGCCCAGCTTCGCGCCACCGCGAACATGACCAAGCTCGCGAAATACAGCCAAGAGCTTTATGGCAACCTCGAAGCGGAAACTGGCGTTGCGACCGGGTTCAAACGTGTCGGTTCGATCACCGCCGCCCTGACAGAGGAACGCCGTGAGGAAATCTATCGCCAAGCCGCGATGGCGCGTGCATTTGGCGTTTCGGTCGAGGAAATCTCCCCCTCCGAAGTCAAAGCCCGGTATGAGCACCTGAACATCGAAGGCGTTACGGGCGCTGTCTATCTGGAGAAGGACGGGCAGGGCGATCCGGCGAACATTGCATTGGCCTTGGCGAAAGGCGCACGGCAACGCGGCGCCAAGGTGCTGGAGCGCGTCAAGGTCACCAAGGCCGTCCGCTCGGACCGCAAGATTACGGGTGTGGAGTATGAGACCGCCAGCGGCGAGCAGGGCAGCATCACCTGCGATCACGTGGTCAACTGTGCCGGCATGTGGGGCCATCAGGTCGGCGAGATGCTGGGCGTCAACGTGCCGCTGCATTCCTGCGAACACTTCTACATTGTCACCGAAGCGATCAAGGGGCTGAGCCAGTTGCCGGTGCTGCGGGTGCCGGATGAGTGCGCCTACTACAAAGAAGACGCAGGCAAGATGCTGTTGGGCGCGTTTGAACCGGACGCAAAACCTTGGCGCTTGGAAATCCCCGACAATTTCGAATTCGACCAACTTCCCGAAGATTTCGACCACTTCGAGCCGATCCTTGAACGCGCGGTGAACCGGATGCCGATGCTGGCCGAGGCGGGGATACATACCTTCTTTAACGGGCCGGAATCCTTTACCCCCGATGACGCCTACCACCTTGGCCAAGCGCCTGAGATGGACAACGTCTGGGTCGCGGCGGGGTTCAACTCCATCGGCATCCAGTCTGCGGGCGGTGCGGGCATGGCGCTGGCCCAATGGATGGAAGATGGCGCGAAACCTTTCGATCTCGGCGATGTGGACATCAGTCGAATGCAGCCCTTTCAAGGCAATCGCCACTACCTTTTCGAGCGGAGCAAGGAAACATTGGGCCTGCTTTATGCCGACCACTTTCCCTACCGTCAAAAGGCCACTGCCCGCGGGGTGCGACGTACGCCTTTCCACCAACACTTACTCGACCATGGTGCGGTAATGGGCGAGCTTGCGGGCTGGGAGCGTGCCAACTGGTTCGCGAACTCCGAGCAGAAGCCCGAATATGCCTATTCGTGGAAGCGGCAGAATTTTTTTGGCAACGTCGCCAGCGAGGTCGCGGCGATCCGCACCAATGTGGGCATGTATGACATGTCTTCCTTTGGAAAAATCCGTGTCGAAGGCCGCGATGCCACTGCGTTTCTAAACCACGTTGGCGGCGGGCAATACGATGTGCCGGTGGGCAAAATTGTTTACACCCAGTTCCTCAACCAGCGCGGTGGGATCGAGGCCGACGTCACGGTCACTCGTCTGTCCGAAGCCGCCTATCTGGTCGTGACCCCCGCCGCGACAAGGCTGGCGGACGAGACATGGATGCGCCGCCATCAGGTCGATTTCAACGTCGTCCTCACCGACGTGACCGCAGGCGAAGGCGTGCTGGCCGTAATGGGGCCGAACGCCCGCAAACTGCTGCAAGCGGTATCGCCCAACGACTTCTCGAACGACGCCAACCCTTTCGGCACCGCGCAGGAGATCGAGCTTGGGATGGGGCGCGCCCGCGTGCACCGCGTCACCTATGTCGGTGAATTAGGGTGGGAGATTTACCTCAGCGCCGATATGGCGGCCCACGGGTTTGAAACGCTCTATGCCGCAGGGCAGGACATGGGGCTCAAGCTATGTGGCATGCATATGATGGACAGTGCCCGCATCGAAAAAGGCTTTCGCCATTTCGGCCATGACATCACCTGCGAAGATCACGTGCTGGAGGCCGGACTGGGCTTTGCTGTCAAAACCGACAAGCCCGACTTCATCGGCCGGGACGCGGTGCTGCGCAAAAAGGAAACGGGGCTCGAAAAACGTCTCGTGCAATTCCGCCTCACCGATCCCGAGCCGCTGCTTTATCATAACGAGCCGGTGCTGCGTGATGGGCAGATCGTCGGCTATCTGTCCTCGGGCGCCTACGGGCATCATCTGAAAGGCGCCATCGGTATGGGCTATGTGCCGTGCAAGGGCGAGACCGCCGCGCAGGTGCTGGCTTCGAGCTATGAGATCGATGTCGCAGGCGCGCGGGTGCGGGCCGAAGCCTCTTTGAAGCCGATGTACGATCCGGCGTCGGAGCGGGTGAAAGTTTGAGGCTGGGCTTTCGTAAAACTGCGGGCTAGGGATAGGACAAAGGAATATCCGATGCGTAATCCCGATAGCCTCACCCCCAAGACCAACGAAGACACGCCGCAGGGGCTGGCCTTCGCTCTGGGCGCTTATATCATGTGGGGCTTTCTGCCGCTTTATATGAAACTGGTCTCGCATATCAGCCCTGCCGAGGTTGTCGCGCATCGGATCATCTGGTCGGTGCCCATCGCGGCGGCAGTGCTGGTCGCGATCCGGCGTACCGATGCGCTGCGCGAGGCGTTGCGCAACCCCAAGATGCTGGCGATGGCCTGTGTTACGGCAGCGCTGATCACGATCAACTGGGGCATTTATGTCTGGGCAGTCACGTCGGGACACGCGCTGGATGCGGCGCTGGGCTATTACATCAACCCGCTCTTTAGCGTCTTCCTGGCCGCTGTGCTGTTGGGGGAGCGCTTGTCGCGCGCCCAGCTAGCCGCGCTGGCCTTGGCGGCAGCGGCAGTGGTTGTACTGACGGTCGATGCAGGCCGCGTGCCTTGGGCGGCGCTGGCGCTCACACTGTCATGGGGGTTTTATGCGCTCGCGAAGAAAAGCCTCGCCATCGGGCCAAACCAGGGGTTTTTGCTGGAGGTTTTGATCCTGCTACTGCCCGCGCTGGGGTATTTCGCCTATCTGATAGGCACAGGTCAATCGCATTTCGCGACAGGTTCGCTGCGCGATACCTGGCTGCTGGTTGGCTGCGGTGTGGTGACCGCAGTCCCGCTGATGATCTATGCCAACGGAGCTAAACTGCTCCGGCTGTCGACCATTGGTATCCTGCAATATATCGCGCCGACGATGATCTTTCTCATAGCTGTCTTCGTGTTCGACGAGCCCTTTGGTCGCGCGCGGATGATCGCTTTCCCGATGATCTGGCTGGCGCTGGTGATCTACTCGACCTCGATGATCCGTCAGATGCGTGCCACCCGCGCCGCCTAGACGTTAGACAGCGCGTCTTTGAACTTAAGAAATGCAGGGTCGCGCATGACGCGTGCATTCATCGCATCACGCAAGGCGCCGATGGATTTATGTGGCCGCATCACAACCTCGAAAGTGGCTATCAAGCCCTGTGCATCCAGCGTGATCAGATCGACGCCAACCGCATCCAGATCGCCTATTTTGCATTGGAACTCCAAGGCCCAGGCGTCACCGTCTCCCATCACCCGCCGATAGCGGAAGCCGGTAAAGACTTGCCCGACATGGCCCAGCACGGCGGCGACCGCATCCCGCCCTGTCCAGACCTTCCAATAAGTCGGCGGCATGAACTTCACCCCCTCGGCAAGGAGCGGCGCGATGGCATCCGCATCGCCCTTGGCGACGACGTCCTGCATCTTCTGAATGGTGGGGTGCATCGGGGCCTCCGGCTTTTGGTGGGTTGAAACCCAACCCTACATCTGGGAGGACGCGGAATGGAAACAGATTATACCCCGCCGCAGGACCCCTTGGTGGTCCTGCATGAAGACGCCGAAGTGCTGCTGGTCGATAAACCTGCCGGTCTGCTGAGCGTGCCCGGCAAGGGAGAGCACCTGTCAGATTGCCTGCTGGCGCGGGTGCAAACGGTATTTCCCGACGCGCTGCTGGTGCACCGGCTCGATCGCGATACCTCGGGCGTGATGATCTTTGCGCTCACCCCTTACGCGCAGCGTCATCTGGGCCTGCAGTTTGAAAAGCGGATGACGCGCAAAACCTATGTCGCACGGGTTTGGGGTGTGCCGGCGGAGAAGACCGGAACAGTCGACCTGCCGCTAATCGTCGATTGGCCGAACAGACCTTTGCAGATGGTCGATCATGAAAATGGCCGTTCCGCGCAAACCGATTGGCGCGTGCTGAAAGACGAAGGCGACACGTCACGGATCAGGCTCAGCCCCAAAACGGGGCGCAGCCACCAGTTGCGCGTCCATATGTTAGCATTGGGCCACCCGATCCTGGGCGATCCTTTTTATGCGACCGGCCCCGCGCGGGAGTTTGACCGGTTGATGCTGCACTCCGAAGAGCTGCGGTTCAATCACCCTCAGGGTGGCCATTCGACGCGAATCCGATCCAAGGCGCCGTTTTAGACAGCGACGCGCCGATCACATAAAGCAAAAGGGCCACCCGTTGGCAGCCCTTTTAAACTTCTCCTTTGAAAGCCTGTTACTCAGCAGCCCAGCCTGAGACTGCTTTGACTTCAAGAAATTCCTCAAGCCCGAAGACCCCGCCTTCGCGCCCGTTCCCGGACTGCTTGTAGCCGCCGAAGGGCGAGCCTTGGGCAAAGCCCTTACCATTGGTTTCCACCATACCGGAGCGCAAGCGGCGTGCCACGCGGCGGCGTTTGTCGGTGTCTTCGGTTTGCACGTAGTTGGTCAGCCCGTAAGGCGTGTCATTGGCGATCGCGATCGCTTCCTCTTCGGTCTCGAAAGGGATGATCGACAGCACCGGCCCAAAGACCTCTTCACGCGCGATGGTCATGTCGTTGTTGACGTCGGCAAAGACCGTTGGCTTCACGAAATAGCCGCGATTGAGGCCATCAGGACGGCCCAGACCGCCTGCCGCGAGACGCGCCTCGGACATGCCTGTTTCGATGAGGCCCTGAATTTTGTTGAACTGGGCTTCGCTGACCACCGGGCCGATGTGCTTGCCTTCGTCCGAAGCGGGGCCGACATGGGTGTTGTTGGCAACCTCGGAGGCCATTTCAACAGCTTCGTCATAGCGCGATTTGTGCACCAGCATCCGCGTTGGCGCGTTACAGGACTGACCGGAGTTGCGGAAGCAATGCATCGCACCAGCTTTTGCCGCTTTGGGGTGCGCATCTTCAAAGATGATATTGGCACCTTTGCCGCCTAGCTCAAGAGAAACGCGCTTGAGTGTATCAGCGGCCGCTTTAGAGATCGCGATACCGGCGCGGGTCGAGCCGGTGAAGCTGACCATATCGACATCGGGGTGTGCGGAAAGCTGGCTGCCAACGCCGGGGCCGTCGCCGTTCACCAAGTTGAATACACCAGCAGGGAAACCTGCTTCATGCACGAATTCAGCAAACAGATGTGCGCTGAGCGGGGCAATCTCGGAAGGTTTCAGAACCACAGTGCAGCCTGTCGCCAGCGCGGGGATCACCTTCAGCACGATCTGGTTCATCGGCCAGTTCCAAGGCGTGATCAGTGCGCAAACACCGATAGGCTCGCGCAGGGTCTTCTCGCTCGACGTATAATCTTCTTCGAAGGAGAAATCCTCAAAGGCTTTCAGGAAGCCTTGGATATGCCAGCTACCGGCGCCAACCTGCGCAGTGCGGCTCATGTCGATCGGGGCGCCCATTTCCAGCGACATGGCTTTTGCCATCTCTTCGGAGCGTGCTTTGTAGATATCGAGCAGCTTGCCGATTAGGTCGGCACGCTCCTGCTTGGCGGTCTGCGACCAGCTGTCGAAAGCACCGCGCGCGGCTTTCACGGCGGCGTTGGTGTCGGCCTCTGATCCCAGCGAAATCACAGCGCACTGCTCTTCGGTTGAGGGATCGATCACGGCGAAATCATTGGCTTTGGCAGGGGCAACCCATGCGCCATTGATGTAAAAATCACGCTTTTCCAGCATAGTCATACTCCTTTATCCGGACGGCAGCCGGGGCGGTTTCCCGGTCAGATTGGCGCCACTGTGTCACTGCATATGTGAGGTCGCAAGAGAGGGGATGCAACCGAGCGGAATAAATACTACGTAAAGGGCAGAGTTCATCACCCCAAGGAGGACGACATGGGTTTGCGTATCAACGACACCGTTCCCGACCTGAACGTCGAGACAGATCAAGGTTCCTATTCGCTGCACGAATTTATCGGCGACAGCTGGGCAATTCTGTTTTCACATCCCAAGGATTTCACGCCCGTGTGCACCACCGAATTCGGCGCAGTGGCACAGTTGGCGGATGAGTGGGAAAAGCGCGGCACCAAAGTGATCGGCGTTAGCGTGGACGGCGTCGAGGACCACAAGAAATGGAAAGGTGACATCGAGAAAGTCGGCGGCGCGCCTGCTACGTTCCCGATCATCGCGGACACAGGGCTCGAGGTTTCCAAAGCCTTCGACATGCTGCCCGCCGAGGCCTATCTGCCCGATGGCCGCACCCCTGCGGATTCCGCCACCGTGCGCTCGGTCTTTATCATCGGGCCGGACAAGAAGCTGAAGCTGTCGATGACCTATCCAATGACCGTGGGCCGCAACTTCGCCGAAGTGCTGCGCGCGCTCGACGGGTTGCAGACTACCATCGGCAAGGGCGTGGCGACACCGGCGAACTGGAATGTGGGCGATGACGTGATCATCCCCGCGACTGTTTCGGATGCGGATGCCAAGGCGAAGTTTGGTGAGTTTACCACTGTGCTGCCCTATCTGCGCACCACTAAAGCGCCGAAGTAAATGACGTCCATGCGCGCTTTGGTGATTAACCTAGACCGTGCCACGGCGCGCATGGACTTCCAGCAGCGACAGTTAACGCGGCTGGGCATTGGGTTTGATCGACTGCCCGCCGTGACGGTGGGCGATCCGGAAGTTTCGGCGGATGAAGCCTATTGGGCCAAATGGCAGCGCCCAATTGCGCCTACGGAACGCGCTTGTCTGTGTAGCCATATCGCCGCGTGGCGGCATGTTGCGCAGTCTGGGCAGGCGCATCTGATCTTGGAAGACGATGCGTTGCTGTCGGACGATGTGCCTGCTGTACTGAAGGCCGCGCAATCCGAATCGCGCTGGGATTTACTGCAGCTTGAAACCCGTCAGCGACATAAGGTTATGTCGCGCAGTAGCACCAAGCTGGGGCCGATCCGCGTCCGACGGCTGTACCTCGACCGTGCGGGGGCTGCGGGATATGTGCTGTGGCCGTCCGGCGCGGCGCGACTTTTGGCGCGGGCGCAGGTGCAGCCAGCACTGGCAGATGCTCTAATTGCCCAACCCGGCCTGCTGCGAGCCTATCAGGCAGTGCCTGCGCAAATCATCCAGAACGATATCGCGGTGGAGGAGGGGATCGCGGCGCAATGGCTCGTCGAGCCTTCCAGCGTGTCGGATGAGTCGCACCGGAAAGCCAAGAAAACCGCTGGGCAGAAATGGCGCCGGATATCGGCTCAGATTTTGCTGGGGCTGCACGGGATCAAAGGCTCCCTTCTCCATCGCAAGGTGATTATTCCGTTTGCGAAAGAACGATTTACCAGCCGGAGCTAGCCTACCACCAGCCTGTCCGGTCGCGGTGGTGCAGGGCGCGAAAACGCGCATAGACGGTATCGCTTTCCTGAAGCCGCTGAAAAATCTCAGCGAGGATAGCGCCGGTAAAATGTTCGTCTTTCTGCGCATCAATCCGCCAACGCATGTTGCGCAAAGTATCGTCCGTGCCGACGGTGAACCCTGACAACCCCTCGAACAGCGGCACCAGATTGTGCTGGACGTCCTCGACCCGATCAGGATCGAAGATCGCGCCGCCGGTCTTGGTGAAATACCGCTCGGACTCAGCCATTTTGACGGTATTGACCAGTAGCGAGGCCGAAAACGCCCGCGCCCGCGCCGCCGGATCGGGGTCCCAATCCGCCACAGAGTCGCAGGCAGATACCATCCAGCGGATGTTGAGGTGTTGCAGGAGATAGTCTTGTTCCTGCAGCCACATCTCCACAAACCGCGCATAGGTTTCTTTGGGCGAGACCTTGCGGCGCAACAGCACATTCAATCGAGCATGCTCCAACAAAAGCGCGCTTTGGCCAGAGAACTCGGCCTCCAGTGCTTTAAAGTGACGATCAAGATCATCGTCGGACCCACGCGTTTGGCGAGCCACACCGGCTTCTACAATTTGCCCCCGCAAGCTGGCAAAACTGCCGGTAGGTGTCTGTACGGCATTTTTGCTGAGCCGGCGTCGGTGTTGCTTGAGCGAGAAAAAGCTCTCAAAGCGGCTCTTTTTACGGGGCGGCATTAAGTAGCTCCTTTTGTACAGTTGGTCGCAGGCAACTGTTCCATGATCGCGGGCTCCTTTGGGCTTCATCTGCTTTTATGCCAGCGGCTCTACAAAGAAAAGCGCGGGCTGGTGCGTGGCTTGGTGGGGCCGGAAATGCAAAAGGCCCCGATGACTGAACATCGGGGCCTTCGCTTTCGTCAAAGTCAGAAATGCGTGGGAGGATTACTCCTCGGCGCCTTCTTCTTCTTTCGTCATCTCTTCGCCAGTTTCCTGGTTGACCATCTTCATCGACAGGCGAACCTTGCCGCGATCGTCAAAGCCCAAGAGCTTCACTTTCACTTCCTGGCCTTCCTTCAGAACGTCTGATGGATGATTCAGGCGGCGGTTTTCGATCTGGGACACGTGGACCAGACCATCGCGCTTGCCAAAGAAGTTCACGAATGCACCGAAGTCGACGATCTTGACGACTGTACCGGTGTAGATCGCGCCTTCTTCAGGCTCGGCCACGATGGAATAGATCATGTCGTAGGCTTTTTTGATGCTGTCGCCGTTTGGCGATGCGATCTTGATGATACCTTCGTCGTTGATGTCGACCTTGGCGCCCGACACTTCCACGATCTCGCGGATGACCTTGCCACCGGAACCGATCACTTCGCGGATTTTATCCGTTGGGATCTGCATGGTTTCGATGCGCGGTGCGTGCACGGAGAAGTCCGCCGCGCCGGAAAGCGCTTTGTTCATCTCGCCGAGGATGTGGATACGACCGACTTTGGCCTGCTCCAGAGCTTTCTCCATGATCTCGGGCGTGATGCCTGCGATCTTGATGTCCATCTGCAGCGAGGTGATGCCGTTTTCGGTACCGGCAACTTTGAAGTCCATGTCGCCGAGATGGTCTTCGTCACCCAGAATGTCCGAAAGGATCGCGTAGGAGCCATCGTCTTCGAGGATCAGACCCATCGCCACACCGGCAACAGCCGATTTCAGCGGAACGCCCGCATCCATCATCGACAAGGAGCCACCGCAAACCGACGCCATCGAGGACGAGCCGTTAGACTCGGTGATCTCGGACACAACGCGGATGGTATAGGGGAAGTCTGTCGACGCAGGCAGAACCGCCTGCAACGCACGCCATGCCAGCTTGCCATGGCCGATTTCACGGCGGCCCGGGCCAGACACACGACCAACTTCACCAACCGAGTAGGGAGGGAAGTTATAGTGCAGCAGGAAGTTGGATTTGAAGTTGCCGTGCAACGCGTCGATGAACTGTTCGTCATCGCCGGTGCCCAGCGTGGTCACAACCAAGCCCTGTGTTTCACCACGGGTGAACAGAGCCGAACCGTGGGTCCGTGGCAGGATGCCGGTCTGGGACACGATATCGCGGATCTCGTCAGTGCGACGACCGTCGATACGCTTGCCGGTTTTAACCACATCGCCGCGCAGGATCGAAGCTTCGAGCTTCTTCAGGGCGGAGCCGAGGTTGGCATCAGCCAGTTGCTCTTCGCTCAAGGAGGCCTTGATCGTTTCGCGTGCGGCAGAAACCGCAGCGGTACGCTCTTGCTTGTCAGCAATCGCGAAGGCAGCGCGCATTTCGGTCTCGCCGGCTTTTTTGACGGCATCAGACAGCGCCGAATAGTCAACAGGCTGGAAGTCGAAAGGCTCTTTCGCGGCGTCTTCGGCCAGATCAATGATCAGGTCCAGAACTGGCTGGATGCTTTCGTGGGCGAATTTCACGGCACCGAGCATTTCTGCCTCGGACAGTTCATAAGCTTCGGATTCAACCATCATCACGGCGTCTTTGGTGCCGGCAACAACCAGATCAAGACGCTGCTCGGGGTTCAGGCGCAGGTCCTGCATGTCGTCGACTGTCGGGTTCAGGATGTATTCGCCATCCTCAAAACCAACGCGGCAGGCAGCAATAGGGCCACGGAACGGCGCACCGGAAATGGTCAGCGCCGCGGAAGCCGCGATCATCGCAACCATGTCGGGGTCGTTAACAAGGTCGTGGCTCAGCACGGTGCACATCACCAGTACTTCGTTTTTGAAACCAGGCACGAACAGCGGGCGGATCGGACGGTCGATCAGGCGGGCTGTCAGGGTTTCTTTTTCGGTTGGGCGCGCTTCGCGCTTGAAGAAACCGCCCGGCACTTTACCGGCGGCATAGTATTTTTCTTGGTAGTGGACGGTCAGCGGGAAGAAGTCCTGACCCGGCTTTTGCGTGCGGGCAAAAGTCACGTTGGCCATGACGGTTGTTTCGCCCAGCGTGGCAATCACGGAGCCGTCAGCCTGACGGGCAACCTTGCCAGTTTCCAGTGTCAGCGTCTCTTCGCCCCACTGGATCGATTTTGTCGTTACGTTAAACATTCACGTTTCCTAAGGTTGGCCCGGTTCGGGCCATTTGCATAGGGGCCGTATTGCCCCTGACTCCGGTATCTTCTTTGTCGGGCGCTGGAGTCCGGGCGCCGGCTTTCAGATTGCGGGGACATACAGTGTTTTGCGCGTGATGGGAAGGGTGGCGTTCTTTGGCAGGGCGCGGCCACTGTGCCGCGTTTGAATGCCGTGGGCTTGAATTGGCAGGTAGCGAAACCGAGGGTATCTGCGCGCTTGGCTTACTGCCAATTTGCCGCCACTATACGGGCAGTTTTACAAGGACGCCTTATATGCCGCGCCGCGCTTTGTCCCACCCTCGATTTGGCCGTGGTTTCGGCCTGCTGCGCCGCGTCACAAGCAGCAGACGCAAGCATATTGCGCTGGTGCGGGACCTGTACCGCCAGATGGATATGGTTGAAGACGGGTGCCTGTGCTGTGGCAATCGCGACTTTTCGTTATTGGCCGAATGCGACCGCTACGGTTTTGATCTCCAAAAGCAAATCTGCGAAAGCTGTGGCCTGGTGCAGACCTATCCCGCCCTTAGCCAATCGTTTCTGGATGTGTTCTATCGCGATCATTATCGCAGGCTTTATACCAAATCGGATCTGGTGAATTACGATCATATCCTTGCCGAGCAGAACGAGCGCGGTGAGCGGTTTCACCGCTTTTTACTTCAGGAGCTGGACGCGGCGCAGATAGCCGAGAGCCATGTGGTCGAGATCGGGTGTTCTGCTGGGGGCATCCTCGCCTATTTTCGGGATCATGCAAAAAGCGTGCAGGGCTGTGATCTTGATGAGGCGGCCGTTCGGTTTGGGGCAGCACAATTCGGGATTGATCTTACGGCGGAGGCATTCCCCGACAGCCTGCCTGAAGGGCCAAAGATATTTATCCTCTCGCATGTGCTGGAACATGTTGCGAAGCCCAAGGAGTTACTTGCGCAAATTCGGGCGCACATGGGACCGGGCGATCACCTCTTCATCGAAGTGCCAGGGCTGAACATGGTGGCGGAGGGCGAGTATAGCCACAACTTGCGGGCCTATTTTCATATTGCCCATGTGGCCGATTATTCGGCGGCGACATTGACCGCTATGCTGGCGCAGGCGGGGCTTGCGCCCCTGCGCTGCACCGAAGGGGTGACCGGCATTTTCGTGCGTCATGAGGGGCCTGTCCCTTCGATCGTACGCGACCCGCAGGATAGTGTTGAGAACGTGCGGCGGATCGAGCGAACTTTTGGGTCGAAGTAGGCGCGCTGTCTTGGGCGCCACCGCCTGTCACTCGGGAAGGGTTTGAGTTTATCTTGCCAAATCAAGTTGGGTTTGATGGCGTTGCGGACTGTGGCTCAAAACAAAAAAAACCGCCCCCTGTTGCCAAGGCGCGGTTTGATGTCGTGTCGGCGGTGTGCTGCAGGTTAGCGGCGCAGGCCCAGACGTTTGATCAGGTCTTGGTAACGCGCGTCGTCGCGGGTCTTGACGTAGTCAAGCAGCTTGCGGCGGGTTGCGACCATTTTCAACAAACCACGGCGGCCGTGGTTGTCTTTTTTGTGGGTTTTGAAGTGTTCGGTCAGGGTCGCGATGCGCGACGACAGAATGGCGACCTGTACTTCGGGCGAACCTGTGTCGCCTTCTTTGGCCCCAAAGTCCTTCATGACCTTGGCTTTTTCTTCTGGTGTAATCGACATCGGGGTCTCCTTTTCGGAAAGTGTAAAAAATGAATGGCGCAGGCCGGGATGTCGTCCAGCACAGGCCCGTGGAGGTATTGCCGCGTGATTAGAATCACATGCCAATGGGGGCGTATAGAAAAATTGCGGGGAAATGGCAAAGGCTAACTGGGTAGAGCTAACCCGATGTGGTGGCAGGTGGTGTCGTCAAGACCGGATCAGCTGTTCAGCAGGCCGGTCTCGAAGGCAGAACTGAGCGGGATGAGCGCGATGTCAGCGGCGGTAAGGGGCATGTCGCCCGCGACTTGGGCCACGACCGTGCCATCAAGAACGACCTGTAATTGCCCGGCATTATCGGGATCCGGGCGGATGTCGATGGCGGGGGGTGTCGCATCGCCCGCGCTGTCATCCCAAACAAAGAGCAGACTGTCGTCGCTCGGTGTGTAATCCATGATTTCTGCGGCGCCGCCTTCGTTGATCCAGTCGCCGAAAATGATCTGGTCGGCGCCGTCGCCTGCCGTCACAACATCGCCGGCACCCGCGATGATCAGATCGTCGCCCCCGCCGCCATTGAGATAATCCGCCGCATCGGTGTCGACGAGGCCGGAGAGACTGGTGCTCAACTCAAGGCCGCTCACCGTATCGTCACCCCAGCCGCCGAACAGGGTATCGGCCCCTGTGCCGCCAACGAGCGCATCGTCGTCCAATCCGCCTTGCAGCACGTCATTTCCCGCGCCGCCACTAAGTTGGTCATCGCCTGCGGACCCTTGCAGAGAATCATCGCCGTCCTCACCATAGAGGTAGTCGTCATCGTTGTGGCCCATCAGGCTGTCGTTGCCTGTGCCGCCGTAAAGATCGTCGTCGCCGTCGTTGCCATTGAGGCTGTCATCGCCCGCATCGCCGGAAATTGTGTCATTGCCCTCAGCACCGTGCAAATCGTCATCGCCTGTGCCGCCGTAGATCAGGTCTTCGCCCGCATAGCCGCCGATTTGGTCATCGCCACTGCCACCCGCCAGCAGATCATCGTCAAAGGTGCCAGACAGGATATCACCGAACGGCTGGGAGGGGGCGTCCGGCGGGGGCGTGGGGTCTTCGCTTTCGTCCTCGGGGGTGACGTCGATGTAGACGACAGCGCTTACTGTCATCAAGCCCATGAGCCCTGCCAACCACAACATGCTTTATCCACCCCAATCGCCAACACTCCGGTTGAGCGTCCGCTTCGTGCAATAGCCGCAAGGAGGCGCTGAACCAAACTGAATTGCCATGAATGGTTAATTAGTAAAGTCGTGCAGCGTCACTCGGCCCACACTACGGGCTGCTGCGCATAGGGCAGGTAGAGCGGGTGTTTGGGGTGGCCCGCCTTAGATAATCCCAGATGGAACAGCGCATGGTTTTGGGCCCGCAACAGGGCAGCAACCGCAACGCCGCGCCCTTGGTGTGCACCGTGCACGCCCCAAGCCGCGATGATCCGGTCGCTCCGCGCGGCACCCTGCAAGATGGCCGCGTCATTCTGGGTGCCCACCGGATCATCGGCGGCGCGCATGTTGCGCGGATCGGTGGCGCGCCATGCGAAAATGTTGGTTACCTCGAAGCTGCCAAACCCCAAGCGACGGGCGCGCTGCTCGCAGCGGCCGACGGTCGGGTCGTTTTGCATTTCGGTTGCGGTGGAGGGGTTCAACATCAAAAACATCACTCGCAAACCCTGCGGATCCCATGTCCGGCAAAGGCTATAGCGATAATTTTCGCAAGCCGAATAAGACGCGACCGATACGGCTTCTGGGGTGGTGTGATGGCGAACGAGCATGGCGGGGGTTGTCGCATCCCGCCACCTGCTGCGCAAACCGGTATTAGTCAGCGGGTTCAGCGAACACCCGCGCAGGATGCAATTCGCCGGATTTGAACCTGCCGACGGCCACGGCGCGGCCCTTGTAGGAGGCCCAGCATTCATCGCCGTATTCTACGCCCGTACCGATCACCATCCCGGGATTGCCATTGCGCAGACGCACTGCGCCCTCATCCGTGGCTTTCACCTCGGGCAGGTCGCAAAGTCCCTGTTCCATCGGCAGCAGATGGGCATCAAGTTCGGGAGTACGGGCTATGGCTTCGATCTGTTCCAGCGTCAGCCCGTTGGCGGCCTCGAACGGGCCAGACCACTCACGGCGCAATTCGCGGACATGTCCGAGGCACCCGAGCTTTTGCCCTAGATCGCGGGCAATGGAGCGGACGTAGCCGCCCTTGCCGCAGACCATCTCAAGCGTGACGTGGTCCACGTCGGGGCGATCGGTGAGCAGTAGGCTTTCAACCCAGAGCGGGCGGGCGGCCAGCTCCATCTCTTCACCGGCACGGGCCAGTTTATAAGCGCGCTGACCGTCGACCTTAACGGCAGAAAACTGCGGTGGAATCTGCTGGATATCACCGACAAATGAGCCAAGTACGGCTTTGATCGCGGCATCGTCGGGACGCAGGTCCGAGGTCGCGATCACTTCGCCTTCGGCATCGTCGGTGTTGGTGGAAATGCCCAAGCGAACAGTAAAGGAATAAGCTTTCAGGGCATCGGTGATATAGGGCACCGTTTTAGTCGCCTCGCCCAAAGCAATAGCCAACACGCCCGTCGCGTCAGGATCAAGTGTGCCAGCGTGGCCCGCTTTCTTGGCATCCAAGGCCCAGCGTACTTTGTTCACGACCGTCGTAGAGGTGGGGCCTGCGGGTTTGTCCACGATAATCCACCCTGAAATATCCCGACCCTTGCGTTTACGCGCCATGTGCTGCCCTTTTTGCGAATGCGTGGGAGGCTATACATAGTGTACGGCCTGCTGCCCAGTAGAAATGTCTTGAAGTGAGAGAGCCCGCGCGCGGTCAGCGTTAGTCGGCGCTACTTGGCAGGCTCGACCACGCCGATGATCGGCCCCAAAGCGCTGAAGCCTGCATCATCGCGGCCCAAATCTGGCGCCCGCAACCGCGAGACATTCCCATCGAAATAAAGCGCATTGGGCAGTTTCAGATGATCGCGGAAGAAACTGGCGAATTCGTGAAAGTTTACCACCTCGTTGGAGATCACGAAAACCGCGCGCTTGCCTGCCGCCGAGGTGCCAACGCCGTTGCGCACATAGCGCGAGGTGCCGTCTTTTAAAAACCGCGGATGCAGCGCCCCGTCAATCACCAGCATCGGGCCGGACTGGGTCGCGGACCGGCAGGCGGGGCCAGCATTTACAAAGGCGCGGGTTTCGAACACATCGGCCCGCCCGTCGCGCAGACAGAGCACTCCATTGGGCAGCAGGCCAAAGTTACCCGGCCCTTCGGAGCTGATCACCCGTTGGAATTCGCGCCCGTTTTCAAGGTAATAACCAACCGGCGCGCGGTCGTCGTGATACATGCCCGCATTCATCGCAAAGCCAAGTTGCTGGCCCTCGGCCCGCAGCGCTTTCTCGATATTGCCGAAATAGCCAAAAGTGCGGCCTTCGTCGTCATTGAGGAACAGCTCCAACCGTTCGGCGGTCAAATCCACCTCGCAAACGGCATAGCTTTTGCCTTGGAAGCTTTGATTGCTACAAGTTGTTGCAGCGGCAGGCAGCGCCCACAGCAATACACCCAAAAGTGTGAGGGCGCGTATCATTCATCCGGCCCGTCAGTCTGGGCATCCCCATCGGGCGCATCTGCATCACGGCGCACCACGTCTTGCGCCAACATCCGGCTGGTTGCATCCATCTGGTCAAAGGTGTGATCCAGCTGGAAGCGTAGCTCGGGGGCGAACTTCAGGTTCAGCTTCTTGGCCACCAAGCGGCGCAGCTCACCCTTGTTGCGGGCCAGCAGTTTCAGCACCTCGTCTTTGCCCAAACCGCCCAGCGGCAGCACATAGGCGGTCGCGATCCGCAGGTCGGGCGATGTCCGCACCTCGCCGACTGTAATCGACATACGGTTAAGATCGGTGTCATGCACCTCGCCACGGGCCAGCACGTCGGACAATGCGCGGCGGATGGTTTCACCCACGCGGAGCATACGTTGTGTCGGGCCTGCGCCCTCGGAAGATTTGTTCTTTGCCATGTGCACCATCTAATGCCTTGCTGGGGCTTTGCCAAGCAGGCGCTGTCAGGATACACAACGCCGAGATAATGAGGGAGCACAGCCAATGACCAAGTCACCTGCCATCGCCGTAATGGGGGCGTCTGGCCGCATGGGTCAGATGCTGATTTCGCAGGTTAGCGCGCATGAAGGCATGACGCTGACCGGTGCTGTCGAACGTGCGGGTCATGACTGGATCGGGCAGGACGTAGGCGTGGCAATGGGCGGTGCGGCGCTGGGCGTGATCGTCACTGATGATGCCGCAGCAGCAATTGGCACGGCTAGCGCGATCATTGATTTTACCGCGCCTGCGGCGACGCTGGCCTTTGCGGCCCATGCCGCCAAATCCGGTGCCGTACATGTCATTGGCACGACCGGCATGACCGCCGAGGATATCGCCAAGCTGGAGCCTTTCGCCGAAAAAACAGTGATCATCCGCGCGGGGAATATGAGCCTTGGCGTTAACCTGCTGACTCTTTTGACCAAAAAGGTCGCGGCGGCGCTGGACGCAGATTTCGATATCGAGATCATCGAGGCGCACCACCACCATAAGGTCGATGCGCCTTCGGGAACCGCTCTGATGTTGGGCGAGGCGGCAGCCCAAGGGCGGGGTGTCGCACTTGAGGATGTCTCAGACAGAGGCCGCGACGGTATCACCGGTGCGCGCAAACGCGGCGATATCGGCTTTGCCGCCATTCGCGGCGGTGACATCGTCGGCGAGCATGACGTGATGTTTGCGGCCCCCGGCGAGCGGATCGTGCTGCGCCATATTGCCAGCGACCGCACCGTTTTTGCCCGTGGTGCGCTCAAGGCGGCGCTTTGGGGGCAGGGGCGTGAGGCGGGAGCCTACGACATGCTCGATGTGCTTGGGCTGAATGACGCCTAAGTTGGCTTTCGCGGCCGTCGGGATGAAACTTTCAGGCCGGATATCTCGTGGTTTGGGGACTGTTTGCCTAAACGAGGTCTCGCCATGAAAGCCGTCGTCTTCTCTATTGCCGCTATGATCCTCACTGCCGTGCCCGCGCTGGCAGAGTACCAGCCGGTCAAATCCCGCAGCGAGTTTGTGACGTTGATGGAGGGCAAATCGTTGACCCGTCCGCTGGTCGAACTTCAGGTCACGCCTGATGGGCAAATTAGCGGTATGGGGGCCGCGTGGCCGGTGACGGGGTCATGGACGTGGGAAGACGGGTATCTTTGCCGCCGGATCGCTTGGGGCGGCGATGATCTGGGATACAACTGTCAGGCCGTCGAAGCCGATGGCGCGAAAGTGCGGATCACCTCCGACAAAGGCCAAGGCGATTCGGCGAAATTTACGCTGCGCTGACGTCTCCCACCCATTCAAGCGCAGGCCGGCACCCGATCAAAAATCGATTGCGATGCCCTTTTTCTCCCAATCCCCGTAGCGCACAGGCTCTGGCCCGTCGCGCCCGCCATGTTCGCGGGGCAGTTCTGCCTGTGCTGTCTGGCGGCGGCGTTCCTCGGCCTCGGCCAAGGCCCGCTGGGCCGCAGGGGGTAGCGATTGTTGGGCCGCGCTGCTCATATTAGGCAAGTCCGGTCCCGGCGCGGGCGTCGGTTGCGCGGGGGTATCGGGGATCGGGCGCGGTGCCGGCTTTGGGTGGGGCGGCAGGTCCGGTGTCGGGGTCGGGTTGGGGTTTGGGTCTGGCATGATGTCCTCTTGAAGGCAGCTTGCCCCTTGATATACGTCGCCCCTTGGCCCAGACAACCCGCACCCTTGCACAGACAGAGAGAGAGCCCATGGCAGATACAGGCGTTCAGGCGCGGCGCAGTGCCGTAAACCTGTTGGACCAGATCCTCGGCGAAGAGCCCTGTCTGATGTCGGAGGCGCTGGCTGGCGGCACATTGGACAAGCTGCCGCCCGATGATCGCGCCCGCGCCCAGCGTTTGGCGACCGACACCCTGCGCGGAATGGAACGGGCCGACCGGCTGTTGCAAAAGCATCTGAACAAATATCCGCCGCTGCATATTCATAACGTGCTGCGCGTCGGCACGGTGGAGCTTTGTCAGGGCGGCGCGGCGCATGGGGTGGTCAACGCGATGGTCACATTGGTGTCGCAACACCGCACGCTGAGCCACCTCAAAGGGCTGACCAACGCCGTTTTACGCAAGATCGCCGCCGAAGGGCCCGACGCATGGGATGCTCTGCGCGCCCCGCGCCTGCCGAAATGGCTGCGTGGACCTTTGATCGAGGCTTGGGGTGCTGATGCGATTGCGGCGATGGAAATTGCCCATCTGGCAGGCGCACCGCTGGACCTGACCGCGAAAACCGACCCCGCCGCACTGGCCGAAGCAGTTGGCGGCACGGTATTGCCGACAGGATCGGTACGGATCAAAGATGCCGGACAGGTCTCTGCGATGCCGGGTTTTACCGAAGGCGATTGGTGGGTACAGGATGCCGCCGCCGCTGTGCCGGTTCAGGTGCTGGCCCCGCAGGCTGGCGAAATGGTGCTGGATCTTTGCGCCGCACCGGGTGGCAAAACCATGCAGATCGCCGCTTCGGGCGCGAAAGTGACGGCGGTAGATGTATCTGGGCCGCGCATGTCGCGGGTGACCGAGAACCTCTCGCGCACCAAGCTGACCGCGAAAATGCTGGTCATGGATGCCCGCAATGTCGAAGGGCAATTTGATGCGATTGTGCTGGATGCGCCCTGTTCGGCCACGGGCACCCTGCGCCGCCACCCCGATCTGCCCTATGCCAAGGATGGCGCGGAATTCGGCGCGTTGATCGCGTTGCAAGAAGAGTTGATCGACCATGCATGGAGCCTGCTCAAACCCGGCGGGCGGTTGGTGTTTTGCACTTGTTCCCTGTTGCCTGACGAGGGCGAAGTGCAGGTTGATGAGGCGTTGGAACGGCATGATGACATGACCTGCGACACCGAGGCGCTAAAGGTGTCGGGGATTGATCCGGCGTGGATCACCTCCGAAGGTGGGCTTCGGCTGCGCCCCGACTACTGGCCCGAGCTTGGCGGCATGGATGGGTTTTACATCGCCTGCCTGCGCAAGGACTGAAACTTGGATTTCTCAGCTTTCTTAGTCTCCTAACACGTCACCTTACGGAATTTCCGTGGGCGTGTCTGGCGGATTGTCTATCGCAAGGTATGCTGATTTCGGTATTGCAACGAGACCCTTGATCCCGAGGGTCTCGCGGTCCGTCTCATTCAAGTTGTTGATCGCTTCGCGCACCGCCTCAAACGTCGTTTGCGCATTTGCGGTTGGCCCCGCGATGTACGGCAGCCCCGGTGTCGGCTCGGTATGCATGAGAACGCGCAACTGCTCGGCGCAGGGCTCATACCGCGCAATCAATCTCCATGAGACCGCGTCGAGCGCGGCGATATCAGCCGCACCGCTGGCGATCGCTTGGGCCGCGGCGCGGTGACTGTGGGTTTGAAGCCTACGATCAAACCAGACGCTCAATGGCTTGAGCGCCGCATAGGGCGCGGCATAGCCGGACTGGGAAAACGTCTGGTTATAGGCAAAACAGGCGCCGTCAAAGGCCTCCGGCGTGGCGCGCGGGTCATCCTTGCGCACAATAATAGCGGAGTTGTAATAGCCGCTCGGACATCCATCGACCGCGAAATCCGGCGTGCCTATCAGCGTCACTTGGCGGTGCAGCCAAAGCCGGTAGGGCATGCCGCAGGTCTGGCCGAGCACCAGATCGGGCGCGCGCCAGACCTCGAATTCCGATGAATCGTTCGCTAATTCCGCAGGCGCCGGAATCCCCCGTGCGATCAATCCCTCCCGAATAAGCGCCCAATAGCGCGCAGTGGCGTCCGCCGTTTCGGGCCGCAGATACATCATCAGGCTGGCAATCATCATGGGCTCCGGCTGCGGAAAATCTGTCGCCAACCTAAGGGCCGAACCCGCTGCAGAACAATATCAATGTGTCTAAAACCGCCGATCTGCGGTGATCTGGCAAAAATCGGTGACTCGAAAGGGCGGGGAGGCTATGCTGGCCTCAGGCGCCGATAGAGCGTCAAGGGCAGCGCAGTTATGTTCAACACCATCAGCTTGAGGGCACGCAAAGTGCGGTTTCTCAACCAGTTGCACGCGCGGCTGGCAACGCGGACGCGTGCGCAAGTCAAAGGCTTTGTCTCTTCGCCCGAACCGCGCACAATCGGATCGTTTGCACGCGGGCGACAACTGATCGCGGGCAATTACCTGTTTGCGGGTACATTGCTGAACGCGCCCGATAAAAGTCTGTGGGAAGTGACACCGCCTGATGCCGCCTATGCCGCCGCCCTGCACGGTTTTGCCTGGATGGATGATCTGGCCGCAGTTGGTGACCCGCTGGCGCGGCAGCAGGCTCAGACATGGATTTGGGGTTGGATTGACGCCTATGGCAAAGGTCATGGCGCGGGATGGACACCTGATCTGACCGGACGCCGCCTGATCCGCTGGATCAACCACGCCATCTTCGTGCTGCGCGGGCAGGACTCGGCACAAAGCAAAGCGTTCTACCGTTCGCTGGAACAGCAGGCCAAGTTCCTGTCGCGCCGTTGGCGGGCCGCAGCACCGGGATTACCCCGTTTCGAGGCGCTGACAGGGCTGATCCATGCGGGGCTGTCGCTGGAAGGGCAGGAGAATCTCGCCGGTCCCGCGATCAAGGCGCTGGCCCGCGAATGCAGTACCCAGATCGACAAGGAAGGCGGGCTGCCAACCCGTAACCCCGAAGAATTGCTAGCGGTGTTCACCTTGCTAACATGGGCGGCAGCGGTGCTGAGCGACGCGGGTCGTGGCGCACCCAAAGAACATCTCGCCGCGATTGCCCGCATTGCACCGACCCTGCGCACCCTGCGCCATTCGGACGGGGCGCTGGCGCGGTTTCATGGCGGCGGGCGCGGGGCCGAGGGTTGGCTGGATCACGCGCTGGCGGCGGCTAATGTTCGCGCTGGCCAAGTTGACGGGCTGTCGATGGGCTATGCCCGTTTGTCCGCAGGACGCACCAGCGTGATCGTCGACGCAGCCTTGCCCCCGCAGGGTGACGGTTCGGCCAATGCCCATGCCTCGACCCTCGCGTTCGAGCTGACCTCGGGGCGGCGTCCCTTGGTGGTCAACTGCGGGTCGGGTGCGGCTTTCGGCATTGAATGGCGGCGGGCAGGGCGCGCGACGCCGTCTCATTCGACCCTGTCGCTTGGCGGTTATTCCTCTGCCCGACTGGCTGAACCGGACCCGACCACGGGACAGGAAGACCTGATCGAAGGCCCCACCCATGTGCCCATCGAGATCGGCACCGCCTCGGATGGGCTGCGCTTTCAGGGCGGCCATGACGGATATGTGCGCAGCCACGGGCTGACCCATGCGCGCACGCTGGAGCTAACCCTCGACGGGCGCGGTTTGGCGGGCGAGGACATGCTGCTGGCCCTGAATGATGTTGAAAAGCGGCGTTTTGACAAGGCCTTGGACACCGGCCAGCTCAAAGGCGTGCGGTTTGAGTTGCGGTTTCACTTGCACCCTGATGTAGACGCCACGCTGGACTTGGGTGGGGCGGCGGTCTCAATGGCGCTAAAGAGCGGGGAAATATGGGTTTTCCGCCATGACGGCACCCATAATCTCTCGCTCGAGCCGGGGGTCTATCTGGAAAATACCCGTCTTAAACCCCGTGCAGCGGAGCAGATTGTGCTCAGCGGAATGGCCTTTGCCTATGCCACCCGTGTGCGCTGGTCCTTGTCGAAGGCGCAGGAAACTGCGATTGGCGTGCGGGATCTCTCCCGAGACGACATTTATCTTGATGACGACGACTGACCAAAGGATGCTGCCCATGCCCGACCTCGCCCCGCTTAACCGCGCTTTGCTTTCCGTTTCCGACAAAACAGGGTTGGTCGAACTGGGCCGCGCACTGGCCGCAAAGGGGGTCGAGCTGCTTTCTACCGGTGGCACTGCCAAGGCGCTGCGCGATGCCGGGCTTGAGGTGAAGGACGTGGCCGAGGTAACCGGCTTTCCCGAAATGATGGATGGCCGCGTCAAAACCCTGCACCCGGTGGTGCACGGCGGTTTGTTGGCCCTGCGCGACAATGACGATCACGTGGCCTCGATGACCGAACACAGCATTGGTGCGATTGATCTGGTAGTGGTCAACCTCTACCCGTTCGAGGAAACCGTCGCCAAGGGCGCCGATTATGCCGAGACGATCGAGAATATCGACATCGGCGGCCCGGCGATGATCCGCTCTGCGGCCAAGAACCATGGTTTTGTGAACGTCATCGTTGATACTGAAGACTACGCGCCGCTGATTGCCCAGATGGAGGCGAACGACGGCCAGACCACCTATGAATTCCGCCAACGTTTGGCGCAGACCGCCTATGCCCGCACCGCAGCCTACGATACCGCCGTCAGCACATGGATGGCCGCGCAGGTTGGCGGCACGCCGCGCCGCCGCAGCTTTGCGGGCACGCTGGCCCAAGGCTTGCGCTATGGCGAGAACCCGCATCAGTCGGCAGCATTCTACACCGATGGCGCCGCGCGTCCCGGCGTGGCGACCGCCACCCAGCATCAGGGCAAAGAGCTGAGCTATAACAACATCAACGACACAGACGCCGCGTTTGAATTGGTCAGTGAATTCACCACAGACAGCGGCCCTGCCTGCGCCATCATCAAACACGCCAATCCCTGCGGCGTGGCGCGTGGCGCGACGATGCTGGAGGCCTATACTCGTGCGTTTGACTGTGACCGCACCTCGGCCTTTGGCGGCATCATCGCGCTGAACCAAGTGTTGGACGGTGAAACCGCCGAAGCCATCGCGGCGATCTTTACCGAAGTTGTTATTGCGCCCGGGGCGGATGCCGACGCGATGGCCGTTTTCGAGCGAAAGAAGAACCTGCGACTGCTCACCACCGACGGGCTGGGCAATCCTGCTGCGGCGGCGCTGGCCGTGCGTCAGGTCTCGGGCGGGTTTCTGGTGCAGGACAAGGACGTGGGCCGGATCAGCCGCGATGACCTGAAAGTGGTGACCAAACGCGCACCAACGGAGCAGGAGCTGAACGACCTGCTGTTCGCTTGGACCGTGGCGAAACACGTCAAATCCAACGCGATCATCTACGTTAAGGACGGCGCCACCGTGGGTGTCGGCGCGGGCCAGATGAGCCGCGTCGACAGCACCCGCATCGCGGCACGCAAGGCACAGGACATGGCCGAGGCGATGGGCCTTTCTGCACCGCTGACCCAAGGTTCGGTCGTGGCATCGGACGCGTTTTTCCCCTTTGCAGATGGGTTGATCACTGCCGCCGAAGCCGGCGCCACGGCGCTGATCCAGCCCGGCGGATCGATGCGTGATGACGAGGTGATTGCCGCAGCGGATGAGGCCGGGCTTGCCATGGTCTTTACCGGCATGCGCCACTTCCGGCACTAAAGGAGCGAGCGGATGCGGGTATTTTCCATAGCGGCCCTCGTGGCTTTTCTGATCGACCAGATCAGCAAATATGTGGTGATCCACTCAATGGAGCTTGCCCGCGTCGGGTCCATCGACGTTTGGCCGCCGCTGGTCAACTTCCGCTACGGCGAGAACCGTGGCATCAACTTTGGCCTGTTTGGTGACGGCTCCGAAGTCAGCCGCTGGTTTTTAATCGCCTTGGGCGTGGTGATATGTGCGGCAGTAACCTTCTGGATGTACCGTCGTCGCTTTGACTTGTGGCCGCAGATCAGTGCAGGGCTGCTGGTGGGGGGCGCGATGGGCAATGTGGTGGACAGGCTCTACTACGGCTATGTTCTGGATTTCCTCAACAATTCTTGCTGCGGGTTGCGCAATCCGTTCGTCTATAACGTCGCAGATATCTTTATCTTTGCCGGTGCGATCGGGTTGGTCCTGTCCACCGATGACAAAAAGACGGGCGCAAAAAAGCCGCCCAAAGTACCTGGCAAAAAACGCCAGTGACATTGACCTGTTGCCTGCGTTAATACTTGGGTGACCACGAAGGAGACGACCCATGCGCCGCTTTGCCGGATTGCTCATCATCTCGCTCGCCCTTGCTGCCTGTAGCAACAAGGGATTGAGAGACATGCCCCATGCCGGCAATGGGCCGAACGAATTCATGATCGCGCCTGTCAAACCGCTGGAAGAACCAAGCAGCTATACCGATTTGCCAACCCCGACACCGGGGCAGGCCAACCTGACAGACCGGTCCGCGATCTCCGAAGGTATTGCAGCCTTTGGTGGCAGCCCTGCCGCGACTGCAGGGGGTGTTCCGGCAAATGATGGCGCGTTGGTGCAACACGCCAGCCGCATGGGCGTTCTGCCCGGCGTCCGGCAGGCACTGGCCACCGAAGATGCCAAGTTCCGCAAGCGCAAAGGCCGCTTTACCAGCATCCGTCTGGTGCCGGTTGATCGGTACAATCAGGCGTATAAACGCCAGTCGCTTGATGCCCAACAAGAGGCCAGCCGCTGGCGTCGTGCAGGTGCACGCACGCCGTCTTCGCCTCCCGCTGCGGGCATTTCGCTCCAGTAATCTACCCAGTTCTCGCTGTTGATGCAGGCAGGCGCAGTTTTGCGCCTGCTTCACATTTGCGCGTTTCGGCTTGATTGTGCGGGCAGGGGGCGTACCTAGGGTGAGAGAAATAATCTGGGGAAACATCATGTTCCGACTGCCGGTCCTTGCCGCCGTTGCGGCGCTGTGCCTGCCACCTGCTGTGGCTCAGGCGCGCGACAACGAAGCTGTCACAGCCTTCACGCTGGAGAACGGCATGCAGGTGGTGGTGGTCGAAGATCACCGCGCCCCTGTGGTTCAGCAAATGGTCTGGTACCGTGCGGGATCGGCGGATGAGCCCAAGGGCGCCTCGGGCGTGGCGCATTTTCTGGAGCACCTGCTGTTCAAAGCCACAGACAAGATGGAGTCTGGCGAGTTCTCTTCCACCGTGGCGGCCAATGGCGGGCAGGACAACGCCTTTACCAGCTATGACTACACCGCCTATTTCCAGCGCGTCGCTGCCGACAGGTTAGAGCTGATGATGCAGATGGAAAGCGACCGGATGAAGAACATCCGCCTCACGCCGGAAAACATCGAAACTGAACGCGACGTGATTTTGGAAGAGCGCAACCAGCGGACCGAAAACAGCCCCGGTGCACTGCTCAATGAACAGGTCAGCGCCACCCAGTATCTTAACCATCGCTACGGTACGCCGGTGATCGGCTGGAAGCACGAGATGCAGGAGCTGCAACTCAAGGACACGCTGGCGTTCTATGCGCTTTATTACTCGCCCAATAACGCCATTCTGGTTGTGTCTGGCGATGTGCTGCCCGACGAGGTGAAAACCTTGGCAGAAAAGTACTACGGCGCGATCCCTGCCAACCCCGATTTGCCAGAGCGGCTACGTACCAAAGAGCCGCCACAAATCGCCGAGCGACGGGTTACCTACCGCGATGCACGGGTAGCCCAGCCCTATATCAGCCGGTCCTACATGGCACCGGAGCGTGACAGTAGCGCGCAGGACAAAGCCGCAGCGTTAACGATTTTAGCCGAGATTCTAGGGGGTGGCACCACATCGTTCCTCGCTGAAAAACTGCAGTTCGACACCCAGGTCGCAACCTATACCGGCGCATTTTACAGCGGTGCCACACTTGACGACACGACATTTGGTTTTGCCGTGGTGCCAGCAGCAGGTGTCACGCTGGAAGAAGCCGAAGCAGCTCTGGACGGTGCGCTTGCCGAGTTCATGGAGGCCGGCGTCGACCCCGAGCAGTTGGAACGGATCAAATTGCAAATCCGCGCCGATCAGATTTATGCCCGTGACAATGCCGACAGCGTCGCCAACCGTTACGGTCAGGCGCTCGCGATCGGGTTGACTGTCGAGGACGTGCAGGCTTGGCCCGACGTGCTGGAAGCGGTGACCGGAGAGGACATCATGCAAGCCGCGCGGGACGTGTTTGACCTGCGCACCTCGGTCACTGGAATGTTGAAGAAGAAAGAGGCCGCAGAATGAAGCTGTTTTATGCATTGATCCTGACGTTTGCGGCCGCACTGCCGGCCCGTAGCGAAGTCGAAATCCAGTCGGTCACCAGCCCCGGTGGCGTCACTGCGTGGTTGGTCGAGGAGCATTCAATCCCGTTCACAGCGCTCGAAATCCGGTTTCGCGGTGGCGCGTCGCTGGACCGGCCCGGTAAACGCGGTGCGGTAACAATGATGACGGGGCTCTTGGAAGAAGGGGCCGCCGACCTTGATGCGCGGGCTTTCAGCCGTGCTACCGAAGCTTTGGCGACCACGTTCGGGTTCGATTCTTCGCATGATGAAGTCTCTGTCTCGGCACGGTTTTTGACCGAGAACCGCGATGCCTCGATGGCGCTGCTGAAGGATGCGTTGCAATCGCCACGTTTTGATCAGGACGCGCTCGACCGTGTGCGCGGACAAGTACTGTCAATCATCAATTCGAGCCTCAAGAATCCGGGCGACATTGCGAACCAGACGTTCAACGAAACCATATTCGGCGGGCATCCTTATGGCAGTTCTATCAACGGCACTGTGGAGAGCGTGAACGGGCTAACCCGCGAGGATTTGTTGCAGGCCCAAGGTGATGTATTGGCACGCGACCGCATTTACGTGGGCGCCGTGGGGGACATCACGCGCGAGGAACTGGGCATGTTGCTCGATGATCTACTGGGGGATCTGCCAGAAACCGGTGCGCCGATGCCACCACGGGCCGAGGTAAGCATCCCCTCCGGCGTCAAGGTCGTTGATTTCGCGACACCGCAATCGGTGGCTTTGTTCGGCCACAAAGGCATCAAGCAAGATGATCCCGACTTTTTCGCTGCCACTGTGCTTAATCAGGTGCTGGGCGGCGGGTCGTTTGAAAGCCGTTTGATGACCGAAGTGCGTGAAAAACGGGGGCTTACCTATGGGGTGTCTTCCTATCTGGTGCCGCGTGATCTGGCCGAGACCTATATGGGATCGGTCAGTTCGGCCAACGACCGCATTGCAGAGGCGATTTCAGTGATCCGCGATGAGTGGTCCAAAGCGGCCACCGAAGGGGTGACCGAGCAGGAGTTGCAGGACGCCAAGACTTATATCACCGGGGCCTATCCGCTGCGGTTCGATGGCAATTCGACGATTGCGAATATTCTGGTCGGGATGCAGATGATTGGCTTGCCGATTGACTACATCGCGACCCGCAATGACAGGGTCGAGGCGGTGACGTTGGCGGATGTCAAACGGGTTGCCGGTGAATTGCTGACGCCGGACGATATGCTGTTTGTGGTGGTCGGCCAACCGGAAGGGCTTGAGACCACGATCCCTGAAGATGCGCCTGCCGAGTAACGATGGTGCTTGCGGGTTGATTGTCCTGACCCTTGCGGGTCAGGACGTGCCTCCGGCGGGGTTTTTTCGCCAACGGGAGCGGTATCATTCGCCGTAGGGGATCCAGACGTTTTTAACTTCGGTGGCGGCTTGCAGGAAGGCGCGGCCTTCGCCTTCGGCCTCGGACCAGTTGCGGGCCATGCCGTGATTGACCCATGTGCGTTTGAGATTGCTGGCGGCGGCTTTTTCGATCACCGCGCTGAGATCGGCGGCGCCAAAGCTCCAGACCGCATCAACATCCATATGGCGCGCCAAGGGCTCGGCGAGATCGGCGTGCGGGCCCGTGAGGATGTTAACCACACCTGCGGGAATATCAGAGGTTTCCAGTATCTGTGCGAAGTCGGTAGCAGCCAGCGGGAAAGGCTCCGAGGCCGCGAGGATCACGCGGTTGCCCATCGCGATGGCCGGAGCCATGCAGGAGATCAGGCCCAGAAGCGGGGCCTCGGCAGGGCAGAGGGCGCCGATCACGCCAACGGGCTCTTTCATCGCCAATGCGACACCGCGAATGGGCACGCCGTGGATCTGGCCGTCATATTTGTCGGCCCATGCAGCATAGGTAAAGAGCCTGCGGATCGCGGCTTCGACCTCGGCGGCGCCTGATTTTCCGCCCTGCAGATCATTCAGACGGTTGGCGAATTCGTCGGATCGTGCGGCGAGATTTTCGGCCACGTAATAGAGGATCTGCGCCCGCAGGTGGCCCGTCGTGCCCGACCAGCCTTTGGCCGCATGGGCGGCTTCGACTGCGTTGCGCACATCTTTGCGGCTGGCGAGGCTGGCATGACCCAAAAGCGCGCCGGATTTGCCCCAAACCGGAGCGGAGTAGCCGCTGTCGGGGCGCGATTGCTTGCCACCGATATAGAGCTTGGCAGTCCGGTCGATCGGGTCTGACGGGGCACCCTCGCCGCTGAAGGGCTCGATGTATTTCAGCGGTTTGGCGGTGCCTTTGGGGCGGGTGTATCCTGCCAGCCCTTCCCAGCCGCCTTCACGGCCAAAACCGCTTTCGCGCACGCCGCCAAAGCCTGCGGCGGCGTCCATCATATTGGTACCGTTGATCCAGACAATACCCGCCGCCAGCTTGGGCGCGATATCCAGCGCGAGGTTGATGTTCTCGCTCCAGACCGTCGCGGCGAGGCCGTAGCGGGTATTATTGGCAAGGCTCACGGCTTCGAGTGGCGTGCGGAAGGTGGTGGAGACCAGAACGGGGCCGAAAATTTCTTCCTGCATCAGCGTATCGGCGGGGTTGAGGCCGGTGATCAGGGTCGGGGGATAGAAGCACCCCTGTTCGGGCATCGCTGCGGTCGCGGTAAAACGCTCGCCCGCCGTATTGGCCGAGACCAAGTCGCTGACCGATTTAAGCTGAACCGGATCGACCAAGGCACCGACATCAATGCTTTTGTCGAGTGGATCACCGACACGCAGTTTTTCCATCCGGTTGCGCAGCTTGGCATAGAATGCCTCGGCCACTGGCTCGTGCACCAACAGGCGCGATCCTGCGCAGCAGACCTGCCCCTGATTGAACCAGATCGCATCCACCAGCCCTTCGACCGCGCTGTCGAGATCAGCGTCGTCAAAGACGATGTAGGGCGACTTGCCGCCGAGTTCCAAGGTGAGGGCCTTGCCACTGCCTGCGGTGGCTTCGCGGATGCGGCGGCCTACGGCGGTGGAGCCGGTAAAGGCGATCTTGTCGACTTCCGCGCTGACGATCATTTCGCCCACGGCCCCGTCGCCTGTGACGATATTGACCACGCCTTTCGGCAACCCTGCCTGGCGACAAATGTCGGCGAATAGCAGTGCAGTAAGGGAGGTGTACTCCGCCGGTTTTAGCACCACGGTATTGCCCATCGCCAGTGCGGGCGCGATCTTCCATGCCAGCATCAACAGCGGGAAATTCCACGGGATGATCTGGCCGCAGACACCCAACGCCTGCGCATCTGGCAATTCGCTTTCCATCAGTTGGGCCATGCCCGCATGATAGTAAAAGTGCCGCTGCGCCAAGGGCACATCAATGTCACGCGCCTCGCGGATCGGTTTGCCGTTGTCGAGCACTTCGAGCACAGCAAACAGCCGGCTGTGCTTTTGCAAGAGCCGCGCCAGAGCATAAAGATAACGTGCACGGCCATGACCGCCCAGTTTTTCCCATTTTGGTTGCGCCTTGCGCGCAGCTTTGACGGCGGTATCTACATCGCTTTGGGTGGCCTGCGTGAGCGTCGCCAGCACCTCGCCGGTGGCGGGATTGCGGCTGTCGAAACCATCGCCGGGCTTGGTAAATTCACCGTCGATAAAATGGCCGAAACGACTGCCCTGATCGACCAGCCACGCCAGCGCCTCGGCGGCTGACTCTGGGGCTTTGCCATAGTCCATCGTTTCAAAGATTTGCGAGACTGTCATGGGGTAACCTTTCGAAAAGGCATTGAATGTAAGGGGGCCAAAGAAGGGCTTAGCTGGAAGCGTGGCGGTAGCCAGCGGAGTAGCTGCCGGTCATAAAATGCTCTAGCTGGCGCTCGATATCATTGAGCAGCGAGGAGGCACCGAACCGGAAAAGGTCGGGCTGGGTCCAACGGTCGCCAAGCTCCTCCTTCATCATCGCCAGATAGGTGATCGCGTCCTTGGCTTTGGAGATGCCGCCCGCAGGCTTGTAGCCGACGCGAATGCCGGTCTTTTCATAATAATCGCGGATCGCACGGATCATCCCCAGCGAGACAGGCAGGGTCGCATTGACGCTTTCCTTTCCGGTCGATGTTTTGATGAAATCGGCACCGGCCATCATGCACACAAGGCTGGCGCGGGCGACATTGCGCAGACTGCCAAGCTCGCCGGTGGCCAGAATGGCTTTGACATGCGCCTCGCCGCAGGCGGCGCGAAAGGCGCGCATCTCGTCGTAGAGCGCTTGCCAATCGCCCGAAAGCACATGGCGGCGCGAGATGACGATGTCGATCTCGCTGGCACCTGCTTCGACGCTCATTTCGATCTCGCGGATGCGTAACTCGAGCGGTGAAAGCCCTGCGGGGAACCCTGTGGAAACCGCCGCGATCGGGATATTGGTGCCTGCAAGCGCGGCGCGGGCGGCAGGGATCATCTCGTGGTACACGCAAACTGCGCCCACGGTAATCGGCCCCATGCCGAGCGATTTAAGCAGCGCCTGAGCCACCGGTTGGCGCGCCTTGGCACACAGACGCTCGACACGGCGGGCCGTATCGTCGCCGGACAGAGTGGTCAGATCAATGCAGGTAATCGCGCGCAGCAACCACGCGGCCTGATGGGCTTTCTTCACCGATCGGCGCGCCGGCAAACTGGCGGCGCGACGTTCAATCGCGGAGGGATTGGCCTGCACACGGCGGACCCAGTCCATATCCAGATCCATGCCCTGATTGCGTGGCTCGGTCACCTGCGGCAGGTGCGTTTGAGCCTGCACCGCGGCCGTAGACTGGGTTGGGGAATTCTGCGTTGCCATCGGCGTCCTCCGAGCGTTTTTCAGACAGGCAAGGTGCCATGCCGCAGCACTGCTTGGCAAGCACATCTGCGGGTGCCGCTTGGGCAGCCTGCGGGCCTCAGGCCAGCGGCGCAATCGTATGGACGTTGATCAGAAATCAGCTGCCGCGATAGGTGGAATAGCCGAAGGGCGAAAGCAGCAGCGGCACGTGATAATGCTTGTTCGCGTCTGATACGCCAAAGCGCAGGGGGACCACGTCCAGAAAGCGCGGCGCTTCGGGCGGGGTGCCCGTGCGGTCAAAATATGCGCCCGCCTCGAACACCAGTTCATAGGTGCCGGTGGAGAGCTGGCCTTTGGGCAGGATCGGCGCATCGGTGCGCCCGTCGGCATTGGTTTGGGCCGCACCAAGCTTGAGCCGGTTGGTGCCTTCAATGCGGTAGAGCGTCACTGCGACCCCTGCGGCGGGCGCGCCGCGGGCGGTATCAAGTACATGGGTCGTCAAATATCCATCAGCCATCGGGGCACCTTCGTTTATGATGCCACGATAGCTAAAGCAAAGTGGCGGGTTTGTGTATCTGTTAGCGAGCTAGCGGGAATAGGGCCTTTGGCAAATTGTCCCACGTGAAACAGGCGGGGGCAGGATCGAAAGAAATCTATTTTCTACCCTTCCGCGATTTTTGTTTTGACCTGCGAATCATCCTTTGCCTATATGTAGGCAAGCAAGCCGAGAAGCAGCGCCATCTGCCCTAAGCAACCAGTCTGTGTGGTTTCTGGGCACAAAGCGCCGATATGTAGGGTGGGATGGGCGCAATGAGACGTTTCTGCCAGTCTGGCAACCCTGCGGCCCTCGGCGCCAGACTTTACAGCTTTCGAGTAACACCGAGTTTCAGATTGGCCAGCACCTGACAAACTTTAAGCAATAAAAACCCAAGCGTGTTCAGCAGCCATCTGGCAACGGGCCGTGTTCTTTCAGGAACGCGGCCCGTTGGCTTTTTATGCCGCTGTTTTTGGCAGAAGCCGAATTGCACCTCTGCGCCGATATGTGCAGTGTGGCGCGAAACCAGCAGGACCCGATGATGAACCGCTATCCCAGAGATTTCCGTGGCTACGGCGCGACACCGCCCGACGCGCAATGGCCCGCCGCCGCACGCATCGCCGTGCAGTTTGTGGTAAATTATGAAGAGGGCGGCGAGAACTGTATCCTGCACGGTGATGCGGCATCCGAGGCATTCCTCTCCGAGATTGTCGGTGCGCAGCCTTGGCCCGGGCAGCGTCACTGGAACATGGAATCGATCTATGACTACGGCGCACGGGCAGGGTTCTGGCGTCTGCACCGGCTGTTCACTACGGCGCAAATTCCTGTCACGGTTTACGGGGTGGCAACAGCTCTTGCCCGCGCGCCTGAGCAGGTCGAGGCGATGCAATCCGCCGCGTGGGAAATCGCCAGTCACGGATTGAAATGGATCGACTACAAAGATCACACCCCCGAGGCGGAGGCGGCCGACATTGCCGAGGCGATCCGCCTGCATACCGAAGTCACCGGAGAGCCCCCGCGTGGCTGGTATTGTGGCCGCACCTCGATCAACACAGTAGCGCTGGCGGCACGCACCGAGGCGTTTGACTATGTCTCCGACACCTATGACGATGATCTGCCCTATTGGGCCGAGATCGACGGGCGCGACCAGTTGATCATCCCTTATACGCTGGATTGTAATGATATGCGGTTCGCCACCCCGCAGGGCTTCAATTCCGGTGACCAGTTCTATGCCTATCTGCGCGATACCTTCGATGCACTTTATGCCGAAGGAACCGCAGGGCAGGCCAAGATGATGTCGGTCGGTTTGCATTGCCGTCTCATCGGGCGGCCCGGCCGCATTCAGGCGCTCAAACGGTTAGTTGACTACATTCAGTGCTTTGAGGGCGTCTGGACCCCGCGCCGCATTGATATCGCTGACCATTGGCGCGCCACCCATCCGCCAAGCCGTCAATTACGCCCCAGCCGGATGGCGCAAGACACATTTGTCAAAAACTTCGGCAGCGTGTTCGAGCATTCGCCATGGATCGCCGAGCGCGCCTTTGATCTGGAATTGGGTCCGGCCCATGACAGCGCCGCGGGCCTGCACAACGCTTTGGCGCGGATGTTCCGCTCGGCCACTCAAACCGAGCGTCTGGGCGTGTTGAACGCACACCCCGATCTTGCCGGAAAACTCGCAGCCGCCGAACGGCTCACCGCCGAAAGCACTGCCGAACAGGCCAGCGCTGGATTGAACGCGCTGACAGATGCGGAGCGCGCCGAGTTCGAAGCCCTCAACCAAAGCTATGTCGAAAAGCATGGCTTTCCCTTTATTATCGCGGTCAAGGATCACGACAAGGCAGGCATCCTGCGCGCCTTTGTGACCCGCATCGCCAACGACACAGATACCGAATTCGCGACCGCCTGCGCACAGGTTGAACGGATCGCGCGACTTCGACTGGAGGATATACTTTGACCTACGCTTTCCCCCCCGGCGGCCTGCCGGACCAATCCGCCAATCCCGAAGGCACGGCCGTCTTCACGCCCGCCTACGCGGTGCTGCCCGCCATCACCCAAGCGGATATTGTCACTAGCTTGCTGCCCGGCTGGCGCAACATGCGCATGTGGATTTTGGCCCGCCCACTTTCGGGTTTTGCCGAGACCTTTTCCCAATATGCGGTCGAATTGTTGGCAGGCGGCGGGTCTGACGCGCCCGAAGTCGATGAAGAAGCGCAATCGGTGATATTCGTGGCCAGCGGCACGCTAACTCTCAACATCGACGGCTCGACGCATCAGCTCGCACCCGGCGGCTATGCCTATATCCCCCCCGACACGGTTTGGACGGTCTGGAACGATGGTGATGCGGCCGCAAACTTCCACTGGATCCGCAAGCGCTATGTTCCCGCCGAAGGAGTGGAGGCGCCCAGCGCCTTCGTGACCTCCGAAAAAGACGTGGCGCCCACAGAAATGCCGGATTGCAACGGCGTCTGGGCCACCACCCGCTTTGTCGAGCCAACCGACCTGCGCCACGACATGCACGTCAACATCGTCACCTTCCAACCTGGCGGGCGCATCCCCTTTGCCGAAACCCACGTGATGGAGCACGGTCTTTATGTGCTGCAAGGCAGCGCCGATTACCTGCTGAACAAAGACTGGGTGACTGTTGGTGCCGGAGACTTCATGTGGCTGCGCGCCTTCTGCCCGCAGGCCTGCATCGCCACGGGCGACGCGCCGTTCCGCTATCTGCTCTACAAAGACGTCAACCGCCACGCCCTGCTATGACCCGCAACATCACAATAGAACCGCTCAGCGCTTCCAGCTTCGCCCCTTTTGGCGATGTGCTGGATGCGAGCGGAACGCCGGATAAGATGATCAACGCAGGCCTCTGTGCCCGCCACCACGACCGTGCCAATCTCGACTTTGGCCCCGATGGTCGCGCTGGCATCAGCATTTTTAATGCCGAACCCCGCGCCCTGCCGTATTCCCTCACCCTGATGGAGCGGCACCCAGACGGCAGCCAAGCCTTCCTGCCGATGTCGGACGCTGCCTTCCTCGTGATCGTGGCTGCCGATGACAACGGCCAGCCGGGCACACCCCGCGCTTTCCTCACCACCCCGCACCAGGGGATCAACCTGCACCGCGGTATATGGCACGGCGTTCTGACGCCTCTCAAAAGCCCCGGCATCTTCGCCGTGGTCGACCGGATCGGCGGGACCGCCAACCTCGAAGAAGTCCACCTCGATCCGCCCTACCTGATCAACGCATAATCAAAACCACTGGCTTGCGCGCACTTTTTGACCCAAAATATCCCCGCCGGAGGCTCCCGACCAAGGCCCCGCCCGCATCCGCTGCTTCTGGAGACACCGCATGTACGACCTCGCCGCCATTGCCACCTGGATCGAATTTGCGGTGCGTTGGGTGCATGTTATCACCGCCATCGCCTGGATCGGATCATCGTTTTATTTCATCGCGCTCGACCTCGGCCTGCACCGGGACCGTAACCTTGCCACGGGTGCTGATGGTGAGGAATGGCAGGTCCACGGCGGCGGCTTCTATCACATCCAGAAGTACCTGATCGCGCCGGACAAAATGCCCGGCGATCTGATCTGGTTCAAATGGGAAAGCTACGCCACATGGCTCAGCGGCTTTGCCCTGCTGGTGCTGGTCTACTATCTCGGCTCAGAATTTTACCTGATTGATCCGCGCATTGCCGATCTTTCAGCCTTCCAAGCCATCGCCATTTCATTGGCCTCGCTCACCTTTGGCTGGGTCGCCTACGACCAACTTTGCAAAAGCCGCTTTGGCGAGGACAGCACCCGCCTGATGGTGTTGCTCTATGTTATCCTCGTCGGCATGGCGTATTTCTACACCTCGGTCTTTTCGGGCCGTGCCGCCCTGCTGCACCTCGGCGCTTTCACCGCTACGATTATGAGCGCGAATGTCTTTTTCACCATCATGCCGAACCAGCGGATCGTCGTCGCCGACCTACAGGCAGGGCGAACCCCCGATGCCAAATACGGCAAGATCGCCAAACAGCGCAGCACCCATAACAACTATCTGACCCTGCCGGTGATCTTCCTGATGCTCAGCAACCACTACCCGCTGGCCTTCGCGAGCGAGATGAACTGGCTGATCGCCGCGCTGGTCTTTCTGATGGGCGTCACCATCCGGCACTACTTCAACTCCCTGCACGCCCGCCAAGGCAATCCGATCTGGACATGGCTCGCCACTGCACTCCTGTTTGTGGCGATCATCTGGCTCTCCACCGCGCCAATGTTCCGTATGGACGAGCCGACCGAGGCACAGGGTGGCGCATTGCGCTTTGCACAGGCCGAAGGCTTCGATCAGGTCCATGACATTGTGCGGGGCCGCTGCTCCATGTGCCATGCCGCCGAGCCTGATTGGGAGGGGCTACACTGGCCCCCCAAAGGCCTGCGGCTCGAGACGGAGTACCAGATCACCAGTGCCGCCAAGCAGATCTATCTGCAAGCCGGTCTGACACACGCGATGCCCCCCGCAAACCTCAGCCATATGCAGGCCAGCGAACGGGCTGAAATCATCGCATGGTATCGGGCGGCGACCCGCTGATCCGCGTCAGAACGTCGCCGAACCCGCCGTCATTCTTCCGTCAGAATCGGTTTTAGAATCGGGAATGAACATGCTAGGTCTTGCGGCATGGCACATCCCAACCCCAATATAAGCACCCTTTCGCCGGTTATCCGTCAACTCGACGAATCCGCGATCAACCGTATCGCAGCGGGCGAGGTGGTCGAACGGCCTGCCTCCGTGGTCAAGGAACTGGTGGAGAACGCGCTTGATGCAGGGGCGCGGCGCGTCACAGTAGAATACGCTGATGGCGGCAAAACCCTGATCCGCGTCACCGATGATGGTTGCGGCATCGCGCCGGGTGATCTGCCGCTTGCCCTGTCGCGCCACGCGACCTCGAAAATCGACGGCTCCGACCTGCTCAACATCAACACCTTCGGCTTTCGCGGTGAGGCATTGCCCTCGCTGGGCGCTGTCGGGCGCTTGACCATCACCAGCCGTGCCAAGGGCGCTGAGGGCGCCGAGATCACTGTCAACGGCGGTCGCACTGAACCCGTCCGCCCCGCCGCGCTGAACGGCGGCACGGTGGTCACACTGCGCGATCTCTTCTTCGCCACGCCTGCACGGCTGAAATTCCTGCGCACCGACCGCGCCGAAGCCCAAGCCATCGCAGATGTCATCAAACGTCTGGCCATGGCCGAACCCTTCGTGCGCTTTGTGTTGCGCGATGTTTCGGGCGAGGGCGATGGGCGCGAGGTGTTCCGCACCGAGGCCGAACAGGGCGATCTATTCAGTGCGCTTCATGGCCGATTGGGCCGTGTTCTAGGCCGTGACTTCGCCGAGAATTCCTTGCCGATCGACGCCAACCGCGACGGGCTGCACCTGACCGGATTTGCGGCGCTGCCGACCTATTCACGCGGCTCTGCCGTGGCGCAATACCTCTTCGTCAACGGGCGGCCTGTGCGTGACAAGCTCCTCGTCGGAGCATTGCGCGGGGCCTATTTTGATTTTCTCAGCCGCGACCGTCACCCCGCCGCCGCCTTGTTCCTTGATTGCGAGCCGACACTGGTCGACGTCAACGTCCACCCTGCAAAATCCGAGGTCCGGTTCCGCGATCCCGGCATGGCGCGCGGGCTGATCGTTTCAGCGCTGCGTCACGCGCTGGCCGAGGCAGGCCACCGCGCCTCCAGCACCGTCGCGGGTGCCACTCTCGGGGCGATGCGCCCCGAAAATACCAGCGCACGGGTCTATCAGATGGACCGACCCTCCGGCGGCGCGCGCTTTGCGCCCTCAACTTATAGCGCCCCCGCGCCAGAAGCCCCCGCCTTTGCCGAGATGAGCGGCGTCTGGGGCCGCGTGGAACAAACCGAAGAAACCGCCGATACCCCACAGGACTACCCGCTTGGCACCGCACGCGGGCAGGTCCACGAAAATTACATCATCGCGCAAACCGCCACAGGTATGATCATCGTCGACCAACACGCAGCCCACGAGCGGCTGGTCTATGAAAAGCTGAAAAAGCAGATCGCGGGTAGCGGCGTCGCCGCCCAAGCCCTCTTGGTGCCCGAAATCGTCGAGCTTTCTGCCAGCGATTGCGCCCGTCTGCTCGATGTCGCGGATGATTTGGCAAAGCTCGGCCTCGGCATCGAGCCCTTTGGCGGCAGCGCCATTGCCGTGCGCGAAACCCCCGCGATCCTCGGTACCGTCGATGCCCGTGGCATGCTTCTGGATATTCTCGATGAACTCGCCGACCAGAACGACAGCAACCTTGTTCAGGCGCGGATTGAAGCGATCCTCAGCCGCGTCGCCTGCCACGGATCAATCCGCTCGGGCCGCCGGATGCGCGCCGAAGAAATGAACGCCCTGCTGCGTGAGATGGAGGCTACGCCCCATTCCGGCCAATGCAACCACGGTCGCCCCACCTATGTGGAACTCAAGCTGGCAGATATCGAACGGCTGTTCGGTCGCACATGATCGAAATCGCCGGCCAAAGCTATAGCTGGGACAGCCCGCTGGTGATCCTGATCCTTGCAGGCGGCGGTGTGTTGCTGCTCATCGTGATCTTGCTGGTGATGGCCGTCCGTGCGGCAGGGCGCTCGGCCCGGATGGCAGCGCCGCTGGCGCAGCAGATGCATATCCTCGGCGGCCATGTCCAGCAACTCGGCGCAGGCCAGCAACAACTGCGCGGCGGGCTGCAAACCGTCTCTGACACCCAAGCCCACGCCCAAGCGCAGATGATCCAGACTGTCGAGGCGCGGCTCAACCACGTCCAGCTTCAAATGCAGGAACGCCTTGCCGACAACGCCGCCAAATCCGCCCGCGCCATGGCCGAGATGCAACAAAGGATGAGCGAAACCCTGCACGGCTCGTCTAAACGCACCACCACCAGCCTGACGCAACTGCAAGAACGCCTCGCCTCTATCGACAAGGCCCAAGATAATATTACTAAACTCTCCGGTGATGTCCTTAGCTTGCAAGACATCCTCAGCAACAAACAAACCCGCGGCAATTTTGGCGAAATCCAACTGCGCGATATCGTGTCAAAAGCCCTACCCAGCGATAGCTACAGCTGGCAGGCTACACTCTCCAACGGCAAACGCCCCGATTGCCTGATCCACCTGCCTAATCCGCCCGGCCCGATTGTCATCGACAGCAAATTCCCCCTCGAAGCCTATGAGGCCCTGCGCCGCGCCAGCACCGAGGCCGAGACCCGACAGGCCGCAGCCCAGATGCGCGTCGCGATCCGCACCCATATCAAAGCAATCTCCGAGAAATACGTCCTCGACGGCGAAACTGCCGATGGTGCGCTGATGTTCCTCCCGTCCGAGGCCGTCTATGCCGAGCTGCACGCGAACTTCCCCGAATTGGTGCGCGAAGGTTTCGCCGCGCGGGTCTGGATCGTCTCGCCCACCACCTGCATGGCAACCCTGAACACCATGCGCGCCATTCTCAAAGACGCCCGTATGCGCGAACAGGCAGGTGCGATCCGTAAAACTCTTAAGCTCCTGCACCGCGACGTGGAAATTGTGGTGGAACGTGTGGGCAAACTTCACACCCACTTTGGTCAGGCCCGCGCCGACCTCGAAGGTCTTGGTACCGCAGCAGAGCGCGCCGGCAAGCGCGCTGCCCGCCTCGACAACTTCGATTTTGAGGAACTCTCCCCAGAAGAAACCGCCAATGTCGTCCCGCTCACCCCGCCCGACCCCTGAGCGCTTCACTCCTCTATTTGAAGATAACTCCTTCGACGGAGGTCAGAAATCTCTGCCGGTCGCACCTCGTTGAGCCTTCGTTTTTCTAAGACAGCTCCGCGTACGACGTAACGTCCCCTCTGCAAGACGCAGCCATAGCATCGATAATCTGCTCTAACGGCCTATCTTGCCGCATGGCTGTGACACCTGCACTGGGCGCGCGGTTGGCCGAACCCATCTATCTCTGCCAAAGATACTGATTTTTAACGCCACTGCCTCAATCTGACGCAACTTTTCCACGCCCCGCCCCGTGTCTGCCCTACAGACACCAACCGATCAGAACTTTTTACAGGACGCGCACCATCCATGCCATTCGAAGCATTGACCCCCGATCCGGAGCAGTCGCGTCCGAACCGCCGAAGAATTGCCGTGATCGGCGCGGGCATCTCTGGCATGGGGGCGGCGTATATGCTGGGTTTGGATCACCACGTCACCCTGTTTGAGTCAGGTCCAAAGCTTGGCGGCCACGCGCGCACCGTTGTCGCCGGTAAAAACGGCGACCAGCCTGTCGATACGGGGTTCATCGTGTTTAACTACGCCAACTACCCGCATCTGGCAGCCCTCTTTGCCGAGCTTGACGTGCCAGTCGTTCCCTCGAATATGAGCTTTGGCGCCTCGATTGACGGCGGGCGGATCGAATATGCGCTGACCAGCATGAACGCGGTCTTTGCACAACGGCGCAACATGGTGAACCCGTCGTTTCTGCGCATGCTGCGCGACATTTTCCGTTTCAACAAACACGCGCTCAGCTTTGCCGGTGACCGCTCGCTTACCATTGCCGAATTTCTGCAGGTGCTGGGCACGGGGCAATACTTCCGCGACTATTATCTCTCGCCGCTTTCCGGCGCGATCTGGTCGACTCCGACTGATAAGATCATGGATTTTCCCGCCCACGCGATGATCAACTTTTTCGAGAACCACGCGCTGCTCAATTATTCGGGCCAGCATCAGTGGTACACAGTCAAAGGCGGCTCAACCGAATATGTCTCCCGATTGGCCGCTGCGCTGCGTACGCGCGGGGTCGAGACGCGCTTGAATGCCGATGTGGCAGGGGTGCGGCGCTCCGCTCAGGGCGCCCAAGTGCGCGTGACCGGTGGCGAGTGGCAGGATTTTGACGAGGTCATCTTTGCCACCCATTCCGATGACACGCTGGCCCTGCTTTCAGATGCCACCGCGCAGGAACGTGCCGCTCTGGGCGCGATCCGCTACCAGCCCAACGATATCACCCTGCACGCCGATGCCAACATCATGCCCAAGCGCCGCGCCACTTGGGCCTCTTGGGTATATACCGAAGACCGCAAGAAAACCTCCGACCGGATCGACCTGACCTACTGGATGAACTCGCTTCAACCGATCCCGCAGGACGATCCGCATTTCGTGACCCTCAATACCAAACGCACGATCCGCGAGGAGTTGATCTATGATCAGGTCACTCTGCGCCATCCGGTGTTCGATCTGGCCGCTTTGGCCGCGCAAAAGCAGGTGGCGGCCTTTAATGGCGCGCAAAACACCTGGTTCTGCGGGGCATGGATGCGCAATGGCTTCCACGAGGACGGCCTTGCCTCCGCCGTGGCGGTCGTCGACGGTATCCGCGACCGCAGCGCGTTGTCCTTGGCCGCTGCGTGAGAGCACGGGTCGATCATATCGCGGGCCAGACTTTTCATGGCCGCAAGGGGCCCGTGAAGAATGCCTTTCGCTACCGGATCGACTATGTGCTCTGCGACGCTGAAGCCGAGGTATCAGAGCCGCTGCTGTTTGCCCGTAACAAGGCCGGGCTGATCTCCTTGCACGATAGTGACCACGGCGGCCCACCAAAAGAAGGCCGAGGTGCCGTTTGGGTGCGCGAAGTTCTGGCGGCCAACAGCATCCGGAACGTCGCGCGGATCGAGATTTTGGCGCAGCCGAGGGTGTTGGGCTATGTGTTCAATCCGGTCAGCTTTTGGCTGTGTCGCGATGCCCAAGAGGCGCTGATCGCTGTCATTGCCGAGGTTTCCAACACTTATGGCGACAGGCACAGCTATCTTTGCCATCACGGTGATCTGCGCCCGATCTTGCCGGATGACCATCTGACGGCAGCCAAAATCCTCCACGTCTCGCCGTTTCAGCCGGTTGCGGGCGGCTACCGCTTCCGTTTCGACATCCGCGAAGATCGCATCGGCATTTGGATCGACTACACGACCGAAGGCGGCGGCTTGATTGCCACGCTTAGCGGCAAGCGCAAACCCTTGCGCAGCCTTGCGATCTCGAGGGCGTTGCTGACAAGGCCATTGGGGGCGCGGCGGGTACTGGCGTTGATACACTGGCAGGCGCTGAAGCTGTGGTGGAAAGGCGCCGGATTTCGCAATCGCCCTGCGCCGCCCGCACCGGAAGTCACGCGCGGATGACGATGGCACGCCGCTCACTGGCCGCTTACGCAACCTTTGCCGCGCTGCTGGCGGCGGCGGGGTTGCCCATCTACATCCATGCGCCGAAATTTTATGTCGATACCTACGGTGTTTCACTGGGCGCGTTGGGCTTGGCGCTGTTTGGCTTGCGGTTGTTGGACGTGGTGCAAGACCCCGCGCTGGGATGGCTGGCTGAACGTTTGCGGCATCGGCGCGGGCAGGCTGTCGCGCTGGGGTGCGGCGGCATGGCCTTGGGGATGCTGGGGCTCTTCGCGGTCGCGCCGATGCTGCCGCCCTTAGTGTGGTTCGCGTTGATGCTGGCGCTGGTCTTCACCTCCTTCAGCTTTCTGACCATTTGTTTCTATGCCCAAGGTGTCGCGAAAGCCGCCACCCTGCCGGGTCAGGGGCATCTCATCCTGGCGCGTTGGCGTGAGACCGGCGCACTTTTGGGTGTCTGCATCGCCTCGATCACGCCGGTTGTATTGGGTATCTGGATGAATGCGCCCTTTGCGGGGTTCGCCCTTGGCTTTGCCGCGCTGGCGCTGGTCGCTGCCCTCGTGATGCGCGGAGAGTGGGGCAGTAGCGGTATCGCAGGCCCATCGGGTTTTGGCGTTGTACTAGGCGATGCGCCCGCGCGGATGCTGTTGTTGATCGCGCTGGTCAATGCCGCGCCTGTGGCGATCACCTCGACACTATTCCTGTTCTACGTCGAACTGGCTTTGCAGGCGACGGGTTGGGAAGGCCCGCTGTTGCTGCTGTTCTTTTTGTCCGCTGCCTGCGCCGCGCCGCTTTGGGGCAAGCTGGCCGAGCGGTTCGGCAGCTACCGCACCCTAACGGTGGCGATGTGGCTGGGCATCATGACCTTTGGCGGCACGCTATTTCTGGGCGCGGGCGATTTGTGGCAATTCGGGCTGATTTGCGTGGCATCCGGGGCCGTGTTGAGCGCAGATATGACGATCCTGCCCGCCATCTTTGCCGGACGGCTGGCAATAATCGCGCCCGCCGCTGCGCAGGGTTTCGCCTTGTGGTCCTTCGTGTCGAAATTCACCTTGGCTTTGGCGGCCGTTGTCCTACTTCCATTGTTGCAAGGCGCGGGCTTGCAGAGCGGCATCGGCCAAAGCTCTGACAGTGCGATCAACCTGCTGATCATATTTTACGCGGGTATCCCTTGCGGGCTTAAGGTCATTGCGATTGTATTGCTCGAATTTGTTAAACAGTTAGAGGCGTCTTGATGGAACCGGTGATCTTTACTTTGCTCGGGTTGGGGCTGGCGGGTATCATGGTGGTTATCCGCCGCCGCTTTGCCGAATTTTATGGCCAGACACCGGATGACTACACTGACGGTTTCCCCCATTTCGAACTGCGCAAACATTTGAATGGCCAGATGGTCTGCGAAGGTGCGATCTTTGGTCCGCTGGGGCGTGTGACAAGCACTTTCGTCGCGGATTTCGATATAGAGTGGACCGGCAACACTGGCGTGATGAGCGAGAAGTTCCGCTATAATGACGGCTCGCGGCAGGATCGCGAATGGGTGATCACACTGGGCGAAGAAGGTGCATTTACCACGCAGGCCAGCGATGTGCCTGCAGGCGGGCGCGGCATTCAGACCGGATTGGCCGCCCAGATGCGCTATGTGATTCACCTGCCAGAGAGCAGCGGCGGGCATAAGTTAAACACAGTCGACTGGATGTATCTGACACCGGACGGGGCGATCGTAAATCGCAGCCAGTTCCGCAAATACGGGTTTAAGGTGGCCGAGCTTGTCGCCACCATTCGCCCCAAGGAGGCGTGATGAAACATTGGCCAAAAAAACGCTATTGGTTGATCGGGGCCAGCACGGGACTGGGTGCTGCGCTGGCGCAAAAGCTTAACCGTGCCGGAGCCGAAGTGATCTTGTCCGCACGCTCAACCGACAAGCTGGAGCGGCTGGCTGCGGAACTGCCGGGGCGGGCGCATGTGCAGACGATAGACGTGACAGATGACGCCAGCGTCGCTGCTGCTGCCGAGGCGGTGGGCGAGGTCGATGGGGTGGTTTATCTGGCGGGGGCCTATTGGCCGTTCGGGGCCAAGGAATGGGAGCCCGCGCATGGCACCGCGATGGCCGATGTGAATTTCACCGGCTTGATGCGGGTGATGGGGCAGGTGGTGCCAAAGATGGTGGCGCGCGACGCAGGCCACATCGTTATCACCTCCAGCCTGACCGGATTCCGCGGATTGCCGGGATCAATCGGCTATACTGCATCCAAGGCCGCGACGATGTCCCTGGCGGAGTGCATGTACGCCGACCTGCGCAAGACCGGCGTGCAGGTTCAGGTCATCAACCCCGGTTTTATCAAGACCCAGTTGACCGACAAAAACGACTTTAAGATGCCCTTCCTGATGGAGCCGGAGGCCGCCGCGCAGGCGGTGTTCGAGCATATGAACGGCGACAGCTTTAAAAAGAGCTTCCCTTGGGGGTTCTCATTGTTGTTTCGGGGCGCACAGTTCTTGCCGGACTGGCTCTATTACCGGATATTTTCCTGAAACAGGGCGCGGGCGCGGGACCAGACGGCGGCGTCTTCGCGTGCCAGTTCTGCCAGTGTCGGCAATAGTTGTGCTGCATAGTCCTGCGAGCTTTCCAGCGGCAGCATCGACGGCAGATTATCGATCGCCATAACGTCGAGCGGCGGAATATCATGCACCCGCAGGGCTGGGTGTTGCCATGTGGTGGCGCGGTCATAGACCTGCACGGGGTTAAAATCGCTGTCTGGGTCGCAGGCGACATCACCGATCACCCGCAGCGCGCGCTCGGCGCTCGGCGCGTCAGGGCGCACGAAGGCCGGCGTTTTCGGTCCCGCGAGGATGCAGTTGATAAAGATCGCATGCGCCAGAATTTCGGGAAACGGCCCGCCGTGCGCGGTTTCGGCCATGTCCCAGCTGGTCACTGGGCATTCAAGGGCGCGTAAAAGGTCAGCAGCGCCGGAGCCGACGCGGCCCAGCGCACCGATGATCAGCGCATCGGGGCGCGCCAAGCCTGACAGGTCTTCGGCCAGCGCGGATTTGAGAGCTTCGGCGTTCCTGTAGGGTGTGACGGGTCCCGCGATACCACCGTGCTGCTGCGCCGCCCAGCATTTTAGCGCCACGGCCGCGCCCGCAAAGCCCGCCCAATAGCCGAAAGCAGCGACCCTGCGACCAGAGGCTTCGGTCAGATATTCCAGATCAAGCAGAGTGCCGCCCCCGGCGCGAAAGCGCTCCAGTAATACACGGCCAGAAGCTTGGCCCTTGTAGGCATGGCCAAACATGATGTGGGTGTGAGGCAGCGGCGTGCCGTCATCTGGCAGTTCTTTCAGACCAAAGATAATCGCATCGCGCGGGGCGTGGGGCCATGTGCCCGCGGGGGCGATAGCGCAGCCAGCTTTGGCGTATTCCGCTGTAGAAATCACGCGACTGTCGCTGTCTTCGACCGTGACGGTGAAACCTGCGGCCAGAAGCTCGGCCGCCCCTGAGGGGGTCAGCCCGACGCGGGTTTCATTGGCGCGTTGTTCGGCGCGGAGCCAAAGGTGCGGCATGATCAAAGCAACCCTTTGGAGCGCACAGATTGCACGCTGGGGCGGGCTTCCATGCGGGCCAGAAACGCCGCGATACGCGGATAATCAGCGGGGTTCACGCCGTCGCCTTCAAGCCATTGCCCGACTGTAAAAAGATAGGGGTCGGCAAGGCTGAAACTATCGCCCAATACAAAGTCGCCTTGTAGGCAATTGTCTTCGATGTGGCGGGCGCAGGCGGCTACGGTTTGCGGCACTTTAGCGGTCATGTCGTCAAAGCTTTCCTGCTTATCGGCCCAGCGACTGCCGCGCATTTTATGGGCGTGGGCCACATGCATGGTCGAAGCGAGGTAATACATGACTGCGCGCATATGGGCGGCGGCTTCGGCGTTGAGCGGGACCAGATCTGCCTGCGGTGCCAAGGCCGCGACGTACTCAAGCAATGCACCGGTTTCGGTAAGCACGGTGCCGCCTTCGGTCACCAACGCGGGCACGCGGCCCTTGGGGTTGAGCGCAAGATACTCCGGCTTGGTCTGCGCGGCGCTGGCAAAATCTACGCGCACTGGCGTGTAGGGCAAACCAGCCTCTTCTAGGGTGAGGGCAACCGCAATCGCGATCGTGCCTTTGGCGTAATAGAGCGTGTGCATGGGCTGGCCTTTCAGATGTGGGTTTGTGCGCTTTGACGGTCGGGCGTGTCGAGATGCGGGACCGCGTTGAACAGGACCGGCGACCAATGACCGCCAATCGGATAAAGCCGGTGCATAGAGGTATGCATAATCGCCAGTGCGATCCGCGACATCGCCGGAATGCCTAGACCCATCGCTTGGGCCATGACCATCGAAATCAGCCCGCCGGAGGTGACCACCAGCGCCGGCCCGTCGCCTTCGGCAATTTCGTGCAAAACCGACTGGATGCGCTGCTCGAAGCTTTCGTAGCTTTCGGGCGGGCCTTCGAGCTTGCCAGCTTTCCAGTAGTCGAACACCTGCGGCAGGTGCAGGGCGAACTGGCCTTGTTCGGCGGGGAAGGGCACCGCGTGCTGTTGCTCCAGCAAGGTTGCGAGGGTGAAATATTCCAGTTCGTTCAGGCGTGCGTCACGGATCGGCTCAAGGCCGGTATCCATGCCTTGGGCGGTCTCCACATGGCGGCGCAAGGTCCCGGTATAAAGGCGGGTATGCTGGGTGGCACTTTGCTCAAGATGAGCGCCGAGCCATGCGGCTTGCTCGTGGCCCAAGGGGCTGAGCCGGTCATAACTGATCTCGTCGCGGGCCAGTGAATTGGCCTGACCGTGGCGGATGAGGGTGATGTGGGACATGACGCGGCTCCTTTGTCGCTTTGATAGGCGAGCGGGGGCGGGGAGGAAAGTGCGGGACGCTTCGCGGCGCGTTTATTTGGCCAAATGATGGCGGGGCGACGCGCATCGGAAACGCGGGTGGCGTAAAAACGGGTATGGGTGTCGGGATTGGCACTCCTGAGCGTGGCGGGTTTTGGCTATAGATTAGGGGATATTGCAGGAGGCATCCCATGGCGGACAGGATCACATTTACGCTGAACGGCGAAACCGTTGAAGCCGAGGCGGGGATGACCATCTGGGAGGTCGCCAACGGGCGCGGGTTGAAGATACCGCATCTGTGCCACAAGCCTGCGCCGGGATATCGCCCTGACGGCAATTGCCGCGCCTGTATGGTCGAGATCGAGGGCGAGCGGACATTGGCCGCCAGCTGCATCCGCGAACCTGCCGAGGGCATGGTAGTGGTGACCAACAACGCGCGGGCCGAGCGCGCGCGCAAGATGGTGGTAGAGCTTTTGGTTGCCGATCATCCGGCCCATGAGGTTGCGCATGATAAATCGAGCCACATGTGGGATATGGCCGCGCTGAACGGGGTGGAGGAGAGCCGCTTTCCCAAACTCGAAGCGGGGCGGATTCCGCTGCTGGATGACAGCCATGTGGCGATGCGGGTCAATCTGGATGCCTGTATCCAGTGCGGGCTTTGTGTGCGGGCCTGCCGCGAGGTTCAGGTGAATGATGTAATCGGCATGTCGGGACGTGGGCAGGACAGCTATCCGACGTTTGATATGGCCGACCCGATGGGCGCGTCATCCTGTGTGGCGTGCGGGGAATGTGTGCAGGCATGTCCGACGGGGGCCTTGATGCCAGCGAGCGTGGTGAACGAGAACCAGATCGGCGATTCTGCGGATTTCGACGAAGAGGTGAAAAGCATCTGCCCGTTCTGTGGCGTTGGCTGCCAGATTTCGCTGAAGGTAAAGGACGGCAAGGTCAAATACGTCGACGGGATTAACGGGCCTGCCAATGAAGGGCGGCTCTGCGTCAAGGGGCGCTTTGGCTTTGATTATATCCATCACGACCACCGTCTGACCAAGCCGCTGATCCGGCGCGACGATGCGCCTGCTAAGGGGTTGAACGTCGATCCGGGCAACTGGAGCGAATTTTTCCGCGAAGCAACATGGGACGAGGCGCTGGATGTGGCGGCCAAGGGCTTGCGCGATATTGGCGGGCGCGGCGTTGCCGGTTTTGGCAGTGCGAAATGCACCAATGAAGAAGCCTATCTGTTTCAGAAGCTGATCCGGCAGGGATTTGGCCACAACAATGTCGATCACTGTACGCGGCTGTGCCATGCGTCCTCGGTGGCGGCACTGATGGAGAATGTCGGGTCCGGCGCTGTGACGGCGACGTTCAACGAGATCGAAAACGCCGATGTGGCGATCGTGATCGGGGCCAATCCGGTGGAGAACCATCCGGTCGCTGCAACCTTTTTCAAGCAGTTCACCAAGCGCGGCGGCAAACTGATCGTGATGGACCCGCGCGGGGTCGGGCTCCGGCGCTTCGCCAGCCATATGTTGCAGTTCCGGCCCGGTACGGATGTGTCGATGCTGAATGCGATCATGCATGTGATCGTGGAAGAGAAGCTCTACGACGAACAATATATCGCCGCCTATACCGAGAATTGGGAGGCCGAGAAGGCGCATTTGGCCGATTTTACGCCAGAGAAGATGGCGGCGGTTTGCGGCATTGAAGCCGAGGTTCTGCGCGACGTGGCGCGGACCTTCGCGGGGGCCAAAGCAGCGATGATATTCTGGGGAATGGGTGTGTCGCAGCACATTCATGGCACCGACAACGCGCGCTGTCTGATCTCGCTGGCATTGATGACCGGGCAGGTCGGGCGGCCAGGATCGGGGCTGCATCCGCTGCGTGGGCAGAACAATGTTCAGGGCGCGTCGGACGCCGGATTGGTGCCGATGTTCCTGCCCGATTACCAGTCGGTGATGGATGACGGCGTGCGCCGCGCCTTTACCGAAGTGTGGGGGTCGGAAGACTTCAGCGCGCAGAAGGGGTTGACCGTAACCGAGATTATGGATGCGGTGCATGAAGGCTCGATAAAGGGGATTTATGTGCTGGGTGAAAACCCTGCGATGTCGGACCCGGATGTGGAACATGCGCGGGATGCTTTGGCGAAACTGGAGCATCTGGTGGTGCAGGATATCTTTATCACCGAGACTGCGAATTATGCGGATGTGATCCTGCCGGCGTCGGCCTTTGCCGAAAAATCAGGGACGGTGACCAATACCAACCGTCAGGTGCAAATGGGCCGCCGTGCTGTGGCGCCTCCGGGCGAGGCGCGTGAGGATTGGTGGATCGAGGTGGAACTGGCCAAGCGGCTGGGGCTGGGGTGGAGCTATGAAAGCCCTGCCGAGGTTTTTGCCGAGATGAAGCTGAACATGCGCAGTCTGAACAACATCACATGGGAGCGTTTGGAGCGCGAGAACGCGGTGACCTATCCCTCGCTCAGCGAGACTGATCCGGGGCAGGCGATTGTCTTTGCCGACGGTTTCCCACGGCCCGACGGGCGGGCGCGGTTTACGCCTGCGAGCATCATTGCACCCGATGATGTGCCGGATGCAGACTTTCCGATGATCCTGACCACAGGGCGGCAGCTGGAGCATTGGCACACCGGTTCAATGACGCGGCGGTCCACGGTGCTGGACGGGCTGGAGCCGGAGGCGAATTGCTCGCTTCATCCCAGCACATTGCGCAAACTTGGCGTGGCGCCGGGCGGGCACGTGCGATTGACCACCAAGCGCGGATCGATCGAGATCATGGCGCGGGAAGATCGGGCGGTTTCGCCGGATATGGTGTTCTTGCCCTTTGCCTATGTCGAGGCGGCGGCGAATATTCTGACCAATCCGGCGGTGGACCCTTACGGGAAAATTCCGGAGTTCAAATTCTCGGCTGTGAAAGTGGAGGCGGCTGTTGTGGTGGCGGCAGAGTGACATCTTGCCTCGGCTTGTCTGGTTCTGGATTATCGGGTTGATGAGGGGGCTTTGCCCCCTCAAAGTCCCTCGGGATAGTTTGGGCGGTAACAGGGGCGAGCGATGATCAACGCAGAACGGTTTTTGGCAGATTTGCACGAGTTGCGCAGCTTTGGCGCGGCAGGCGTTGGTAAGGGCGTGGTGCGTCCGGCCTATTCGGATGCGGATGTGGCGGCACGCAGGTGGTTGGCGACAAAATTTGAAGCGGCGGGATTGCGGGTCGCGGTGGATGCGATGGGCAATTTGTTTGGCATCGCGCAGGGGCCATCGGTTTTGATGGGATCGCATTCTGACAGCCAGCCGGAAGGCGGGTGGCTGGACGGTGCGCTGGGCGTGATTGCGGCATTGGAAGTGGCGCGCAGCTGTGGCGGCGTTTCGGTGGTGTCGTTCCAAGATGAGGAGGGGCGGTTCGGGGTGACGACCGGATCGGCGGTTTGGTCAGGGCATTTGACGTTGGCCGAGGCGGACTTGCTAAAGGATCATAGCGGCGTGGCCTTGGGCGCGGCACGATTGGCGGTGCAGGGCATGGTCACGGGAGAGGTTTCGCCTGCGCAATTCAGCGGTTTCATTGAGCTGCATATCGAGCAGGGGCCAACGCTGGACACCTCGGGCGAGCAGATCGGGGTGGTGACGGATATCGTTGGCATCAGGGATATGAAAATCACTTTTGAGGGCCAGCAAAACCACGCAGGCACCACGCCGATGCATTTGCGGCGCGATGCGTTTCAGGCGGTTGCGGCATTCAATGCGGAGTTGAACGAACGGTTTCGCAATGTGGTGACGCCCAGCACGGTCTGGACCATCGGGCATCTGTCGCTGCATCCCAACGCCTCTTCGATCGTGCCAGGCAAGGCGGTGTTTTCGATGCAATGGCGCGATGGCGATGCAGAACGGTTGGGCCGGATGGAAACGATCATCCGCGACACCGCCGCCGAGATCGCCGAGGCGCGCGGGATGATTTTGAATTCTGGCACCATGCTTGGGCTAGAACCGGTGCAGATGGATGCAGGCTTGCGCGGCGCGTTGGAGCGCGGGGCTGAAGCGGTGGCACCGGGCCGGTGGCGCAAGATGCCTTCAGGCGCGCTGCACGATGCAACCAATGTATCGCGGCTGATGCCCGTGGCGATGTTGTTTGTGCCGTCGATTGGCGGGATCAGCCATGCGTTCGAGGAAGATACCGACGAGACGGATTTGGTCGCGGGTGTCGAAGTCCTGGCACAGGCAGTGGCGGGGCTGAAATAGGTCTGATTAACGTGGGTCTACTGCGCAGCGCAGGGTGATTGATGTGGGACGGCTAAAGCCTGCATGGGCCGTGCGGGCATGTTCGGAGAACCCCAAGGCCGCGAAAGTTGCGTGGTTTTCGACCAGTTCGATGCGGGTTTGAAGTTCCAGCCACGGCAGGCCAAGGGCGGCGGCGCGGTGGTGGGCCAGATCAATCAGTCGTCGGGAGAGACCTTGGCGGCGGGCGTGGGCTGCCACCGAGAGCTTGCCGATATAGAGACGATTCGGCTTCGCGGTGAACAGGACGCAGGCCGTCACAGGCACCCCCAGCGACCAGACCTCGCCCATGGTGCAGTGACCTTGTAGTTCAGCAAGGGTAAGGCGCTGCATTGAGGACGGTGGGTCGATACGCCCCTCCATCGAGGCAAAACTGGCTTGGATCAGCGTCAAAACTTCAGCCAAAGCGGGGTCGTGGGCGCGATGCTGTTGCGCCTTTAGCGCCATGTAACGTCGCCGAGAAAGATATAGCCCGCGCCGTAGATGGTCTTGATGAGCTGTGGATTTTTCGGGTCTTCACGCAGTTTGGTGCGCAGGCGCGAAATACGCACATCCATCGCACGGTCAAAACTTTCGGAGGCGGCACCGCCAAGGCTTTCCTGCATTTGTGCGCGGCTGATCAGGCGTTTGGGGCTGTCGAGAAACAGCCGCAGCACCTCGCCTTCGGCATGGGAGAACGGGGTCTCGGCGCCCGCGTCGTCTTCCAGAACGTAGCGGTCGAAATGCGCGGTCCAACCGTTGAACTGCGCGGTGCTGCCGGTTTGGGGGGTGGCGCGGGCGCTGCGCAAGCGGGCGCGAATGCGGGCGACAACCTCGGCAGGCTCGAAGGGTTTGATGATGTAGTCGTCAGCACCGAGTTCCAGTCCTGTGACGCGATCCTGCACTTCGGAACGGCCTGAAATGATGATCACAATCGCGCCCTGTTCCAGCGCCAGACGGTGCACGAGCGTCAGCCCATCGGTGTCCGGCAGACTAAGATCGACGAGACAGACATCGGGGGTATGGGTCGCCAAGGCGGCCTCGAACGCGCGGGCGCGGCCAAAGCTGAGGGTGTCAAAGCCTGCGTCTTCGAGCACATCGACCAGCATGGTGCGAATCGCCGGTTCATCGTCGAGGATGGTCACTAGGGGGCGGGTCATTCGGCGGCAGCCTCGCTGGGGGTGATCAGGGCGACCAGATCATCGTTGGAAAAAGGTTTGCGCAGCAAAGGCGCCAGAGTCTGGCCCTTGAGGAACAGCGGGTGATCTGCGGGCAGTGAGGTCATCAGCACCAAAGGCAGAGTGCCCGCGATGCGGTTGGCAAGGTCGATGCCCGTGGCGTCGCCTTTAAGCTGGATATCAGACAGGACCAGCGAGATGTCTGGCAGATCGGCAATAATCGCAACCGCCTCGTCGGCGCTGGTGGCCTCAATGACGGAATGGCCCAAATCCATCAGAATTTCACGGACAACAGCACGCAGATCGTCAGCGTCTTCGACCAGCAGGACAAGCCCCGTGGTGGCGGGGACGGCAACGCGGTAGGGCAGGCGCAACACCACTTTGGCGCCGCCGTCGGGCAGGTTTGACAAGCGCAGATCACCGCCGCAGGAGCGGGTCATGTCATAGGCCATCGACAGTCCGAGCCCCGATCCTTCGCTGCCTTTAGTAGTGAAAAACGGGTCAAACCCGCGCTCCAGCGCCGAAGGGGAAAATCCCGGTCCGCTGTCACAAACGGTCCATTCGATCCATGTGTCATGCACGCGCTTTTGGCTGAGAGTGATCAGCCCGCTGGCCCCGCAGGCATCACGGGAATTGAGGATCAGGTTGAGCAAACTATCTTGCACCAAGCCTTTGTCGAGCAGCACAAGCTCGTCGGGGGCCTCGTTTTGCACGCTAAGGGTCACCCCGTCGGATAAGGTGGGTGCGGCGAGAATTTCCAGATCGGCCAATAGGGCGGCAAGATCGGTGGCAATCGGGCGCAGAGCACGCGGGCCGGTGACATCGGCGATCGAGCTGAGCAGGGTGCCGCCCCGGCGTGCGGCGGCAAGTGTGCCTTCAATCAGCGGGGCCGCATCGGCGGGCAGGGCGGGCAGCCGGCCCAGACGCGACTGCATCCCAAGGATGATGGTCAGCAGGTTGGAGAAATCATGTGCGAGGCCCGAGATCATCTGCGCCGCGATTTCGCGCTTGCGGGTTTGCTGCAGGGCCACGCGCGCTTGGGTTTCTTCGGTCACGTCCATCGACAGAATGTACACTCCACCGCGTGTATCAGGGGTGAACGAGCCTCTGATCCGTCGCGCCGAGTTGTCGTCGCTAAATTCAATCACCGCGGCAGAACCAGAATAGGCCTGCGCCAGCGAGGCGGAGATATTGGCATAGGCAGACGCGCCCAAAGCATCAGAGATATGCATGCCGATGATGTTGCTGGGTCGCCCCGAGATCACCGAGGACAGGCGGCGGTTGGAATAGGTGTAGTGGCCGCTGGCATCGACGTGGGCGATGTGGGCGGGCATCATTTCGGTGGTTAGTCGCATTCGCGCTTCGGAATCGGTCAGCTGGCGTTTGGTCTCCTCCAGCGTGGTGATCATCGAAGCCAGCTCGCGGTTTGATTTGCCCAGCTGTTCGGCATGGTCAAGCAACTGGTCGGACAGCGCATCCGAGCGGGCGCGCAACAAGGTCTCTTGCTGCTTGGTGGCGGTGATATCTGTATAGACCGTGACCCAGCCACCCTGCGGCAGCGGGGATCCTTCGACACTGATGGTGCGGCCATTGGCGCGGGTCCGTTCCATATAATGCGGAGCAAATGCGCGGGCCTGTTCGACACGTTCGGCAACAAAGCTGTCTATATCGTCAACAACGCCGTATTCGCCACGGCTGGCGAGGTGATGGATGGTTTGCTCGAAGGTGGCACCGGGCGTGACGAGCACATCAGGCAGGTCGAACATCGACTGGAACGGCGCGTTGCACACGACAAGTCGCAGACCGGAATCGTAGATGGTCAGCGCTTGGGCAATCAGGTTGAGCCCCGCCGTCGTCATTGCCTTGGTTTGTCGGTCGGTGATCTGCATCCCATATCGCTAGCACCGCCCCCGCCCGCAGAAAAGCGGATTGCGCCTTGTTACAATTCGTTAGGTTTTAGCAATCATCAGGAAAAAGTTGACCTTCAGCATTTACCCAACAAGCTTGTGCACACAAAGAATCGCACGAGCGATCGACCTCGCCGGAAAAACGGTGGGCATGGGAGGAGATAGGTTTGGCCAAGTCGCTGAACGCCGACGGACCGCAGTCCGTCCCGGCGCTATTGCATCGGAATGCAACGCAATTTGCAGGTAAGCCTGCATACCGCGAAAAAGAGTATGGCATCTGGCAAAGCTGGACGTGGTCGCAGACCCGCGACGAGGTTGAGGCCTTGGCGCTGGGGATGATGGAGCTTGGCCTGCGCGAAGGTGACTTTGTCGCCGTGATCGGGCGCAACCGACCCTACCTCTATTGGGCGATGATTGCTGCCGAAATGTGCGGCGCGGTGCCTGTGCCGCTTTACCAGGACGCCAATGCCGAAGAGATGGCCTTTGTGATGAGCCATTGCGGCGCACGCTTTGCTGTGGTCGGCGATCAGGAGCAGGTCGACAAGATTTTTGAAGTGCAGGAACAACTGCCGGAATTCGAGCGGATGATCTATCTCGATCCGCGGGGCCTGCGCAAATACGACCACGCTGTGCTCGATGCCTACCGCGATGTGCAGGAAATGGGCCGCAACAACCGCGACAAACACATCGCGGAACTGGAAGCGCGACAGGCTAAGCTGAACTACGATTCCACCGGCGTGATGCTCTATACCTCCGGCACCACCGGGCGCCCCAAGGGTGTGGTTTTGAGCAACCGCAACATCATCGAAACGGCGAAATCATCGTCGGAGTTCGACAACCTGCGCAGCACCGACGAAATTCTGGCCTATTTGCCGATGGCATGGGTCGGGGATTTTATCTTCTCCGTCGGGCAGGCGCTCTGGACCGGGTTCTGCACCAACTGCCCCGAAAGCGCCGACACCATGCATGTGGATTTGCGCGAAATTGGCCCGACCTATTACTTTGCGCCACCACGGGTGTTTGAAACCCAGCTGACCAATGTGATGATCCGCATGGAAGACGCCAGCCGCTTTAAAAAGTGGCTGTTTGACACCTTTATGGCCCATGCCCGTAAGGTTGGCCCCGCGATCCTTGACGGCAAGCAGGTCGGCACGATGGATCGGATAAAGTACCAGCTGGGTGAACTGATGGTCTATGGCCCGCTAAAAAACACGTTGGGTTTCAGCCGCGTGCGGGTCGGCTATACGGCGGGCGAAGCGATCGGGCCGGAGATTTTTGATTTTTATCGCTCGCTCGGGATCAACCTGAAGCAACTTTACGGACAGACCGAAGCCACCGTGTTTATCACGGCACAGCCCGACGGGCAGGTGCGTTCAGATACAGTGGGTGTGACTTGCCCGGGTGTGGAGCTCAGGATCGCGGAGAACGGCGAAGTGTTCTACCGCTCGCCCGGCGTTTTTGTGGAATACTACAAGAACCCCGAAAGCACGGCCGAGACCAAGGACGCCGACGGTTGGGTTGCCACGGGCGACGCGGGCTTCATCGAGGAAAGCACCGGACATCTGCGGATCATCGACCGCGCCAAAGATGTGGGCAAAATGGCTGACGGATCGCTGTTTGCGCCGAAATACGTGGAAAACAAGCTCAAGTTCTTTCCGAACATTCTTGAGGTTGTGGTCTTCGGAAACGGGCGCAGCGAATGCACGGCCTTTGTGAACATTGATCTCACCGCAGTCGGCAACTGGGCCGAGCGCAATAACATCGGTTACGCGAGCTATCAGGAGCTAACGCGGCATCCTCAGGTGATGGACACGATTCAGAGCCATGTCGAAGAGGTGAATGCCTCGATCGCCGAGGACGAGATGTTGTCGGGCTGTCAGGTGCACCGCTTTGTTGTGCTGCATAAAGAGTTGGACGCCGATGACGGCGAACTGACCCGCACCCGCAAGGTACGCCGCAAGGTGATTAGCGAGAAATACGCGGATATCATCGCGGCGCTGTATGATGGGTCGAAATCCGTCAGCACCGAGACCGAAGTCACCTACGAAGACGGGCGCAAGGGCAGCATCAAGGCGACCTTGGACGTCCGCGACGCCAAGGTTTTCGCAGATACCCGCAAGATGGCGGCGCAATGAGCGTGCGGCGCTTTGGTGCTGTGGTCTCGGGCATGAATAAGATTGAGAAAGTGAAGGGTGGGATAGCGTGAAGGATCAGGCTGACAGCTATCAGACTGCGGATGGCCGGACCATCGGTCCCGTAGTAATGGAAATGCGCAATATCACGCTGCGGTTTGGCGGTGTTGAGGCGATCAAGGACATCTCGTTTGATATCCGCGAGGGCGAAATTCGCGCCATTATTGGCCCGAATGGCGCCGGTAAATCCTCGATGTTGAACGTGATTTCAGGGTTCTACGTCCCGCAGGAGGGCGAGGTCTGGTACAAAGGCGCACGGCGCCCGCCAATGAAGCCCTTCGAGGTCGCCGAGCAGGGCATCGCGCGGACCTTCCAGAACATTGCGCTTTTTGAGGGCATGAGTGTTCTGGACAACGTGATGACCGGGCGTTTGACCCACATGAAAACCGGCCTGTTCAGCCAGTCCCTCTGGAAGGGCAAGGCCGAGCGTGAAGAGGTCGCCAACCGCGAAGTCGCTGAAAAGATCATCGATTTTCTGGAAATTCAGGCCATTCGCAAAACGCCCGTGGCACGTCTGCCTTATGGTTTGAAAAAACGGGTTGAGCTGGCACGGGCATTGGCTGCAGAGCCTACGATCCTGCTGCTGGACGAGCCGATGGCGGGGATGAACGTCGAGGAAAAAGAGGACATGAGCCGCTTCATTCTGGATGTGAATGATGAATTTGGCACCACTATCGCGCTGATCGAGCATGATATGGGCGTGGTGATGGACCTGTCCGACCGCGTTGTCGTGATGGATTATGGCCGTAAGATCGGCGACGGCACGCCGCAAGACGTGCGTAACAATCAAGAGGTCATCGACGCCTATCTGGGGGTCGCCCATGACTGATCGTATCTGCCGCATCCAAGTCTGCGTGTTTGAGGAAGGACAATCGAATGCCTGAGCAACTGGCGTTTACCATCGAGGTTTTCCTCAACGGACTTATGGCGGGCGTGCTTTATGCGCTGGTCGCACTGGGCTTCGTATTGATCTATAAAGCTTCGGGAATTTTCAATTATGCCCAGGGGGTTATGGCGCTGTTTGCGGCGATGACCCTTGTTGGCATCCAAAACGGTCAGGTGCCGTTTTCTCATCTGATCAACGCGATCTTTGGCACCGACGTGCATAGCTTTGGATGGTCCGTCCATTCGGGTTTGGCCATTGTGTTTACGGTGTTCGTGATGATCGCCTTGGCATGGATGGTGCAAAAATTCGTCTTCAGGCACCTTGTCGGGCAGGAGCCGATCATTCTGTTTATGGCGACCATCGGACTGGCTTACTTCCTTGAAGGCGTGGCGGATCTGATGTGGGGGTCGGAGATCAAGTCTCTGAACGTCTGTGCCGCAGAGGGCGCATGTTTGCCGCAGGGCATCAACATGTGGATCGACGAGACGACCTTTACCGCTTTCGGCTACGGCTTCTTCATCGACAACCTTGATATTGTTGCCTCGATCGTCGCGGCGATCCTCGTGATCGGGTTGGTGGCCTTTGCGCAATATACCAAGCAGGGCCGCGCGATGCGGGCTGTGGCAGATGACCATCAGGCGGCGCTGAGCGTGGGTGTTTCGCTCAACTTTATCTGGGTGTTGGTCTGGTCGCTGGCAGGGTTTGTCGCCTTGGTGGCGGGCATCATGTGGGGCGCCAAATCGGGAGTGCAGTTCTCGCTGTCGCTGATCGCTTTGAAAGCGCTGCCAGTTCTGATGCTGGGCGGGTTTACCTCGATCCCCGGCGCGATTGTCGGCGGTTTGATCATCGGTGTTGGTGAGAAATTGTTCGAGTTTCTGATCGGTGCGCCCTTCCTGGGTGGCGCGACAGAGAACTGGTTCGCCTATATGTTGGCGTTGCTGTTTCTGGTGTTCCGTCCGCAGGGTCTGTTCGGGGAGAAGATCATTGAGCGTGTTTAAGGCAACAGCCGACCGGACCGGGGCGCTGCCCCGTAACCCGGAGTTTATCTGGCCAAATGAAGCAAGAGAGGCGGTCTGATGTTTTACCGTGAAGCAGGCGATTTCAGCACCACCTATGCCGAGGACCAGCAGACATTTCCGATCAAGTTCGACCGGTATCGCTATTACGTTGTGTTGTTCATCGCGATCTTTGTAATCCCGTTTATCATTAACGACTATTGGGCGAACTCACTGCTGGTGCCGTTTCTGATCTACGCAATTGCGGCGATTGGATTGAACATTCTGGTGGGATATTGCGGGCAGGTCAGCCTTGGGACTGGCGGGTTTATGGCCGTAGGTGCCTATTCCTGCTATAAATTCATGACCGCGTTTCCCGATCTGAGCATGTTTGTTAGCGTCTTGTTGGCGGGCGTTGTGACGGCGGCAGTGGGTGTGCTGTTTGGTCTGCCAAGCTTGCGGATCAAGGGATTTTACCTTGCGGTGGCAACGCTGGCGGCGCAGTTCTTTCTGGTATGGCTCTTTAACCGTGTGCCGTGGTTCTACAACTACTCGGCCTCTGGCCAGATCAGCGCGCCGGAGCGGGATACCTTTGGCATCTTGATCACCGGGCCGAATACTGAAGCTTGGGCGACCTATCTGTTCTGTCTGATTTTCACCGTTGGTAGTGCGCTGGTGGCGCGCAATCTGACGCGCGGTTCGGTCGGGCGCAAATGGATGGCGATCCGCGATATGGATATTGCCGCAGAGATCATCGGGGTGAACCCGCTGCGGGCCAAGCTGACAGCCTTTGCTGTTTCGTCCTTCTTCATCGGCATTGCAGGCGCCCTGTTCTTTTCGATCTATCTGGGCGCGGTCGAGGTCGGGGAGGTCTTTGGCATCCAGAAATCATTCCTTGTACTATTTATGATCATCATCGGCGGCTTGGGCAGCATCTTTGGCAGCTTTGCAGGGGCCGCGTTTCTGGTGCTGTTGCCGGTGGCTCTGAAGGTTGTTGGCGTGGACTGGCTGGGCTGGCCCACAGATATTGTGGCGCATCTGCAGCTGGTGATCGTCGGCGGGTTGATCATCATCTTCTTGATCGCCGAGCCGCACGGGATCGCGCAGCTATGGCGTGTCGCCAAGGAAAAACTGAGATTGTGGCCTTTCCCGCACTAGGGTGGGGCGCAAGGTGGGCCGCAAAGCCTGCCGCATGACGACCGGGGACACCTCGGCAGACGTATCGGAAGAAATCCAGGGAGGAAACACCGATGAAAATGAAACTGGCAACAATGGCTGTCGCAGGCCTGATGGTCGCAGGCCCGGTGATGGCGGACCTCGTGTTCCCGTCACTGAGCTATCGCACAGGTCCTTATGCTGCGGGCGGTATCCCGTTTGCGGATGGCTATGCTGACTATTTCACACTGCTGAATGAGCGTGACGGCGGCATTGGTGGCGAAAAGCTGCAGGTGCCCGAGTGCGAGACCGCCTATAACACCGAAAAAGGCGTGGAGTGCTACGAGTCGCTGAAAGGCACCGGCGGGTTGGTCTATCAGCCGCTGTCCACAGGGATCACCTATCAGCTGATCCCCAAAGTCACGGCGGATGACATCCCGATGCTGACGTCCGGTCTGGGCCGTACCTCGGCAAAGAACGGCAAAGTCTTTAGCCATGTCTTTAACTTCCCAGCCAACTATTGGGATGGTGCGTCCGTGGCCGTCAAGCACATGCTCGACGAAGAAGGTGGCGATCTTAAAGGCAAGAAGATCTCGCTGGTCTATCACAACTCTGCCTATGGCAAAGAGCCGATCCGGACGCTTCAGGAGCTGAGCAAAAAGCACGGTTTCGAATTGACAGAAGTACCGGTTGACCATCCTGGTCAGGAACAAAAATCGCAGTGGCTGCAGATCCGCCGCGACAAGCCTGATTATGTGATCATGTACGGCTGGGGTGTGATGAACCAGGTGGCCATTCAGGAAGCCGCCAACATCCGTTTCCCGATGGACAAGTTCATCGGCATCTGGTGGTCTGGTTCTGAAAACGACGTGTTGCCAGCAGGTGCTGCAGCCGACGGTTACAAAGCGCTGACGTTCCACAACGTGGGCAGCGACTACCCGCTTTACGACGATCTGAAAACGCATGTCTATGACGCGGGTAAATCAGCGGGCGCGGGCGACCAGTCCGGTACGGTGCTGTATAACCGTGGCATGTACGCGGCGATGCTGGTGTCTGAAGCTGCCAAAACTGCGCAAGAAATCCACGGCGTATCGGCAATCACTCCAGGCCAGATGCGGGATGGCATGGAAGCTCTGAACATTACCGAAGCAAAGATGGCCGCACTTGGCCTGCCGAACTTCGGTCCTGAGTTTCAGGTCTCTTGTGACAACCACGGCGGTAACGGCTTTGCGGCCATGACGCAGTGGGATGCCACAGCCAAGGAATGGAAACTGATCTCTGACTTCGTGCAGTCGGATCAGGACATCATCCAGCCGCTGATCGACGAAGACTCCACGGCCTATGCCACCGAAAACAGCATCGAGCCTACATGTAAGTAAGAACGCCTTCTCCGGCCATTGCATCTGCGGTGGCCGGAGAATCCGGAACAAATCGTAAAAAGAGTGAAGCCCATGCTGGACGCCGCCTCCCCCCCTACTGACATCGCAGTCGACAATCTGCTTGAGGTCAACAATATCGAGGTGATCTACAATCACGTGATCCTTGTACTCAAAGGGGTCAGCCTGAACGTGCCTAAGGGCGGCATCACCGCGCTGTTGGGCGGTAATGGCGCAGGCAAGACGACAACCCTTAAAGCGATCTCGGGGTTGCTGGCTTCCGAGCGTGGCGAAGTTACCAAGGGCAGCATCAAATATCGCGGCGAGGCAATCGAGCATCGCGATCCCGCCGAAACGGTGAAAAAGGGTGTGGTTCAGGTCATGGAAGGCCGGCACTGCTTTGAACACCTGACAATCGAGGAAAACCTGCTGACCGGCGCCTATACGCGCAGCGATGGCAAGGCGGCGATCGCTGCCGATCTCGAGATGGTTTATGAGTATTTCCCGCGTCTACGCGAACGTCGCAAGTCGCAAGCCGGCTATACCTCGGGCGGGGAGCAGCAGATGTGCGCCGTGGGCCGCGCCCTGATGAGCCGCCCCGAAACCATTTTGCTGGACGAGCCGAGCATGGGTCTGGCGCCGCAGCTGGTTGAGCAGATTTTCGAAATCGTCAAAACGATCAACGAGAAGGAAGGCGTGACCTTCCTGTTGGCCGAGCAGAACACCAACGTGGCGCTGCGCTATGCACATTACGGGTACATCCTTGAATCGGGTCGCGTGGTGATGGACGGTCCTGCTGCCGATCTGCGCGAAAATCAGGACGTTAAAGAGTTTTATCTCGGGATGTCGGACGAGGGCCGCAAATCCTTCCGCGACGTGCGCAGCTATCGCCGCCGCAAACGCTGGCTGAGCTAAGAGCCACGGCGGCAGCCGCGGCCCGAAATCAACGAAACGACAGGGTGCGGCCTCGCTGCACATGGAGAGAACGGTATGTTGAACCGACCCTATTTTGACGAGCTGGAAACCCGCAGCAGCGCAGATCGCGCCGCCGCTCTGGCCGAGGCGCTGCCTGCGCAGATCACCCGCGCACAGAAGTTGCCGGGTTATGCGCAGACGCTTGGCGCGGTCGACGCGTCCCGCATTCGCAGCGTTGCCGATCTGGCCCAGCTGCCGGTATTGCGCAAGTCTGAATTGGGCAAGGCACAGGCCGCCTCCGCACCGTTTGGCGGTTTCACGACCCGCCCTGCCTCCGGCTTTAGTCATGTGTTTCAATCCCCCGGTCCGATCTATGAACCCTCAAACACAGCACCGGATTGGTGGCGCATGGGGCGGTTTTTGCATGCCTGTGGCATCGGCAAGGGCGACATCGTGCAGAACTGCTTTGGCTACCATCTGACGCCAGCGGGGATGATCTTTGAATCCGGCGCGCGGGCGGTCGAGGCGACGGTACTGCCCGCCGGTACCGGCCAGACCGAATTGCAGGTGATTGCCGCGCGCGATGTCGGCACGACGGCCTATGCGGGCACGCCTGATTACCTGAAGGTGATTCTGGAAAAAGCCGATGAAATGGGCATAGAGCTGAAACTGACCAAGGCAGCGGTGGGTGGCGGCGCGCTCTTCCCCTCACTCCGGCAGTATTATGCCGATCGTGGCATCACCTGTCTGCAATCCTACGCGACCGCCGATTTGGGCAATATCGCCTATGAGAGCGCGGCGATGGAGGGGATGATCGTCGATGAACATATCATCGTCGAGATCGTGACGCCGGGCACGGGCGACCCTGTTGCGGCAGGCGAGGTCGGCGAGGTTATCGTGACCACGCTCAACCCTGACTATCCGCTGATCCGCTTTGCCACCGGCGATTTGAGCGCGGTAATGGAATGCACATCGTCCTGTGGCCGTACAAATATGCGTATCAAGGGCTGGATGGGCCGTGCCGACCAGACCACGAAGATCAAAGGAATGTTCGTGCGTCCCGAGCAGGTGGCGGCTCTCGTGGCGCGTCACGCCGAGATCAGCAAAGCGCGGGTGATCGCCAGCCGCGCGGGCGAACAGGACGTGATGACTGTGCAGATCGAAAGCACTGGCAGCGATGCGGAGGCTTACGGCACCTCAATCGCGGAGCTTTTGAAGCTGAAGGGTAAGGTCGAAATCGTCACCCTCGGCAGCCTGCCCAAAGATGGTCTGGTGATTGAGGATCAGCGCAGCTACGACTGACCGCTTAAACGGTCCGGAGTTGTTGAGATGTTGAGATGGATGATGGTTGTCGTCCTTGCAGTGCTGGGCGGTTGCGCGAACGCGCGCCAGCCCGCGCCCTTTAATGATCCGATTATGTTTGACCCCGATCTGGTCGCAAAGGCCGATACGGTGGTAATCATGATCCCCGGGGCAATGACCTCGGTAGGGATGTTCACGCCCGCGCTGCATTGGGCGAGCCGTGAGGGCGTTGCTTTGGCGTTCTACCGCTTTCCGGGGATGCACGGCCTTCCGGTGGATCGAAAGCTTGATATTGCCCTAGCAGGCAGCCAGATCGCCGGTTTTGCCAATAGCCTAGAGGGCAAAAAAATTCGGCTGCTGGGCTATTCCACTGGCGGGCCGATTGCCATTCTTGCCGCGCAGGAGATTGAGGGCGATGTGCGGATCGCCGCGATCTCCAGCGCTGTTGAGCGGGCAGGGGGCGTCAGCACTGCAGCGCGGATTGTGGCCGATGTGGCCGAGGCCATTGTGCGCGCCCGATCCCTGCGACGCGAGGCGGTCTGGCTGCAATATTACCGCACCTTGCTGGTGGGCCGCGAGGCGGCGCGAAAGCCGCTACCGCCGGAAGTGGTGGCGTCCGCCAGTCCCATTTCATCACAAACGGCTGTTGCCGCAGGTACTGTGAAGCTGCCCGAAAAAGGCCTGCCCGCCGCGCAATCGCGCGATATTCGCCGCTGGACCCTACCCGATGACATTAAGCCGATGCCGGGCCGGCTGCGCTTTTACGTTGGTAAGGAAGATCCGGTTTTTGCGACCCACCAAACGGTTGCTTTCGCCAAAAAACTGGGCAGTCCGCCTATCTATGCCTACGCAGGGCAGGGGCATCTGATGTATATGACCAATCCGCGCGTTTTCGAGGATATATATCGCTGGTTCACCGCGCCGTAATGCAGGCCTTGGCGTAGAAAGCCTGCGCTGGTAATTCCGACCAAAATAGTCATAAACCGGACCATGCAACAGACCCAGACCCAACCTGTGCCCAGATCCAGCCGCCCGTCCCGCGACGGGCTGCGCAGTCTTGCTGCGGTGGCGATCACGGTCGCATGTATCTGCGCCTTGCCGATGATTGCGGTTCTGGTTGCTGCCCTGAGTGGTGGCACCGAAACCGTCAGCCATCTGATCCAGACGGTACTGGGCCGTTATGCGGTAACGACCTTGCTGCTTGTGCTTTTGGTCGCCTCTGGCACCTTCGCGATCGGCGTGGGTGCGGCATGGCTGGTCACGATGACCCGCTTTCCGGGGGCGCGGTTTCTCGAGATTGCGCTGGTACTGCCGCTGGCCTTTCCGGCCTATGTGCTGGCCTATGCCTACACTCATGTTCTGGATCATCCCGGTGTGGTTCAGTCGGTCCTGAGGGCCGCAACAGGATGGGGGCCACGTGATTATTGGTTCCCTGAAATCCGCTCGCTCGGCGGCGCGGCGGTGATGCTGGTACTTGTGCTCTATCCTTATGTCTACCTCTTGGCCCGCGCGGCGTTCTTGCAGCAAAGCGGCACGACATTTCTTGCGGCGCGGGCGCTGGGGTCCAGCGCTTGGGCGGCGTTCATGAAGGTCAGCCTACCTCTGGCGCGGCCTGCGATTGCGGGCGGGGTGCTGCTTGCCGTGATGGAGACCATCGCCGACTTTGGCACCGTCGCCTATTTCAGCGTGCAAACTTTCGCGACGGGGATTTACACCTCGTGGTTCACTCTGTTCGACCGTGCAGGCGCGGCGCAGCTTGCTTTGTGCCTGCTGAGCTTTGCCTTGCTGCTCGCGATGCTGGAGCGGGTCCAGCGTGGCCGCGCACGGTACCATGATCCGGCGCGCCGCAGTCAGGCGATGCCGCCGATGCGGCTGCGAGGGTGGTCGGCTGTTGCGGCCACAGTTGCCTGTAGCATTCCGGTGCTGTTCGGAGCGGTCCTGCCAATCGGGATCCTGCTTTGGATGGGCATCGGCTCGGAGCAAAATCTGCTGAGCCCGCGCTATCTTGGTTTCATCCGCAACTCGGTGACGCTGGCCGGCGTTGCCGCGGTGCTGACCGTGCTCGCCGCGATTGCCGTGGGGTTCTTTCACCGCTTGCGCCCGGGTGGCGTATCTCAAACGGCGGCTTATGTGGCACGGCTGGGCTATGCGGTGCCGGGCGGGGTGATTGCCGTGGGTCTGCTGGTTCCGTTTGCTGCCTTCGATAATGCCTTGGACGCGTGGATGCGGCAAACCTTTGATATCTCCACAGGCTTGCTGATCACCGGATCGATTTGGCTCCTCGTGATGGCCTATCTGGTGCGGTTTTTGGCGGCCGCGCTTGGTGCCTATGAAGGCGGGCAGGCGATGGTGCATTCCAACATGGATGCGGCCGCACGGTCTTTGGGGCAATCGCCTTTGGGCACCCTGCGTCGGGTGCATCTGCCAATCCTCGCGCCCAGCCTTCTGACAGCCCTGCTAATTGTATTTGTTGATGTGATGAAAGAGCTGCCCGCGACACTGATCATGCGGCCCTTCAACTATGACACGCTGGCGGTGCAGGCATATCGGTTGGCCAGTGACGAACGGCTGGATGGTGCCGCTGTGCCGAGCCTTGTGATTGTCGCGATGGGTTTGTTGCCGGTCATATTGATCTGCAAGCAGGTCGGGCGCCAGCGGTAGCGCAGCTTTTAACTGGCATTCCGAAACTGAAAAAGGGCGGGCTCGTAAGAGTCCGCCCTTCCATTTTGATCGCCTCATGCAGTGGACCGGGGTTATTCCCAGCCGACGGTGTCAAAAATCTTCTGCGCGGTTGGGATGTTCTCTGCGACGTCGGAGAGGTTGACCTCATCGGCTTTGAACTTACCCAGCTTCTCGACGGAGGGGGCGAGCATGACGCCTTCGACGGCTGGGAACTCATCGTTGCCCTGCGAGAAATACTCCTGCGCGGAGTTCGAGACGAGGTATTCGAGGAACCGCACTGCATTGTCGCGGTTCGGGGCATGGGCCGCGACGCCGCCGCCCGAAAGGTTCATATGTGCGCCGTTGCCGTCCTGATCGGGCCAGACCCAACCGATCTTGTCGATCTCGCCGCTGACGCCGTCTACTTCAGTGCGCAGGGCGCGGGCGAAGTAATAGGTGTTGGAGACAGCGATATCGCACTCGCCGGAAATGATGCCGCGCAGCTGGTCAGTGTCGCCGCCTTGTGGGGCACGCGCCATGTTGTCGACGATGCCCTGCGCCCAATCGCGGGCCTTTTCCTCGCCCTCATGGGTCACAATCGCGGCCAACAGGGTCTGGTTGTACTCGTTCGAGGAGGACCGGATGCAGATTTTGCCCTTAAACGCTGGATCGGCAAGATCGGCATAGGTCTGCGGCGGGGTGGTCACTGTGTCTTTGTTGTAAAAGATGATCCGCGCACGCTGGGACAGGCCGAACCATTCGTTATCGCTGTCCTGCAGGTTGGCAGGGATGCGGGTTTCAAGTGTTTCGCTGTCGGTGCTTTGCAGCAGGCCCATATCTTTCGCTCGTTTGAGACGGCTGGTATCGACTGTGAGCAGCACATCTGCCGGAGAATTCTTGCCCTCAGCCTGCATCCGCGCCAGCAACTCGTCAGCCTTGCCTTCGATACGGTTCACGGTGATTCCAGTGGCTTGGGTGAAATCGGTGTAGAGCCGCTCGTCGGTGTCATAATGGCGCGAAGAATAGAGGTTTACGTTGCCCTCGGCAAAGGCGGGGGCGGCAAATGCCAGCAGTGCCAGCACGGCGGTGGAGGTATGGGATAAAGTCATCGGATGCTCCGTTGATCAAGTTTCTAATCTGAGTGAAACGGTAAGAAACAGATTTCAAATGCCTTGGCAAGCTAATCCTGATTGTTTTACTTGGAATTGGCGGCCCGCCGCTTTTGCAAGGACGGACCGCCTGAATAGTGGCCTATTTCAGCTCTCTGTCTGAACCTTGTCTTGGGTTTTTGTGGCAAAGTCCGACGCGTCGTGACGCTCATGCAGTTGCATCGACAAATCATCGCCAAATGCGCGGTTGACCATGCGGCCACGGGTCACGGCGGGGCGGGCGTCTATGGCGTTGGCCCACCGCATCACGTTGGTGTAGCTTTCAACTTCGAGGAACTCGGCCGCTGAATAAAGCCGTCCGAGCACAAGCTGCCCGTACCATGCCCAATTCGCCATATCGGCGATGGAGTAGTCGCCCGCGAACCATTCGTTATCCGCGAGGTGGCGGTCCATCACGTCAAGCTGGCGTTTCACTTCCATCGAGAAGCGGTTGATCGGGTATTCATACTTCTCGGGCGCATAGGCATAGAAGTGACCGAAACCTCCGCCGAGGTAGGGCGCGCTGCCCATCTGCCAGAACAACCACGACAGCGCTTCGGTTCGCTGGGCAGGGGCTGTGGGCAGGAAGGCACCGAATTTTTCGGCGAGATAAAGCAGGATCGCACCGGATTCGAAAACACGCTGCGGGGTATCGCCGGAACGGTCCATGAGGGCAGGGATTTTCGAGTTCGGATTTACATCGACAAAGCCGGAGCCGAATTGCTGGCCTTCGGAGATATCGATGATCCATGCATCATATTCGGCACCGCTGTGGCCTGCGGCGAGCAGCTCTTCGAGCATGACGGTTGCTTTGACGCCGTTTGGCGTGGCGAGCGAGTACAGCTGCAAGGGGTGCCTGCCGACGGGCAGCTCTTTATCGTGGGTAGCGCCAGCGATCGGTCGGTTGATCGACGCAAAGCGGCCGCCGCTTTCGGCATCCCATTTCCAGACTTTGGGGGGCTCGTAGGTCATAACTGTCTCCTGTGGTGACGGGTTTGGCCGCAGGGTGACGTTATGCCGACGCAGGTGCAACAACGAAAAAAGCCGCCCGGAGGGCGGCTTTGATCACGATGCGGTCAGATGACCGCAGCCAGTTCAACCCTGACGGGCTTTGAACCGACGCTGTGTTTTGTTGATCACGTAAACGCGGCCTTTGCGACGCACAACACGGCAGTCGCGGTGCCGGTTCTTGAGCGAGCGGAGCGAATTGCGAACTTTCATGTTCGAACCTTTCCATCTGTGGCCCCGCCTTTACCAAAAAGGCAAGGACCAGCGCCGAGTTACGGTCGACCCCGCGGTGGGGCCAGTGAATTATATGGTGGGCGATACTGGGATCGAACCAGTGACCCCTTCGATGTCAACGAAGTGCTCTACCGCTGAGCTAATCACCCACTTTATATAGCGCGAAACCCTTGACCCCAAAACAAAATGGGGCGCGAGGTGCCGCGCCGGTTTGGCTGCTATAAAAGGAGTCGCGGGTATGATCAAGGGCTTTTGACAACGAAGGAACAGGGCTTATATAAACAAAAGAGGGGCGAACATGCCAAACACTGCTTACGAAGTACTGCATCCCGACCGCAATCTCTCGTGTGTGGTCTTTGCGTCGCCCCATTCAGGGCGCGATTATGCGTGGTCATTCCTGCGCAAAACAGTGCTCGACGAGCAGGCCATCCGCTCCTCAGAAGACGCATTTGTAGATCAGCTTTTCGATTGTGCACCTAGATATGGTGCCGCCTTTATAAAGGCGGGCGCGCCGCGTGCCTATGTTGATCTGAACCGCTCGCCAGATGAGCTTGATCCTGCATTGATAGAGGGGGTGCGCAAACAGGGCCATAATCCTCGTGTGGCATCGGGCCTTGGCGTGATCCCGCGCGTTGTGGCCAACGGACGCGCAATTTATCGCGGCAAGATATCTGCCGCCGAAGCCCAGCACCGTATTGATTCGTTTTGGCATCCCTACCACCGGATGGTGCAGAAACTTCTGGATCAGTCGCATACGCGCTATGGTCAGGCCGTTTTGATCGATTGCCACTCCATGCCGCATGAGGCAATGGACAGCACCGCTCGTATGGGCGCACGGCGGCCTGATGTGGTGTTGGGTGACCGGTTTGGCGCGGCAGCAAGCGGTGAGGTGGTGGATCGTATCGAAGAGGCTTTTGTCTCCGCAGGGTTTGTCGTGACGCGCAACACGCCTTTCGCGGGTGCCTATATCACCCAAGCCTACGGGCGTCCGTCACGCGGGCAGCACGCGGTGCAGATCGAAATCGACCGTTCGCTCTATATGAACGAGGCGTTGATTCGCCCCAATGGCAATTTCGAAGCCGTAAAGTCGGCGCTGGAACGGGTCGTCGCCCAAGTGGTGCAAATTGGCCAAGGGCGGGTGCCACTGGCTGCAGAGTGAGCGGAAGCGCGGGGCCACAGTCAACGCAAGGCGCGACCCTTAACGATAGCGCGCGCCCCAAAGCGGTTGCGAATGCTATCGGTGGCGCGCTCGGCCTTTGTGCGCCGCTCGGCATCTGGGTCCAGTAAATCAGCAGAGAAATCCGCCCCCGCGGCGGGGCTGAGATCGGAGATGCCGCAGCCAATCAACCTGTAGGGACCAGGATCGCCCAATTGGTCAAAAAGTGCGCGGGCGTGGCGGTATATTCGGTCTGCGAGCTGGGTCGGATCTTGTAGCGATACGCGGCGGGTAAGCTGGGTGAAGTCGCCGCGTTTGAGTTTGAGTGTCACAATCCGGCCTGCATGCCCCTTGGCCTTGGCGCTGTCGGAGACCTGTTCTGACAGCCGCCACATATGCCCGTCCAGTATCTCGGGGTCCGAGGTGTTTTCGGAAAAGGTGGTTTCCTTGCTGATCGATTTGATCGGCTCGTGGGCGCTGACGCGGCGCTTGTCCTGACCGCGCGCGAGGTGCCAGAGGCGATCCCCCATGCCGCCAAAACGGGTGATAAGGTCCGTCTGCTCCCAGCGCAGGAGGTCGGAAAAGCTGCGGATGCCGGCGGCCTCGAGCGCGGTTTGCGTGGCCGCACCCACACCCCAGATCATCCGCACCGGTTTGTCTTTCAAGAAATTTGGCGTCTCTGCCGCACCGATCACTGAAAACCCGTGCGGTTTGTCGAGATCAGAGGCGACTTTCGCGAGAAATTTGTTGTGGCTAAGCCCGATCGAGCCTGACAGGCCCAGCTCGGTCTTCATCCTGCGCACCAACCGCGCAAGCATAACGGCAGGGGGCTGGCCGTGCAGCCGCGCCGTGCCGGTCATGTCGAGAAACGCTTCATCCAGCGAGAGCGGCTCAATCGCCGGGGTCAGATCTTGCATCATTTCCCGAATCGCGGCGGAAGCTTCGACATAGGCGTCCATGCGCGGTTTGATCACCACCGCTTCTGGGCAGAGCTTGAGCGCTTGGAACATCGGCATCGCGGAACGCACCCCGCGAATACGCGCCACATAGCAGGCCGTTGAGACCACGCCGCGCCGCCCGCCCCCGATAATAACGGGCTTGCCCGCCAGTTCGGGGTTGTCGCGTTTTTCGACCGAGGCATAAAAGGCATCGCAATCCATATGTGCTATGGACAGTTCGAAAAGTTCCGGATGCGCCAGAACACGCGGGCTGCCACACTGGGGACAGCGGCGGGCAGGGGCGATCTGGGATAGACAATCACGGCAAAGGGCAGGCATCAACACACCAAGATGTTGGATCTGGTTCTACAGTTTATCGCAGCGGCAGGAGTTTGAACATGGGCGAACCACACCGCTTTGAAGGCGCGAAACTGGCGCTCTACCTTGGCGACAAATTGGCCGTAATCTTGCGTGACGATATTGCGGGTTTGCCGTTTGCCGGATTTTGGGATTTGCCCGGTGGCGGGCGTGAAGGGGCCGAGACGCCGCTGGCATGTGCGCTGCGCGAATGTCGTGAGGAGTTGGGGCTGGTCGTGCCGCCCGAAGCAGTGGTCTGGCAGAAAGAATTTGCCGAAGGGGCAGAGATCAAATGGTTTTTCGTCGCGAAGCTATCCGCCAATGCCGTCAAAGACGTGATTTTCGGCGACGAAGGTCAGCGCTGGCAGCTGATGAGCGCAGCGGAGTTCATGGCTCATCCTAAAGCCGTGCCTGCGTTTCAGGATCGGCTGGGCAGCTATCTGGCTGGGGTTCGGCAGGATACCCTTTAACGAAAGGCCCCCCGCTGGCTTAAGCGGGGGGAGGTGACGAACATCAGGAAGATCGAGTTCGTCGGGGAGTATCACCTGTGTCCAAGCTAGCACGGTGTTAATCTATGACATAGCAAGGATTTCCCGAATTACGGGCGTCACTTGTAAGTTGTTGTCAATTTGTGACAGTCGCCACCTATATTTTATGGCAGATTTGCAAGCTCGGCCAGCACCGCGCGGGCTGCTGCGGCGGGGTCAGTCGCCTGCCAGATCGGGCGCCCAATCACGATATGATCCGCCCCGTCTGCAATAGCTTGGGACGGCGTAGCGACGCGCTTTTGATCGCCCAGGGCGGCTCCGGCCGGCCGTACGCCGGGGGTGACGATCAACTTGCCCGTGGCCTCGGGCAGCGCCCGAACCAGTGCAGCTTCTTGCGGTGAGGCAATGATACCATCTGCCCCTGCATCAAGGGCACGACCTGCGCGGGTCACAACAAGATCAGCGATATCGCCCTGCTGAATCAGCGCAGCATCCAGGTCGGCGCGGTCAAGCGAAGTAAGAATTGTGACGGCGAGAATTTTCATCGAGCTGCCCGCAGCGCCGTCTTTCGCGGCGCGTACCACGTAGGGGTCGCCATGCACGGTGAGGAAATCCAAATCGAACTGCGCCAGCCCGCGCACGGCTGCTTCGACAGTGGCGCCAATGTCGAAAAGTTTCATATCGAGGAAGATGCGCTTGTTGTGCTCTTGCTTAAGCTCGTTGGCCAGCGCCAGCCCGCCCCCCGTAAGCATGCCCAACCCGATCTTGTAGAACGACACCGCATCGCCGAGTTTTTTGGCAAGCTCCAGCCCCGCATGGGCATTGGGGACGTCGAGGGCAACGATAAGACGGTCATCAGTCATGGCGGAGAATCCTATTGGGGCAAAGCAAACGGACTTGCTATAGGACGGGGGCCAGGCTGTGTCTATCGTCGTTCGGGAATTGGCGGACTGCGGGTGTCGTCTGGGCTGGAAAGTCTACAGCACCACGAAAAAAAGCCCGGACAACGCTCTCGGCGTGTCCGGGCAAGTGTCAGAGACTGTGCAGGCAGGCAGATGTCTCTGTGTTGCGGATGCTGCGCAGGGACAGTGGTGCGCAGCGGCAGGTTCCGCAAAATTCACGCAACAGGCAGGTACTGCGTGAAAACTCTATAATATCAAGCGGCGCGTTTACCGGGATGTACGATGGCTTCGAGCCAGCGGAGCGCTTCAAGCGATTTGCGTCCGGCGCGCTGCACTGGCAGGTGGCGCGAAACCTCGGAATACATGCCGCCGCGGGCTTCGTGGCGTCGTATCGCTTGTTTGGATAGCCCCTCTGCCGCTTCGGCATAGGACATGGTGATGGGTGCATCGATCGAACAGGCGTATTTGCGCACGCTGTTGTCGTCGTAGACACAGACCAGCGCTTCAAAGCTCTGCTCGGCTGCGTTGTAGATAACATCGCTCAACTGTATGGGTCGTGTATGCATCTTGTTTGCCTCAATTCTAGCGTGGTCACTCAAGGACGAATCATTCGAACTGGCCTTCTCATCCATACAACTCCTTGCGTCGCTAAAAGGTTTCACCTTTCTTAATCCTCCTGTGTAAAACTTTTAAAAATTCTTTAATTTCAGTCAACTACAACTGTATCGTTTTTCTCTTGCAATGCGCGCATCGGCTGATAAGCGCCGATATTTTGCCAAGTTCCCGCCTAGATTATGTTTCGTTGCGCCAAATGAATGTGGCGAGATTGCGGCGGCATTGCGGCGGCGGACATGGCACAACTCTGCCACCTTCAGGCCTTGAAATGGCAGGTCTGGTTTCCCAGATTAATCCTGAGGCCCAATCCGCCTGTGCTACGCATGTAGGCAGGGATTCCACGGGCGCTTTTTAAAAAGGAGAGAACCATGGACTTGAGCAAGTTCACGGAGAGATCGCGCGGCTTTGTGCAAGCGGCGCAGACCATTGCAACCCGCGAAAGCCACCAGCGGCTGACGCCAGAGCACATCCTCAAAGCATTACTGGACGACGACCAAGGGCTGGCGAGCAATCTGATTGCCGCATCGGGGGCCGACCCCAAGCGCGTGACCGAGAGCCTTACCGCCGCCTTAGCAAAGTTGCCCAGGGTTACGGGCGACGCGGCGCAGGTCTATCTGGATGGCACCACCGTTAAGGTTTTGGCCGAAGCTGAGGCGCTGGCCAAGAAGGCAAGCGACAGCTTTGTGACGGTCGAGCGTATTTTGATGGCGCTTTGCATGATCAAATCTGGCGCGAAGACGGCGCTGGATGCCGGCGGTGTTTCTGCCCAAGGGCTAAACACTGCGATCAACGACATCCGGAAAGGCCGCACTGCTGACACAGCTTCTGCTGAAGAGGGCTATGAGGCGCTGAAAAAATACAGCCTCGACCTGACCGAGCGGGCGCGGCAGGGCAAGATCGACCCGATCATTGGGCGTGACGAAGAAATCCGTCGCGCGATGCAGGTGCTGAGCCGCCGGACCAAGAACAACCCCGTGCTGATCGGGGAACCGGGCGTGGGTAAAACCGCGATTGCCGAAGGTCTCGCGCTGCGCATTGTCGATGGGGATGTGCCGGAATCGCTGCGCAATAAGCGGCTGCTGGCGCTTGATATGGGTGCACTGATCGCTGGTGCGAAGTATCGCGGTGAGTTTGAAGAACGGCTGAAGGCGGTCCTCAACGAAGTTACCGACGCTGCGGGCGAGGTGATTTTGTTCATCGACGAGATGCATACGCTTGTAGGTGCAGGCAAGGCGGATGGCGCGATGGACGCGGCCAACCTGATCAAACCTGCTCTCGCGCGGGGTGAGTTGCATTGCGTCGGCGCTACCACGCTGGATGAATACCGCAAATACGTCGAGAAAGACGCGGCCCTTGCGCGCCGGTTCCAGCCCGTGATGGTGCAGGAGCCAACGGTCGAGGATACCATCTCGATCCTGCGCGGTATCAAGGAGAAGTACGAGCTGCACCACGGTGTGCGGATCTCCGACTCCGCACTGGTTGCCGCAGCGACGCTAAGCCACCGTTATATCACTGACCGCTTCTTGCCAGACAAAGCCATCGACCTGATGGATGAGGCAGCGTCGCGGTTGCGGATGGAGGTCGACAGCAAGCCCGAAGAACTGGACGCGCTGGACCGTCAGATCTTGCAGTTGCAGATCGAAGAGCAGGCCTTGAAGCTGGAAGATGATCAGGCGTCGAAAGATCGGCTGGAAACTCTCCAGAAGGACCTCAGCGATCTTCAGGAGCGCAGCGATGGCATGACCGCCGCATGGCAGGCCGAACGCGACAAGCTCGCCGATGCCCGCGGGATTAAAGAGAAACTGGACCGCGCCCGTGCCGATCTGGAAATTGCCAAGCGCGAAGGCAATCTGGCCAAGGCCGGAGAGCTTTCCTATGGCGTGATCCCGGGGTTGGAGCGGGATCTGGAGCTGGCCGAATCCCGCGAGGATAGCATGATGGTCGAAGAGGCTGTGCGCCCTGACCAGATTGCCAGCGTCGTGGAGCGTTGGACGGGTATTCCTGCCGGTCGCATGTTGGAAGGCGAGCGCGACAAGCTTTTGCGGATGGAAGAGCAGTTGCACGGTCGGGTAATCGGCCAGAACGCAGCCGTGAAAGCGGTGGCGAGTGCTGTGCGCCGGGCACGGGCTGGTCTGAACGACGAGAACCGCCCGCTGGGGTCGTTCCTGTTCCTCGGACCAACCGGTGTCGGTAAGACCGAGCTGACCAAAGCGGTGGCCGAATTCCTGTTTGACGATGACAGCGCGATGGTGCGGATCGACATGAGTGAATTCATGGAGAAACACGCCGTGGCCCGTCTGATTGGTGCGCCTCCCGGCTATGTTGGCTATGACGAGGGTGGCGTGCTGACCGAGGCAATACGGCGCAGGCCCTATCAGGTCATCCTGTTTGACGAGGTCGAGAAAGCCCACCCTGACGTATTTAACGTGCTGTTGCAGGTGCTCGACGATGGTGTGTTGACCGACGGTCAGGGCCGCACGGTCGACTTCAAGCAGACGCTGATCATCCTGACCAGCAACCTTGGGGCGCAGGCGTTGAGCCAGCTTCCCGATGGAGGTGACATGGCAGGGGCGCGGCGCGATGTTATGGACGCGGTGCGGGCACACTTCCGCCCCGAGTTCCTGAACCGTCTGGACGAGACGATCATCTTTGACCGTCTGGGCCGTGCCGACATGACCGGTATTGTCGAGATCCAGTTGGCGTTGTTGTTGAAGCGTTTGGCCGGTCGCAAAATCGCGCTGGAACTGGACGCAGGGGCCAAGACATGGCTCGCCGACGAGGGTTATGATCCGGTGTTCGGGGCGCGTCCGCTGAAGCGTGTGATCCAACGCGCCTTGCAAGACCCATTGGCCGAGATGATCTTGGCCGGTGATCTAAAGGACGGCGAGACGGTCAGCGTGACTGCGGGGGCTGATGGATTAATCATCGGCGACCGGGTGGCCACGTCAAACCGCCCTAAGCCGGGCGATGCGACAGTGCACTAACGTCACACTATATATGCAGCTAAAAATGGCCGGAGATTTCTTCGGCCATTTTTGTATTAAAAGCGTAGACAGGCGCGTGGTTATTCCTGACCGATCGCGGTTTTCGCGATGGTGTCGAGCAGCGCCTGCACCTCTTGCATCGCGCCCTCGGGAAAGCTGCGATAGCCAATGGTCACGGTGTCTTGGTTCGGCAGTTGCATCACGAAGATATCGTAAGGGCAAAAGCGGATGTTCATCACGTCCGCCTCCATCACCTTGCGCGACAGCGCGGCCGAGCAAAAGCTGAACACCTCTGCGGCCTCGAACAACACAACATCCGATCCGACATCGGCGCGGGTACGCTCCAGCATCTCGCCGACATGGCTGGTGCTATCAACCACAAGCCCTTGGCCGATGATCGCGTTTTCGACGCCAAACAGGACGTCTTCGAGGCTTTGGTCCGTGGTGTAGGTGACCATGTCCTGCGCGTAAGCGGGGAGGGCGGTCAGGGCGAGAGCAGCGATTAAAGGGCGTATCATGGAGGACCTCCGGGATGTTGGATTGCTGACAATAGGGTGAAGTGCCTGAAATGTGACGCAAAGGATTTGGTGTGGTCCGGTGCGGGCACTACGTTCTTTCGTATTGTATAGTAAGGAGTGCCCCATGGCCAATCGCTGGATCAGTACGCTGACGAAAAAGGATGTCACCCCGGAGGCGTCATTCCTGAACCGACGGCAGATCATGGCAGGGGCGCTTGCGGGTGCGGGCCTGTCGAGCATCGCAGGCGGGCTGCATGCCGCGCCGGACGGGCTGGAGCCGAACAGCTATGAGGACATTACCCAGTACAACAACTATTACGAATTCGGCACCGGCAAATCCGACCCCGCCGAAAACGCGCATACGTTGACGACGACCCCCTGGAGCGTCGAAATCGCAGGATTGGTCGATAAGCCCGCGACCTACGCGATGCAGGACATCATCGACGCGATGACCATTGAAGAGCGGATCTATCGTTTCCGCTGTGTCGAGGCATGGTCGATGGTAGTGCCGTGGAACGGGTTCGAGCTGGCTGACCTGCTGAATTTGGCAGGGGTGCAGTCGGGCGCGAAATACGTCGCTTTTGAAACTGCCTTTCGCCCCGATGAAATGCCGGGCGTGAAGTATCCGGTGTTGGAGTGGCCTTATGTCGAGGCGCTCCGGCTCGACGAGGCGATGCACCCGCTGACCCTGATGGCGACGGGCATCTATGGTAAACCGATCCCCAACCAGAACGGCGCGCCGCTGCGTTTGGTGGTGCCGTGGAAGTATGGCTATAAATCTATTAAATCGATTGTCCGCATCACCCTGACCGATACCCAGCCGCCGACCAGCTGGAACAAGGCTAATCCGGGCGAATACGGGTTCTATAGCAATGTGAACCCAGACGTCAGCCATCCGCGCTGGTCCCAAGCCTCCGAGCGGCCCATCGGTGGTGGGTTATTTGCCGGACGGCAGCCAACTTTGATGTTTAACGGGTATGAAGACGAGGTCGCCGGGCTGTACGCGGGCCTCGATCTGGTGGCGAACCCCTGAGCCGAATGAAACAGGATTTCAAAGCGGCTGGGGCGCGGCCTGCTCCTCTGCGTAAAAAGAGTGTCGTTGATAGGGTGAATGGTGCGGCGCGCAAGCTTCCCGCTTGGGCCGTCTATATTGTCGGGCTGCTACCCGTGCCTTGGATGTTCTATCTGGCGCAGACGGGGGGCTATGGTCCCGATCCGGTAAAGGGTCTGGAGCACGCGTTGGGACAATGGGCGCTGCAGCTGTTGATCGCTGGATTGGCGATTACCCCGCTGCGCCGTTTTGCCGGTATCAACCTGATCAAGTTCCGCCGTGCCTTGGGCCTGCTGGCCTTCGCCTATGTCAGCTTGCATCTAACCGTTTGGATCGCGCTGGATATGGGGCTGTTCTGGGCGCAGATGCTCGGCGATGTCATCAAGCGCCCTTATATCACCATCGGAATGACCGGGTTCCTCTGCCTGATCCCACTGGCGCTCACGTCCAACAACAGGTCGATCCGCAAGCTGGGGCCAAAGTGGCGAAGCCTGCACAAGCTGGTTTACTTGGCGGTTCTGCTCGGCGGAATTCACTTCATCTGGCTGGTGAAGGGCGTTCAGCTTGAACCCCTCATCTATATGGCAGTGATTTTGGCGCTGCTGGCAGTACGGCTGCCACACTTTGCCAAAGTGCGGGCATAAAGCATCGGTCAGAAGTGTCCGCTTTTCTTGCAGGCATTTAAATCTGCCTTTCGGGCAGAAACTGCGGAACGCTTCGGATGATCGCGCCAAATCACCCCGACTCGGGCACCCTGATTCCGTCGCGGGCGCCATCAGAAACTACCCAAATTGGGTGTCGGGCATTTCCGACCACAACATCTAGGTGATAGCGGTACCAGCCGCTCTCTCGATCCGCGATCTGGCGCAATGTGCTCAGCGCCAAGCGGCCGAAGCCGGCGAAGTAAGTTATTGATATTAAACAAACTTAAATTAGTTCCGCAAAAAAACTGTATTTCTGGTAAAAAAGGGTTGCGGGTCTGAGCTACTAACCTTAGATACGCCTTCACCGGAGACGCAAACATGCAGACACGGGGCGCTGGACGGGTTAGACGGAAGCTGCGAAGCGGAGGTTTGGTTCGGAAGGTGGAGAATAAAATCAGAGGTATTCGAGGCGGGGCGCGCTGAAAGTTACGGCGCATCTTGGTTTCTTTTGTCTCTACGCTCTTTGAAAATTTGATATCTGAAGAGATATGTGGGCGGTTTGGTTCATTCGATGGATCAACCTCTTCATATCGCGCTACTAGCGAGGCACATTTTGTGTTGAGCGATGATGTAGTGTCAGCTTCACTGTTTGGACGGCTTCTGGTTACTTTGGTAACTGAAAGCACAACAAACAGAAAAG
>NZ_FOMW01000060.1 GCF_900112755.1 Sulfitobacter brevis | reverse complement strand
ATGATCGACAGAGATTACGTGTGTTTGCACAGCGCAGAAAACGTATATCTGTACATCAATGATGACATGTACGGTGCCGTTTTTTTCTTGATAGGGTTCAATATCCTAAAGATTGCACAACTCAAAAACCTAAAAAGTGATCGACATGAAGCCCTAAACATACTACAGCTTCAAACCCTAATGACCGAACAGGTGGAGGGTTTGTGAGATGGCAAGTGCAGCGGAGAAATTGGCGGAGTCCTTGCAGGTTATCAGCGACCTTCAGTCAAAGGGTGTCATCGCTATTAGGTCTACCAATTTGACCAGAACCCATCGGGAACGATTGCTGAAAGCTGGATTTATAAAAGAAGTGATCAAAGGCTGGTACATCATGTCCCGGCCTGACGAACGCGTCGGTGAGAGCACCGCTTGGTACACCTCCTTCTGGGGGTTCTGTGCCCAATACCTCTCGGATCGATTTGGTGAGGATTGGTCGTTGTCACCCGAGCAGTCCCTGAAGTTGCATGCAGGCGATACGGCAGTCCCGGTGCAGCTGCTCGTCCGAGCCCCGAAGGCCGGTAATATGAAAACTGACTTCCCACACAAGACCTCGATCTTCGAGACCCGTGCGACGTTTGCGCGGGGAGACTCGCTTGTCGTTAACGATGGGTTACGCTTGTTCTCAATAGAAGAGGCATTGATCCTTGTTCCTGAAAATTTCTTCAAACAGAACGCGACAGATGCGCGGACGATCCTAGCGATTATACCAGATGCTTCTGCCCTCTTGGCTAGACTTTTGGAGGGTGGGCACACCAGTGCAGCAGGGCGATTGGCGGGGGCGTTTCGAAGTATTGGCAAGACAAGAATTGCCGACGAAATCGTCTCAACTATGAAAGCGGCGTCACACGATGTACGGATGAGCGATCCGTTTGCGGAAAGCGTGACTGTCCTCAATGCCGGGCGGGAAACGTCACCGCATGTGCACCGCATCCGGTTAAAGTGGGAAGCCATGCGCGAAGCAGTGATCGCGCATTTTCCTGCCGCTCAGCCGATCACAAATGATGCCGAGGCCTATCTGACCGCGATGGATGAAATCTATGTGACCGATGCCTATCATTCGCTGTCCATCGAGGGCTATCGGGTCTCACCTGAACTGATTGAGAAAGTGCGCTCAGGAGGTTGGAACCCGGATGGCGACAAAGAAGATCTTGCGATGAAAGATGCACTTGCGGCACGCGGCTATTGGGAGGCGTTTCAAAGCGTACGTGAAAGCGTGCGCGCCGTTCTTGAAGGTGAAGATGTTGGAGAAGTCGCAGAGCGTGATCTGACAGGATGGTACCGGGCGTTGTTCACGCCATCTGTGGGGGCGGGCATACTGAAGGCGGCGCAGCTTGCGGGCTATCGAAACGCGCCAGTCTATATTCGGGGTTCTCAGCATGTGCCGATGAGCGTCGAAGCCGTCCGTGAATGTATGCCAGTGTTTTTCGAGCTTCTACGGGTGGAGACCAATCCTGCGGTTCGTGTAGTGCTCGGTCATTTCATCTTTGTATTCATACATCCGTTCTTAGATGGGAACGGCCGTACGGCTCGGTTCTTGATGAATGTGATGTTGGCTGCAGCAGGACAACCATGGACGGTGATAAAAGTCGAAAACCGCGCTGCCTACATGACCGCGCTGGAAGCCGCGAGCGTCCGAGAAGATATCGTGCCATTCACAAAGTTTCTGGCAGATGCGCTTAAGGATCAAGAAACAGCAGCGATAGGATAACAAGGGCAGGGCTTTGATGATGTAACCGCCCTCCGGCGGCATCGATGTGCCAAGGTGGGTCTGCAATGATCCACAAAAAGGAGAGCGGTCATGTCGGATATTATCACGGTCGGACTCGATTTGGCGAAGAATGTATTCCAAGTGCATGGAGCTGACGGCGCAGGCCGCGCGGTTTTGCGCAAGAAGTTGCGGCGGACGCAGGTTTTGGTGTTTTTCAGCCAACTTCCGCGATGCGTGGTTGCGATGGAAGCGTGCGGCGGCGCGCATTTCTGGGGCCGTGAGATTGGCAAGTTGGGCCACGAAGTGCGCCTGATCCCGCCCGCTTACG
>NZ_FOMW01000013.1 GCF_900112755.1 Sulfitobacter brevis | reverse complement strand
ACCGTCTCAACGCCAGCCAGCGGCGCGACCTGATGGAGATCGTCGAAGACAGATATGAAGCCGGATCAACGCTGATCACCAGCCAATTGCCCATCGACGCCTGGCATGACGTGATCGGTGAACCTACCTTCGCAGATGCCATTCTCGACCGTCTCGTACACAACGCATATCGCGTCGAACTCGACGGCCAGAGCATGCGAAAAACCAAACTCAAAACAGGTGACGAAAGCGCCCAAAACGGTTAACTAAAAACTCAGGCCTCGCAGCCGCTAAACAAGGGCGGCCGGATACACCGGTTTAGGTGGCCGGATGTTGTCGGAATGACCGGCCGGATGCACCGGAATACGCACCATGAGAACGAAATGTTTGCTGCCATCGGCAAAATCCATTCGGATGGTTTCTTGTGGTACCATCACGGCTTCGATGGAGACGACGTCTGCAAAGGCGGGCAGCAGGGTCGCGATGCTGACAAAGCCGGCGGCGATAAAAGGTTTGAACATGATTACTCCAACAGGAAGGTCCAGAGGAGGGGCTCCTCTTTTTAAACATTCCGCTAATGGAATATAATTAGTCGGTAGCCGAAGCCTGTCAAAGCACCTTCACTCACGGGCGATAACGTATGGGTGCTCTATTGTAGCAAAGACCTACTGTAGGACCCGCTGGCGCAGCGCTGTCCGGGTCGCCGACCATACCGAAGTAACCCCGTCAATAAGAGTTCGGGCGCGGATTTCATCGTGGTTCTTGCACGCAGTTTCGATATTATGCAGCACATCATACAGACGGTCAGCTCCGAACATGCCGCACATCCCGGCAAGGGCATGCGACCTGACTTGCATATCTTCAATTGTTTTAGCGTCAACGAGCGCGGGGATATCAACGTCGACCCGTTGATACAGCTTGGCCAGCCGCTCGGACAGCTTTTCGCGTCCCAAGACATCCAGCAATTCCCGCACCTGTGCCTCGTTCAATACGGCACGTTGCGCTGCTTCGATCTGGGCGGCCTTGCTGGGCTGAAAGGAGGCAGTCTTAACAACAGGATGCAGGTCCATAAGTGCCGCGGCCAAGACTTTCATGTCCAATGGTTTTTGAATAAACCCGGTCATTCCTGCCGCCTTGAATTCAGCCCGCTCCTTTGGCAGAGCGTGGGCGGTTGCGGCGACGACATGGGTATCGCTGTTTGGTCCCTGACCGCTGCGGATCATCTGGGTGGCTTGGATGCCGTTCATATCCGGCATCGAAATATCCATCAGGATCGCATCAAATTTATGCTCCGTGGCAAACTGCACAGCTTCGATACCGCCCGCTGCCAACATAACATCATGCCCCATTCTATGTAACATCGCCTCAAGCAAGTCGCGGTTTATCCTGTTGTCGTCTGCCACCAGCAGGTTAAGGCGAAACGCACTTGCCGGTTGCGGCACGGGCAGGGGGGACGCCGCAAGATCGGTCTCGCTGGCGGGGATGGCGGGAATTTTGACGATAAAACGCGTCCCTGTGCCTACTACCGAGACGCAGTCGATCTCACCGTCCAGACCTTTGACCAAGCGCTGCACAATGCCCAAGCCCAACCCGGTACCGCCAGTTTGCCGTTCGTAACGGCTGTCCAGTGATACGAAGTCTTCAAATATTCTGGCGATCTCGTTCTCAGGAATTCCTGGGCCATCGTCAATTACTTCAAGGTGCAGCGCCGGATATTCTGCACCGTCCTGCGCCTCCTCGACAAAGGAGCGGAGGGTAACATTACCCGAGGGGCTGAATTTGATCGCATTGCTCAGAAGGTTAACGAGTATCTGTTGAATGGCGCGGGGGTCGGTGGTGATGACCCCACCCTCCAATTCTTCTTGGTTCAGATGCAGCTTGGTGCCTGATGTCGTCGCCAAGGGCTCCATCGTGCCAATAATGCCCGATGTTAGCATGCCGATATCGCAAGGTTTGCGCTGCTCGTCGTTGGTGCCAGTTTCACTGCGTTCGATCGCCAAGACATCGTTGATATGGCTTAACAAAATTTCACCGGAGGTGACGGCGGCATCATGGTAGCGCTGTTGTTCGGGGTCCAACCGCCCGTCGCCAAGCAGTTGCAAAGCAGAGAGCACACCGTTGAGCGGGGTGCGCATCTCATGGCTCATCATTGCAAAGAAACGCGATTTTTCACGGTAAGCCGCAAGCGCGTCGTCGCGAGCTTGGGTGATTTCGATCTCTTTGCGGCGCTTCTCGGTAATATCGCGGATATAGGTCACGAAGATCGGTCCCTCGCCGGAGCGCGCCAGCGAAACCGAGAATTCTACGGGGAACACGCGCCCGTTCTGATCGATCATCTCATATTCCCGGCGTTTAGCGTCTGCCGCGAATGCATTGTTATCGGATTGAAAGTTTTCCAGCAATTTGTGTTGCTTGCTTCGCAAGTTCGGCGGGATCAGCAGATCGATGTAGCTTTGCCCGACCGCTTTTTCCTTTGTAATGCGAAAGATATCCTCAGCAGAGCCGTTGAAGTCTTTCACCACGCCCTCACTATCGATAACGACGACCGCGTCGAGGGATGCCCGCAGCGTTGTCGAAAGTTGCAAGTGGTGAACCTGAGCTTCGGCGGAGGCACGGTTAAGCGAAGCGGTCTGCCGCATCAACCTTGCGATTGCGCCTAACAAGGCCAGGGCAATAATGAGCGCCACCAGTGCAAGGATTTCAGTGAGCTTTACGATGCGATTGCGTTCGGTCTCGGAGATTTCCGCAGCGATTGCGATGGACTGAAGTGCAATCGAACGCGGCAGGCTCTCGACGCTCTTCAATACCTGTGCGATCCTATCAAGTCCCGCAGAAAGAGTGGCATCCTTCGCGTCGATCAGGGCAAATTGGCCCTCCAAGGCTTCTCGCAGTTTTTGAATATCAGAGGCGACCGAGACGTGTTGTTCAAACTGTCCCGCGATCTCAACTCGGCTATAGAAGATATCAAATCGCTTGCGGAGGTCTTTAAGGTCCTCAGCCTTACCGGACCGTGCTTGATCCACCGCTCGATCAAGTTTTAGATATTCAATCTCAAGCTGGAAAAACACCCATTCGGTGTGGTCCTGGTGTGCGCGATCTAGCATGCGGATCTTGTCCCACACGCTATAGGAAAGGTAGCCTGCTGCAAGCATTCCCGCAGTCAGGCAGAGTGCCAGCAGTGCTTTGACCCATATCGGCGAGGTCGCGGATTCTGTTGTTTTTGACATCCGTCCCCCCGGGGCGTGTAGTGCTCTTATTCGATAGTGATGCGATCAAGCTGCCAGATAGACCGGCTATAGATGGTTTCCGTTTGATACTTTAAATCGCTGTCATAAGGGTAAACAATCCAAAGCGGCCCTTTGCCCCTGCGCGTCATTTCGTCACCGTTCATGTGATAGGCTATAATCGGGCCAGCGCGTGTCGCATCCTCAAAGGGGATCGTGATTGTGTAATCGTTAATGGCGGTCGCGTTGATGTCCCCATGCGTTACGGTGAGATGGTCCAGCAAGGTCTTGAGAGAGACCCCTGCGAATTCTTGCGGCCCTTCAGTCCAGATCGTTGTGGTTTCGAAAGACTGCTCGGGCAGGGCCTGAAGCTCGGCCAGCGTGAATTCTTGCTCCACACCGTTTGCAGCTACTCTGAGCACGGTGACGTCGTCTTGGGCCTGCGCATTTGTTGCGAGCGCGAGGATCAAGGCGAAAGCAGCAGACAGGGAATTTTTTAATCGCATGTAATTAGCCTTTTTTGTAGGTTGTAACACAATATTAACCCCTTTGCTGGTTTCTGCGAGTGAGCAGAAGAACAAACATGCTATACTAAAGTATAGGCCGTAGAGACGGTGAATAGTCAGGGGTGTTTCGGCGAAAATTTACTGTGAATTAGATTAAATCCGATCTAATTCGTCAGTGGATCGGTGGGGCGGCGAAATATAAAGTAAGGATAGAAAATGACTTTGCAGATTTTAATCGCGGATGACCACGATATGGTTCGCGAAACGATTGCGATGTTTCTGGACGCTGATGGCGACACGCAGACACAGGCCGCCTGCAACCTTCAAGAAGCGCTCACCAAGATTGCCGAGGACGGACCGTTCGATTTGGTGCTGCTCGATTATACCATGCCCGGCATGAAGGGTCTTGACGGGCTCAAACGGGTGATCGAGGCAAATGGTGGTAAACCTGTCGGATTGATTTCCGGCACCGCGACCCGGCTGATCGCCGAGCAGGCGCTGGAAATGGGTGCCATCGGCTTTCTTCCTAAAACATTGCCTGCCAAATCGCTGGTGAACGCAGTGAGATTTATGGCGGCGGGGGAGATCTATGCTCCTGTCAATTTCATGTCGGGCAAGGACAATCCGGAAGAAACCGATTTTGAGAAAAGCTTGTCGGATCGCGAGCGTCAGGTTTTGCGACGGTTGATGAGCGCGAAATCCAATAAGGAAATCGCGCGCGACCTTGAATTGCAGGAGGTCACGATCAAGCTGCACGTCAAAACGCTGTGTCGCAAACTCGAAGCCAAGAACCGCACAGATGCAGCGATGATTGCGCGGGATGCCGGATTCATTTGAGGCAGACTAACCGATGACCCTTTTCTGCAAGGCGTGGCGTTTAATGACGTTGCGCCTTTTTGCTTGGCAGCGCCTTACGTAACTCCGCGGAGCAACCAACAACTGAATTGATGCTCTGCTTTGCTGCCCAATTGGACGGTGCGCCTTATGCCTTTCGAAACCGATCGGCAAGGTCGCCACCCATCAGATTCGCAGAAATGGAATAAGCCGCAGTTTGCGCAGCTTGTAGGGCCGGTATTAGCGGCGCTGCCTTGTTTTCGTCGCTATTTGACATATCCGAAATGATAGAATTATCCCCGACAGATGTAGAGCGACCTATTCTTATGGATAGCGGAATGTCTTATATTTCAATAACTTAGTCCAAATCGCAAATGCTTCCTGAGATGTTTTCCCTGAATATGAGCGAATAGCGGCGCTTCCAATCTGCCGTTTGATGCAACCGCCGGCACGACCTCCGGCTTTCAAGGGAAAACATTGATGTTTACGCATGTCCCCCAAATATCCCGAGCTGTTATTGCCGGGATGGTACTCTCTATGGCCGGTTTATCGGCCTCGGCAGAAGCGCTTTCGAGTGATTTTTCTTTCCTCATCGTCGAGCAAAACGATGAGGGAAATGAAATCCTCGTTGAACGGAAGACCGTTCGCCCCGGTGAGATTATTCACTACCAGCTCAATCACGAAAATAAGACGGAGGAAGCGATGTCAGGCATCGTAATCGCCGCACCCGTCCCCGACGGCGTCTCCCTTAAAATCGGGAACGAGGCGACCTCCATACAGGCAATCTTCGAGGTTCAGGCAGAACTAGACCCACAGCATGAAGGCCTTGAATGGTCGACGCTTCCCGCTGTGCGCAAGGTCCTCGAAGCAGACGGCAGCTTGCGCGAAGAACCGCTGCCCGAGGAAGAAGTTGCGGCAGTCAGGTGGACCCTTTCCGAGCCTCTAAAGGCCGGCGAGTCCGCACAAAACAGCTACCGCGTCCGCGTTGACTGAACCGACCTTCCGCACCGGTTCACCTGAACCCACTATCCAAACAGAGGAAAAAAACTTTGACCTATCAATCCTTCTTTATGCGCTCCGCCAGCGCCGTGGCGGTTAGCTCCGTCATCGGGGCCGCAGTGTTCGCTGCCTCTCCGGAGGCCGGCTCTGTCATTGGTAACCAAGCCGTGGCAACCTATACAAATTCTGCTGGTGACACGATTACGGTAACCTCCAACACGGTCGAAACGATTGTGCAGCAGGTTGCCGGTGTCACCATGACGTCAGACAACACTGAAACGATCGCGCCAGGTGGTAAAGCTTTCCTGCCGCACATCATTACCAACGAAGGTAACGGGCCAGACAGCTTTGACCTGACGGCCGTAGAAAATAGCACCGGCACCCTCGACACGACGCAGTTGATCTTCTATCCGGATGCGAACCTTGATGGTGTCGCAGATAGCGCAACTCCGTTGACCTCGACCCCGACATTGGGCGCTGGCGAACAGTTCGGTGTGGTGATTGAGGCGACTGTGGCCTCCAGTGCTTCGGGCAGCGAGACCATCCTTGTAACCGCAGCCTCCACGCTAGATGGCGCCGAGACAGTCAGCAATACCGATACCCTGACAGTCTCCACCGGGGCGATTGTGGAATTGGTCAAATCGATGGTGGCGGATGCCGGCTCTGGCGGGAACACCGCGATTGTCGATGCAGGTGATACTGTTACAGTAACACTGACGTATTCCAGCACTGGTTTGACCAGCGCGGTCGACTACCTTGTCGAAGACGTTCTGGATGCAGATTTGATCTATGTGCCGGGTTCGGCTACCTGGTCGGACTCTGCTGGTGCGCTGGATGATGACAACGCCACGACAGTCGTTGACGGCACAAACGGTTCCAGCGAAACAATTATCTGGGACTACGATGACGCTCAGACAGTCAACTTCTTGCTGTCCGAAGTTCGCTCCGGCCGTTCCGGTCGTGTGACTTTTCAAGCGACCATCGCCTCCACAGCAAACGCAGGGATCATCCCCAACGTTGCAACCCAACAGATCGATGGCGACCCTAACTTCCCGCCATCCAACACCGCTTCGGTCCGCGTTGATAACCAGTATGCTGTAGCCATTGCTGATACAGCCATTAACGCTGACGGGTCACCAAACGCAGCAATCTTCTCCGCAACAGATGATGACACCAATAATGATGACATCGTAACCGAAAACAGCCAGGTTACCTACCAGGGCGGTACAATCCGACATGAGTTTGTTTTGACTAACCTGTCAAATCAGGCAGACAGCTTGGCCTTGCAAGTTTCCAATGTGGACTACCCTGCAGGTACGACGTTCCGGTTTGTTGGTGCTGATGGGGTTACCCCGATCATTGGCTCGGTTGGCCCCCTCGCGATTGGTGCGAGCGCCAAGGTGACTTTGATTGCGACACTTCCAACAAATGTAGTTCCAGTTGCGACGGCAGATTATACTGCAACAGTGACCACGACTTCTGACGGTTCTGGTGCGTCCGATACCTCGACAGCCGAATTTAACGGTGCTGTGCTGGCGTCTGCGGTAGATCTGGAAAATAACGTTGTTGGTTCCGAAGGTGACGGTGCGTTCCCACTCAACGGAGTTAACCCATGGGTGACCTACACCACTGATCCAGGCGAGCCGATTATCTATGACATGGTTGTAGAGAATAACGGTCCGGTATCCGACAGCTATAACCTGTCGTTGGATCAACCACTGCCTGCAGGCTGGACAGTAGTGTTCCTGCTCCCCGACGGCTCCGTTGCTACCAATACAGGTACGGTACCAGCCGGCGGCACCCAAGCGTTCCAAGTCGTCATCACGCCCTCTGATTTGGCACCTCCCGGCGACACGCTTATCGATATCGCCGTGCTGTCTGCTGTGTCGGGTCAAGGCGACCGGATCGTCAACCAAGTTACAGTGAGTGAGGTCTATGATGTCGAGATCATTGATGACCAAAGCGCGCAGGCATCGCCCGGTGGCATTGTCGACATGCTTCACACGATCACCAACTCCGGCAACGTTGATATCACTGAAGGTGCGATCAGCATAGGGGGCCTGACTAACTTCTCTGGCGCTCTGTTCTGGGATGCGAACGCCAACGGAGTAATCGATGCTGGCGAAACGGTCATCGATAACTTCGACGATCTGACTGACGGGGTTGCTGTTGGAACCGACGGTCTTGCTTCGGGAGACTCCATCTCGGTGATCTACCGTGTCCAGACACCATCCACGGCAACGCCAGGTGTGTCCGAAATCGGAACCATCACGCTGGCTTCATTGTTGAACGGTGTGGGTACTGATGCCGACACGACGAACAACGATGTGGAAGACCGTGTCACTATCATCTCAGGTGATATGACGCTGACCAAGCTGCAGTACGTAGATCCTCTTTGTACTGGAGCAGTAGGTACCTTCACCAAGAACCGTCAGAATGTCGAACCAGGGCAGTGTATCCGTTACCGCATTGTTGCTGAAAACACCGGCACATCTACCGCCAATAACGTTACCATCTCTGACGCGGCACCTGCCTACACAGCGGTAACCAACTGCTTCGCGGCCTGTGCTGAAGCTGTTACCCCACCCACCGCTACAGCCACGATAACCGGTACCGGTATCTCGAGCGCACACGGCTCGGTGATCCCAGGTGAGTTCGCCACACTAGAGTTCACTGTTCAAGTGGACGAATAAGCGAACTAAGGCGCCCCCGACACCTCCCCTGATTGGGGGCGCCCCATAACTTCTTCCAAAACATTTTGTCCCTTAAGGAGTAGGCTGATGCGCAGTTTTCTTCACAATGTGGGCATTAGCGCAGTTAAACTGGCCGGAATGGTCGCGCTGATGTTTGCACTTGCCGCCCAGCCCTTGATGGCTACTCCGGCTCCTGGCGGGGTTGTAATCCGTAATATCGCCGAGACGACATACTACAATACGGCGCTTGGTTTTGTTGAGACGGTTTTTTCGAACGCTGTTGAAGCCGAGGTCGCGATTGTCCCTGCTGTCGAGATCAACGGGACCTCTGATCTTTTGCTGACCCGTGGTGCCTTTGCCCAATATTATTTCAATGTGCTTAATACAGGTAACGTCTCGCTTCAGTTGCTAATGTCTATAGAAGACACTCTTGGCGCCGCATTAACCACAGGCGGTCGGTTTGTTTTTGATTTGAATGGCAACGGCATCATCGATGGCGCCGAAGGCGATATGGACATAACCGGGCCGTTCTCCATCGAAGCAGGCGCGCGTCTGCAGCTCATCTATGAGTTCCGCGTCTCCATCGACGCGACGCCCGGCGACACGATGAGTTCTGCTCTCGTTGTGACCGCGACCGTGGAAGGTGGTGAACCCGTTGTGGTGCGCGTAACCGGAAGCGCTCTGGGTCTCACACGAATCGTTTCTAGCGCGCTTGAGCTGGAAAAGCAGCAGATGATTAGCGAAACCGATAGCGGCGTCCGCATCACTTACATGCTGCATTTGCGCAATAACTCCGAAGGCAATGTTTCTGCTTACAACGAAATCGAAGGCCAAGCACTGCGCATTGACGGGGCTGTCCGCTCTGGTGTTCTGCTGCGAGATAAAATTCCATTGAATACAGTCTTCTACGGGATTTCCGAGACTGCGGGCCTTGTGCCTTTATACCACCTGCGCGGGCAGCCAGACTATAGCTTTCAATCCTCGCAGCCAGTTCGGATTGAGGAGATTGATGCAGTCGCCTTTTTCAAGGATGGCGACTACCCGGTTGGACGCTCGAGCGATCCGTCGTTTCAAGTTAACATTCCGCGTGAATTGGGAAATGTAACGGTCTTCAACACAGCCGAGGCCTATTTAGACGAGGCAGAATTCTCCGCAAAGGTCGCATCCAACACCACAATTTACACGCGGGATGAAACACTGACTGGCACGTTGATCTTTGTGGACCCTGAAACCGGCGAAGAGCAGGAATTCGGCCATCCCGATACCGATAGTCGCCTGCGGCTGACTGCGGCTGGCTGCAACCTCACGCGCGACATTGACCGGACAAACGTGACAGTACGCAGCTTTCTTACGGGCGATGTGGAAACCATTGTCGCTATAGAAACCGCTGCAAATTCGGGAATATTTATCACCACCGCCTTGCCTTTGGTGCGGATGGATATGCCGTTGCCTGGTGATGGGGTCATGGCGACTAATCAGGGAGACAGATTGTTTGGCTCTGCCGTTTGCGCCGGCACACTTCTTGAGGACGACCTTGCTATCAACCCCGGTAACTTCTTGTTTAACTCGATCTCTAACGCGCCAATCGGTGGTGTAACCATCGCTTTAATCGATGTTGTCACAGGCACTGAACAAGAGCGCACTTTGACGGATGATAGAGGCTTTTTTACCTTTCTCTCGGCACCCGCTGGTCGCTACCGCTATGAGGTGGTTAATGCACCAGCGTGGAACCACCCTTCGGTTCGGTTGAGTTTCGTGGGCTTTGGGCGACAGGTAACTGAGGCTGGATATGGGGCGGATTTCGGCCATGGTGGTGGTCCGGTTTTTGTCTCGGATATTCCTGTCGACCCGCATTACGGCGCGCCCCTTTCTCTCCTGAAAACGGCTGATCGCACCAGCGTCGGAAACGGTGAGTTTGTCGTTTATACGCTGACGTTCGGCAACAACATGGACCAAGGGCTGGTAAATGCCGAAGTTTTGGACCGTGCTCCCTATGGGGTAACCTATGTGCCAGGTTCGGCTGCGCTTAATGGAGAACCGCTGGCCGATCCGGCAATGGATGGTAGTGGCGACATGACCTATTATCTTGGGGATCTAGAGCCGCTGTCCACGCATGAATTGAGCTACGTCATGCATTTTACAGCCGCCGCCCGTGAAGGGCGGAACGAGAACACCGCCCTGCTTTCCGGCCGCCAGGCAGGCACGGGAACGCCGCGCCAGTCTGCCCCAGCCCGTGCGGTTGTGCAATTGACCAATGCAGGTGGGGTTTTTGCTCGCGAAGGCACTGTCATCGGCTCGGTCTTTATGGACTGTGATGGCGATGGCATACGTGGCAATTTGTCGGAACCGGGCGTTCCGGGCGTGCGCATCATCACGCAAGAAGGTCTCTCCGTCGTTACGGATATCGATGGCAAATACTCCCTGTTTGGCCTGCGCCCGGTCACCCATGCATTTTTGGTCCAAAGTGAAACGCTGCCGGTCAACACACAGGTTGCTGTGACTCGTACCAATGACCTGCGCGGCGGTGGGTCGCGACTAGTGCCGTTGAAACGCGGTGAGTTGCGTGCCGAACATTTTGCTGTCGCAGCCTGCTCGCCGGAAGCATTCAAAGAGATCGCTGATCGCCGTGCAATATTCGAAGGGCGCGATAATCGTGAATCCCTGACTGCCGCCGATCTGCCGATGGCAGGGCAGCGCAGACCAAATCGATCGTCGCGAGATGAAGCCGGGATTGCAACGACGGCACAGGTGACCCCCGCGATGATCGCCAAGCGCCGCGCGGAGCTGGAGGAGGCGGAGACCTTGGCTGAAAAAGCCGAGCTTGCCGCGCAACGTCAAACACTGGGAAACCTAATTAAGAGCATTGATGCCGCACCTGGGTTCATTGACTTCGAGGATGGCCAGACTGTGACCCGGCGCGCCCAGAATATACGGGTAAAGGGACCAGCGGACCAAACCTTGTCATTGCTGCTGAATGGTGTGGAGCTTGGGCCAGAACGGGTAGGCGAGCGAACAAATCTGGCCGCAAAAAACGTGCAAGCGGCTGAGTTTGTCGCTGTTAACCTGTCCGCCGGTCAGAATCGGCTCACGTTAGTCGGTAAAGACGGTTTTGGCATTGAGCGTATGCGCAAGGAAATCACCCTGATCGCGCCTGGTAAACCTGCCAAGCTAGAGCTGATCCTGCCAAAGACCGCCTCTGCAAACCCTGTTTCGGTTGTGCCCGTGGTTGTGCGGGTTTTGGACGCACGCGGGTTGCCGGTGCCAGCCTCGGGGACAGTTACCCTGCGCGCGCAACGTTCGGGCTGGGATGTGACGGATATCCGGACCGGGACGCCTGGCGTGCAGGCCTATCTCGATAATGGGGAAGCGACTTTCGGCTTGATCCCGCCGCAAGTCTCCGGTCCGGACCGTATTACAGTCTCAGGTGCATTTGGATCGGTAGAGGCGACTATCACCTTCACACCCGATCTTAACGAGCGCATCATTATCGGTGTAATCGAGGGGGCTATCGCACTTGGCGACGGCACTTCGACCGGCGCTGTGTTGGAGCCCGACCGTCTGAATTCCTTTGAAAATACAATCACAGGGCTGCGCGGAGAGCTTTATCTGAAGGGCGTCATCCGTGGAGATGCACTGTTGACCCTGCGCTACAGCTCTGACCGAGATACCGAAGATCGGCTGTTCCGAGATATTCGGGGCGATGAGAATTACCCCGTCTATGGCGATAATTCGGAACGTGGTGCTGACGCGCAATCGTCGACAAATCTGTTCGTCAAAGTTGAGAAGGGCAGGTCCTATGTGCTCTACGGCGATATTGCGATCGAGCCGGAATCCACGGCCTTTAAACTTGGTGGTCAGCGCCGTGTGGCCACGGGTGCCAAGGCACATTGGGAAAACGACAAGGTATCTGTCACTGTCTTCGGGGCCCGCACCGCTCAAGAACAGATGACCCAAGAAATTCGCGGTCGCGGCGTGTCGGGGCCCTATGATCTTGACCTTGGAGGCTATGTCGAAGGCTCAGAACGGGTGGAAATTCTGGTCCGTGACGAAGAAGGTGATGATATCCTTTCCGCCACGCCAATGCGCCGTGGCACCGATTATATTCTAGACTTTTTCCGCAACACGATCACTTTCGACGCGCCAGTCCGGCAGTTCGATGCGGATGGCAACCCGGTTTCAATCAGGGTCACTTATGAAACTGAGCAAGAGGGCGCAGAGCGATATGGGCTCTATGGCGGCGAAGTCAACTATGCGCTGGGCGATCAGACTACAATTGGCGCACGTGCAGTGCATGCGGACGCACCGATCGGCAGCCCTGCTCGGGAACGTTTACAGTCCGGCTATATCCGTCACGAGGACGCGCTAGGGGGTATCTGGGAAGCGGAAGCCGCACGATCGGAGGATAATGTGGGCGTTGTCGATGGCGCTGCAAGACTATCCTATGACATCCAGAACACTACCGACCGTTTTTCCATCGAGTTGATCCACACAGGGAAAAATTTCCTAACCCATGGTGGATTGGCGCGCGCTGGAACAGACCAGCTCCGACTGACTTATGCGCATAAAATCGACCGGAAAAGTGATATCGTTATCGGGGCGGAGTATGTTCGGGACCGGAATGACGGCTCAAGACGTCTGACTATGGATGCGCTTTATTCACGGCAGTTTAACAAGCACTTTCGCGGTGACATTGGGGTTGAGGTCCGCAATACGCGGATCGCTGGCGAGACGGACACTGAGAATTCCCTGCTCCTCGGCGCACATTGGACCCCGAAGGGGCGTCCCGACACCGTTATCAAGGCACGGCTGCGCTATCCTATTGGCGGAGCTGACCGGCCAGCAGAACTTACATTGAGGACGTACCGTGAGCCGACAAATGGCTGGCGCTCCTACAACGAAGTCGAGCTGACAATTAATGATGGTGCAGTTTTGTCGCGGGCTCGTATCGGTTTTTCGTATAACCTCAACGAGTGGCTGAGCGGCCGCACCGAGATGACACGCGGCATTGGTGAAACCGATACTGTCTACAACCAGGGCATGTCCGCCACTTGGCAGGTTAATAAAGTAACTTCGTTCAGTTTTGACATAGAACATGCGCGGCGGATGGAATCGGGCGAGCATGACCTGACAAGCGTCGCCGTCGGAGCAAAGTGGGGGACAGCCGACGGCGACTGGGTGGGGGATGCGGACTTTGACACGACCTTCGAGGACACCGGACGCACCCACTATGCAAGTTTCGGCCTCGCGGGACGATTAACACCGGATCTTACCTTCTTGGGACGTAGCCGGATTGCCATTGATCGACGGAATGGCGCCGACGACCGACGGGTCAGAACCCGCGCCGGTTTGGCATATCGGCCGATCAGTAACCCTCGCTTCGAAGCCTTGGCGTGGTACGAACACCGCCTTGAAGAGCAACAAAATCGCTCGGAGACACATATGTGGTCCGTCGATGCTTCCTATGAGATCAACCAGGATCTGCGGGTGAACGGGAAATATGCGGGACAGGTTCAGGAGATCAGCCTGACGAATGGCGTTGGTACAAAAGCGACGACGCAGCTTCTTCAGGCCGGTGTAAACTACGAGTTCAGCGATGACCGTTTCGAGTTGGGCGTGAATGCGGCGCGGCTGTGGGACAATTTGGGAAATGCGACCAATGGGTTGGGCGCTGAATTTGGCTTCTCGCCGCGACGGGGGACCTTGTTGGCGATTGGCTACAATCGTGCAGAAGGGCAGGTCGCCGGCCAAAGTGCCCTTTATCAAGAAGGACTCTACCTGAGATTTAAGCTGCTGCTCGACAACTCGTTGTGGGACCAGCTTGACGGATTTCTTGGCAACTGACGGAAGCGCCTATTGCCAGGAAAGAGCCACGCCCTATGCGCATCTACGGCGTGGCTCGCTATTAATTCCAGAGTGAACTGTCAGTATATTTCGCAGGCATTGCTTCCAGTTATAGGCCTTGGTGCAAAGACCTATTCCAATTGCCGCGGCTCCTATCCTTTTGCCACGATTCAGACCCCCTTTGCTCAAATGAAATATTCATTCAAATCCGCGATACTCTGGGGGCAACAGAACAAATAGATGGAGTTTCCGATGAGATTGAGAGGATTGGCCGCTGCTGTTTGCATGGTCACCATATTCACATCCCAAGGAGCGGCGGCAGAAACGTTTTCTTTTGCCAGCTATGGCTCGTTTAGCAGCGCAGGCGATATATCACGCACGATGCTGGACACCGGGACGCACGAGCGCATTCACCTGAACACCGCGATGATGCAAAAACCGCGTAAAGTAAGGCGCCGCTCTATTCCTGTAAGGCTCAACGCGCCATCGGCCACAAATCTCAAAACGTTGATCGGCTGGGCTGAATCGCGCACCCGCGGCTATGATGCGATCCAGCATGGTGCAAAGAAACGTCCCGCCAAGGTGCCAACCCATATGACGATCAGCGAGATTTACCGTTGGATCGCCCGTACGCCAGGTCAGCCCCACGCAATCGGCAGATACCAGTTCATCCCGTCCACGCTCAAAAGCCTCGTTAGCGAAGCTGGGCTGGGCCAAGACACGGTGTTTACTAGTCGGGTTCAGGACATGTTGGCGGACTTTTTGCTTGAGGATGCGGGTTATAGTTCCTTCGTCGCGGGGGAGATCTCGAGACACCGCTTTATGGAGAACCTAGCACGGATCTGGGCCGGATTTCCGACCGCGACCGGCCAGTCCTACTATCATGGCTATGCCGGAAACCGCGCTGTCATCACATGGAACGAGTTTGACGCCCATATGAAGAAAATCTTCCCGAGCTAGCCTAAGGTTCATGCTTCTGTTGATGGCGGCTTCGGCCGCCATTTTTGTATCCTGACTTTGCGAATGGGCAGACCTCTATACGTAAAGATATGCTCGATAGCCCTGTGAAGGCGCGCGTGCGCCGAGGGAATTTGTTAAATTAAATTTTAGGAGTAGGAGGATTTTTCATGGTGATACAACTTGGAAACTTGGAAAAGACGCGTCGTCGGGCGGCGCTGATCGGCAAAACCCAGATGGTCTGCATCAAGAACGGCAAATACGGGTTGGTACAGGGCGATCTGGTTTGGGAATTGAACGGTCTGGCATGTGTTCGGGTTTTTTCGAAGTGCTACGTTGGCCGCCATGCTTGAAATCTAGTTTGACAGCGAGATGGGCAATTCGAAGCACCGTAGTCCATTCTCCGACAGCCAACACGCGGCCGGTCGAAGGCCTAGTGGTCCCATTCAGAAAAACGGCCCTTAAACATCTTCAGACACGGCTTCTAAAGCCGTAAAAGAGCAAGGTGCATCAGACCCTCCAGTGATGCACCTTGCCGAAATATTTATGTAAGACTTTTGATCTACCTCGGTCGGTCATGCGCGAATGCGGTCGCTGTGCGCGGCTCCAGTAAGGCCTGTCGAAATAGCCGCATGGGCGGTGTCGGGTCTTCCTCGGAGCGGGCCATGATGCCGACATGGCCCGCCATCGTGCTGGTATCTATGGGCAACCTAACCATGCGACCTGCCGCAATATCGCGCGCCACGACCCCCTGCGAGATGATCCATACAGCCTGAGCAGGCCCCAACGTCATCGCCCGACCAAAGGCACCTGACACTGTCTCAATCCGCTTTGGCCAATCAGCGCCCCCCTGTGACAGCAAGAATCGATCCACTGCTGAGCAGATCGCGGCCCCCTTTGGCGGGTATAAAACACAGGCCGACGCCAGCATCTCGGGGGTGTCCGCTGCGGCCAGCGGATGATCGGCTGCGACGGCAAAGACCACCTGTTCAGCGTAAAGCGGCGTGAACGACAGGCCGACCATTCTCTCTGGCGGCCCCATGCGCCCGACAATCAGGTCTAACGCGCCTGCACGCAGCCTGTCGATCAGCCCTTCGATGGGCCCGTCCTCAACCATGACCGGCGTCGCGGGCGAAAATTCGGCAAATTGCATGATGACATCAGGCAACAAATCGGCGGCAACGCTCGGCAGGGCGCCGACCCGCAGAGGTGCCGCGGTGCCAGCAGATAGGGCGTCGAGACTGGCAAGCCCGTGTCCCAATGCCGCGAGCGCTTGTTCTGCAAACTGCTGAAAGACCGCGCCCTCCCGGGTCAACTCGATCCCGCTGCGGTCGCGGTGCATAAGCGCGACGCCAAGGATGTTCTCGAGGTCTTTCAGGGTCTTTGAGATTGCGGGCTGGGTGAGGAAAATACGCTCTGACGCAGCCTTCAGGCTGCCGCACCGGACGGTTTCGATAAAGGCGGACAGGTGCCTCATCTTAATCCGCCTCAGTCTGTTTCTTTCCATATCGGCAACTAACCTGCTCAAATTCTCATTTATAATGTCAGCATTTGCACATTAAGGTAAGCCAAGGCGGAGCGGAGGGCGACATGAAAACTCAGGTAGCGATTGTTGGTGGCGGTCCTGCGGGTCTGCTGTTGTCGCAGCTTCTGCACCAGCGCGGCATTGAAACAGTGGTTCTGGAACGCAAAACCAAAGCCTATGTTCTGGGCCGGGTCCGGGCAGGGGTCTTGGAGCAAGGATTGGTAAAACTCATGGAAGAGGCTGGCTGTGCAGAACGGATGCACGCTGAAGGCTTTGCGCATGATGGGACGCTGATCTCCTACGGAGAGGAGATTTTCCGTATCGATTTTGCCGAACTCACGGGGCAGCCTGTCATGGTCTACGGCCAGACCGAGGTGACCCGCGATCTCTATGAAGCGCGCGAAAAGGCAGGCGGTAAAATTGAATTCGAGGTCGAAGACGTTGTGATCCGAGGTGCGGACAGCGACAAACCGATGATTACGTATACTGTGCACGGCGAGAGCCGAGAGATTGCCTGTGACTTTGTGGCGGGCTGTGACGGGTTTCACGGTGTCAGCCGTCAAACGATCCCGATTGATGTGCGGCGCGAATACGAAAAGGTGTACCCCTTCGGCTGGCTCGGCATCCTGAGCAACACGCCGCCCGTCAATCACGAGTTGATCTATGCAAATTCGGCGCGCGGCTTTGCGCTGTGTTCGATGCGCAACGACAATCTCAGCCGCTATTACATCCAGTGTTCGCTCAGCGACCATCCTGAGGACTGGACGGATGAAGCGTTTTGGGCAGAACTGAAGCGCCGTATCCCGAGCGAACAGGCCGATAAGTTGATTGCTGGCCCATCAATCGAGAAATCGATCGCACCGCTGCGGTCCTTTGTGACCGAACCGATGCGCTGGGGGCGGCTGTTTTTATGCGGCGATGCGGCGCATATCGTGCCGCCGACCGGTGCAAAAGGGCTCAATACTGCTGCGTCGGATGTACATTATCTCTACCATGCGTTGTGCGATTTCTATGAGGCTGGCTCCGAGGAGGGCATCAACAGCTATTCGGAAAAAGCGCTGAAGCGGGTCTGGAAAGCGGAGCGGTTCTCATGGTGGTTTTCGTCGCTGCTGCACCGCTATCCCGACCAGTCCGAGTTTGACCTGAAGATGCAGATTTCCGAACTGGAGTTCTTGCGCTCGAACAAGGCTGCGCAACAGGCGATGGCTGAAAACTATGTCGGCCTGCCATATTGACGCTGCGCTGCCGCTGCGGGCTGCATGAATTTTAAGGAGGACACGGATATGACGACACGTTTTGACACCGGCATAGCGGTCCGGCGGGAGGTTCTGGGCGACGCCCATGTAGACCGCGCCGAAGCCAATAAATCCGACTTTGATGCCCCGTTTCAAAGCATGATTACCGAGGGCGCCTGGGGCACGCTTTGGGCGGACAACACGATCTCGCGCAGAGACCGGTCGTTGCTCACGTTGGCTCTGTTGGCGGCGACTGGTAATTTTGAAGAGATCCCGATGCACATCCGCGCGAGCCAGAATACCGGCGCTGCGCCTGACGAGATTTTGCAGGCATTTCTGCATGTTGCCGTCTATGCTGGCGTGCCCAAGGCCAATCATGCCATAAAGCTGGCCAAAGCAACCTTTGCTGAGATGGGGGTGGACATATGAGCGACAGCACACAAATCGGAGGCTTCGTTCCTCGCGATCGCGACTGGCAGCCGGATGCGCTGACGCCACCTTATAAAACGAGTATCAAACGCAGCCCGCAGGCAGCATTACTTTCGTTCCCCTCGACGCTCAGCGAGGAGACTTCGCCGGTTTTCGGTCACAATCTTATCGGCAAACTGGATAACGACCTGATCCACAATTATGCGCAGGCTGGCGAAAGCGCCATCGGACCGCGCATTATCGTGCATGGTCGCGTGCTGGACGAAATGGGCCGTCCGGTCCCCGGTGCCTTGCTTGAGGTCTGGCAGGCCAATGCGGGCGGGCGATATCGCCATAAGAAAGAGAGCTATCTCGCCGCACTTGACCCGAACTTCGGTGGTTGCGGGCGGGTGATTACCAGCGCAGACGGCACCTACGAATTTCGTACGATCCAGCCCGGCCCGTATCCTTGGCCCAACGGCATGAACGATTGGCGCCCCGCGCATATCCATTTCTCGGTGTTTGGTCACGGGTTTGCCCAACGTCTGATCACCCAGATGTATTTCGAGGGTGATCCGCATATCAAACTTTGCCCGATTGTTGGCGCGCTCAAATCGGCCGAGGCGGTAGATGCGTTGACGGCACTGCTTGATATGCACCGGACGGTGCCGATGGACAGTCGCGCCTATAAGTTCGACATTGTGCTGCGCGGTCGGAGACAAACCTCTTTCGAAAACCGTAAAGAGGGGCTGTGACGATGACGCAAAACCTGTCCTATTTGAAGGAAAGCCCCAGCCAGACTGCGGGGCCATATGTGCACATCGGATGCACGCCGAATTTTGCCGGCATCAAGGCATACGGCGGTGATCTCGGCGCGACGATGAAAACGGGCGCGGTAAGGGGCCAGGAGATCACTTTGAAAGGTGCTGTTTTTGATGGCACCGGCACGCCACTGCGCGATGCGATGATCGAAATCTGGCAGCCTGACGCGGCAGGTCTGTTTGCTTCTGCCAATGAAACTCGCGGGCAAGCCGATCCAAATTTTACCGGCTGGGGCCGTTCAGCTGGCGATCCGGTGACAGGGGAATTCACCTTTGAGACCGTAAAACCTGGCGCAGTACCGTTCTCTGACGGGCGCATGCAGGCGCCGCATATCACCGTCTGGATTGTTGCGCGGGGCATCAACATCGGGCTGCAAACGCGGGTATATTTCGCGGACGAACCCGACGCCAACGCGCAGGACCCGATCCTCATCCGGATCGAGCACCAGAACCGGATACCGACCTTGCTGGCCGACAAGACCGGCGATGCGCAGTACCGTTTCGACATTCATCTTCAAGGTCCAAACGAGACCATCTTTTTCGATATTTAAGGGACATCATGGAAAATCCTTGCATCATCTGCGTCGCGATTACCGGCTCCGTGCCGACCAAGGCGAGCAATCCGGCAGTGCCGATTTCAATCAACGAACAGGTTGAATCCTCACACGAGGCGTTTGAGGCAGGGGCTGCCATCTGTCACGCCCATGTGCGCAATGAAGACGAGACGCCCACTTCAGACCCTGAGAAATTCGCGCGGCTCAAAGAAGGGTTGGAAAAGCATTGCCCCGGCATGATCATCCAGTTTTCAACGGGGGGCCGGTCGGGCGCAGGGCAGGCGCGTGGGGGTATGTTGCCACTTCGGCCTGACATGGCGTCGTTATCGGTTGGTTCAAACAACTTCCCAACCCGCGTCTATGAAAACCCGCCTGAACTGGTGGACTGGCTGGCATCGGAAATGCTGACCCATAACGTCAAGCCTGAGATCGAAGCATTTGATTTAAGCCACATTCTCAAGGCCGCAGAAATGCATGCCAAAGGCCAGATCAAAGACATTCCCTATGTCCAGTTCGTGATGGGCGTTAAAAACGCCATGCCTGCGGACCGCCACGTGTTTGACTATTACGTACAGACGGTCAAACGGCTGCTCGGCGATGATGTGGCATGGTGTGCCGCGGGGATCGGTGCAAATCAAGCCGTTTTGAACGATTGGGCTATTGCTGCCGGTGGCCATGCCCGCACTGGTCTGGAAGACAACGTTCGGCTGGATCGTAACAGGCTCGCCCCCTCTAACGCCGCACTGGTGAAACGGACCGTTGAGATTTGCGAGAAATACGCCCGTCCGGTCGCCACATGGCAGCAGGCCCGCACTATTTTGGGACTTTAAGAGGCAAGCACGCGATGCCGCAGAGCTTAAAGTGCGGCAAATGCAGGCTTTAGCGATGGCTCGTTGGCCCAAGCCGCCCAGTATAAAGGTAAAGCAGCGCCCCGCATTGTCGGGGCGTTTTTCTGTTAGTTGCTAAAATAGCTGGATATTTTTATGCGGTGTTCTATGTCCAGCACCTCACAAAAGAACTGAGATACTTAAGTCTGTATTATTTCAGCAAAACAGGCTTAAAAAGTTGCGAAATGTAATTGAACGGGAAAAAACACGCTGGTAATGCGCGCCGCGAGACCTAAAAAATATGGGGTGGCTTTCTCCGGATTCGGAGGAGGGCGCATGGCGCTTAACAAGTATTCGGATTTCAGAGGCAAAACATGCATGATATGGTGAGTATGACCAGCGAGCGCCTCGGGGTAATCGTTGAGGGTTCGGCCAGCGAAGCTTATGTCTTCTCGGCAGATGACTTTAAGTTTTCGTTCGTTAATCGCGCTGCACGGGAAAATCTTGGATTTACCGTGGAGGAAATGCAGAATCTGACCCCTTGGGACATCAAACCTGATCTGTCGCGTGGCGAGTTTTTGGCGATGGTCGATCCGCTGATCGTTGGCGAACGCTCCGAGTTGAATTTTGAAACGGTGCATCAACGCAAAGACGGGTCTTGCTACACGGTGGCGATCCATTTGCAGCTCATCACAGCCGATGGCGAGAAGATCTTTTACGCGGCAGTCCGGGATGTCACCCATCAAAAACAAACCGAAGAAGCGCTAAAGGAAGCCTCCGCGCGGCTCGATGCGATCTTGAGCAATACCACCATGGCTATTTTCATGATGGATGACCGCCAGCATTGTGTGTTTATGAACAAGGCCGCCGAAGCGCTTACCGGTTATAAATTCGAAGAGACAGTCGGCCGCACCTTGCACGATGTGGTGCATCATACCCATCCCGACGGGCGGCACTTTCCCATTGAAGAGTGCGAGATTGATCGCGCCTTTCCCGAGAACAATCAGACGCAAGGCGAGGAAACTTTCGTTCATAAGGACGGTAGCTTTTATCCGGTCGGGTTCACCGCCTCGCCAATGAAAGACGGGCGCGGGCGCACGGTTGGGACGGTGATCGAGGCGCGCGATCTCACCGACGAGCTAAAGGCCCGCAATGCCGAGCTTGCATTCAATAACGCGCTGAAAACCCGCGTTGAGGAAGCGATGGCCGAGCGTGACCGTTTGGAAACACAGCTCGTGCAGGCCCAGAAGATGGAAGCTGTCGGACAATTAACCGGCGGTGTTGCCCATGACTTTAACAACCTTTTGCAGGTTATCGGTGGCAATCTTCAACTGTTGTTAAAAGAGCTGCCACTAGATGACCCCAAGAAATCGCGGGTGGAAAACGCGATGGCAGGTGTCAGCCGTGGCGCCAAACTGACCGCGCAATTGCTTGCGTTCGGGCGCCAGCAGCCACTGGAGCCGAAGCCGAACAATATCGGGCGCTTGGTGCGCGGGATGGACGATATGCTGCGCCGGACACTGGGTGAGGCGATCGAGGTGGAGACTGTGATTTCCGGCGGTCTGTGGAACTGTTTTGCCGATCCTACGCAGGTCGAAAATGTCATCCTCAATCTAGCGATAAATGCGCGGGACGCGATGGATCATCGCGGTAAGCTGACAATCGAGGCTGGGAATGCATCGCTGGACGATGCCTATGCCGATGCGCATCCTCATGTGATTGCGGGCCAATATGTGATGTTCGCGGTGACCGACACCGGAACCGGCATCGCGCCTGACATTATCGAAAAGGTCTTTGACCCTTTCTTCACAACCAAAGCGACAGGCGAAGGCACCGGCCTCGGCCTCAGCATGGTCTACGGCTTCGTCAAACAGTCCGGCGGCCACATTAAAATCTACAGCGAAGAGGGGCAGGGCACGACCGTTCGGGTATATTTGCCGAGAACCCGCAAGGAAGAAGAGATCGAGCAAATCCTGCCAGCCGCGACCACGCCGCCCGGGCAGGGCGAGATTATTCTGATCGTCGAAGATGACGCCGCAGTGCGGGAAACGGTCGTCGATCTGCTGCGCGATCTGGGCTATTCCGTGCTTACGGCCGAGAACGCAGACAACGCGATGGCGATCATCAACAGCGGTCTCAAGATTGATCTGCTGTTCACCGATGTAGTGATGCCCGGCGCACTGCGCAGCCCTGAGCTTGCCCGCATGGCCAAGGAACGTCTGCCGCACCTCGGTGTGCTCTTCACCTCGGGCTACACGCAGAATGCGATCGTCCATGCAGGTCGCTTGGATGATGGGGTAGAACTGCTCAGCAAACCCTATACACGTGAGCGGCTGGCCCAGAAAATCCACGAAATTCTGGACCGTCAGACACTAGCATGTGCGCCAGATATGCCCGCGAACGAAGAGGGAAGCTCTTCGGCCGACTCTGCCAAGCGTGACGCGACTGCTGGCCTGCAAGTGCTGCTGGTTGAGGATGACGTTCTGATCCGGATGGCGACCGCTGACATGCTCTCCGATATGGGCCATGAGGTTACCGAGGCGGGGGATATTGCCGAAGCGAAAGCATGCTTGGGTGAGTGCAACTTTGACATTTTGCTCACCGATCTTGGTCTGCCTGACGGATCGGGGATGGATCTGATCCGCCACACCACAGCGCAATTTCCGGATACGGCGATTATCGTCGCCTCGGGCGCCGATCCGCAGGAGTATATCGACGACAAAGAAGTCGGGCCTAGGCTGACCAGCCTCACCAAGCCCTATGATCAGGCAACTTTGGAAATTGCATTGCGAAAAAGTTTGGTACCGGCCTAGAACTTGCGGCAAGCTGGCGGGTCTCAGAGCTAAATAAATTTTGGCGATAGATCATGGCGCCAAATCCCTCCCTCGGGGCCGCCAAGCTGCGGCTCCGATGTGATCGCTTTCCTTTAAGCACAGCAAATGCGAGTTTTGGGCATGTCGAAAAAGACCCTGAACCATAGCAATCTTGAAGCGCTTGGCGCCGAGCAGTTGGCTGCCTTGCTTATGGAAGTCAGCACCGGCAGTGCAGATATCAAACGGCGACTGCGGCTGGAACTAAGCCACAGGCTTGGCGCTGCGGAGCTTGCCCATGACGTGCGAAAGCGACTTGCCTCGATCCGGAAATCAACTAGCTTTGTCGGTTGGAGGAAACGCAAAGCGTTGATCAAAGATCTGAGCACGCAAGTGGCGATGATCGTCGAAAAGATCGCGCCCGACGATCCCACCCTCGCGGTCGACTTGTTATGGCAGTTTACCGAAATCGCGCCATCGGTTTATGGACGCGTCGACGATAGCAAAGGTGATGTGGGTGACGTCTTTCGCGCAGCGATCATGCAATTGGAGCACATTGCGCCGCGCGCGCAACTTGAACCTGAGGCGCTGGCCGACCGTGTCTGGGGTGCCCTGCAAGACAATGCGCACGGTGAATGGGACGGGATCATATCTTTGCTGGGCCCATCGCTTGGCACCATTGGTCTGGCAAGGTTAACCGCACATATCGAGACCTATGCCGCGCCCCCTCGCAAGGGTGGTTCACAGGATCACGAGGCAATCAAATTTCTGCGCGAACTCAGAGGCGGTAGCCGATACGCAGCGGAGCGCAAAGCGCGGATGGTGAAAAGCTGGTTGCAGGAAATCGCGACTGCGGCGGGGGACACGACTGCCTATATCTTGCAGTATTCGGATGCGGAGTTGAAGCGCAAAGATATCGCAGCCGAGGTCGCATTTTTGTTGCTGGAGCAGTCCCGCGCCGAAGAGGCGCTGACCCTTTTATCCAATGCGCAGCAGGATCAGCGTGCCGTCGGGCAGGAGGCTTGGGATGCCGCCTATATCGCCTGCCTTGATGCGTTGGGGCGAACGCAGGACGCGCAAACCCACCGTTGGGCCTGTTTCCTTGCCACGTTGAACCAGACACACCTGCGGGATCATCTTAAAGGTCTTGCGGATTTTGACGATGTTGAGGCTGAGGACCGCGCGAAAAAGCATGTTTTGCAGTTTGCGGATGTCGCCAGCGCACTCTCCTTCTGCCTCGGTTGGCCTGACTTGCTGACAGCAGCACAGTTGATTGAGGCCCGCGCGAACGAGTTTGACGGGCAGGACGAAGCGCTTCTGACATCTGCCGCCGAGGTGCTTCGCACTCGCCAGCCGCTTGCTGCAGTTATCCTGCTACGGTCTATGATCGATTTTGCGCTCGGTCAGGGCCGGTCATCACGATATGACCGAGCCGCTGATCATCTCGCAGATTGTGCAATACTTGACGCCGAGATCACCGACTATCGCAGCTTCCCCACACATGCGCGGTACCTCGAGTTGCTGCGCGCAAAGTTTGATCGTAAATCGACGTTCTGGGCGAAGGTGCGTTAGCGGGCAACCGGCTTCCCGGGTATCAGGGATACATTACGCCCCCCGTGGCGCGGCGGGGTTTTTGGTTTGTGTCGTCCGGCAGGGGAATGAAGTCGGCTTCATCTCCCGGAACGGTGTCGAAGCGCCCGTTGGCCCATTCCTGTTTAGCCACTTCTATCCGCTCGGGGCGCGAGGAAACGAAGTTCCACCAAATATAGCGTGGTCCGCCCATCGGGGCGCCACCAAATAGCATAAAGCGCGCGGTCGATATGGCCCGCACAGTGATTGCGTCGCCGGGCCGCAGGATCAAAAGCTGACCCTTTTCAAAGCGGTCTCCTGCAATTTCGATCTCTCCGGAGATGGTGTAGAGGGCGCGTTCCTCATAGGTCGCATCAATCGGAATCGAAGCGCCCGCCTGCACTTCGATATCGCCATAGAGCGTTTCCGAGGCGGTCTCGAGGGTTGATGTGCGACCATAAGCCTCGCCAGTAATGATCCGCGCCTTGATCCCGTCGCTGTCGAGCAGCGGCAGGTCCTCTGACCCGTAGTGGATGAACTCGGGCGCGGATTCCTCTTGGGCTTCGGGCAGTGCCACCCATGTTTGCAATCCGAAAAGCCGCTGGCCGTTTTTCTTTTTCTGCTCCGACGTGCGCTCTGAATGGACAATGCCCTTGCCCGCCTTCATCCAGTTGACCGCACCGGGGCGGATTGTCTGATCGGTCCCCAGTGAATCGCGGTGCAGAATTTCGCCTTCAAACAGATAGGTCAGGGTGGCGAGGTTGATATGGGGGTGCGGTCGCACATCAATGCCTTGATCGGTCAGGAATTCTGCGGGACCCATTTGGTCGAAAAAGATAAACGGACCAACCATTTGACGCTTGGTAGAGGGCAGGGCACGGCGCACCTCCATTTCGCCCAGATCAACCGCGCGAGGGACGATCAAGGTTTCAATCGCGTTTACGCCATCAACGTCACCCAAGGCGGGATCGGGGCATGGGGAATAGCTCATCCTGCGCTCCTTAGCGGGTTTTTTTACAAGTTTAGAACATCACCTTGCAATGTTAAGCGATTTTATCGACCCGACAGGCGCAGGCGCTGAATTGGCCCTAGCTCAGGGCCGTAGCATCGCCGCAGCCTGCGTTCAGTCAGCTTGCGCGGCGGCGAAACTCACGAAACCCGCCAGAAAACTTTCCAACCTTTCGCGTATTTGCGGGTCAGCCAGTGTGCCTTGATCGTCGAATACATCGCCGGCCCGCGCCACCATCAACCGGCCTTCAAACCACGGACGCGTGCCCAAGGTGCGCAACACCGGCAGCCACGCGTCTTGCGCGAGGATCGTGCCAAAACCGCCAGGCGTAGCGCCGAGCACCGCGACTGGTTTGCTGCCGAAAACGCGGCCCATGTCTTTGGCAGGGCGGCTGGTCCAGTCCATCGCGTTTTTGAAAACGCCGGGGATCGAATTGTTGTATTCAGGCGTGAACAGCAAAAGCCCGTCTGCCTCGGCGATCTGATCTTTCAGCGCTGCAACAACAGGCGGTATCCCCGTCGCAGCTTCGTCGTCGCCGTTATAGAGCGGAATATCGGCTATGCTGCCCTCTACCAGTTTCGCACCCTTTGGCATTAGACCCTGCGCCGCACGCAACAGGGCCGTGTTGTAGGATGCCTGTCGCAAGCTTCCCGAAATTCCCAAAATCCGCGTCATTCGTTACTCCTTCTGTCACTTTCGGGCGTCACCGCGCATAGCGGGCCGCAGTCAGTCCGTCAAAAGAGATCTCCGGCGTTTTGCCCAGAACCACATCCGCCACCGCCCGACCCGAGCCACAGGCCATTGTCCACCCCAAGGTGCCGTGGCCGGTGTTCAGAAAGAGGTTCTCGTATTGCGTTGGGCCTAAAACGGGGGTGCCATCGGGCGTCATCGGGCGCAGGCCGGTCCAGCCTTCAGCTTTTGAGATGTCGCCGCCCTTGGGAAACAGATCATTGATCACGTGTTTTACCGTGTCGGTCGCATGCGGGCCAAGGCGGTTGGAATAGCCGGCGATCTCGGCCTGTCCTGCGACGCGGATGCGGTCTCCGAGGCGGGTGATCGCGACTTTGTGGGTTTCGTCCATCACAGTCGACTGCGGCGCATACTTGTCGTCAGTCACCGGTAACGTCACCGAGTAGCCCTTGACCGGATAGACTGGCAGTTTGACGCCGATGGTGTTCAGCACATTCACCGCAAAGCTGCCCATCGCGCATACATAAGCGTCGCCAGTGATCCGTCCGGCGATTTCAGTATCGACACCCGCGATCTTGCCGTTCTCCACAGCGATTGACTTGATCGATTGCCCGTATTGAAACTCCACACCCATTTCGATGCATTTTTCCGTCAGCGCGATGGTGAAAAGGCGGCAATCTCCGGTGCGATCTGCCGTCAAGCGCAACCCGCCGACAAACTTGCCGCGCACTTGGGCCAGTGCCGGTTCTGCGGCAATACAGCCTTCCGGGTCCAACACCTCATAGGGTGAGCCGTATTCGGCGAGAATTTCCTGATCAGCTTTTGAGCCTTTCAATTGCTTGTCGGTCCGGAAAAGCTGCAAGGTGCCCTGCGCCCGCCCATCATATTCAATGCCCGTCTCAGCAATCAAATCTGGCATCACATCGCGCGAATAGCTTGAGACGCGGACCATCCGGCCCTTGTTGCGGCGATAGCTGTCCTCGTTACAATTCATCACCATTGAAGCGCACCATTTCCACATGGTCGGGCTGATCAGCGGCCAGATGAAAAGCGGCCGGCGTTTCATGAACATCCATTTGACCGCCTTCATCGGGATGCCGGGGGCAGCCCAAGGCGAGGTCATCCCGTAGCTGAGCTGCCCCGCATTGGCATAGCTGGTTTCAAGCCCCGGTCCGGTTTGCCGATCAATCACGACGACTTGTGCGCCCTGTTTGGCAAGATAGTAAGCGGTGGTGACGCCGATCACGCCGGCGCCCATAACGATGACTTTCACGGTCATGCCTTTCGGTTGTGTTTGGTCCACGTTGCTCTGTCTCAAGGAGGAGGGCAAGGCGCGTTGTATAAGTGTCTGGATGACTGGGGAAAAAGTTTGCGCGCTGTGCTTGGTCGACCAGCAGCAAGGCGTTGCGTTGATGTGCGGGCGCACCATCCGTCGGGCTAGCCCGATTGGATCGCCTTGCGAACCGCCATACAGAACTTAGCCAAATCACCGCTCTCAGCCATCAGCCTGCGGCGCAGCGACAGCGGAAGTTCGAGCTGCACGCCTTCGCCCGCGAGCGTCCGGTTGCAGATGTTGGTCTCATGCACGCCGGGCAGGGAGGTGTTGAGTTCGGCGGCAAAGCCCGCACTGCGCAGCGCTGCACCAATGGCGTCTTGCAGCACGGTCGCGCGGCCGCCCAGCCAAACAGCGTCGCTGCCATCGTCTTTGCGCCCGTGGATCGCAACCGCAGTTGTCGATCTGCCAACAAGCTTAACTGCGTTGGGTTCGTCGAAGCGATGCGAGGTGATGTGGAAATCGCCTTGCGCCCCGGCCTTCAGGGCCTCAAAAGCGTAGAATGACAGGTCGTTCCCTGCGATGGCTTCGGCGATTTGCGATGTCTCCGGTTCGATCGAACCGCCATGCGGCGCGATGATCACCACAGGCGTGCCGCGATCTGCGCTGCGGATACAGTAATCGACATCCTGTTGCGTTGCGTCAGCAAGATCGGCGAAATTTTTATAGCGATCAACCATGCGCGCAATTCCTGTCACTGATACCCTTTCCGTCCGCCGAACGGCGTGTTCAAACGTTCAGCTTGCTCACCTTTTTGATTATTTTCCCGCCCTTTCGCTCGAGCGCGACCATCTCGTTGAACTTGATCTCCAACCACGCGTCTCTGTCCTCGGTCAGCGGCTCGGAAGCGAAAATCGCTGATGTTGCCTCGTCCTCGGGTGCCGTATCGACCTTATAGGATTTCGCGTAATTCTCAAAATTTTGCCCCATCAACAGGTACATAGGCTCAAGCAGCATCGAAAGGTCGTAGTCGTCTGTTTCAGGTCCGGCCTTGCGCAGCTCTTTCCAATCGCCTTTGGGTTTCGTCTCTCCCGCGTGATCGGCGCCGAAATTGACCCCAATAATACGGTTCGGCGCGACCAAGGCAATCTTGAGCTTGGTGAGGGCCAGCAGATCAAGCTTTTTCATCGCCTGCAGGATGACCTTCAGCAGTTCTTCGAACGCTTTTTGTACGTCGGCGTCGCTGTTTCCTTCCAGCAAGGAGAGCAGCAGAACATAGAGAAATTCCGTATCTGTGGTGCCGCGCATCTGCTCAAGATACCTGTCCTCGCAGTGCGGGAGCAACTCGCGCTGCAAAATCCGCCAGTTCGGCAAGGCGCCATTCTGCGCGATGATCCAAGGAGTTTCATTGAACGAAAACGGGTGGCAATTTTCATCCGCCAAGACGGTGCGGGAAGTATAGGCGGCCGCTCTGACATGCGCGAGCATCGTGCTGGCCTGCAGGCTTGGAATGATACCTTGGGCGTTGTCATCGTAGAAGGCGCCCATCGGTCGATGATAAAGAAACGGCTCATCGGGCTTTAAAAGATGCGCGCTCCACGCGCCAAATCCCCAGCCTGCAAGTTGCAGCAGCGGATGCAGTTCGGGGTCGAGACTTTGGTTGATGAGGCTGTTTTCCGGCTCCAGCAGCAAGCTTTCAAGCGGGAGTTCAGGCCCGATATAGGCGAGGACGCGGCACATAAATTTCCTAACTTTCGAGTTCAGCGTAAAGGGGTGCTTGGCGGCCCAGCGCACAAAAGGTGTGTGGTCCACCAATCGCTCCGCTCATACGCAAGGCCCGATAATTCTGCGCCGTCTTTAATGGTTTCATGCATTTACTTGCGGATAAGGTTAGGACGGTTGGACTTGAAGGCAACGCCCGATTTGCGCAATCGGCCACTACGGATGCCGGGCAATGTGCGGGTCCGTAGCGGAACTGCGTGCGATAAACGTAGCGCAATTGGAGGCTGCAAGCCCCGGATGTACGTGCTACACCGCAGCGCGCTTGCGTCGAAACTGCTGAAAAAAGCGTGAATTGCTAGCGTGGTGCAATTAGATCTTGGAACGAATAATGTTAGTGTTAAGAGGCTTGATGCTTTGAGCGAAGCGGTGAAGAAAGCGGCACGACTTTCCGTGGCACCGATGATGGATTGGACGGACCGTCACTGCCGGTACTTGCACCGGCTACTGAGCCGTGACGCCTTGCTCTATACCGAGATGGTCACCGCGCCAGCGCTGGTGCGCGGCGGGGCGTTGCATTTGCTGGCGCATGATCCGGCCGAACATCCGGTCGCGCTGCAACTCGGTGGGGCTGATCCAGTGGAATTGGCGCAGGCTGCGGTTCTGGGGCAGCAGGCTGGCTATGACGAGATCAACCTGAATGTTGGCTGCCCGTCGGACCGCGTTCAATCGGGTGCCTTTGGGGCTGTGTTGATGGAGCAACCCGCGCTTGTCGCGCAATGTGTGGCTGCGATGCGGGATGCTGTGCAGGTGGATGTGACCGTGAAGTGCCGCATTGGCGTTGACGATCAGGATCCCGAAGTAGTGCTACCCGATTTTCTGGAACAGATCCGCGGGGCAGGGTGCGCGCGTGTGACAATCCATGCCCGCAAGGCGTGGCTCAAGGGCCTGTCACCCAAAGAGAACCGCGATATTCCGCCGCTTGATTATGACATCGTGATGCGGATGAAAGACCGGTTTCCTGACATGCACATCTCGGTCAATGGCGGCATCACCTCGCTGGATCAGGCCGAGGCATTTCTGGCGGCGGGGCTGGATGGGGTGATGGTCGGGCGCAGCGCTTATCATGCCCCCACCGACATCCTCGCTACGGCTGACCGGCGAATTTTCGGGTCAGGCCGCGACAGCAGTGCCGAAGCGGCTGTGCACGGAATGTTGCCCTATATCGACGCGCATGTCGCGCAAGGCGGCAAGCTGGGGCAGATCACCCGCCACATGCTCGGTCTGTTTGCAGGCCGTCCCGGCGCGCGGCACTGGCGGCGGGTCCTGTCCGAGAATGCCCACCGGCCCGGCGCGGGCTCGGCCTTGGTGCTGGAGGCTTTGGCCGCTGTGGCAGAGGCGGCGCTTTTGGCCGAGGCTTCGCAGGCAGGCTAGCCGCTCCGCTTAGCCTGCCGACGGCGTCGCTACCGCACGCGGGCGCAGTAAAACCAAGGTCAGGATCGCCGCGATTGCTGCACAGGCCGCAATTGCGCCGAGCATCGGGGTCGCGGTGCCATCAAAGAACGGACCAGCTAGCGCAATCGCTACGCCTCCGGATAGCATCTGCAAAGTGCCGCCTAGCGATGAAGCAAGCCCCGCGATATCGCCGTGATCGTCCAGCGCCACGACCATCACTGTGGGGATCACCACGCCCAGACAGGCGTTTGCGCAAAACAGCCCGATCATTACCCCGACCATCCCCGGGTCCGTCACCAGCGCCAGCGCAAAAATCGCAACCGAGCAGATCAGAAATCCGGCCACGCCGCGCCGCACAAGGCTGCGCATGCCCCAACGGTCCCCCAGCCACCCTGCGGCCTGAGACGCCGAAAAGAACCCGATCGCATTAACGGCAAAGGCCAGCGAAAAGCCTGTCGGACCCAGCCCATATTGTCCGGTATAGACAAAGGGCGCAAAGGCGATGAACACGAAAAACGAACCCATCGCAAAGCCACCGATGAAGGTCAGCCCCATGAAAACCGGATCACGCAGCAACACCAAAATACCTCTGCGTATATTGGCAAAGTTAACCTTGACCCGGGCACTGGCGGGCAGGGTTTCAGGCTGCAGGAACACTGTGATCAGCAGGCTCGCGACCCCGAGCACCCCGATGACCGCAAAGATCCCGCGCCATCCCGCAAGCGCCATCACCAAGCTGCCCGCCAACGGCGCCAACATCGGCGAGATCGAGATTACCAGCATCAGCATCGCCATCAGCCGTGTGGCCTGCGTGCCGGTATACATGTCGCGAATAATCGCGCGCGGCATCACCATCAAGACCGCACCGCCCAAGCCCTGAAGGGCGCGCCATGCGATCAGGGTTTCAATGCTACCCGCCAAAGTGGCCCCGAAAGAAGCGATGATGAAGATCGCAAGCCCTACCAAGATTGGCAATTTGCGGCCCGCCTGATCGGCCCAAGGCCCATAGACCATTTGCCCCAAGCCAAACGCGATGAAATAGGCGGTGATCGTCGCCTGCACGGCGGTTTCGGGTGCCGCCAAACCTGCTGCAATCGCGGGCATTGCGGGTAGGTACATATCAATCGCGAAAGGCCCGACAAGCCCCAGCAGCCCCAGCACGAGCGCGGATCGTAACATTTGCTGTCCTTTCAAGAGAGGGCGGCATGACATGTCGCCCAAGCACGCTTTCGGGCCACCAGCGCGGCATAGGCGCTTCCGTTCGGGTCCGAGTCGCCTCGATATTCAATTCCGCCGGACCCTAATCCGCCGCGATTTGAATGGAAAGCCTGCGCGTTTCGGGCTTGTGGCGCTGCGCGTATTACGCTCAAACAAATGCAGTTTCCCATAACATACGGTGTTGAAGATGACCCCCGAAACCACCCTGATGATTGAAATGGCGCTGTTGCTCGCAGCTATTGGCGCTTTTGCAGGCGTGTTGGCAGGGCTTTTGGGTGTCGGCGGCGGCATCGTTCTGGTGCCTGCGTTTTTCTATGCGTTTCAAACATTAGGCTATCAGGGTCCGCAATTGATGCAGATGTGTCTGGCGACCTCGCTCGCAACGATCATCGTCACGTCCCTGCGTTCGGTGCACAGTCACAACAAAAAGGGCGCGGTTGATTGGCATATCTTGCGCACTTGGGCGCCGGGCATTGTGATCGGCGCGATCCTCGGGATGCTGCTGGTCGCGCAATTGCGCACCAATACGCTGCAGGCGATCTTTGGAGGGCTGGCGCTGGTGGTCGGGCTCTATATGGGGTTTGGCCGTGCGCATTGGCGTCTGGGTCAAGCGATGCCTACAGGCATCGCGCGGGCCGCTCTCTCGCCCGCCGTTGGGTTCTTGTCGGTGTTGATGGGCATTGGCGGCGGCAGTTTCGGGGTGCCTCTGATGAGCCTTTATAACGTGCCGATCCACCGTGCGGTGGCCACCGCGGCGGGTTTTGGTGTTTTGATCGCGGTGCCCTCGGTGATCGGGTTCTTGTTTATTGATATCGAAACCGCGCGTCCGCCTTATACGGTCGGGGCGGTCAATCTGGTGGCTTTTGGTATCGTGATCGCGATGACCCTGATCACCGCCCCACTGGGCGTTAAACTGGCCCATGCAATGGACCCCAAGCCGCTTAAACGGGTATTTGCGGTGTTTCTGGTGCTGGTGGCGCTCAACATGCTGCGCAAGGCGCTGGGATGGTGACAGCGCGCGCACACTGCGGGTTTGAGGTTTTTGCCAGTGACCCCGCTGTTGCACGCTGGGCAGCGGCGGCGCGCGACGCAGCGCTTGAGTGTGCTGCTGATCCCGATCTGCGCCGCGCCAACCTTCGGCATGGCGAGACATGGTTCATCGGCGTCGATGTCCTGCCGAATGCGCCCGATGGCAGCATCGCGGGCGTGCCGCTGGACGGGGCTTGGATGCAACATGTGCCAAAGCCCGACGCGTGGCACCGCGCGCAACTGTCGATCATCTATCCTGATTACCCCAAAGCCGACCCTGATCAGAGCGAGGCCAACCACCGCTTTCGGGTGAAACGCTTTGCCGCCCATGTGGACGGCTTGCTCCAGATCGGCCCCGAACGGCGTCGCTTTCTGCGCGAACCGCATGGCTTTATCGTGGGGCTGCCGCTCAACGATGTCGCCGCGTCGCCGCTGATGGTTTGGCCCGGCAGCCACCTGATTATGGGCGACGCTTTTCGCGCCTGTATCGCGCAGCACGCCGACCCGACCACGGTCGACCTGACCGAGACATACCACGCCGCGCGCGCCCTAGTTTTCGAGACCATAACGCCGCAGCCCGTCCATACGGCAGCGGGGCAGGCTGTTTTGCTGCATCGCCATCTGCTGCACGGGGTCGATGTCTGGCCCGCAGGGCAAAAAGCGCCTTCAGAAGGCCGCATGATTGCCTACTTCCGGCCTGAATTTTCCGTTCAAAGCTGGCTCTCCGCCGATCACCCCTCAGAGGAAATATGATGCGCATCCTTGCTTGTTCCGACCTACACGGCGATCTGAATGCGACGCAACGCATTGTTGCAGAAACCGGCACTGCCGATGTCTTAATCGTGGCAGGTGATCTGGGCAATGAGGGTCAAGGGGCCGAGCCGGTCTTGGCGGCGCTCAAGGCCGCACATTGTCCGGTAATTGTCGTCGCGGGTAACCACGACCGGCTTACAGACTTGCGGGAAATCAGCCGTGATTGGCGCGATGTGCATGTGCTGCATGGGCAGTCGTTCCGGCTGCGCGATGTGACCTTCTTTGGCTTGGGCGGTGAAATTCCACGCGCAAATGCGGCACTGTGGAATTTCTCGCTGAGCGAAGCCGCCGCTGCGCGCGAACTGGCGCTCTGTCCCGCCAATGCAGTCCTGATCACCCACACGCCGCCCAAAGGTTTTGTCGACCGCCAACCCAATGGGGCGCACGATGGCTCTGTTTCCGTGTTGGAAACGCTGAAACAAAAACAGCCGCGTTTGCTCTTTTGCGGCCATGTCCATGCCAGCTTTGGCGCAGAGGAAACCGTCGGAAACAGCCAGATATTCAATTTAGGGCCAAGTTCACGTAAGGTCAGTCTATAAAAATACCGTTAAAATCGTACAATCCTGATTAAGACCTACATTCTGCCTCATTGTTGCCATTTCCGACACGATAACTCTCGTCATGGTCGGTGAGGCCATTAACGGAGGGCAGGCGTATGATTATCATGACAGGACCACGCGGAAATCTGGCATTTTGCGACAGGTCACGCGGACCCAAACGGGCTTCCGGCTTTGACGGCCATTTTCACGCCCCTAAGGCGCAGAGCTTCGCCTCTCAGCCTATTTATGCCTGCAATCATAACTTTGCACCACAGACCGATGAGCACGATGAAGCGCTTGACCTGCTTTACGATATCGCCGGAGTGCGCGAAACCGGCATGATGATGTACTGATAAACGCTGGACCGGACTTCGGGTGCTGAGGTCGTCAGCGACGCCCAAGCCGTGCAGCGCGTCCGCCCCGACGCTTGGTAAATGCTGCGGCACGCTCCGGCAGTTCGGCCAAGACCGCGCGGCGCTCGTCCGGACCCATCCTCGACCACGCCCCGATCTCTTCGATAGACCGCAGACAGCCAGTACAAATTCGCGCCTCCGGATGGACGACGCATATCTTGATACAGGGGCTTTCAACCTCGTCGCGTTTCCACACATCATCGGTCATTGCGCTCTCCTCAAGACAGCCAGACGGTCCAGCACCCCTTGTAGAATATACCCCGCTGCCACGTGATCAATCACCTCGGCGCGACGTTTACGGGTCGTATCCGCCTCCAATAGGGCGCGTTCGGCGGCCACAGTCGAAAGCCGTTCGTCCCAGAAGGTGATCGGCAGGCTCGCGAGTTTCTCGAAATTGCGGGCAAAGGCACGGGTCGACTGACAGCGGGCCCCTTCTGATCCGTCCATATTGCGTGGCAGGCCCAGTACCAAGCCGCCGATCCGCCGTGCGGTGATGATCTCGATCAGCCGTGCCGCATCCAGCCCGAACTTGCGCCGCCGCACGGTTTCGAGCGGCGTGGAGACCGAGAGAAACCCGTCACTGACAGCAACGCCAATGGTCTTTTCCCCCAGATCGAGCCCGATCAATGCCTGCCTCGGGGGCAGGGCGGTACTAAAGGCTTCGATGTCATCGAGGATCATTCGGCCACTCCCGCCTGCGATCCGGCGGCGCGGATTTTGTCCAGCGCCCCCTCATCACCTGCAAAGACTGCCATCGCGTTGTCAAACACAGCGCGGGCCTGCGCTGCATCCTTCAGGACCCCAAGCGAGGTAATCAGCCGCGCCCAGTCCTCGACAGGGCCGCCTTCGGTCGCCAAGCGGTCGGACAGGCCCGCCACCATCGCGCCAATCATCTCTTGGCGGTCCGCGGGGGTCATCTCGCTGGCCGCCGCAATATCATCGGTGGAGGGACCTTTCGCGGGGCTGGTGCTGACGGGCGGCAGGGCGTAATCAACACCCGCGAGCCGCGCGAGCGGCATGATCTGGGCGCGGATAGGAACGATCCACGGTGCATCCTCGGGCCCGCGCCGCAGCAGCGCATCCCACAGGCGGAACGCCACATCAGGTCGCCCGGTCTGCGCCATCATCAACCCCAGAAAATAGCGCGCCCGTCCGTCTTCAGCGTCCAAAGCCAACACCGCGCGCAGGGCAGTTTCGGCCTGCGGGGAGACATAGCCGCCCGCCGCGAGGATCAAGAGCTCGGCATAATCGCCCATGGTCTGAGCGCTGGCAGGCGCGCCCTCAATCCGCATCACTTCGCGTTGAGCACGGGCGGCAGCGGCGAAATTGCCAATATTCGCTTCGTTTTCAGCCAGCAATTTGTGGCCTTGCAGGTCATCTGGGCGTTCGGCAACCGTGTCGCGGAGCTTGGTGAGCAGCTCGACGTATTGCGCGCTCAGGGCGGTCGGCGCAAAGGCGGGCATGCTCTCCTCGACCTCCTCTTGCGAGGGCCGCTCCTTGCGCACTTCTTCGGCCCGCGCGATCCGGTCGGCCAAGGCCAGGTCGCCGTATCCGGGCTGCCCCAACCGCGCGTAAAGCGCCAAGCTGCCAAAGACCGCGACAATCACGAAAGCGATCAGCACCACACGGCCAGTGCGCGACTCGCGCCCGCCTGCAAGTGTCGCTGCCTCATCTGCGGCCAGTATCCGGCGGGAAATTTCGTTGCGCACCTGTGCCGCATCGGCCTCGGGCACGACGCCGCGAGCGACATCGCGGTCGACCTCGGCCAGTTGATCGCGGTAAACGCCAAGGTCCGATGTCCCGCGTGCAGGCAGCGCCGCTGCAGTGCCCTGCGCCACCGCGCGGATCAAAAAACCTGCCACTGCAAGGACCATGGCCCCTGCGATGATCCAAAACGTCACCATGTTTACGCCCCCAAATGCACCTGTCTTAGCTAACGGCTGCACCTGCGCGACAAAAGGGGCCAAATTGCCCCACCAGCCGTTCATTTTTCACCGATTGCAGCAGATGTCGCAAAATTGCTAAAGAGTGCCGTGGCGAGTATCCTCTTTTCCAACCATCCCGCCAGAACAGACCCAACAGGTGCCACTGCACCGAATCCATGCCGAAGGTGCCGAGCCATGAAGAAATATTCCGTATTTGCCGTGGCCCGTGAGGCAATGCGCCATCACACCGGATGGACCCGCGCCTGGCGCGATGCCCAGCCGAAAAAGCGCTATGATGTGATCATCATCGGGGCAGGCGGGCACGGTCTTGCCACCGCCTATTACCTTGGCAAGAATTTCGGCATCACCAATGTGGCGATCCTTGAGAAAGGCTGGCTCGGAGGGGGCAACACGGGGCGCAATACTACAATCATCCGCTCCAACTACCTGCAAGACCCATCGGCGGCGATCTACGAGAAATCCCGCAGCCTCTATGAGACGATGAGCCAGGACCTGAACTATAACGTCATGTTCAGCCCGCGCGGTGTAATCATGCTGGCGCAGACCGAACATGAGGTGCGCGGCTACAAGCGTACCGCCCACGCCAACGCGCTCCAAGGTGTGACTACTGAATTTATCGGGCCGGAAAAGGTCAAATCGTTAGTGCCGATCATCAATATTGACGGCCCGCGCTATCCGGTGCTCGGTGGGCTCTGGCAAGCGCGTGGCGGCACGGCGCGGCACGATGCGGTGGCGTGGGGATATGCGCGCGCCTGTTCCGATATGGGGATGGATGTAATCCAGCGCTGCGAAGTTACTGGTATCCGCCAGATGGGCGGGCGGGTGACGGGCGTGTCGACCAACCGTGGCGATATCGACTGTGACAAGCTTGGCATGGTTGTCGCAGGCCACTCGGGTCATCTCGCCGATATGGCTGGATTCCGGCTGCCGATTGAATCTGTTGCCCTGCAGGCGCTGGTGTCCGAGCCGATCAAACCCTGCATGGATGTCGTCGTGATGGCCAATACCGTGCACGGCTATATGTCCCAGTCCGACAAGGGCGAAATGGTCATCGGTGGTGGCACCGATGGATATAACAACTACACCCAGCGCGGCTCCTTTCATCATATCGAAGAAACCGTCCGCGCGCTGATCGAAACTTTCCCGATGGTGTCGCGCCTCAAAATGCTGCGCCAATGGGGCGGGATCGTCGATGTCACTGGTGACCGCTCGCCGATCCTCAGCAAAACTCCCGTAGATGGCATCTTTGTCAACTGTGGCTGGGGCACTGGCGGCTTTAAGGCGATCCCCGGATCGGGCTGGGCGATGGCCGAGCTGATCGCCAAGGGCCAGTCACCGCTGACGGACGCTTTCGGGCTTAATCGCTTCGCCGAAGGCCGGTTCATTGATGAAAGCGTTGCGGCAGGAGTTGCTCACTGATGCTGCCTGGTCTGCACATATCGGGCAACGCGCCGCATGCTGCCACTCGAGGTTTGGCCGTGAATTGCGAAAAGCGAAATTACACGCCTACGTCATGGAACATATCGGCGGCTTACGGCGTTAATCGGTCAAACAATGAATACACTGGAGTATTAAAATGTCTGACCATGATCGCACAACCGACCGCACCCATTCAGACCACACCACCACAACCACAACCACCAACACCGGTGGCAACGGCGGCATGGCATTCGTGCTTGGCGCGATTGTCATTGTCGTGGCAGCGCTGGTCTGGTTCTTGTTTGCTGGCGCCGATGTCGATGGTCCCGGCACGAATGACGTCAATATCTCTGTCGAGAACCCTGCAAGTGACGCAGGCGCAGCTGTCGAAGGTGCTGCTGACGGCGCCGCTGATGCGGTCACCCCGACAGAATAACTCCGATCAATATAACGCTACCCGCACGGCGGTCCTCCCTCCACGCCCTGCGGTCCGACTGAAAAACAAGGCCCTTGCCCGTTCCACGGGTGAGGGTTTTGTCGTGTCTGAAGGCCGGAGTGTGCTGGTTGCCCCCGCAGACCGTAGACCCACGCGGGTCTTGCGTCGCGCCGCCCGCTCCGTGCCTCTCCCACTCGCCTCATTCCCCACCACCCTTCACTCAGGAGTGACCTCATGCTGGTCCTGACCTGTCACGCCTGCGGTGTGACCGCCGAAGAAACCGAATTCCATGCAGGCGGCGAAGCCCATCTGAAACGGTTTGGCCCAGGTTCCTCCGAGACCGATTTCGAAGGCTACCTCTTCATGCGCGATAACCCCAAAGGCGTCCATTTTGAACGCTGGCGCCATGTTTACGGCTGCGGCAAGTGGTTCCACGTTGCCCGCGACACGATGACCCTCGAAGTCTTTGGCAGCTACAGCGCCCAAACTTACACGCCGCCTGATGACCTGATCGCGCAGATCGAGGACAAGCGTCCCGATTGGACCCGCAAAGCCGCGACCGCATGATCTCTCTCTTTTTGGCCCTAAATATCCCCGCCGGAGGCGCCATCCCCCTCCGCCCGCACCAAGGTTCGTTTTTATGAGCACACGTCTTGCCACAGGTGGCCGCCTGCTGAACAAAGCCAAACCGCTGAGCTTCAGCTTCAACGGCAAGCAAATGCGCGGCTATCAGGGCGATACGCTGGCCTCGGCACTGCTGGCCAATGACCAGATGCTGATGGGCCGATCGTTCAAATACCACCGCCCGCGCAGCGTCGTCGCCTCCGGCGCCGAAGAGCCGAACGGTCTGGTTAATCTGGGCCGCGAAGGCCGGTTTGAGCCCAATGCCCGCGTCACCACGACCGAGCTTTTTGACGGGCTCGAGGCCGCCAGCCAGAACCACTGGCCGTCACTTGAATTTGACGTAGGTGCGATCAACGCGCGGCTCAGCCGCTTTCTGCCTGCAGGCTTTTACTACAAGATGTTCATGTATCCGCGCAGCTTCTGGAAGCATGTCTATGAGCCGATCATCCGCCACTCCGCAGGCTTGGGCAAAGCCCCGAAATCTCGAGATGTCGACACCTACGAGCATTTCCACGCGTTCTGCGACATCCTGATCGTCGGCGGCGGTGTCGCAGGGCTTGAGGCGGCACGCACCGCAGGTCTCTCCGGCGCGCGGGTTGTTTTGATGGAACAAACCGACCATTGGGGCGGACGTGCACCTGTGGATGGCGGCACAGTTGAAGGTGTTGCCGCCGATCAGTTTGTCGAAAACCTCGTGGAAGAAATCGCAGCAATGCCCAATGTCCAGATGCGGCTGCGCTGCATGGGGGCAGGGGTCTACGACCACGGCTATGTTTTGGGCTATGAGCGGCTGACCGACCACCAGCCCGATGCCGCAGGCCCGCGCCACCGTCTCTGGCGCATCCGTGCAAGCCATGTGATCACCGCCACCGGCGCGATCGAGCGTCCGCTCAGCTTTGCAGGCAACGATATCCCCGGCGTCATGCTCGCCTCGGCGGTGCGTGACTATGCGGTAAACTTCGGCGTTTCTGTCGGCGATCGCACCGTGGTCGTGACCAATAACGACAATGCCTATCTGACCGCCATCGCCCTGCGCCACGCCGGGCTTGATGTACCGGCCATCCTTGACGCGCGGGTGCTGCCGCAAGACAGCGAATTGATGGCGCAGGCCAAAGCGCTCGGCATCCGGGTGTTGATGGGTCATGCGGTTGCCTCGGTGCAGGGTTCCAAACGGGTCACTGGCGTTGCGGTCTGCTCGCAGGCGGGCGAAGGCGCGGTGCTCGAAGAGATTACCTGCGATGCTGTCGCCATGTCCGGCGGCTGGTCTCCGGTGGTGCACCTTTGGTCGCATTGCGGCGGCAAGCTGCGTTGGGACACGGCACATGCCTGCTTTAGTCCCGATGTCGACCAGCCGCCAAAGGGCGCGGACGGTCTTGGCTTCGTCACGCCTGCGGGCGCTGCCAGCGGCATGTTCGCACTGGATGATGTCCTACACGATGCCCATGCCGCCGCTGATGGCGTCGCCACCAGCCTTGGCTTCAAGCTGCCCAAAGACCTGACCGCCCCCCATGCCGAGCGCCGCGAAGAAACCCCGATGGCACCGGTCTGGATGATGCCACAAGGGGCGGGCACCAAGCTGCGCGAAAAAGCTTGGCTCGACTATCAGAACGACGTCAAAGTCTCGGACGTGCGGCTCGCCGCGCAAGAAGGCTTTGTCAGCGTCGAACATGCCAAGCGCTACACCACCCTGGGGATGGCAACAGATCAGGGTAAACTGAGCAATATTAACGGTCTGGCGACCTTGGCCGGTGCCTTGGACATGGAAATTCCAGCCGTCGGCACGACAACGTTCCGCCCGCCGTACCATCCGATCTCGATGGCGGCGATTGGCGGCGAGGCACGCGGAAATGTATTCCAGCCGATCCGCCGCACCCCGATGCACCACTGGCACGAAACCAATGGTGCCGAGTTTGAACCTGTCGGCCATTGGCGCCGCCCCTATGCCTATGTGCGCAGCGGGGAAAGCACCCATGACGCAGTGATGCGCGAGGTCACCAACACCCGCAAGAACCTCGGCCTGCTGGATGCCTCGACGCTGGGTAAGATCATCGTGCGCGGCCCCGATGCAGGCCGGTTCCTTGACATGATGTACACCAACATGATGTCGACGCTGAAACCGGGCAAATGCCGCTATGGTCTTATGTGCTCGGAAAACGGCTTCTTGATCGACGATGGTGTGGTTGCGCGGATCGATGATCAGACGTGGCTCTGCCACACCACCACCGGCGGCGCCGACCGCATTCACCAGCATATGGAAGAATGGCTGCAAACCGAATGGTGGGACTGGCAAGTGCACACCGTTAACGTCACCGAACAATACGCGCAGATCGCTGTTGTTGGCCCCAATGCCCGTAAGTGTCTGGAAAAGCTCGGCGGTATGGATGTCTCTGCCGAGGCACTCGGTTTTATGGATTGGGCAGACGGTGAAATCGGCGGCTTTAAGGTGCGGGTCTATCGCATCTCGTTCTCCGGCGAGCTGTCCTATGAAATCGCCATCGACGCGAGCCACGGACAGGCGTTCTGGGACGCGCTGACAGTGGCGGGCAACGATCTGGGCATTATGCCTTACGGAACGGAATGCCTGCACATTCTGCGCGCCGAAAAGGGCTTTATCATGATCGGGGACGAAACCGACGGCACCATCATCCCCCAAGATCTTGGGCTCAACTGGGCGATCTCAAAAAAGAAAGAAGACTACTTGGGCAAGCGGGCCCAAGAGCGCTCCCACATGGCCGATCCGACCCGTTGGAAGCTGGTCGGGTTGGAGGCCACCGATGGCAGCACGCTGCCTGACGGCGCCTATGCCGTGGGCGAGGGCACCAACGAAAACGGTCAACGCAACACGATGGGCCGTGTTACCTCAACCTATCATTCTCCAACCTTGGACAAGGGTATTGCGATGGGTCTGGTGCTGAACGGACCGGACCGGATGGGCGAGGTGATCTCCTTCTCCAACCTTGAAGGTGCGCCTGTCGAGGCCCGCATCGTCGATCCGGTATTTTACGATAAAGAAGGGAAGAAGCAGAATGTCTGAACCCGTCACCGCCCTTAATAACACCTCGGATGCCACTGGTATCGCTGCGGTTTCCGAGATCGGCCCTGTGGGTATGATCACTCTACGTGGCGATCTGAATGCGTCCTATCTGCGCAAAGCCGCTGCACAGATTGCTGGCGTGGATGTCCCTGCGCCGCTTGGCTGTAACAGCTCAGATAATCGCGGTATTGCGTGGATGTCGCCTGACGAACTGTTGGTCATGTGCCCCTACGCCGAAGCGGGCGAGACCGTAGAAAAGCTCGAAAAGGCCATCGGTTCAAATTTTGCGACGGCGGCCAATGTCTCGGACGGGCGCGCTGTTTTCCGGGTCAGCGGGCCTTTGGCGCGCGAGGTTATGGCAAAACTCTCGCCAGTCGATCTCGACCCCGCTATTTTCAAACCTGGGATGTTCCGGCGCACACGGCTCGCGCAGGTGCCTGCTGCGTTCTGGATGACCGACGACGAGACTTTCCAGATCTTCTGCTTCCGCTCGGTGGCGCAATACGTCTTTGACGTTTTGAAGGTTGCGGCACAATCCGGCTCGGCGGTCGGGCATTTCCCGCTGGCCGAGGGGCAGAGCGCAAACACATAAGCGAGGTCGGGGGCGGCTTGCTGCCACCCCCGGCTTTTGCCCGCCGACTAGTCGGAACAAGCAAGGGTTGCACGCGTTGACCTTGACGAAGGGGCGCTGAACACTTCAAGTGGCCCTCGACGTAATTTGAAAATGAGGAGGCCCATCCGATGGCTTTTCAACTTCCCGATCTTCCCTATTCCCACGACGCTCTGGCCGGCAAAGGCATGTCCAAAGAGACGCTGGAATATCACCACGATAAGCACCACAATGCCTATGTGACCAATGGTAACAAGGCCATTGAGGGCACCGAGTGGGAGGGTAAATCCCTCGAAGAGATCATCAAAGGTACCTATGATCCCAAGGCCGTGGCGCAAAACGGCATTTTCAACAACATCAGCCAGCTGTGGAATCACAACCAGTTCTGGGAAATGATGAGCCCTGACGACAGCACGATGCCGTCCGAGCTGGAAAAAGCGATCACCGACAGCTTTGGTTCCGTCGACAAATTCAAAGACGAGTTCAAAGCTGCAGGCGCGGGCCAGTTCGGTTCGGGCTGGGCTTGGTTGGTGAAAGACACCGACGGTGGCCTGAAGGTCACCAAAACCGAGAACGGCGTGAACCCTGTGTGCTTTGGCCAGACCACACTGCTAGGTTGCGATGTGTGGGAGCATTCCTACTACATTGATTTCCGCAATGCGCGTCCCGACTACCTGACCAACTTCCTCGACAAGCTGGTAAACTGGGAAAATGTCGCGTCACGCATGTGATCTAACGCGCCCTTGCAGCCAATTACGTCTACAACTCGCCTGTAGGCTAAGTGAACTCCCGGGGTGACGTGTTTTAGCGTAAATATATTGTTCTATAATGCCTTACGCCCCGTAGTTAATTCTGCGGGGCGTTTGCTTTATGGAACCTCTGACGACCCGAGACGTTGACCTCCCAGACCCGTCGGCGTGCAGCGTTGCGCCACGTCGGACCACACGAAATCTGGGAGAACTTAGATGACAGCATTGAAAAATGGCACATGGGTATTGATAGCAGACGGCGAGAAAGCTCTGTTCTTGGAGAACCGCACTGATGGTGAAGACCCTTTTCTGGAGGTTGTTCGCCGCGAGGAGCAGGACAATCCGCCGAACCGCGAGCAGGCGGCCAACCGTCCCGGTCGTGTAAGTGACGGCCCATCTGGTCATAGGTCAGCAGTGGACGACACCGATTGGCACGAGTTGGCCAAGGACCGCTTTGCCAGCGATCTGGCTGATATTTTGTACAAGCAGGCGCACAGCGGTAAATTCGACAGCATTGTTCTGGTCGCGCCGCCGAACACTTTGGGCGAGTTGCGCCAGCAGCTGCATCAGGAAGTGACCAACAAGGTCATTGGCGAGGTGCCAAAAACCCTGACCAATCATCCGTTAAACGAGATTGAAAAGATCGTCGCTAAAGAATTGAGCAAGGCCTGACTTTCCCTCCGGCGTGGTCCATAAATCACGCCGGATTACTATCTTAGACAGACTGAAACGTCTTTTGTAGCGCTCCAAGTGCTGCCTGTGCATCGGGGACAAGCTCCAGATAGCCTAGCAGGCTCTCATCCGCGAAACCTTTAGTAACGATATGGTCCAGCAACGTCATTAAAGGCGCCCAGTAATGATTTGTATTTACTAGAAATACCGGTTTTTCATGCAGGCCCAACTGGCGCCATGTCAACACTTCGAACAACTCATCAAGCGAACCCGCGCCGCCGGGTAAAACCACCACGGCATCACAGTTCATGAACATCACTTTTTTGCGCTCGTGCATGGTTTCGGTTATGATGTAGCGGGTCAGGTCGGTCTTGCCGACTTCCCAATCCACCAGATGCTTTGGGATCACGCCGAATGTATTGCCCTCTGCCGCTTGAGCGGCCCGTGCGACGCTTCCCATTAGCCCGACGTCGCCCGCGCCGTACACTAGCCGGTAGCCGCCCTTTGCAAGCCCGGTGCCCAGTAGCGTCGCATCCTTAACATAAGCCGCGTCGTCGCCGGGCCGTGACCCACAATACACACAGACGGATTTGACGATCATAATAGTATCCTTCGGGTTGTGGAATTGCCGGCACGCGGTAGGGTAAACCGGCTTTTGACCCCTGTTAGCCCGCGCGCTGGCAAGGCTCAACCAAGGGATGGACGTGCATGAGCAAAATTTGGTCTGGCAAAGCCGGGACCGCAGGAGCCTTAGCGGCTGGCGGTTTCGCTGCGGCTGTCATTGTCGTGGCGTTGCTTTATGTGAACCAGCGCGGATCCACCCCGACCACTGCGGCGCAAACTTCGCCCGATAGTGGCACCACGGTACCTGCGTCAGGGGCCGAGATCAGTGCGGCTGTGCGGCCTGTCGTTGCGCCGGAGGCGGGACCAATTGCGATTGGGGAGCCCAAGGAAGCGACGCCGAGTGTTCAATCCCAAGAAGTTGATACGGCTGTCCCGACTGAGGACGCGCAGGCGGCATCTGATCCCGAGAGCAGGTCTACCGAAGCCGTGCCTCTCACGGCCGCCGCGCCTATCGCCCCTGCTTTTGACGAGGTGCGGCGCGAAGAGGATGGGTTGATCGTCATCGCAGGCCGTGCCTCACCCGGGGCCACGGTGACCGTGCTGCAAGATGGTCGGGACATTGCTGTTACTTCGGCGGATGGGAGCGGCAAGTTTGCGGCTCTTGCGATGGTGCCACCAGACGGGCAGGGCCATGTGCTGTCGCTTTTGCAATCATTGGGCAACAGCAAGATCCTCTCGGAGGATCAGATCGTGTTGGCCCCGACCGAGGCACCTGCCACGGTAGCCGAAGCCGCGACGGACCCTGTGCCATCTTCGCCATCGGGCGAGATGACGGTCGATCAGGCCGTCGCCGAGGCCGTGTTGAAGGTTGTCGAGAAGGCCGAGACCGCTGCGCAGGGGGCTGTCTCAACTGCGACGACCGCCGATGCCCAAGGGCCGGAGACAAGCACCACTGTGGCAGCGGGTGCGGCTGATCCTGCGGTGCCTCAACCTGCGCCCCAACCGGAAATAATCGCATCAGTTCAGAGCGGCGAGACGCCATCAGCGCAGGACGCAGAACCGGAGCACTCCTCAGAGACTGGAGCACCCGCAGAGACAGAGAATCCCGAAACGGCGGAGGGAAACTCAGCCTCCGAGCCGGATACAGCATCCGCCGCCGCGTCCGACGCGGTCGAAACCGCATCAACCGAAGTCGCCGTGCTCAAGTCCACCCCTGAGGGGGTCGAGCTGTTGAACGTGCCAAAACCGGAGGTGATGTCGAGCGTAGCACTGGATACGATCAGCTATTCCGACGCGGGCGAGGTCCAATTGGCCGGACGCGCGCAGCCTGCCACAAGCTCGATCCGCATATACCTCAATAATAACGCCGTCGTCAGCCTGCCTGTCGATGAAGCGGGGCGCTGGCGGGGCGATTTGCCGGAGGTGGATGAAGGGATCTATACGCTGCGCGTCGACGAGGTCAGCGCCGATGGCTCGGTCAGCAGTCGCGTGGAGACGCCCTTCAAGCGGGAGTCCCCCGAAGTCCTTGCTGCTGCAGCAGCGGGTCAGGACGGCGCGGTCAAATCCATCACCGTGCAAAAAGGCCATACGCTGTGGGCGATTGCGCGGGACCGTTACGGCGACGGGATGCTTTATGTACGGGTTTTTAAAGCCAACCAAAGCGAGATCCGCAATCCCGATCTAATCTACCCCGGGCAGGTTTTCGACCTGCCGAAATAACGGTAATTGCCGCTGGGGGAGCCGCGGCGCGGGGTTTTGGTGGCAAGTCGTTCGGGCAGCCCTTATGTAGTGGCAAAACCGGAATGGACTTTTTATGCCCGCTGATACTTCTCCTGCCGCCGCGACCCCCAACAAAGTGCCCAAAATCCTGACAGACGAAGAGCTTGCCGATGCAGCCGAGCGCCAGTCGGGCCTGACAGTGTTGCGCAAGGTGGCGCCCTATCTCTGGCCCGCTGACATGCCATGGGTGAAAAAACGGGTGGTCTGGGCGATGATCGCCTTGCTGGTGTCCAAGCTGATCACCGTGGCCACGCCAGTGCTGTATAAAGGCGCTGTCGATATGCTGTCGGGCGAGGGCGTGCCGATGCTGGCGCTGGGGGCGGTAGGTTTGACCGTCGCTTACGGCATGGCGCGGCTGATGGGCAACGGGTTTCAACAGTTGCGCGATGCGGTTTTCGCGCGGGTCGGGCAGCGGGCGTTGCGGATGCTGGCGCTGGAGACCTTCAACCACATTCACCGGCTTTCGATGCGGTATCACATCACCCGCAAGACCGGCGGGCTGAGCCGGATTATCGAGCGCGGAGTCAAGGGTGTCGATTTCCTTCTGCGCTTCTTGTTGTTCTCGATTGGGCCGCTGATCCTCGAGCTTTTGCTGGTCGGGATCATCCTGACCGTGCTGTTCGATGTCTGGTATCTGGTGGTCGTCGCGATCACCATCGGGCTTTATGTCTGGTTTACCTTCGCGGTGACCGAATGGCGGGTACGGCTGCGCCGTCAGATGAACGACCAGGACACCGATGCCAATCAAAAGGCGATCGACAGTCTGCTGAACTATGAAACAGTCAAGTATTTCGGGGCCGAGGCGCGCGAGGCGGCGCGGTATGATGTGGCCATGGCAGGCTACGAAGAGGCTGCAATCAAGACCAACTATTCGCTGGCATTCCTGAACTTCGGTCAAGCTTTGATCATCACGGCAGGCTTGATCGGCGTGATGGTGATGGCGGCTATCGGCGTGCAGAACGGCAACCTCACGGTCGGTGATTTTGTCATGGTGAACGCCTATATGATCCAGATTACCGTGCCCCTGAATTTTCTCGGTACGGTCTACCGCGAAATCCGGCAGGCTTTGGTGGATATGGGGCAAATGTTCGGGCTTCTCGAACAACCGGCCGAGATTACCGATAAACCGGATGCGCCTGACTTGAAGGTCACCGGCGGGCGGGTATCGCTGGAAAACGTGACCTTTGGCTATGACACTGACCGCACGATCCTTAAAGGGATCAGCCTTGAGGCGTTACCGGGGGAAACCGTCGCGATTGTCGGCTCGACCGGATCGGGTAAATCGACCATCGGGCGGCTGTTGTTCCGGTTTTACGATGTGGCGGGCGGTGCTTTGAAGATCGACGGGCAGGATATCCGCGATGTCACGCAGTTGAGCTTGCACAAATCCATCGGCGTGGTGCCGCAAGATACGGTGCTGTTTAATGATACCATCGGCTATAACATCGCCTACGGGCGGGACGGGGCCACCCAAGCCGAAGTTGAAGCAGCGGCGCGTGACGCGCAGATCCATGATTTCATCACGAGCCTGCCGCAGGGCTATGACACGGCAGTGGGCGAGCGCGGCTTGAAGCTATCAGGCGGTGAAAAGCAACGCGTCGGAATCGCCCGCACCTTGCTGAAAAATCCGCCGATCCTGTTGCTGGATGAGGCAACCAGTGCGCTGGATTCCGAGACCGAGCATGAAATTCAGGATGCATTGCGCCGCGCCGGACAGGGACGGACCGTTCTGACAATCGCGCACCGTCTGAGCACTGTCGCGGACGCCGACCGGATCGTGGTGCTAGAGAAGGGCGAAATTGTCGAGCAGGGCAGCCATGATGTCCTGTTGGCCGCGGGTGGGCGCTATGCCCAGTTGTGGTTGCGTCAGCAGGCGGAAGATACGGACGACTGATTTCTGTTGGGGGAGGCTAAGACGGTGGGCTTTGCCTCCAGCCTCCCCCAGATTATTTTTAGTCAAAGAGAAGTAGGTTAGTCTTCGGCGATTGCTTTGCTGGTGAGCTTGTCGAGCGCACCGGTGATTTTCTCGAGGTAGGGCGCGTCAGATGGCAATCCGTGGGTCTCGGCCAACGTTGCAGGGTCATGATAGGTGACATGCACCACACCTTCAGCATCGGCATAGGCCAGCACCCGCATTGGCAGGTCAAGGCCAGCGGTTTGGGCATCTTGCATCGGCGGCGTGCCAAGCTTGGGGTTGCCGAAGATCAAAAGCTCAGTAGGGCGCAATTCCATATCGGCCTTCGTGGCCCCTTCGGCGTGATCGACGCGGGCAAAGACTGTGGCGCCTGCGGCTTCAACCGCAGCGGTGAGACGGTCAATGGTTTCGGGCACCGAATGCGGGCTGGTCTTGTGGATCAGTTCAGCGGCAGTTGCCGGGAGGGCCAGAGCGGCAACGGCTGTTGCGGCAAGCAGGGTTTGGCGGATCATGAGTATCGCTCCTAGTTCAGTTGAGAGTATCAACCTTAGCTAGAGCGATGCGGCGTTGGGGCGAGGGGGCTATGCGGCGGAAACGGTCACATCTGCTTGAGCAATCCTACTCGGCGGCCTTCAACTTTGCCCGATGCGGCGGGAGGAGGTGGCGGGTCGCCGGGGACGCTGTGCCATCGTCCCAGATGATCTCGTTTGTGGTGCGGCGGCGGGCGTCGCGCATCAGCGCCCAGTCGCGGGCGGCGCTGCTGGCACGGCCCAGAGACAATTTAGCCAACAGCCGCGCGACCCAGCGGATATAGGTGGTGGCCCAGACGCGGATGGCGAGCATGGACGGGGTCACGACCAGCGTGAGCACAGTGGCAATACCGAGGCCAAAGACCACCGCAGTGGCCAGTTGCTTCCACCACAGCGCTGTCGGGCTGTCGATGGTATAGCCGCCATCGGCGAAATTCACACTCAGGCCGAACATCATCGGTGCTAGCCCTGCCATCGTAGTGATGGTGGTGAGCAGCACAGGGCGGATGCGGGCTTGGGCGGTGCGGATGATTGCCTCGATCCGCGGCATGTAACGTTCATATTCCTGATAGGTATCTATCAGAATGATGTTGTTGTTTACCACGATCCCTGCAAGCGCGACGATGCCAGTGCCGGTCATGATGATGGAGAAGGTTTGATCCATCACCAGCATGCCGATTAGGACACCCGTGGTGGAGAGCACTACAGCCAGCAAGACCAGCGTGGCGTTGTAGAACGAGTTGAACTGCGCCAGCAGGATGATGAACATCAGCCCCAGTGCGGCGGTAAAGGCCGATGACAGGAAGGCTTGGCTTTCGGCCTGATCTTCCTGATCGCCAGTCCATCCAAAAGTTGTACCCAGAGGTAGCGGCGCGGTTTCGAGCCATGTCGTCAGCTCGGCGATCCGCTCGTTGGCGGTGACAGGGACCATGCGCAGGGTGCCATCGCGCAGGGCGGCTTGCAGATCGGTGCCAGAGGCTTCAGCGGTGCGGTCAATCACGCGGTAGCCTGTGCCGTCGCGTGCGGTCAGGTCGGCGTCCTCGGCTGCGGGGCGCAGGGTGGCGAGTGTTTCCGCCGCACCTTCGTCGCCGCGCACCAGCTTGACCAAATTAGGCGCTACTCCGGCACGGATATCGAGAAAGCGTTTTTGATCGACGCGGTTGATCTCTGCCAGTTTTGGGACGGGGGTGCGGGTGATGAAATTTGACAGCGGGATCAAGCCGTCAGCGGTGCGAACTTTGAGGGTATCGAGGGTCGAGAGCACGCGGTCCTGCTCGGGCAAGCGAACGCGGATTTCGATCTCTTCGTCCGAACTGTCGACGCGCATGGTATCAAGCAAAAGGCCACGGGTGACCAGCTGCACCATGGCGCCCACGGTCAGCACATCAGCGCCGTAGCGGCCTGCCTGGGCGACATCCACGTCGATCTGCCAATCGATACCGGGCAGGGGGCGGGTGTCTTCGATGAGGGTCAGGCCTGGGGTCGCCTCAAACTTCGCGCGGGCCTGCGCGGTGGCGGCGACCAGATCGGGGAAACTGTCGGATTTCAGGCGCAGGTGCACGGGCTTGGCGGAGGCAGGACCCATTGCGGCGGCCAGCACTTCGATGCGGATGCCGGGAATTTGTTCCAGCGCCTCGGTGAGTTCGGCGATGATGACGTTGCCATCAAAGGCCGGATCTTGGGTTTCGCGGGTGATATCAATGCCGAGGAAGGGGACGGTAAACAAGAGTTTCGACAGATTGGGGCGATCCTCCCAAGGGATGGTCTCTAGCTGGATCTGGCCGATGGAATCCTTTGGCGTCTGCGCGCCGCCGGTGTTGCTGTCGAGCCCGCCTTCGCCTGCAAACGAGAACGCTGTTTGAACACCGGGATGGGACAGCACAATCTGTTCGGCTTGCTGCAAGAGGGTGTCTTTTTCGTCGAGGCTGAGGTTGCCGCGCGCCAGAACATAGACGATCGCCTGTTCCGGCTCGGACTCAACAAAGAACTCCACGCCTTTGGAATTGTTGCCAAAATAAGTCATCGTAGTGCCGACGAAAACGAAAACCACGCCGATTACCACCAAAGGCATCACCGGGTTGCCCGCGATGAAGCCGATTGCGCGACCAAAGCCGTTGCGGCGGTATCCGGCATGGATGCGGTCCGGTGCGCGGCGGAAGAGCTTCGAGGTCAGCCAGCGGCCACCGCGACCAACACGGGTGGCCAGCGAAAAGACCGACAGCAGGGCCAGCATCGCGCCAGCAAGCGCCAGCGCGAGCGCCAAGGCACCCAAAACCACAAGGCCAAAGACTGTCGCGAAAGTCGCCACTACCGAGAGGGTCTGGCTGCTGTCCATCGCGGCGAAACGCGCGCCCATCCAGCCAAAGAGAGCACCTGAGGCCCCCGGCGCAGGCGGGGCCATCAGGGAGAGCATCGGCAGCGCCATAGCAAAGGCCAGCGGAAACAGCGCCAGATGCAGGTACCAGCGCAGCCCCGCAATGGCGTGCATCTTGTCGGCCATCCAACGCTCCAGACGTCCGGTCACGCCACCCATCACAGGCAGATAAACCAGCGCCACGACCAGCGAGGCCGAGAGCACGAAGATCAGCGTGACGGGCAGCATGCCCATGAACTGCCCCGGCACGCCGGGCCAGAACAGCATTGGTAAAAAGGCGCAGAGTGTGGTCGCGGTGGAAGAGATGATCGGCCAGAACATGCGCTGCGCTGCTTCGACATAGGCGTGCATCGGGCCCACGCCTTCTTGCTGGCGGGCATCGGCGTATTCCACCACCACAATCGCCCCGTCAACCAACATACCGACAGCCAGAATAAGACCGAACATGACAATGTTGGACACCGAAATGCCCATCAGCGCCAGAAAGGCGAAGCACAACAGGAATGAGGTCGGGATCGCGAAACCGACCAGCAAGGCGGCGCGGATGCCAAGGGCGGCCAGCACCACAATCATCACCAGTGCCACGGCGGTAAAGACCGAGCCGAGCAACTGTTGCACCATACTGTCAACGATCCGGCTTTGGTCGTTCGAGGTGCCCACAGTGACAGCGGCGCGCAGACCTTCGGGCCATTCGGCGGAGCGTTCGGCCACGATCTGCTTTACTAAGGAGGCGGTGTCGATCAGGTTATACCCTTTGCGTTTAACCACCTGTAGCGCCAGCGTTTTTTCGCCGTTAAACCGCGCGGTGCCAAGGCGGTCTTCGAAAGTCAGATTGATTTCAGCCAGATCACCGAGCGTTACCACGCGGTCGCCATTGGTTTTGACCGGCAGGTTGTACACATCGCGCGGCTCGGAAAACGAGGAAGGGATTTTTACCGCAAAGGTGCCTTGCGCGGTTTCGACCTCGCCTGCCGCGATCAGCAGGTTGTTGTTTTGCACCGTGTTGATCAGTTCGCCCGCTGTGACGTTATAGGCCTCCAGCCGCAGCGGGTCGATCAGCACCTCGACCATCTCGTCGCGGTCGCCAGCAAGCCCGGCCTCCAGCACCGCATCGAGACCTTCAAGGTCGTCTTGCAGATCACGGGCCACCCGCGCCATCGTGCGCTCCGGCACGGGGCCGGTAAGGTTCACAATGATGATCGGAAATTCGGAGAAGTTAATCTCCTTGATGCTGTATTTCTCCGCGCCGGCGGGGAATTTCGCTTCTGCCGTCGACATGGCGTCGCGCACATCGGCCATGATCTTGGTCTTGTCCCAGCCAAATTCGAACTCTAGCGCCACACCGGCGTAATTTTCCGCTGCCGTTGCCGACATGGTTTTCAGCCCGTCAAGGTCCGAAAGCTCGGTCTCCATCGGTTTAACCAGCAGGGTTTCGCTATCAGCCGCGGAAATGCCCGGAAACGGGACCGAGACAAATAGCGCGGGGATTTCGATATCGGGCTCGCCCTCTTTGGGTAAGGTGGAATAGGCATAGCCGCCGACCACGAGGCTCAGCAGGATAAAGGCCATGACCATCCGCGCCCGCGAGGCGGCCCATGTGACGATGCCGCTCACTGGCTCAGCTCCCGCCATGTCGGGGCCACGGTCACACCTGCGGTGACGTATTCATGGCCCAACACGATCACATTCGCCGTTTCTGGCAGACCGGTGACCCAGACCCCTTCGGCAGTGTCGCGCATCACCTGCACCGGCGCGAAGACAACCACCGAGGCGTCGTCGACCAGCCGCGCGCCGAGGTTGCCCTCGTCGTTCAATGTCAGCGCTGATTGGGGGATCAAGTGTGCCTTCACCCCTGCGGAAGAGATCGCGATTTCAACGGTCTGCCCGTCTCGGATGGCGCGGTCAGGGTTGGGGATCTCGATCTCGACGCGAAAGGTACGGGTGGCGGGATCGGCCGCGTTGGAGATGAACGACACTTTGCCGTGCAGATTTTCCCCAGCAGTTGCCAGACGGGCACCGGCCATCGCGCCCAGACTGACACGGTTTACTTCGGTTTCCGGCACAAAGCCGACCAGCTTGATCGGGTCCAGTTGCAAGATAGTGGCGCAAAGCGCGCCCGGTTGCAGCAAACTGCCCAGTTCGGCGGTATCGACCTCCAAGATCCCGTCAAAGGGCGCTTTGATGGTCAGACGTTCGATCTCTTTTTCAGCGCTGGCGACCGACGCGGTTGCGGCCTGAATGCCTGAGCGCGCCGCGTTCAGCCCTGCCGTGGCCGAGGAGACGCCCGCTTTGGCAGCGGCGACGGCGGCATCGGTGGCGGCGACGCGGGTTTGGGTGGCGAAACCGTCTTGTATCAGACGTGCGGCAGCTTTTTGGTTGATCAGCGCTTCATCCAAGGCGGCGCTGGCCTCTTCGACGCGGGCCTGCGCTTCGGGTACGCGCGATTCCGCTTCGCTCAGCCGCGCACGGGCTTCGTCTTGGGCGGCGCTGCGGATGCCGGGATCGAGCACACACAAGGGGTCTCCGGCTGCGATGATAGTGCCTTTGCGCAATGGCTCTGATTGAACAACGGCGGAGGTTTCCGAGCGCATATCGACCTGCCGCGTTGCGGCGGTCTGGCCGCGCACGATTACCGCGCTGTCTATCTGCTGGGCTGTGAACCGTTCAACCATGACTTTAACGAGCGTTTCCGGCGTGGCACCAGCGTCATTCGCTGCGCTAGCAGTGTTGCCGACGCTTTGTTCCGCAGCAGGGACGGGGGATGACAGACCTAAAAGCGCCTTTAGCTGCGGGCGTGCCAGAATGGACATGCCAAGCACGACCGTCACGAGCACCGCCGCCAGAATAGAGAATAGACGCATGTTTGGACCCTCACCCTGCTTATTCTGCGATGCAGCGCGCCCGCAGACAGCAGCCTCTCTTTAACGCAAGTCAACTGAACCGACCAGTTCAGAACATAATTATAATATCACCTGTGTCGCATTGCTGAAACAAGGCCTATGCCGATGATCTGCAGCAAGCACTTGGCTTGCTCCGCCCTGCGCGGTAAGAGGGTCAAAATTTACGCACGGGGGCGGGTTCTTTGAGCAATTCCGACAGCTTTATCGACGAAGTGAATGAAGAGGTCCGTCGTGACCGTTTTTACGCATTTTTGCGCCGCTATGGCTGGATCGCGATTGTCGCGGTGCTGGTTTTGGTTGGCGGGGCGGCCTTTGTAGAATATCGCAAGGCCCAAGACCGCGCCACTGCCGAAGCTTTGGGCGACGCGATGCTGGCCGCGATCAGCAATGACGACAGCGCCGCACGTGCCACCGCGCTCGCCAATGTTACGCCGTCAACGCCCGCATCGGAATCAGTGCTGAAACTGATGACCGCTGCCGAGCAGGTTGAAGCTGGTGACAAAGATGCCGCCGTGCAGACCTTGGATGCCTTGGCCGTGAACCCCGAAGTGCCGATGATCTACCGCCAACTCGCCCAGTTCAAGGCGCTGGCCCTGCAAGGCAAGGAAACCCCCGCAAGCGAGCGGCGTCAGGCGCTTGAGGCGATGGCTGCCCCCGGCAACCCGTTGCGGTTGCTGGCCTCCGAGCAGATGGCGCTGATTGACATCGAAACCGGCGACACCGAAGCGGCAATGTCCCGCTATCAGGCGATCCTGTCGGACGCCGAGGCGACCTCGGACTTGCAACAACGCGCACTACAGGTGATTGTGGCCTTGGGTGGGGAACCCGAGATGGACGGAGCCGCCGCGTCGCTGGGCGAAACTTCGACCACAGCGGGCAACTGACGCATCGGCCTGACGGCTTTGGGCCCAATGGTTTTGGGGCGGAACAATAAAGAGATGAGCAGCACCATGATGAAGCAGACGCGCATTCTGTCGAGAGGCATGACCGCAGGTCTTGTGTCGGGGGTGCTGATCCTCGCGGCCTGTGCCGAGAAGCAAACCTATCTGCCCGGCCTGCGCGAAGATGTGCGCAGCGTGCTTCAGGACCCCGCACTGGCCGAGCCGCTGGTGGACAACAATGCGACCAATACAGCGCGCGCCCTTGCGCTGCCTGCGGCGGTCACCAACGCGGCATGGACCCATGCCATCGGCACCCCGCAATACCGCGTCAGCCATCCGGCGCTGCGGGCCAATCCGCAACTCGCGTGGTCTGCCGATATCGGCAATGGCGACAGCCGCAAGCTGCGCATCACCGCCGATCCGGTGGTGGCGAACGGGCTGATCTATACCCTTGATTCCGGTGCCAAGGTCACCGCGACCTCGACCAACGGCGGCACCGTCTGGAGCCGCGATCTGACCCCTCCGACCGACCGTGAGGGCGAGGGTACAGGCGGCGGTCTCGCGGTAGATGGCAGCACGCTTTATGTCTCGATCGGCTATGGTATTCTGGCAGCACTCGATACCGCCACAGGCGGTGTGCGCTGGACCCAAGAGCTTGACGCCACCGGATCGGGCACGCCCACAGTGGCGGGCGATCTGGTCTACCTCACCGCTGGTGACAGCACCGGTTGGGCACTGCGCAAGTCCGATGGACGTATCGAGTGGCAAACCGGCGCCAGCACCAGCATCAACAACGTCCTTGGCGCACCGGCACCGGCGGTCAGCAACCAGTTTGCGATCTTCGGCTTCGGGTCGGGCGAGGTCCAGGCCCTGTTCCGCCAGGGCGGCGTGCCGCGCTGGAGCACGTCAGTCGTGGGCCGCCGCCCCGGCCGCGCGATGTCGAGCGTTTCGGATATCACCAGCGCACCGGTCATCTCGGGGGACCGCGTTTTTGTCGGCAACCAGTCGGGCCGCTTGGGCGCAATGAATGTCGATAGCGGCGAACGCTTGTGGACGGCGCGTGACGGGGCCATCGGTCCGGTTTGGCCTGCAGGTGATTCTGTCTTCGCGCTGAGCGATCTGAACGAATTGTTGCGTCTGGACGCTAGTGACGGCAGCCGGATCTGGGGCGTACCCCTGCCGAATTTCGTCAAGCAAAAGCCCAAACGCCAAAGCGAAGTCTACGGCAATTACGGCCCGATCATCGCCGGTGGGCGGGTCATTGTCGCCTCTAACGATGGTGTTTTGCGCAGTTTTGACCCGACCAACGGCGCGCTTGTCGGGCAGGTGCCAATCCCTGACGGAGCAACGACTGCGCCTGTCGTTGCGGGCGGTACACTGTATGTCGTTTCGACCAAGGGTAAATTGCTGGCTTTCCGCTGAGGCAGAATTGGTCTAAGGCGCAGTATTGAACAGGCCGACGGTATCGGCCCGGAGCTGCTATGTCATTTACACTCGCTATTGTGGGACGCCCGAATGTGGGCAAATCCACACTTTTTAACCGCCTTGTAGGCAAACGTCTGGCGTTGGTCGATGACCAACCCGGCGTGACGCGCGACTTGCGCGAAGGTGCCGCGCGTCTTGCGGACCTGAGGTTCACGGTGATCGACACCGCCGGACTTGAGGAAGTCACCGACGACAGTTTGCAAGGCCGGATGCGCCGCCTGACCGAACGTGCCGTGGATATGGCGGATGTTTGTCTGTTCATGATCGACGCCCGTACCGGTGTGACGCCGACCGATCTGGTCTTTGCCGAGATTTTGCGCAAAAAATCCGCGCATGTGATCCTTGCCGCGAACAAGGCCGAGGGTGCTGCTGCTGATGCAGGCGTGATCGAAGCCTATTCGCTGGGTCTGGGCGAGCCGATCCGCCTTTCCGCCGAACATGGCGAAGGTCTCAATGATCTTTACACCCATCTGATGCCGATCTCGGACGGCTTTGCTGAGCGCGCGATGACCGATGCGCCGGAAACCGATGTCGATCTGACCGAAGAAGAGGCCGAGGAGGGCGACGAGACCGCTGTTCCGGTGCCAACCCGGTCCAAGCCTTTGCAGGTGGCTGTGGTCGGGCGCCCCAATGCGGGTAAATCGACGCTGATCAACCAGATCGTTGGCGAAGACCGGCTGCTCACCGGCCCCGAAGCGGGCATCACCCGTGACGCGATCTCCCTGATGACCGATTGGGTCGGGTCTGATGGCGTGGCAGTGCCAATGCGGATTTTCGATACCGCAGGCATGCGCAAGAAAGCCAAGATTCAGGAAAAACTCGAAAAGCTCAGTGTCTCGGATGGCCTGCGTGCGGTTAAGTTTGCCGAAGTCGTTGTGGTCTTGCTCGATGCGGAAATTCCGTTCGAACAGCAGGATTTGCGCATTGCTGACCTTGCGGAGCGTGAAGGCCGTGCGGTCGTTGTGGCCGTGAACAAATGGGACATCGAGACCGACCGTCAGGCCAAACTGAAAGAGCTGAAAGAAAGCTTTGAGCGTTTGCTGCCGCAGTTGCGCGGCGCACCTCTGATCACCGTCTCGGCCAAAACAGGGCGCGGCGTTGACCGGCTGCATGACGCGATCATGCGGGCCTATGACGTGTGGAACCGCCGGGTCACCACCGCGCAATTGAACCGCTGGCTCGCGGGCATGATGGAGGCGCATCCGCCCCCAGCACCACAGGGCAAGCGGATCAAGCTGCGCTATATGACCCAAGCAAAAACCCGTCCGCCGGGTTTTGTGGTGATGTGTAGCCATCCCGACAAGGTGCCGGAGAGCTATAACCGCTATCTTGTCAACGGCTTGCGGGTCGACTTTGACATGCCCGGCACGCCGATCCGCCTGTGGATGCGCGGTCAGAACGATTCAAATCCCTATAAAGGTCGCAAAAAAGCACCGCCTTCAAAGCTGCGCAAACACACAGACGGTCGCCGCAAGGATTGACCAACAGGCCGGAAGCTTTGAAAGTTTCCGGCCTTTTTCTTGGTTTGGAGGATGGTATCTGCCTCAGCGTTTGCGGAAGGCATGCAAGGTGGGCAGCAGAACGATCACCGCTCCCGTCACTGCGAAATAGGCGATGTTGCGTTCACTGTCCCAATTGGCGAAAGCGACGGCGGCTAGGGCCCAGATCACTGCCAAGCCATAGGTCGGCGCGCGCCCCATGGCGGCTTGGACACAGGTTCCGATGAAAATCGCCAGCCCGACAAAGACATATGCGGCAGTGATCTGGTCGAGATAGCCGTAGCCCGCAGCCAGCAAGCCGAGCGATACACAGGATGCGGCGCTGAGCCATCCAGCATAAAGCCCCACCGGCCAAGCCGCAAAGGCGGCGTCGTTTACGGGAGCGAGAAACAGGGCCGCAAGGGCGGCGGCCAGCATCAGCCAGATCAGCACCGCGGCCCAGACTGGCGACAGCACGGCAACGGCCAGCCATCCGGTTCCCAAAGCCAGCGACAGGCTGAGTGGCACCCGCATGTCGTGCCATTGCGCATCACGGCGCGCCCGCAGCAGGCCCCAGCCCAGCCCCAAGATCAGCCAACCGTAAATGACGCCCCAAATCGCAAAAGCCCATCCGGCGGGCTGAACAGGCGGGTTTGATTGCGGCACAGGGAACTGGTTGGGATCAAAGCCGCCAAAGCTTGGGACGAACAGGGGCGAAGCAGCGAAGGTTAGACTTAGCAAGAAGCACAAGATCGCAACAAAAGGACGACGGGTGGTGGACATGCGGCGGGTCCTCTCGGCAGTTGACGTATTTGGTGAGGTCAGTGGGTCGCGCCCGCCTCGGCTCTGACTCTAGTGGGGCAGCCTTGATTTACAACAGGCCATCTGCTGCAAGTGGTGCGCAAGAGTACGCGCGCCCTCAAAGCAAAAGGCCCCACATTGCTGCGAGGCCTTCAAACGTTTCAGTGTCAAGGCGATCAAGTCGCGCTTACCGGCTTAAGCCAGCGCGCCATCCGCGCCCAGAACTGTCTTGCCGCCCAGATAGGGGGCCAGCACCTCTGGCAGCTTGACCGAGCCATCGGCTTGCTGGCCATTCTCCAGCACTGCGATCAGGCAGCGCCCGACCGCAAGGCCAGAGCCATTGAGCGTATGGACAAACTGCGGCTTGCCGCCATCGGCAGGGCGGAAGCGGGCGTTCATCCGGCGGGCTTGGAAATCACCCGTGGTGGAGACCGACGAAATCTCGCGGTAGGTGTTCTGCCCCGGCACCCAAGCCTCGATGTCATAGGTGCGGCGCGCGCCAAAGCCCATGTCGCCGGTGCACAGGATGACCGTGCGGTAGGCGATGCCCAACCGTTCCAGAATACCCTCGGCGCAGCCCAGCATCCGCTTTTGCTCGGCGTCGCTCTCGTCGGGGTGGGTAATAGAAACCATCTCGACCTTTTCGAACTGGTGCTGGCGCAGCATGCCTGCGGTATCACGGCCCGCGCTGCCTGCCTCGGAGCGGAAGCACAGGGTATGCGAGGTCAGCCGGATCGGCAGGGCGCTGGCGTCGAGCACATCGCCTGCCACAGAATAGGTCAGCGGCACTTCGGAGGTCGGGACCAGCCAGAAGCCATTGGTGGTCTGATAGCTGTCTTCGCCGAATTTCGGCAGCTTGTCGGTGCCATACATCGCCTCATCACGGACCATGACGGGGCTGTTGATCTCGGTCAGGCCGTTTTCATCGACGTGGGTATCGACCATGAACTGCGCCAAAGCACGGTGCACACGGGCAACCGCGCCGCGCAGCATCACAAACCGCGCGCCCGAGGTCTTGGCGGCGGTCTCAAAGTCCATATTGGGCGCAACGCCGGCAATCTCGTAGTGCTCTTTAGGCGTGAAATCAAAGCTGGGCTTCTCGCCCCAAACTTTCACCTCGACGTTCTCGCTCTCGTCCTTGCCGTCTGGGACATCTTCGGCGGGGGAGTTGGGGATACGCGCCAACATGTCGGTCAGTTGCGCGTCCAGATCCTTGGCCTCGGCCTGCAGAGCGGCGACTTCGGCTTTCTTTTCGCCGACAAGCGCGCGAAGGCGCTCGAATTCGGCGTCGTCCCCCTTGGCCTTGGCGGCACCGACTTCCTTGCTGGCGCGGTTCTGCTCGGCCTGCGCGTCTTCGGCAGCGGCGATCTTGGCGCGGCGTTCCCCGTCCAGTTTCAACACTTGCGCGGAGATCGCGTCATCGCCCCGGCGGGCCAGTGCGGCGTCAAAGGCGGCGGGGGTCTCGCGGATCGCGCGGATGTCATGCATGGGGTCGGTCCTTGGCTGGTTGAGTCGCTTGGCCCGCCTTATGCCTCAAACTGTGGCGTTGGGGTAGGGCTGGCGCACTTTGCCCGCCGCCAATCCGCTGCAAATCACAGATCGCCCTTTCCATCTTGCACACAAGACCCGCCGCGCTTAGGTTCCGGCCAAATTCGCGACAGGCCCGCCCGGCCCGTCGACCAACAAAAAGGACCACCCCCATGGAAGGCATCCAGCAATTCGTGCCGCTTATCCTGATCTTCGGGATCATGTATTTCCTCTTGATCCGGCCCCAGCAAAAGAAGGTCAAGCAACATCAGGCAATGGTTGCAGGCCTGCGCCGTGGCGATCAGGTGGTCACGCAGGGCGGGATCATCGGCAAGGTGGTCAAGGTCAAGGAAGACGGCGAGCTTGAAGTCGAAATCGCCGACGGCGTGAAGGTTCGCGTCATTCAGTCGACCATCGCCACAGTCGTGTCCAAGACCGAACCGGCGAAATAATCGCCGCTTTTGGGCGATTTAATCTGACCTCCGCACCATAAGAAGGCGCACCGATGCTTCAAATCTCTCTGTGGAAGCGGTTGCTGATCGCACTTACCTGTGCGGTCGGCCTTTGGCTTGCCCTGCCCAACGCATTTTACGGCCCCGTAGAGCAGCATAACGACGCTGCAGCCGCGATTGAAAAATCCGGCGCCACGCCCGAGCTTGAGACGCAGCTTGCGCTCTGGCCCGAGTGGATGCCGTCGGGTCTGGTCAATCTTGGCCTTGATCTGCGCGGCGGTGCGCATCTGCTCGCCGAAGTTAATGTCGCTGACGTTTATGCCAGCCGGATGGAGGCCACTTGGCCAGAAGTTCGCGATGCCCTGCGCAGTCTGACGCCGGTGCGGCGGCAGGAATCGCCTGCGGGCGAGTTGCGGGTCCGTTTGAACGATCCGACCAAAATGGCCGAAGCGATGGAGACCGTGCGCGGTCTTGCGCGTCAGGTCACCACGCTGAGCGGCGCAGGCTCTAACGATATTGTGGTGTCGGGCGATGACGGGCTGATCACGATCACGCTCTCGGATGCCGAAATGCAGGCGACCGACGAGCGCACGATGCAGCAAAGCCTTGAGATCATCCGCCGCCGGATCGACGAGGTCGGCACCCGCGAGCCGACGATCCAACGGCAAGGCACTGACCGCATTCTCATTCAGGTGCCCGGAATCGGCTCGGCGACCGAGTTGAAGGCGATCATCGGCACCACCGCGCAGCTGACCTTCAACCCCGTCGTCAGCCGTGGCTCGAACGGCAATGACAACCCCGGTATCGGCAACCTTCTGTTGCCTTCGACCGACGAGAGCGGCGTTTTTTACACGCTCGAAGCGGCCCCTGTGGTTACCGGAGAAGAGCTGGTCGATGCGCAGCCGAGCTTTGACCAGAACGGCCGCCCTGCGGTCAGCTTCCGGTTCGACACCACCGGCGCGCGCAAATTTGGCAATTACACGGCTGAAAACATCGGCTCCCCCTTTGCCATCGTGCTCGACAACGAAGTCATCAGCGCGCCGACCATCCAGAGCCATATTCCGGGCGGGTCGGGGATTATCACCGGTAATTTCTCGGTCGAGGAATCAACCAATCTCGCGGTTCTGCTGCGGGCAGGGGCCTTGCCTGCGGGTTTGACGTTTGTCGAAGAACGCACCATCGGGCCGGAGCTTGGCCAAGACAGCATCGACGCTGGCAAGATCGCCACCACCGTCGCCTTCGCTGCTGTTTTGCTGTTCATGTTCGCCAGCTACGGCCTGTTCGGCTTTTTCGCCAATATCGCGCTTATCATCAACGTCGGGCTGATCTTTGGCTTGCTGAGCCTGATCGGGGCCACGCTGACCCTGCCGGGTATTGCAGGGATCGTGCTGACCGTTGGTATGGCCGTTGATGCCAACGTGCTAATTTTTGAGCGTATCCGCGAAGAACTTAAAACCGCCAAAGGCCCTGCACGCGCAATATCGCTTGGCTATGAAAAGGCGCTGAGCGCTATTCTGGACGCCAATATCACCACGTTTATCATTGCGGTGATCCTGTTTATGCTGGGCTCCGGTCCGGTACGCGGCTTTGCTGTGACGCTGGGACTGGGCATCGTGACGTCGGTTTTCACAGCGTATTTCGTGACCCGTTTGATGGTGGTGTTCTGGTTCGAACGTCGCCGCCCCAAGCAACTCACCGTATAAAAGGTAGACATCATGAAGCGTCTCAAGCTGGTTCCTGACGATACCAACTACGACTTTTTCGGCTATGCCAAGCTGACCTTCGGCTTGTCCTGCGTGGCGATTGTGCTGTCGCTGGCGGTGTGGTTCACCATGGGTCTCAACTATGGCATCGACTTTCGGGGCGGCACCACGGTGCGTACTGAAAGCGCAACGGCTGTTGATGTAGCCACCTACCGCGCCGCGCTGGAGCCTTTGGGCTTGGGCGATGTCTCGATCTCCGAAGTGTTCGATCCGACCTCGGCGGATGACAAACATGTGGCGATGATCCGCGTTCAGGCGCAGGAAGGCGAAGAAGCCGCCACGCCCGAAACCATTTCTACTATTCAGGAAGCCCTGAAAACGGTCGCACCTGAGATAAAGTTCACCTCCGTGGAGTCGGTCGGCCCGAAAGTGTCGGGCGAGCTGATCCAGACCGCGTTTCTGGCGGTGGCAGCTTCGCTTGGGGCGATCCTGATCTACATCTGGCTGCGGTTCGAATGGCAGTTCTCGGTCGGCGCTGTGGCTGCGCTGTTTCACGACGTGGTGCTGACCATCGGTATCTTCTCGGCCCTGCAGATCCGGTTTGATCTGCCGGTGATAGCGGCGATCCTGACCATCATCGGCTATTCGATCAACGATACGGTGGTGATTTTTGACCGTCTGCGGGAGAACCTGCGCAAGTACAAAAAGCGCCCGCTGCGCGAAGTGATGAACCTCAGCGTCAATGAGACTCTGAGCCGGACGGTAATGACCTCGGGCACCACTTTGCTGGCGCTGATCGCCCTATTGATCCTTGGCGGTGATGTGATCCGTGGCTTTGTTTTTGCCATCACATGGGGCGTGGTCGTCGGGACCTACTCCTCGGTCTTCGTCGCGAAAAACATCGTGCTTTATCTTGGCGTCAAGCGTGACTGGTCCAAGCCCGATGCAAACGCGGGCAACCAGTACGCCAATATTGATGCCTGACGCACTGGTTCAGGCCCTCCAGAACGAGGGCCTGATCTGGCTATTTGCGACTGTCTTCATTGCGGGGCTGGTGCGCGGTTTCGCGGGTTTTGGATCTGCGATGATCATCATGCCCGTCGCTTCCTCGGTTCTCAGCCCGATTGAAGCGCTGATTTTTCTGATATTCGCCGAATTGCTCGGCCCCTTGCCAAATCTTCCCGCCGCTTGGCGCGATGGTGCGCCGCGTGATGTGGCGGTGTTGCTGGTCGGGGCTGCGGTGATGATGCCGCTTGGTGTGTGGTGTTTGAGCCTGATGGACCCCGCCGCCTTTGGTTGGGTGATCTCGGGGGCTGTTGCGACGCTGCTGCTGCTCACGGCCTCCGGCTGGCGCTATCGCGGGCCGCTGACCACACAGATTAAGGTGGCCACGGGGGGCTTGGGCGGTTTCATGACCGGATTTGCCGGCATGCCCGGCCCACCGGTGATCATGCTCTATATGGCGAGTATGCTGCCGGTGGCAGTGATGCGGGCCAACTTCCTGCTCTATCTGCTGGCGATCGATCTGATGCTGCTGCCTGTGCTCTGGCTGGGGGGGCTGATGGTTTGGCCAGTGGCGCTGTTGGGGCTCCTGGCTGCCATTCCCAACATCATCGCCAACGTAATCGGCGCACGGCTTTTTGATCCGCAGGCCGAGCAGGTTTTCCGGCTCGTGGCCTATATCGTTATCGCGGCTTCGGCTATTGTCGGGCTGCCGGTCTGGAAAGGATAAGTTATCATGCGCCTGAATGAAGTGGTTTTTACCGATGCCAAACCTGTCGAAGGCTACGGGCCGGGTTTTTTCCGCATCGGCGGCACCGTGGTGCAGGGCGCGGTGATCGCAGGGCCGGACGGGGTGCAAAACTGGGGTGGATTTTCTGACACCGAAGTCCTGATGGGGTTGCAGGGCCGGATTGATGTGCTCTTCGTTGGCACTGGTGCCGAGATCGCCCATATCCCCGAAGACTTCCGGGACCAGCTTGAAACTTGCGAGATCGGTGTTGAGACGATGTCCTCTCCCGCTGCCTGCCGGACCTACAATGTGCTGCTGAGCGAGGGACGGCGCATCGCCTTGGCGGTACTGCCGGTCTGAGCGCCCCCGCTTTGGGGTGCAATGAACGCTTTTGCGCCTCGCGGCATTGCGCTACGGCTGTTGCATGGAATTGCGGGTTGATAATTTAACGATTGCGCGGGGCGGTGTGCCGGTGCTGGCTGGGGTGCATTTTGTATTGCCCGCGGGGCGGGCGCTGGTGTTGCGTGGCCCCAATGGGGCGGGCAAGACCACCCTGTTACGCACGCTTGCAGGATTGCAGCCCGCTCTGTCAGGCCAGATCAGCGGCGCAGGGGAGCGGATCGCCTACGCCGCCCATGCCGACGGGCTAAAGGCGATGCTCAGTGTCACCGAAAATCTACAGTTCTGGGCCGAGATATTTGGCACGCGGGAGACCGACGCCGCCTTGGATGCCTATGCGTTGCGGCCCTTGGCGGAGCGGATGGCGGGAACGCTATCTGCGGGCCAAAAGCGCCGTCTGGGACTGGCGCGGCTCTTGGTCACCGGACGACCCGTTTGGGTGCTGGACGAGCCCACAGTGTCGCTGGATACCGCTGCCGTCGCGCAATTCGCTGCCGCCCTGCAAACCCATCTGGCAGCGGGCGGCTCGGCTGTGATTGCGACCCATATTGATCTCGGCTTTAAGGCCGCTACACTCGACATCGCCAGCTTTCGCGCCGCCTCAACCTTGCTGGCTGGCGCAAGTGACGAGGCATTTCTATGACGGCGCTGTTGGCACGAGATTTACGATTGGCATTTCGCGCAGGCGGCGGCTTTGGCCTCGCGCTGGCGTTTTTTCTGATTGTGGTGGTGCTGGTGCCGTTCAGTGTGGGGCCCGAAAGCAGCCTTCTGGCCGCCATTGCACCAGGGGTGCTTTGGCTGGGGGCGCTGCTTGCCTGCCTGCTGTCGCTGGATCGCTTGCTGGCGCTGGACTTTGAGGACGGCACATTGGATTTGCTGGTCGGCGCGCCGATCCCGCTAGAGGGCGCGCTGAGTGTTAAAGCGCTGGCACATTGGCTGACCACCGGATTGCCCTTGGTGCTGGCTGCGCCAGTCTTGGGGGTGCTGCTGAACCTGCCGCTGGCGGGCTTTGGCTGGCTCACGGCCTCGCTGCTGGCAGGCACACCAGCGCTATCGGTGATCGGCACTTTTGGTGCGGCGCTTACGGTAGGGATCAAGCGCGGCGGATTGCTGTTGTCGCTGCTGGTGCTGCCGCTCTATGTGCCGACGCTCATTTTCGGGGCTGAAACCGCGCGGCGCGGGGCCATGGGGATGGAGGCGACAACGCCACTGGCAATGCTGACGGGGATCACACTGGCCACGGTGGCGTTGATGCCCTTTGCCAGTGCGGCAGTGTTACGCATGGGCCTGCGCTGATATGGGACCTTATTGTGCATTGAGGCTTGTTAACGAGGGCGGTAGATAACGGGTATGTCGATCTGGCAATATGCAAATCCGGTCAAGTTTTTGGCCCTGAGTACGCGGGTGCAACCGGTGATCTGGACTGCGGCTGTGCTTTGCGTGGCTGTGGGGCTGCTCTGGGGGTTCTTTGCGACCCCTGATGATGCGCGGCAGGGGGCGACGGTCAAGATCATCTATCTGCACGTGCCTGCGGCGCTGATGGCGATCAATGCATGGTTCATGATGCTGGTGGCGTCGTTGATCTGGTTGATCCGTCGCCATCATGTCAGCGCGCTGGCGGCCAAGGCGGCAGCGCCCGTCGGGGTGGTGATGACCCTGATCGCGCTGATAACCGGTGCGATCTGGGGCCAGCCCATGTGGGGCACGTGGTGGGTCTGGGACCCGCGGCTGACTTCTTTCCTGATCTTGTTTTTGTTTTATCTTGGGTACATCGCGCTTTGGGAAGCCGTTGAGGATCCTGACACAGCGGCAGACCTTACATCGGTTTTGTGCCTTGTCGGGTCGGTCTTTGCAGTGCTGTCGCGCTATGCGGTGAAGTTCTGGAATCAAGGGCTGCATCAAGGCACGTCGGTGCCGGTTGCGACGGGCGGGCGGTCGGTGGCCGATGTGTTCTTTTATCCGCTGGTGGTGAGTATGGTGGGGTTTGGCCTGCTGTTTCTGGCGTTGGTGCTCTACCGGACGGGCACGGAAATCCGGCTGCGGCGCGCCTCGGCGTTGCTGGCGCGGGCAGGCAGGGAGAGTTAAGTGCCGGAATTGGGTAAATATGCGGTCGAGGTTCTATCGGCCTATGCTGTGTCATTGGTGATTTTGGCGGGGCTGGTGCTGCTGACCCTGCGCCGTGGCCGTGCGGCGCGTGCTGCACTGGCACGGGCCGAGGCAGAAACGAAAGGCACAGTTGATGCGGTTTAAACCCTTAATGCTTGCGCCGCCGTTGATTTTCGCGGGATTTGTGGCGCTGGCCGCCATCGGGATGTTTCGCGAAAACCCTGATGGCTTGCCCTCCACCTTGGTGGGGCAGCAGGCCCCGGCTTTGCCCGAGAAAGCCTTGGCAGGGTTTCCGGCTGTGGCACCTGACGAGCTGACCTCGGGGGAAGTAACGCTGGTGAATTTCTGGGCCAGCTGGTGCCCGCCGTGCCGTGCGGAGCATCCGAAACTGCTGGAACTCCAGGCCCAGGGCGTGCCGATTGTCGGGGTGAACTTCAAAGACACCGAGTCCGCCGCCACTAAGTATCTGCGCGATTCGGCGAACCCTTTTGTCGGGGTTGGCTTTGATCCGCAGGGGCGTACGGCAATTGACTGGGGTGTCACGGCGCCGCCGGAGACCTTCATTGTCGGGCGTGACGGGACGGTGTTGTTTCGCTTTGCAGGGCCCTTGGTCGGCAGCGATTATGAGCAGCGGTTCTTGCCAGCGCTTGAAAAGGCACGGAAGTAACCCACTGCTGACTGCGGGATTTGAGTTTATTTTGCCAAATGAAATTGGCTGCGGCGCTAGAGTGTGTAGCCGTGGCTCCAGTTTTTCAGGTGGTCGATGAAGGCGGCATCGGTTGCCTGTGTCATTGTATCCCCCTCAAAGCCGGGGAGTGGCGACAGGGCGATGCGCAGGCGGCGCATGTTGTCGGGGTGGCTGCGTAATTGTTCGGCCAGTCTTACAAGACCTGCAGGCAGGCGTTGGTTGGGATGGACGGCACTGTAGTACAGCGCGAATTGCATTGAGTTCAGATTAGCCACCAGATCGGCAAGTGCGGGCAGCACATTCGCGCGCAGTTCGGGATCGTCAGGGCCGAACATCGCGGCCTTGAGCAAGAGCGCGCGCCCGCTTGAGACCGTCATCGTGGTGGAGAGCACGAAGCTGACCGACAGGGTCAGGATCACCATACCGTTTACCCCTGCCACCACCGAGAGCACCAGCCATAGCGGGCTTTCCGTCTCGAACGGGCCGCCGCCGAGCGTGGAGAGCAGATGCCCGACAAAGGCGAAGTCCTGCACGAAGTTGGCGGGCGTTTCGGTATCCGTAATCAGCACCGCTGAGGGGGAGAGCTGGAACAGCAGGGTCCAGCCGACCGAAACCAACACAATCCACGAAACAGCGATGGCAGTCATCACGAAGGGGCCGGAGAGGCGGTGTTTGATTTTGCTTTCTGGCACGCCGTAGCGGAGCAGGCGCCATGCCAGATGTGCTACGCGGTCTGACACGGGCGAGAAGGGGGCGGCACCAATTGCGGTGTAGAGAAAGTCGAGGGTGACGACACTGAGGATGATAATCCCGCAGAGGGCGAGGACGACGTCGATCACGCGGAAGATCCAGCCGTATGTGGGCTGCCAATATGGGCCGTCTCAAGCGACGCAGGGGCGAACGGGTGGCGGCGGGTTGGCAAGGCTTTCATGCTGAATAACAAAGACCGGGGAATTTGGTTCCCCGGTCTCGTTGGTCTTGCTTGGTTTCGCTGGTGCGGATCAGGCAGATTTGGCCAGATCGCGCAGCACGTAATGCAACACGCCGCCGTGTTCGATGTATTCAATCTCGATCGCGGTATCGATCCGGCACTTGACGGTGATTTCTTTCACCGCACCATCAGCCATCGTGATCGTGCAAGGCACTTCCTGCAGCGGGCGAATGGAGTCCAGACCGCTGATCGAGACGGTTTCTTCGCCTGTCAGACCCAGCGTTTTGCGGGTATCGCCGTTGGTGAACTCGAACGGGATCACGCCCATGCCAACGAGGTTGGAGCGGTGAATACGCTCGAAGCTCTCGGCGATCACGGCTTTGACGCCCAGCAGCGCTGTGCCTTTGGCCGCCCAGTCGCGCGAGGAGCCTGCGCCGTATTGCTCACCACCGAAGATCACCAGCGGCGTGCCGGCTTCCTGATGGGCCATCGCCGCCTCGAAGATCGAGGTCTGGTTGCCATCGGGGCCTTTGGTATAGCCGCCTTCGACGCCGTCCAGCATCTCGTTCTTGATGCGGATGTTGGCAAAGGTGCCGCGCATCATAACTTCGTGGTTGCCGCGACGCGAGCCATAGGAGTTGAACTCGCGCACCGGCACCTGACGCTCGACCAGATACTGGCCCGCTGGGGTGCTTTCCTTGAAAGATCCGGCAGGCGAGATGTGGTCGGTCGTGATCATGTCACCCAAGAGCGCCAGAACCTTGGCGCCTTCGATGTTGGTGATCACGCCCGGCTCTTTGCTCATGCCTTGGAAGTAGGGCGGGTTTTGCACATAGGTGGACTGTGGCGGCCAGTCGTAGGTCTGGCTGTCGGTGGTTTCCACGGCCTGCCATTTGTCATCGCCTTTGAAGACGTCGGCATATTTGGTCTGGAAGGCATCGCGGGTCACGGTCTGTTCAACCAGATCGGCGATCTCTTTGGTCGTGGGCCAGATGTCCTTGAGGTAGACGTCTTTGCCGTTCTGGTCCTGACCAAGCGGTTCGCCCGTCAGGTCGTGGTTCATGTCACCGACCAGCGCATAGGCCACCACGAGCGGTGGCGAGGCGAGGTAGTTTGCACGCACATCGGGGCTGATCCGGCCTTCGAAGTTACGGTTGCCCGACAGAACGCTCGTGCCGATCAAATCATAGTCGTTGATCGCCTTTGAGATTGCGGGCTCCAGCGGGCCGGAGTTGCCGATACAGGTGGTGCACCCGTAACCGACAAGGTTGAACCCGATGGCGTCGAGGTCTTCTTGCAGGCCAGCGGCCTCCAGATAGTGCGACACGACCTGAGAGCCGGGGGCCAGCGAGGTTTTGACCCAAGGCTTGCGGGTCAGACCCAAGGCGCGGGCTTTGCGTGCCACGAGGCCGGCGCCGATCATTACGTAAGGGTTAGATGTGTTGGTGCAGGAGGTGATCGAAGCGATTACGATCGAGCCGTCGTGCAACTGGTAATGGCCATCATCGGTCGATACATAGCCACGATTGTGATGGCCTTCGTCGCCCGGAATGTCGACAGGCTCGGGCTGGCCGCCTTCGCCTTCCCAGCGGATTTCCTGATTGGCACTGGCATCAACACCTTCGCGCAGGCCTTTGACATATTTGGAAAACTCGGTATGCGCGGTATCGAGTGCGATGTAATCCTGTGGCCGCTTGGGGCCGGAGATCGCAGGCACGATGGTGCCCATATCAAGGCTCAGGGTATCGGTGTAGATCGGAGCGTAATCCGCATCGCGCCACATGCCGTTGGCCTTGGCATAGGCTTCCACAAGTGCGACGCGGTCTTTGTCGCGGCCTGTGTTGGTCAGATAGCGCAGAGTCTCGTTGTCGATCGGGAAGAAGCCACAGGTGGCACCGTATTCGGGGGCCATGTTGGCGATGGTCGCGCGGTCCGCCAGCGGCAGGTGATCAAGACCTTCGCCGAAGAACTCGACAAACTTGCTGACAACGCCCTTGGCGCGCAGCAACTCAACCACTTTCAGCACCAGATCGGTACCGGTGGTGCCTTCCATCATCCGGCCTGTCAGCTCAAAGCCGACAACCTCGGGGATCAGCATGGAAATCGGTTGGCCCAGCATTGCGGCTTCGGCTTCGATACCACCCACGCCCCAACCCAGAACAGCAGCGCCGTTGACCATGGTGGTGTGGCTGTCGGTGCCGACAAGCGTGTCGGGATAAGCAACTTCTTCACCATTCTGGTCTTTGTCGGACCAGACGGTCTGGCTCAGATACTCAAGGTTTACCTGATGGCAAATGCCGGTGCCGGGGGGCACAACGCGGAAGTTGTTGAACGCTTTCTGGCCCCACTTGAGGAAGGTGTAACGCTCGATGTTGCGCTCGTATTCGCGGTCAACGTTCATCTGGAAGGCGCGTGGCGTGCCGAATTCATCGATCATCACCGAGTGGTCAATAACCAGATCGACAGGTGCCAGAGGGTTAATCTTTTCAGGGTCGCCACCAAGGGCCACAATGCCGTCGCGCATGGCGGCAAGGTCGACCACCGCAGGGACGCCGGTGAAATCCTGCATCAGCACGCGGGCAGGGCGATAGGCAATCTCGCGCGGGCTTTTGCCGTTGTTGAGCGCCCAATCGGCGAAGGCTTTGATGTCATCGACAGTGACGGTCTTGCCATCCTCAAAGCGCAGCATGTTTTCCAGCACCACTTTCAAGGCGGCGGGCAGGCGGGAGAAATCACCCAGACCGGCCTCTTGGGCCGCGGGGATCGAGTAATAGGCGACAGATGTGCCGTTTACATCGATGGTTTTGCGGGTCTTGCTGGTATCGTGGCCAACTGTGATGGTCATGGTGGCTCCCTTGCGCGTGAAGTGGTGGGTGGCGTTCTGCCGTCTCAATGCCGCATTGGTCGGATGCGATCAACAGGTATCGACGGCTTTTCACGATTATTGTATACCGTTGTGTACCGAAATTGAAGGGGGTAGGCTGCGAAGCTCTCAAGAAACCTTGATTGGTTATTTCAGTCGGGTACCGTTAGACTCGTAGCAACCCCGCAGACCGCGTATCGGAATCAGATGAAACATGTTTTAGCCGCCACTTTTGTCACTGCCCTTGGACTGGCAGGCGTAAGCATCGGTCAGCCTGCGTCGGCGCAAGACAATCCGGTTGTGGTGGAGCTTTACACCTCGCAGGGGTGCTCGTCCTGTCCGCCTGCGGATGATATGATGGTGGAGCTGGCAGAACGCTCTGATGTGATCGCCTTGGCCTTGCATGTGGATTATTGGGATTACATCGGCTGGAAGGACCCCTTTGGCAATCCGGCCTATGCCGCACGCCAGCGGGCCTATGCTGCCGAAGGCCAGCGCCGGTCCATCTATACGCCCGAGATGATTGTGATGGGCCAGACCGATATCGTCGGGGCCAAGCCGATGGCGCTGAGCAAAGCAATCGCGGAGCATGCCAAGGCTGCGCCGAAGGTTGCGGTGAAGCTCAAGCGCGAGGGCGACGATCTGCACATTGCGGTTTCGCCGCTGGATGTGGTGGCAGGGCTGATGACCGTGCATCTGATGCGGTATGCGCCGATGAAAAACACCGAGATCATGCGCGGCGAGAACAGCGGCAAGATCATGAAAAACGTGAATATCGTTGATGACTGGCATGTGTTGGGCACATGGGACGGGCAGGCGCCTTGGGTGATGCAAACCACTGTGACGGGGCCCAGACCTGTGGTGGTGATCGTGCAGAAACACGAAGTTGGGCCGATCATGGCCGCCGCGCGGCTGAAGTAGAAACCGCTAGACAATTCGCTTGGTCGAGCAGGCCCTAGCTTTCGTGACTGCGCCAGCGGCGATGCACCCAAAACCATTGTTCAGGATTGTCCCGTACGCGGGCTGACAGGCTGTCGTTGAGGGCTAGGGTCATGGTCTCGGGATCGCTATGCGGCACTGGCGCTTCGAGCACAGTATCAAAGCTCAGCCCGTCGGGCTGGCGAAGGCCATAGAACGGGATGAGCAAGGCGTTATATCGCAGCGCCAGTTCTGCCGCCGAAACGGCGGTGCGGGCAGGCTGGCCCATGAAATCAAGTATCGGGGCTTTCTGGACGTGCTGATCAAACAGCAGCACCAACAAGCCGCCGTCTTTCAAATGCCGCACAAACCCCGCCGTGCCGCGCCGCCCTTGCGGAAAAACCGGTCCGCCAAAAGCTTCCATCGTCTTCACGTAATGGGCGTTGAAATAGGGGTTCTTCATATCACGGTAGAGACCACCGATATTGTAGCCCTGTGCCACAAGGGCTGCCCGCGTCGCTTCGTAATTGCCGAAATGTCCGGTGACGAGGATCACGGCTTGGCCGTTGTCGGTGGCAGCGCGCAGCGGCTCCACACCCGCGCCGCGCGGGACGTTTCGAGCCATGCGGCGGGGAAAATCATCGGCCGAGTAATTTTCGATGAAGGTCCGGCCGACATTGTTGAGGCAGGCGCTGGCGATCTGCGCACGGGCCTGCGGCGTCAGATCAGGGCGCACCAGCGCCAGATTGTCGAGCGCCCGCTTGCGGTATCCGGCCACGGGGCCGATGACATGCTGCACCACCCAGCCGACCGACCGGATCCGCGCCGCGTAGGGCAAGGCGAGGCCAGTGCGGATGATCCCGACGATCACCGCATTGGTCACATAATGGCTCAAGCGGCGCAGGCGGATATTGAAAGTGTCGCGGGGGGCTGGTTCTGACATGGGCCTTGCGGGATCAGGGAAATCTAGCCCCTGACATAGCCCGCCGCGCTGTGGTCAACAACCATGCGCGGCCTGCCTGAGGTTATTTGGTGTGGCGAACGGACAGGATCAGTAGGTAAAGGTCTGACCCGTGGCAATCGCGGTGCGGAGCGAGGCTTCGGCCCATGTGCCTGAGCCGCCCGCCGCACGAATGGCGCGTAAGTGCTGAAGTGCGGCACTGATCTGGCCCTGCTCGACCAATGCTTGGCCCATATAAGAATGCGCCAGAGTATTGGCAGGATTGGCGGCGAGAGCGCGTTCATAAAACGCCATGCCGCCCGCTACATCGCCCAGTTTGCGGGTGGTGAAGCCCAGATAGGTCAGAGTGCGGTCGTCGGTGGCCTCCATCTCGGCCAGAACGGTCTGCGCATCGCTGTAGCGTCCGGCATGGGCCAGCTGGCGCACCGTTTCATAACGCGCGTCGTCATCAAGGCGGCTGTCTTTCGCATCCACACATGTTTTGGTTTTCTTGTCATAAACCTGCCCGTCTTCGCATTTTGGTTTGGGCGGTGCAGTCTCCTCGTTGGCCCCTGCGGCGAACAGGCCGGCGGGCAGGGCAAGGCTGAGGGCGGCAAGGGCTAGAAAACGCATGATCAGGGAACTCCGACAAAACGGGTTAAGCTCAGTCGGCGCGCGAAACCTGACGCGCCTGTCATAAACCTAGCACGCCGCGGTCACCGGTAAAGAGTGCCGAGCCTTTTGCCGTTCACTTCATCGTGCGCAGGGTCAGATCGTGACGTCTGTCGTGCAGGTGCCGCTGACCGGATCAAAGCTTGATCCTTGCGCGCAGGAGAATGTTTGCTTGTCGTGATCGCACCCTGCAGCGATGCCAAGAGCGGGGGCGAGCACCAATGCGAAGGAAGCGGCGAGAACCTTGTAAGTCATCTGGAAGCTCCGTCATTGTGGGTGCCTTACTGTACCGCGAAACGCGGATTTCACCAAAAGAAAACGCCGCGCAGTATGGGGGCTGCGCGGCGTATGGCCGGTGTATCTGGGCGACAGATCAGTCGCCGAAAACCCGCTTGAAGATCGTGTCGACATGTTTGGTATGATAGCCAAGGTCGAATTTCTCTTCGATTTCTTCGGCGCTGAGTGCCTCGAGCACATCTGCATCGCCCAAAAGCTCAGTTTTGAAATCCTTGCCCTCTTCCCAGACCTTCATCGCATTGCGCTGAACGAGCTTGTAGGAATCCTCACGGCTGACGCCAGCTTGGGTTAGGGCCAGCAGCACGCGCTGGGACATGACCAAGCCGCGGAACTTGTTCATATTGGCGAGCATGTTCTCGGGGTAAATCACCAGCTTGTCGATCACGCCGGTCAGGCGCGACAGGGCAAAATCGAGCGTGATGGTAGTGTCAGGGCCAATGTTACGCTCGACCGAGGAGTGCGAAATATCGCGCTCGTGCCACAGGGCGACGTTTTCCAAAGCCGGCACAACGGCCATCCGCACCAGACGCGCAAGGCCGGTAAGGTTTTCGGTCAGCACCGGGTTGCGTTTGTGCGGCATCGCGGAGGAGCCCTTTTGACCGGCAGAGAAGAACTCTTCGGCCTCCAGCACTTCGGTGCGCTGCATGTGGCGGACTTCGATCGCGATGTTTTCGATGGAGGAGGAGACCACACCAAGGGCTGCAAAGAACGCCGCGTGACGGTCGCGCGGGATCACCTGCGTGCTGATCGGCTCGGGCTTGAGGCCAAGCTTAGCGCAGACATGCTCTTCGACCGCCGGATCGATATTGGCGAAGGTGCCGACAGCGCCCGAGATCGCACCAGTGGCAATCTCATCGCGGGCCACACGTAGGCGGGCAAGGTTGCGGTCCATCTCGGCGTAGAAACGCGCGAAGGTCAGGCCCATGGTGGTCGGCTCGGCATGGATGCCGTGGCTGCGACCGATGCGAATGGTGTCTTTATGCTCCAGCGCACGGCGTTTTAGCGCGGCGAGCAGACCTTCGGTATCGGCGATCAGGATATCGGCGGCACGGGTGAGCTGCACGTTAAAGCAGGTGTCGAGCACATCCGAGGAAGTCATGCCTTGGTGCACAAAGCGGGCTTCGTCGCTGCCTATGTGTTCGGCAAGATGGGTCAAGAAGGCAATGACGTCGTGTTTAGTGACGGCTTCGATCTCATCAATGCGGGCCACGTCAAAGGTGACGTCCTTGGCTTTCCAGACGGCATCGGCATTGGCGCGGGGGATGACACCCAGATCGGCCATTGCTTCGCAGGCATGGGCTTCGATCTCGTACCAGATTTTGAACTTGGTCTCGGGCGACCAAATGGCAACCATCTCGGGGCGGGAATAGCGGGGGATCATGGGCGGCGCACCTTTTGCTGTCTTGGGGGCAGGGATCAGGGGCGCAATAGACTGTAGGACGGTTCAGGACAAGTCAAAGGGGAGCAGGCGGGTGTGCGTAGAAGTGAGGGGCTAGTGAAAACCGGCAGGATTGAGGGGGCGCTGCCCCCCGTCCTGCGGGCGTCCCCCCGAGTTTAGGGGGCCAACTGACGTGAGTATCTGGGTCAGGGGAGGAGTTCGGTGAGCACTTGGGAGGTACGCTCTAACGTGCGGTGAACGGGGCATTTGTCGGCGATCTCAAGCAGGCGCTGGCGCTGGTCTGCGTCCAGCGGGCCCGTGAGCCGGATGCGGCGGCGCCATGTGTCGATCTTGTCGCCTGATCCGGTGCTTGCGTCCTGGGCATGGACCTTGTCGTGGCAGACATCGACGCTCACGTGTTCCAGCGGCCAGCCTTTGCGCCGCGCGTACATGCGGATGGTCATCGAGGTGCAGGCGCCCAACCCTGCGGACAGAAAGCCGTAAGGGCTCATCCCGCGGTTGGTGCCGCCATAGGCGAGCGGTTCATCCGCCAGCGCGTGGTGGTGTGGCCCTGCGTTTACATCTTGCAAGAACCCGTCGGGATCGGCTTCGGCAACCCGAACAATGCCCTCGGGCGCGCCGGGCGGTGGCGCGGGGGGCCTGAGGGACAGGTAACGCCCCGCCCAAGCGGCGATCACCTCTGCGGCGTATTCGGCGTCTTTGGCGCGGGTGATCAGGTGGTCGGCATCGTCGAGTGTGACAAAGCTGCGGGGGTGTTTGGCGGCCAGAAAGATCCGGCTGGCGTTGTCGATGCTCACGACTGCATCCAGCGGCGCGTGCATCACCAGTAAGGCGGCTCCCAATTTGGCGATTGAGGCTCCAAGGGAGACGGCCGAGATGTCATCGACAAACCTTTTGCTGATGCGGAACGGGCGGCCGCCCAAGCTGACCTCGGCTTCGCCGTTCTTGCGTATCTCGGGCAAAGCATCGGCGAAGTTGTGGGTAACATGGCCGGGGTCAAAGGGCGCACCGAGCGTGGCGACGGCTTTGATCTGTGGCATCTGGCTGGCGGCCTTGAGCACAGCCGCCCCGCCAAGCGAGTGGCCTACCATCAAGCTCGGCGGCATGCCGCGGTCATCAAGATAGCGGCAGGCGGCAAAGAGGTCATCAACGTTGGAGGTGAAGGACGTATTGGCGAATGCGCCCTCAGAACTGCCTAGGCCGGTGAAATCGAAGCGCAGCACGGCAAATCCCATTGCCGCAAGGCGCGCGGCGATGCGGCGGGCGGCATGGACATCTTTGCCGCAGGTAAAGCAATGCGCGAAGAGGGCGGTGGCGAGATGCGGGCCGTCCGGCATATCAAGGCGCGCCGCTAGCGTGCTGCCGTCATGGCCGGAAAAGGTGATATTCTCGCTGGTCATCTGTGGTTCCTCATCGCCGCTGGTGCAAGGTGGCCTGCGCGCGGGGTATCTGCAAGGATCGTGTCAGCACTGTCACGCAGGCGTGACGCGAGCGGCTGCGATCTGAAACCTATGCCGAGAGGGTTTGCCAGTCGATCAGACGACGTGTACCACAAGGCGCAACAGCTTATGTTTTCAGGAAAGCCCGCATCATGACCAAGACCCCGACCGACCGTTTGCACCCTGCCACCATAGCGGCGCAGGCCGCCGGTGCTGTCGATCAGGCCAGCGGCGGGGTCGTACCGCCGGTGCAATTTGCCACCACCTATATGCGTGATGCGGACTACCAGTTGGTGAATGGTAACAACGTCTATCTGCGCTCGCACAACGAAAATGTCAGGGTGGCCGAGCGCGTGTTGTCACAATTGGAGGGGGCAGGCGACACGGCGCTGTTTCCCTCGGGCATGGCGGCGATTGCTGCCTTGTTTCGCACAGTGCCGAACGGGGCCTCGGTTCTGGTGCAGAGCCAGATCTATTGGGGAACGACCAAGTGGATCCGCGATTTCTGCACCCGTCGCGAGATTTCACTGCATGAGGTTGAGGCGTCGGACAGCGCCGCGCTCGCTGCGGCCTGTGAGGCGCATCGTCCGGTCTTGGTCTGGGTAGAGACGCCTTCCAACCCGTGGCTGCGGATTGTCGATGTGTCGGCCGCCGCCGAGGCTGCCCATGCGGTAGGCGCAGTGCTTGCGGTTGATAGTACGGCGGCCAGCCCGGTGTTAAGCCAGCCATTGGCGCTGGGCGCGGATATCGTGATGCATTCGGCGACCAAGGGCATTAACGGGCATTCCGATGTGCTGGCCGGATCGCTGGCGGTGCGCGATATCGACAGCCGCATTTGGCAGATGATCCGCGATGACCGTGACAGCGCAGGCGCGGTCTTGGGGCCGATGGAGGCGTGGTTGCTGACACGCGGGATGCGCACGCTGCCCTTGAGAATGCGGGAGATGTCGAACAACGCGATGGCACTGGCGGAATATCTGCTTGATCACCCGCGTGTTGAGACGGTGCTTTACCCCGGTCTGCCCTCCCACCCCGGCCATGCGGTAGCCGCGCGACAGATGAGCGGTGGCTATGGCAGCCTGTTGTCCTTCGTGGTGCGGGGCGGCGGGGCCGAGGCGCTGCGGGTTGCGGGGCGGTTACAACTGTTCCACCGCGCCACATCGCTGGGCGGGGTAGAGAGCCTTGTCGAACATCGCCACACCATCGAGCCGCATACCGGCATCCCCGAAGGTTTGTTGCGTGTATCGGTCGGGATCGAAGACGCGGGCGACCTGCGCGATGATCTCGCGCAGGCGCTGGGCCAATAGGGTCAGGCGCCCATCAAAGCTGGATCAAACGGATAGCTCGTCAGGTCTTCAAAACCGTCTTCGGTGATGAGGACCTGATCTTCGAGCTTGATCGAAAAATCGCCTCCTTCGGGGGAGACCAGCGCCTCGACGCAGAGCACCATCCCGGGTTCAAGCGGATAGTCATACGCCCCCGCAACGGCACGGTCAGGGTAGGCGACCATCGGCCATTCGTCGCACAGACCCACGCCGTGCATCAGGCAGCCATATTTCTGCTTCTGGAACTGCGCGTCGAGCACATGGGTGCCGGCGCTCAATTCAGGGATGGTGACGCCGGGGCGCAGCAGCTGCTTGTTGGTCATGATATGCTCGACCCCGTGCTGCATGGCATAGATCATATCAGCGCGGGGTTTCTCATCGCCGATCCACCATGTCCGGCTGATGTCGATGCAGATGCCGTAGCTGCCGATCAGGTCGGTATCAAAGGCGAGGATTTCGTTATTTTGCATGATGCGCGGACCGCATTCTTGAAACCACGGGTTGGTGCGCGGACCTGAAGACAGCAGGCGCGTCTCGATCCACTCACCACCGCGACGGATGTTTTCGGCATGCATCACGGCCCAGATGTCATCTTCGCTGGTGGTGCCCTGCGGCACCTCGCGACGGGCGAAATTCTCCATTGCCTGTACGGCGGTCTCACAGGCATGGGAAGCGCAGCGCATCGCGAGGATTTCGTCGGGGCCTTTAATTGCGCGGGTCTTCTCGGTGACCTCCTCGCCGTCCATGATCTGTAGCCCCTGTGCTTCGAGAGCGCGCAGACCGTGCAGCATGATCTTGTCGACCGCCAGCCGCGTGTTTGTGCCAGCGTGTTCGGCCAGCACGGCGCGGACCTCACTGGCAAAGGTATCGGCCGGGGCGTCGATCTTGTCGCCGCGCCCGAAGTAGAACAGATCGGCACCGGTGCGTTGCTCGCGCACCAATGGGTTAAAGCTGCTAAGGAACATGGCGTTTTTATAGTCCCAGATCACCATATAGCCATCGGCACAGAGCAACACGGCGCGGAACGGGTTGTGGGTGTTCCAGAGTTGCATGTTGGTACTGTCAGTGGCGTAACGGATGTTGAGCGGGTCGAAGAGCAGGATGCCACCGTAGTCGCGCGTAACCAGCGCTTGGGTCAGCCGCTCCCAGCGGAAGCGCCGCATGCTGGGCAAATCGGGCGGGGTGAGGCCAGCGGCCTGCCATTCACCGTAAGCAAGGGCGGTGGGGCCAATCTCGACCCGATCATTGTTGTTGGGGGAGCCGTCGGGCAGCGTGGGTCCGGCGCTGGGATCGATCTTGCGGGCATCGCGGTAGTGCTGGTTCATGGGGCACCTTTGGGTTGCGGCTGGCTTCAGCATCGGAAGAAGCTGCGCCGCGCACCGCGCTGTAACCGACGTAAAAGCGTCGTTTTTTGCAGGACAGACCGAAAACTCTGTCGTATCAGACGAAAGATGACCGAGATTTTGCAGAATAGTTTGCCCGCTGAAATGGGCGGCGCACCGGCGTTGCCGGGGGTTGCCCCGTGCGAGGCTGAGGATTGGCTGCGCGTCGATGAGGCCTATGCGGGCCAAATGGCGCGGCGTATTGCGTTGCTGGAAAGCCACGAGCCCGATGTGCTCTGGTGTGCGCCCGCGGCGCTTGGTGCCGCGCGCGAAGTGCTGGGCGCTACTTTGGCGTTTCTGCCGGAATTGGGGTTTAAGCTGGGCGCTGGGCAGATTGTGTGCCCGGACGGGCGAGAGGTGACGATTGACTATGACCGCCCGCTTTGGACACTGGGTCATCTGGTGCAGGAAGACATTTGCATTTTGCAAAAACAGGGCGACCAACATGTACTGACCGCTGCGGTGCTATGCTTTCCGGCCAGTTGGAAATTGTCGGATAAGGTCGGCAGGCCGCTGACAGATATCCATGTGCCGGTGGCGGAGTATGACGGGGATCTGGCGCGGCGGGTGCAACGGTTATTTGACGGGGTGCAGGTGGGTCGACCGCTGTGGCGGTTCAACAAGCTTGCCTATGGCAATGCTGAACTGCACCAGCCGGTGCGGATTGCCGCGACCGGATTGCCGGAATATGTGCGCTCGGAACGGCAATGCATTGTGCGGATGCCACAGAGCGACGCGGTGGTGTTTAGCATTCACACTTGGGTGGTGCGCAGTTAATCCGTTGCGCCGCGCTTGGGCCTCGTCAGAGGGCAAAGCGCGGCGGCTTGGGTTGGCTTATGTCCTCAGGCGGGTTTCAACACCATATGGGGCTGACCGTCAGAGGTTTTATTGGGCGAGACGCCCTCGGCGTTGATCGTGGTATCCACCTGCCTGCGCAAAGAACTGAACAGCGGTGAGGTGACCACATCGACAGGCTCGTCAAAACGCACGGTAAGCGTCCAGAAACCGCTGGACGCTTGACGCGCCGCTTTGACTGCACCTGCAAAGCTATGGCCGAGATAGCGGCCTGTGACACGCTGTCCGGGATGCCAGCCGGAGGCCGATTGGCCGGCTTGGGCTGACAAAGTGTTCCAGTCGCGTGCGCCCCATTGATGGGCGATGGTTTCAAGCGCTTGGGCATGGCTGAGTATTTGCCCGCGCGCGGCGAGATCACTGCGCAGCCGTTTGGCTTGGGATTTCAGCACGTCACGGGACGGAAACGGTAGGGAATTGGGGGTCATATCAAACACTCCTGCAACCGCGGGTAAGCATCAGGGGGTCCGCATTGCCCAAATCTCCGCGTGAGACGGGGATGCCTTCGATATCAGGGCTTCACCAATTGCGGACGGCAGGGGCCTGACCCTTGTGCAAAGCAAATAGGGGGTGCGGGTGGGCCGTGCAAGGGGCGAGACAATGGTGGCTGGGGATGGTGATGTATTTGTGTTTACTTGGCCAAATGAAGCCGAGGCTGCCTCTTGGCAGCAAACTGGCGCGTTCGTGGGCGCGGATAGTGCCGCGCGCCGCTCAGGACGGCGCGCTGAGTTGGTTAGCCGTCGATGCGCGAGGCCATGATTGCAATTGCTTTCTGGTAAACGCCAGCGGCATTCCATTGGCGGATCACGTTGAAGTTGGCTTGGCCTTCCTGATAGCCGCCGCCGGGCTGCCAGCCTTTCTGGCGCAGGAAGTTGGCGGTAGACGCCAGAGCGTCGGATTGGTTGTAGAAATCAACCCGTCCGTCACCCGAGCCGTCTACACCGTATTGCAGCGCGTTACCGGGCAGAAACTGGGTGTGGCCGAGCTCGCCGTGTTTTGCGCCTCTGGTATCGGCCGTGATGGCACCACGGTCCACAAGCACCAAAGCGCCGACTGCGTGCGGGACGAAAAAGTCGGAGCGGCGGCAATCATAGGCGAGTGTTGTGATCGCCGAGACCACGCGGCTGTCACCCATAAACCCGCCAAAGCCGGTTTCCATGCCGTGGATTGCCAGAAGTACGCCTGCCGGTACGCCGTAGCGCGATTCGAGAGATTGGTAGAACCCGGCGTCGCGGGCTTTGCGCTTGCGGCCTTGGGCGACGATTGTATCGGCGCCGCGGACCTGCATGAACTTATCCAACGAGTATTTGAATGATTTCTGATTGCGGTCGGCAGATATGGTGCCGGATGCATATTGCGCATTGGCAAGCGCCTGCAATCCGCGTTGGCCGACGCCTGCTGCCTGTGCCTCGGCGGCGAAAGCTTTCTTCCAGCCTTCGAAGCCACCAGCGCTATTGCCGCAGGTAGCGGCGGCAACGGGGGCTGCGAATGCAGCAGCGGCGACGAGGGTCGCGAGGGCGGATTTAAGTGGATGCATGATATACCTCTGACATATTACTTTGTCAGAAGGATAGTGCTGGGGAGGGGGCAAGGAAAGGGTAGGGACGGCCGTAATTTTTTGCGCTCGGCAGTCTGGCGCTTAGTTCGACATCACTTTTGCGGTCAGATTATTGGCAAACTCGATCGGATTCCCGGTCGGGCGCTCCAGCAACTCCCATGCGAAAACAATGCCACCCGCCATGAAACACGTCAGCATCATCGGGATTACCAGCACGCTGGCAAAGCTGCGGGTGCGAACGGGCTTCTGCGCGCGGGCCACCTTTTTGGCGGTGTGATTGATGCGGGTGAGGCGTTCAGCGAAAATTTGTTCGTTTGACATCGTTACAACTCCGGTGGCGGCAGCGCCTCACACTTTGTCGCGTCGAAATCGGGTCGAATTGCGGCAGGATTGAGATCATTTCGTTATCTCCCGCCTTTGTTGGACGCTCCCATGAAAAAAGGCGCCCCCATGAGGACGCCTTCTGGTTGGTTTCTCGCTGTCGTAATCAGCAGCTGTAGTACATGCCGAATTCGACCGGATGCGGCGTGTGCTCATACTTGTGCACTTCGGACATTTTCAGTTCGATGTAGCCTTCGATCTGGTCGCGGGTGAAGACGTCACCGGCCAGCAGATAATCCATATCGGCTTGCAGCTCCTCCATCGCTTCGCGCAGCGAGCCACAGACGGTTGGGATACCGGCCAGCTCTTCTGCAGGAAGGTCATAGAGGTTCTTGTCCATGGCTTCGCCCGGATCAATCTTGTTTTTGATGCCGTCAAGGCCGGCCATCAGCAACGCCGAGAAGCACAGGTAGGGGTTTGCCGCAGGGTCGGGGAAACGGGCCTCGACGCGCTTTGCCTTTGGGCTTTCTGTCCATGGGATACGAACGCAGCCCGAACGGTTGCGGGCCGAATAGGCGCGCAGAACCGGCGCTTCGAAACCCGGGATCAATCGCTTGTAGCTGTTTGTGGTCGGGTTGGTGAAGGCGTTGAGCGATTTTGCGTGGACCAGAATACCACCGATGAACCACAACGCTTCCTGGCTGAGATCGGCGTATTTGTCGCCAGCGAACAGGGGCTTTCCGTCTTTCCAGATCGACATGTTCACGTGCATGCCGGAGCCGTTGTCGCCGTAGATCGGCTTGGGCATGAAGGTCGCGGATTTGCCGTACGCGTGGGCCACGTTGTGGATCACATATTTGTACTTTTGCATCTCGTCGGCCTGCTTGGTCAGCGTGCCGAAGATCAGGCCAAGTTCGTGCTGGCAGGACGCCACTTCGTGGTGGTGCTTGTCGACCTTCATTCCCAGACGCTTCATGGTGGAAAGCATCTCGGCGCGCAGGTCTTGGGCTTCGTCGATCGGGTTCACAGGGAAGTAGCCGCCCTTGAGACCGGGGCGGTGGCCCATGTTGCCCATTTCATAATCAGTATCTGAATTCCAGGAGGCGTCAGACGCATCAACTTCGTAGGATACTTTGTTGATTGTGTTGGAAAACTTGACGTTGTCGAACAGGAAGAATTCGGCCTCGGGGCCCATGTAGGCGACATCGCCGATACCGGAGGCTTTCAGATAGGCCTCGGCCTTTTCTGCCGTGCCGCGGGGGTCACGGTCATAGCTTTCGCCGGTGTCAGGCTCGACGATGGAGCAATGCACGCAGATGGTTTTTTCGGCGTAGAAGGGGTCGATATACGCACTGTCCACATCAAGCATCAGCTTCATGTCGGAGGCTTCGATGGATTTCCAGCCTGCGATGGAGGAGCCGTCAAACATGAAGCCCTCTTCGAGGAAGTCTTCATCGACCAGATCGCTGATTACGGTGACGTGCTGCAACGTGCCGCGTGTATCGGTGAAACGAACGTCGACATATTCGATGTCTTCGTCTTTGATTTTCTTTAGAAAGTCCTTGTGAGCAGTCATGCTTCGGTCCTTTTTTCGTCGGAATAGAGAGTTGTTCAGGATTTAGGGATCAAAGCGCGTCCGAGCCGGATTCGCCGGTGCGGATGCGGATTGTCTGTTCGACGGGGCTGACAAAAATCTTGCCGTCCCCGATTTTTTCGGTCTTCGCGGCCCCGATTATCGCCTCGATGGCGGCATCGACCTGATCGTCGTCCAGCACAACTTCAACTTTGACTTTGGGCAGGAAATCAACGACATATTCGGCGCCACGGTAAAGCTCTGTGTGGCCTTTCTGACGGCCAAAGCCCTTAACTTCGATGACGCTCAAACCTTGAACGCCGACTTCCTGAAGAGCTTCTTTTACCTCGTCCAGCTTGAACGGTTTGATGATCGCTTCGATCTTTTTCATCGGGGGCCCTCCTGATCGCGTTTCGCTTGCACAGGGTCATTTCATTTTGCCCGTGCAGGGTCCACGGGTGCCGGTTAATCTGGAGTGCAGATGTGATGAGAAACAAGGCAATCGCTCGTTATCTGTGCGCGTCGCTTATAAATTATGCATTTTGAAAACTTTGGAGGCCCATGATGTGCGAACTGCTGACCGCTGGACAGATGCGCAGCATTGAAGGCCGCGCAATTGCTGCTGGAGAGACAACAGGTTTGGCGTTGATGGAGCGCGCAGGCGAGGGGATGATCGACGCCATTTTAACTGCGCGACCTGAACTGGCAGCGGGCAGGTGCCGCGCAGTCGTGCTTTGCGGGCCCGGCAATAACGGTGGTGACGGGTTCGTTATTGCACGCTTGTTGGAGGCGCAGGGGTGGAGGGTGCAGGCGTATTTTTACGGCGATGCGGATCAACTGCCAACTGATGCGCGCGCTAATTTCGATCGCTTCGGCACGGCGCGGATACAGGCCATGGGTTTCCCTAATATCTCCGATGCAGGGCTTGCATTGCTGCGGTCAGAATTTGAGAGCGACGCAGGGCTGCCGGACGTTGTAATAGACGCGCTTTTCGGGACTGGCCTGTCGCGATTGGCGCCGGAGTTGGTACCCCTCGCGCAGGTGTGGCGCTTGGGCGGCGCTGCGGTGTTGCGGGTCGCGGTAGATGTGCCCAGCGGGTTATGTACGGATAGCGGCCATATTTGGGAGGTTGAGGGCAAGGCGGCCTTACTGCCGGCGGACCTGACGGTGTGCTTTCATCGCAGGAAGATCGGCTGCTATTTGGGGGAAGGGCCGGAAAATTGCGGCCAGATTGTGCTGGCCGATCTGGGGCTGGCACCGACGGACCCGCCAGCCTCCGCCGCACGACTTGTGGAAATGCCCGCGCCACGCTCTCTGTCGAAATCGCAAGGTCACAAGTATGATCATGGGCACGTACTGACCCTCTCGGGTGGCAGTGGCGCGGGCGGTGCGGCGCGTTTGGCTGCCCGCGCGGCCCTGCGGATCGGTGCGGGGGCGGTGACCCTCGGATGCCCAGCCGAGGCTTTGACCGAAAACGCGGCGCAGCTGAATGCGGTAATGCTCACAGTAATCGACGATGCGCAGGCACTGACCGATTCCCTCAAAGATCAGCGCCGCAATGTGATATGTCTGGGGCCAGGGGCAGGGGTAGAACGGGCCGCCACGTTGCTGGCTGTGCTGCTGGCGGACTACTCAAAACGGGGTACTGTTCTGGACGCGGATGCGCTGACAGCCCTTGCGCAGGATAAAGCACTGTTTTCGCGCCTACATTCCAACTGTGTGCTGACCCCGCATGGCGGCGAGTTTCGGCGGTTGTTCCCCGATCTTACAGCCAAAATGGACAAGATGCCGCTCAAAGGCCCTGCGTATTCCAAAGCCGATGCCACACGAGAAGCGGCGCAAAGGGCCGGATGTGTCGTGGTTTTCAAAGGGCCGGACACGGTGATTGGCGACCCGTCCGGCGGTCTCTATCTCCACACGGCCACAGGTGATCGCGCTGTGCCATGGTTGGCAACTGCCGGAGCAGGCGATGTGCTGGCAGGTTTCATCGCAGGGCTGATGGCGCGCCGCATGCCTGCCATTGTGGCCGCAAAAACTGCCACATGGCTGCATGTGGAATGCGCCCGCAGTTTTGGCGCAGGGTTAATCGCGGAAGATATGCCAGACGAGTTGCCAAAAATCTTTCGGCAACTCGGCGTTTAAACCTTCAGGCGGCGTGCAGAACCGCGCCGCGGGCACGGGCGGCATCAGCAGTGCCCAGTTCAAGCCCGTCCGCATAGAGAATATGCGGCCCGTCGCAGAAAATCTGGTAAAGCGTTGTGTCCACCATGCCACGGTCGGTGATAAATTCACCGTCCACCAGCGTGCGTGCCGCCACCAATGCACGTTCGGAACTGAATAAAGCGCGTGCACGCCAGTCGCGGATCAGCACCATCTGATCCCCTGCCAGCAGAGCGTCACGCTCAGGCCTTGTATGGCCCAAAGAGCCCGCTGCCAGCGCGATCATATGCACCGAGCGTTGCGATCTCTGGATGTGTTTTACTTTGGAAATACCACAGTCCCTGGTGATCAGCTTGTCGCCAACACTCAGAAATTCGACAGGAATTTCGCCGTCCAGGGTAAGTAGAATTGCGCCATGCACTAGTCCTGTATCCAGAACGGCATAGGGTGAAAACTGGCCCGCCTGCGGATCCTGCCCGCCAACGCGCCCGACCGTATTCGGTTTCATGGGCGTCTCTCTTTTATAAACCTGCCTCAGGTTAAACCCAGCATATGGCAACATAGTGTTAATGTCTGTAGTTTTTTGCTCTCGCCTATTGCTGCAAGCTTTGCTAATCAACGCGAACGTGCGGGTGTGGCGGAATGGTAGACGCACCAGATTTAGGTTCTGGCGCCGCAAGGCGTGGAGGTTCAAGTCCTCTCACCCGTACCAACTTTGACCGTTAAGGTATTGAAAGATAGGGAAAATAAAAAGGGGCCGCAAACGCAGCCCCCCAAGCTGGCCGCGCTAGGCTGCATTCGTCTAGTCTCAGTTTCCTCAAACAAAGCAATTAATAAGATAACAATTTGGGTTTACGGTGGCTGAGGTGGAATGCATCTCTGAATTCTTCGCGATAGATCGGATACAGCTTCTTCCAGTTCACATCCCAACCCTCGCGTTTACGCAAGATGTGCAATCGACGATAACCAAACCTGCTCGTTCAGACGACAATTCCTTCAGTCTCCCTCGCAGCTCGGTGTCCGCAGGCCGCATCGACGCACGTCGATAAACGCGGCAGGGCGCAGGCCCGTTTTAGATCGTATCGCTTCTCAATCATGGCCCAGCTCGCAGCTTTACGTCGCGCTCCGGTCATCACAAGTTTTTTCCCAACATCTTTCTGAGCGTGGACACATCCATCATCTGCTCGGCCAATAACTTATTCAGTTTGGCGTTAACGGCTTTTTGGGCTTTCAGCTTCATTGCTCGCGGGGGGCAGCCAGCGCCATTGGCAGCCAGTGCTTTGCCACGTCCTGATCGGCGAGCATGGCCTTTTCCCCGACCTGTGCGCGCCCTTCTTCGATGGCTGCACGAACCTTATCATTCTTTAACATTCGGGCCGCTTGGACCTCTGGCTGCTTGTACCCTGCGCGTCTGGCCGCTTCGGTGCCGTTGTGCGTCTCGATGTAGGCCAAGACGAACAGGCGATACCTGTCGATCAAGCAATGCTTGTCGAGCCAGTCGGTATTGCCGGAGTTAGATTGAGTCTGCTCGCTCATGCCCTGCGGCTTTGTTGATGGCGTGGATGCCCCCACCTACCGGCATCGTAATGTGCCACTTTGATGTTTCAGAAAGCATCACTCAAAGGGAGAGCATCCATGTCAGAAGTTAGCATAATCGGCATAGACCTTGCAAAGCGCGTATTTCAACTTCACGGGGCTTGCGCAAACGGAGCAGTTATTTTTCGCAAGAAACTGACACGTGTTCAGCTTCTTGCGTTTATGAGCCAACAGGGCTATGTTGCACAAATTCAGCGGGGATTCATGTCGTGAATCCAGTGTGGTAGCTGGCCTGCATGAGCAAACCGACATCACCTACCTATAAGACGACGAACTGGGCTGATTACAATGCGGCGCTGAAGCGCCGCGGATCACTGACGATCTGGTTCGATCCCGAGATGAAATGGGATGCCGAACCCTCCGGCAAGAGGGGCAGGTCGCGGACATTCAGTGACGCTGCCATCCAGACCTGTCTGACAATGAAGGTGTTGTTCGGGATGGCCCTACGTCAGACGACGGGCTTTGTAGAAAGCCTGCTTCGGCTGACGGGACTCGATTGGGATGTGCCTGACTTCAGCACCATCTGCCGACGCCAAAAGACACTTGCGGTCAACATTCCATATCGAGGCGCGAAGGGCCCGCTGCACCTGCTTATCGACAGCACCGGCATCAAGGTCGAGGGTGAAGGCGAATGGAACGCGCGCAAGCACGGCGGCCCCAAACGGCGCGTCTGGCGCAAGATCCACATCGGCATTGACGAACAAACGCTGGAAATCAGAGCAGTCGAGATCACGGGCAGCAACACCGGGGATGCACCGATGCTACCTCATCTGCTCAACCAGATCCCGCACGATCAGGAGATTGGCAGCGTGACCGCGGACGGTGCATACGACACGCGCCGATGTCATAACGCCATCGCCGAGCGCGGTGCGGCTGCGGTGATACCGCCACGCAGAAATGCACAGCTATGGAAGCCAACCACCGCCGGTGCCATCGCCAGGAATGACGCTCTGCGCGCGTCAAGATATCTGGGCCGGGCACTCTGGCGAAACTGGAGCGGATACCACCGCCGGAGCCGCGTCGAGACGAAGATGCATTGCATGAAACTGCTGGGCCAGCGGCTGATGGCGCGCGACTTTGACCGCCAGGTCGCTGAGGTTCAGGTGCGCGTTGCGATCCTGAACGGTTACACCGCCCTCGGCATCCCTGTCACGAAAGCCGTGGGATAAATCCGTCTGGGGAAAGGGGATATCCGTTCGTCAGCTGAATTACGCAACATATGTAACCGCCCCAAACGCAAGAGATATCTTCAGAGCTGATTTTGGCGCGTCGTCGGGTGCTGACATATGTCCGGCCTCATGATGCGACGTCACAAATGTCGCGGGCCCGTATGGTGTTCGAAGATCAGGTCCAGATCAAAGCCGCGTGCTCAAAAGGCACTCTGTTGCACACTGGTTTTCCCAATCCCGTCTCACGACCGTTGCGCCATACAACTCCTTGCCCTCCTCCGCTCCGACGTCCTCGCGGCTGTCAGTCGGCTTACGCCGCTGCAGCCGGAGCTCTGTAAACTTCTTTTTTCACCATTAG
>NZ_FOMW01000022.1 GCF_900112755.1 Sulfitobacter brevis | reverse complement strand
GGCAGTGTCGCAAAGTTTTCGCTGATCCGAAGTTAGCCTCGCCGTTGGACACAGTTATCCAGCGAATGCGGCGAATTGCGCGAAGCCGGATTGGCCTGCCTGGCGAAATTGACCTTTCCGGATCATATGCGCGACTTCAATCCCGGCGAGCGTTGCGGAAGCTGAGTTGAACGATTTGAAGGTCTGCATTGGGCGGGTGAGCTTCTTGATGAAGCGGTGGTCCTGCTCAATAATATTGTTGAGATATTTCTTTCGCCGGACGGTGATCAACCAACACCAGCCGCACATGACGAGCAGGCAGTTCATGTTGAACAGACCAGCTGTGTTCGATCCACTTTTGTCGATCACGACCTTGTCTGGCCAGCCGTTATTGCCGACGGCTTTCACGAAAAACGCAGTTGCTGCAGCTTCGTCGCGGCGCTCCGACAGCATGAAATCGAGGGTTTTGCCGTCCTTGTCGATCGCACGGTACAGATAAGTCCACTGGCCTTTGACCTTCACATAAGTTTCGTCCATCCGCCACGAACGCCTCGTTGTTGCCTTACGATGATGTGCCTCTTCGGCAATTGCGCTCGCATATTTGCCGACCCAGCGATTGAGTGTTGCATGATCCAGATCGACGCCACGTTCGGCCATGATTTCCTCAAGGTCGCGATACGAAACGGGAAAGCGAACGTAGAAATAAACCGCGTACAGGATCACCGATTTCGGGTACTGTGCGCCTTTGAAACTGATCAACTCGTCCATCCTAACCTGGCCTCGGGAAAGAGTGGGGTCTGGATCGTCACGCTCGGCAACGCAACCCAAATCCTAAACTTTGCAACACTACCCCTTCGATGTCTTCCAACCAGTTGTAGACCGAATGTTGAGCCCAGCACCAAGCCGAGAGCGCCAGTGCTAAAGGATATTCGGGGTCGATAGCAAGTGACTGTTCGAGCAGCAACAGAGCCTTGGCAGACTGATCTTTTTCTTGCATCCAGACGTGCCGGATGGCGCGCATCGCATAGTCATAGGCACCCATGTCATGCGGTCGCTTGCGCATCGCCCGTTCAATTTCGGCTTTTTGGATGGAAGGCTGCAATGCCCCGGCTACCTGTTCAGTGATGCGGTCTTGTAGATCGAATAGCTCACTGTCCGTGCCGTCGTATCTTTCGGCCCAAAGATGCGCACCCGCCGCCGTTTCGACCAGCTGGACGGTGATCCGCAGCTTGCCACCGGCACGCTGCACTGACCCCTCAAGGACGTAGCCCACCCCCAATTCACGCCCGATGTCGATCACGTTTAGATGGCGCCCTTTGTAAGAAAAGGCAGAATTTCGGGCGATCACAAAAAATGATTTCATTCGAGACAAAGCAGCGGTTAGTCCTTCGACCACGCCGTCTGCAAAATATTCTTGATCGGGATCGCTGGACATGTTGTCGAAAGGCAGGACAGCGATCGAGGGCTTGTCCGGTAAGGCCAGTTTTCGATTCTGATCGGGACGCCGCGTTTCGGCCCAGCGAAATACCCGAATTTTTCTTGCGATGTTCTTAAACTCGCGTTCGCCCACATCCTCGAATTCGGCTTCGACCTTGCCGTAGACATGCTCATATGCAGTGGCGCTTAGTGCGACACCGCCGGGCATACATGCTTCCTGAATGCGGGCAGCAACGTTTACCCCGTCGCCAAAGATGTCTTTACCTTCAATAATGACGTCTCCCAGATTGATGCCAAGGCGCATATCGATATGCTTTTTGGCGCTCAAATCTGCATTGTAGGCGGGCATAGCACGTTGAATAGCAATCGCGGCCGAGACGGCATCGACAACACTGGAGAAGAGGATAATTGCTCCATCTCCCATAAGCTTGATGATCCGCCCATGATGTTTGATGACCTCGGGAGCGATAATGGTCTTGTGTAACCGCTTGAGATGAACCAGCGTCCCTACTTCGTCCGCGCCCATCAGACGTGAGAAACCAACGACGTCTACCGAAATAATTGCAGCGAGTTGTCGCTGAGTGCGCTGGGTCGACATGAGGATACCGTCCTGATCACTTGGGCGGGGCACAATTGAAAGATTGGGATTCGGAGATACATGCCCATGCGGCGAGTATAGCCTGAGCGGCAACTTTTGTATCCTGTGCCGTCGTGGCGCTGCAAATCACCGAGATCCGCATAACCCACTCGCCGCGCCAGTCTGATCCGCCGACAAAAATCAAGCCTTCGTCGACGAGCAAGGCGATGACAGCGCGGGACATCGACCTGCGCGTTGCGACGCAGTCTTCGTCATCTCCGAACCGCAGGATGATTTGATTGAGCACCACATCGTTCATCACTTTAATTCCTGGAGCGGCGCGCAAATCTTCAGCCAATTGGTGTGCCAAATTGCAATGAAGGCGCACCATTTCAATAATGCCATTGCGTCCAAGCGACTTGAGCACCGCCCATGTTGGCAGACCGCGCGCCCTGCGCGACAGCTCGGGTACGAGGTAGGACGGAACCCGGTCATTCACGTCTTGCGCTGGCAAATAGCTTGCAGTAATCGCCATCGCACTTTGCAGCGCTGCCGGCTCCCGGACGATTGCGTAACCAGAGTCGAAAGGGACTTGAAGCCATTTGTGACCGTCAACGACCCAAGAGTCGGCCCGTTCTATGCCTTCGGTCAAGCTGCGCATTTTCGGGTCCGCGCGGGCCCAGAGCCCAAATGCACCATCCACATGCAGCCATGCGCCAGCCTGTTCGGCAATTTGCGCAATTTTGGTGAAGGGATCGAAGGCACCGGTGTTGATTTGACCTGCCTGAACGATAATCAGTTTAGCCCCGTCGCATGCGTCGCAACGCCGCGCCAGGTTATCGGCCGACATCCTTCCTTGCATGTCCGTATCCACCCGGATCAGCCGCTGCACGCCAAAACCCAAGTACCGGAGTGCCGAAAGCACAGAAGTGTGGATATCGTCTCCGACGAAAACATGGACTTCCGGCGCGCCAAACAGACCTTGCGCTTCACAATCCCATCCGACGCGGCGCAACAATGCGCCCCGAGCAGCGGCCAGCGCGGTAAAGTTGGCCATGGTGCCGCCGCTGACAAATCCAACGGCAGCATCGCGGGGCAGATCGAGAATGTCGAGCAACCAACCAGACGCCGCTTCTTCGACTGCTGCGGACGTAGGAGACGTATGGTGCATCCCCGCGTTTTGCCCCCACGCAGAAGCCAGCCAGTCCGCCGCAACACCAACAGGCGCAGACCCTCCCATGACCCAACCAAAGAACCGCGGATGCGTGATCTGCATGAGGCCAGGTTCGCCAAGATCTGCCAGCGCCTCAATAACCTCTACATCCGGGCAGCCGGTTTCCGGGAAGGGAGCATCAAAATCGGCGCGCATCTGGGCATAGTCGCGTTCAGGCCTTACCTGGCGGTCCGCAACAGAGGACCTGTAAGCTTGCGCACGCCGGCAAGCGATTTCGAGAACATCCATCCCATCAGCCCATCTGGTAGCCGGATGTGGAGCGGGAAATCTTAAGTTCCTCGTCATCCATGTCTTCTGGAATACCTTCGAACAAAAGCGTGCTCAAATAGCGCTCGCCAGTATCTGGTAACATGCACAGGATCACCGACCCTTGCGGCGCGTCCTTGGCAACTTTTAGCGAGATGGCGAAAGTAGACCCGCCAGAGATACCGGTAAAGATTCCTTCCTTTCTGGCAAGCTCTTGCGCACATTTGATCCCTTCGGCGCCAGCGATTGGGATCAATTCATCATAAAATCCCTTATCGATCGCCTCTTGTAAAACTGCCGGGATGAAGTCCGGAGTCCAACCTTGAATTGGATGTGGTTCAAAGGCCGGATGACTGGCAGCAGGCGCTCCATTTGCGGCGCGTTGCTGTGCATGGCCGCTGCCAATCAGTTGCGCGTTGGCAGGTTCCGTTAGGATGATTTTGGTGTCAGGCCGCTCCTTGCGCAGAACCCGCGCGACGCCTGTCACCGTTCCGCCGGTGCCATATCCGGTGACAACATAATCGAGCCGCGCCCCTTTGAAGTCTGCCACGATCTCGCGCGCAGTGGTTGCTTCGTGAATGTCTGAATTGGCGTCGGTTTCGAATTGGGATGCCAGAAACCAACCATGTTTCTCTGCCAATTCAGCCGCTTTCTTGTACATTCCCAGCCCTTTTTCCGCGCGAGGTGTAAGCACAACTTTCGCCCCGAAGATCCTCATCAAGCGCCGCCGCTCGACTGAAAAGCTATCGGCCATTGTCACAACCAAAGGGTATCCTTTTTGGGCGCAGACCATGGCGAGGCCGATGCCGGTATTGCCGCTGGTGGCTTCAATCACTGTTTGACCGGGGATCAGCGCACCAGAACGCTCTGCAGCTTCGATGATGTTCACGGCCAGCCGGTCCTTGACGGAGCCTGCTGGATTGAACGCCTCTGCCTTGACGTAGACAGTTGCACCGTGGGTCGGGATGTTATTCACGCGGATTACTGGGGTGTCACCGATAGTGTCCAGCACGCTCTCATAGACGCGACCGCGACCTTTGGTCGTGCGGATTGATGTAGTTTCACCCATGGCATTTTCTCCTTTTGTTTTTTCGCAGATGGTTTCGCAAAAACCCTTCTTGCTTTTGGTCAGTCCCGTTGACCCGCTAAATGGCCCACCACGAGTAATAGCGAGTAATTCTGAAAACATGGTATCATGCCTGACAGAACTTGACGTAGGAGGCAGCGTGGGAAGTACCGTGGAAATCGCTGGGTCCGAGAACCCGACTGCGACACCGCTGACGGAAATACGCCTGCTCGGACCGGTGGAAGTTTGTCACAACGGCATACCAATCGCCTTCGCTCGCTCACGTAAACTACGCGCTTTATTGGCGATTTTGGTTACTGAAACCCGACAGGTCAGCCGCCGTCGCCTCTGTGACCTCCTCTGGGACCGGCCAAATGATCCGCGGGCAGAACTCCGTTGGCATCTTAGTAAGCTTCGCAAAATTTTGGATAGTCCGCGCCGTACTCGTGTCTGTTCAAACGCGGACGGGATAGGTCTCGACCTTGACGGCTGCGTCGTTGACGCGCTCCAAGTCATGACCATCGAGCAAGCCGGGCCCTTTCCAATAGATCGGCTTAAGGAGTTGGCAGGACTCTTTCGCGGACCATTTCTCGGTGAGTTGAGCTTGTCGGAACCGTCTGCTGGACAATGGGTGATCGCCCAACGCCGCCGATTTGCGGCATGTCAGATCAGTATCCTAAAGCAACTGACTGTAAGGCAACCGGCTGGATCATGTGATATCGACCAGTATCTCGAACAATGGCTCAACCTCGCACCGTTCGAGATTGAACCGCATCATCGGCTTCTCAGCGTTTTGGCCAGCCAAGGCCGCTTTGGCGAAGCCGAGACACACCTTACCAGCAGCGAACGACTTTTCGCAGACGAAGGGCTCTCTGTCGTCGAATTGCGAAAGACGTGGAGCGATGTGAAAAAGGAACTCGGTGCTGCTACGCGATCGACCAATAGTGCGGCAACGCCTCGAGTTGATAGTGCTCACGTGGAGCCATGCTTATCGGGTCCCAGCCGCTCAGCGCTTGCCGTGATGCCGTTTACGGTTCGAGATCCGCAGGATGGGATCGGTATCGCTGACGGGCTGACGAACGATGTCATCACGCGACTGGCGAAGCTAAGAAACATGTCCATCATCGCAAGGGGTTCGGTCTACGCACTCGCTGCGCTCGGCGTCTCAGGGGTGGAAGCAGGGAAACAACTCGACGTTAACTACGTGGCGACAGCGAGCATGCACCGGGGTGCCGACAAGCTGCGAGTAGAAATCGATTTGATCGATACACAGTCTGCCAGAATAGTCTGGACTGAAACCTGCGAAGCACCCAGCGCTGACCTCATGAGCGCGATGGAAGAGTTGGGCAACCGTATTGTTGCAGCCCTGACCGGCGAGATTGAGCGGGCCGAGCGAAACCGTGCAATTTTGCGCCCCCCCACATCACTTGACGCTTGGGAGGCGCATCATCGCGGCCTATGGCACATGTATCGCTTCACAAAAGAGAACAACGCACGCGCGCAGTACTTCTTTGATGCAGCTGTCACCCTCGATCCGACCTTCTCGCGCGCTTATGCCGGGCTCTCGTTCACTCATTGGCAGAATGCATTCCAGAACTGGTCTGACCCTGGGACCGAGGCTGAAAGCGCTTACTCGGCTGCGACTCAGAGTATGCTCGCCGATGAACAAGATCCTGCCGCGCATTTGGCGATGGGGCGTGCTCTTTGGTTGCGCAGACAGCACAATATGGCGGTTAAATCGCTGCGCGTGTCGGTGGACCTTAGCCCTAACTTCGCACTTGGGCATTACTCACTGGCTTTCGTCGAGTCCCAGACCGGCGATCCGGAAGAGGCGATCAGGGCCTCAGACAAGGCACGGGCGCTCAGCCCCTACGATCCCTTGATGTTCGGAATGCTGGGGAGCAGAGCGATGGCCCACTTGCGGCTTGGTCAGTACGAAGCGGCAGCCGAGTGGGCGACGCAAGCTGCGGCGCGTCCAAACGCACATATCAACATCTTAGGAATGGCCTCTCTATTTCTTGCGCTGGCCGACCGGGTGCCTGAGGGCCGAATTCTTGCGGCCGAGATTCATGCCCAGCAGCCCCGATACGGGATCGACAGCTTTCTCGGCGCCTTCCATTTTTCTCCCGGAGAAGCGCAACTTCTTCGTTCATTGGCGGCTAAGGTGTCACTGGTCTGAAAACTCCGAACGAGATTTCCACTTAGGTTTCCACGGTTCGTGCCACTCACATACCCATGCTTGCCTTCTAAAAAGAGAGGCGGAGACGTTGCCGCTCACCGGCTGCGTGAGGCCCCGTTCAAACCAAAAAGGGAATGCATCATGGGAAATACAATTGAAATCAGGCGCTTCGAGACCCCCGATAGTTCGCTCGACATGAAAGAGCGCGGTGGAATCGACATCATCAACATGGCAGATGGTACAACCGGCATGCGCGCGACTTTTGAGCCCGGATGGACATGGGAAGAAGACGAGAAGCCCCTTTTGGGCTCGCCAGAATCGTGCCCAATGCGCCACACCGGCTATTGTATCGGAGGCAAGCTCGTAGTCCGCATGATCGATACAGGTAAAGAAACCCCCATCACAAAGGGGGATTTCTTTGAAATACCCCCTGGCCATGATGCTTATGTCGATGGGGAAGAACGGGTCGACTTGATCCTTTTCGGAGCCCCGGAACATCAGCACTGAATCTTAACCTGGCGGTTTTTGAAACTGCCGGGAGGTCCTCAATGGGCGGGCCAGTTGACTTGCGCGCATTTCCTTAAGCTGCTTCTCCCGCTCAATCTTGGCATCTTCCTCAGCCTCTTCTCCAGAGAAATTTTCTGGATGTGTTGCGTCGATCAGCCTCAGAACGCTGCTGATTAGCGACATATACTGGTCTTCACACGAGCTTGGGTCACCTGCGCTCAGCTGCCCAGCGGAGCGAAGAGATCCTGCAGCGTCGCTTCGTCCAGCAGCTCGTCCGGGGCCGCGCCGCTCTCGTCGAAGAGCGCATCGGCCAGCGCTTGTTTGCGCGCCTGCATGTCGAGGATCCTTTCCTCGACCGTGCCTGCGGCAACAAGGCGGTGGACGAATACCGGCTTTTCCTGGCCGATCCGGTGGGTGCGGTCCATTGCTTGACGCTCGACCGCCGGGTTCCACCATGGATCATAGAGGATCACCGTGTCGGCCTCGGTCAGAGTCAGCCCGACGCCTCCTGCCTTGAGGCTGAGCAGGAACACCGACGCATCGCCCTGCGCGAAGCTGTCGAGGACCGTCGCGCGGTTCTGTGTCTGCCCCGTCAGGGTCAAGTGAGAAATGCCCGCCTCGGTCAGATCGGCCTCGATCAGGCGCAGCATCTCGACAAATTGCGAGAAAACCAGCACGCGCCGCCCTTCGGCGACCAATTCGCCCAGAAGGTCGCGCAGCCGCGTACGCTTGGCGCTGTCGGTGACAGATTGCGCAGCTTCCGTCTTGACGAGGGCCGGGTCGCAACAGACCTGCCGCAGCTTGAGCAATGCGTCCAGCACCGTGATCCGCGCCGCCGCCAGCCCGCGCGTGGCGATTGCTTCGCGAACGCGGGCGTCCATGGCGCTGCGCACCGTCTCGTAGAGCGCCTGTTGGGGTTTCGGCAGATCAACCCGTTCGAGGATCTCTGTCTTGGACGGCAGTTCGGCCGCGACCTCCTCCTTGGTTCGGCGCAGCAGGAACGGGCGCAAGCGACGATTCAGCCGAGTCTGCGCGACCGTGTCGCCATGTTTTTCGATGGGGGTGCGGAACAGCGTCTGAAACCCCTTGCGATCCCCCAGCAAGCCTGGATTGATCCAGTCGATCAACGTCCAAATGTCCTGAAGCGAGTTTTCCAGCGGCGTGCCGGTCAGCGCCAGCCGCCCCTTGGCGGGAATTTCGCGCAGTGTCTTGGCCATCTGCGAGGCAGGGTTTTTGAGCGTCTGCGCCTCGTCAAGGATCACCAGCGGCCAGTTCTGTGCCGCCAGCCAATCACGGTCGCGTGTCAGCAGCGGATAGGTGGTCACCACGAGATCGGCCTGCAGCGCGGCCTCTCGCCGGGCAACGCGGCCTGTGCCGTGCAGGACCACAAGCTGCAGATCGGGCGTGAACTGCGCGGCCTGCGTCTGCCAGCTATGCAGCAGGCTGGTCGGCACGATCAGCAGCGCCGGTCCGGGCGCGTCGGCCTCGCGCCGCGCCTGCAAGAGGGCCAGCGTCTGTACCGTCTTGCCCAGCCCCATGTCATCGGCCAGCACACCTCCGAACCCGGCCTCCAGCAGACTTCCCATCCAGGCCGCACCATAGGCCTGATAGTCGCGCAGCTGCGCGCACAACCCCTTGGGTGACACAAAGCTGTCGGCCGCAGCCAGCGCTTTCAGGCTGCGCGCCAGTGGCAGGATGCCGACATTGTCGAAAAAGCGAATGGAACTGCCTGCCAGCGCTTCTTCGGCCAACCGCGCGACATCGGCATCGGTGGGATGCAGCGCACCCAGTTCGGCATGATGGGTTAGAAAGAGATGCAGCAGTGGCGCCAGCGGGCTAAGATCCACCGCGACATAACCGGTCTTGCCCCGGTCCAGATAGACGGGTCGCTCTGCCAGGTGCTGCGAAAGCGTCTCTGTATCAGGCAGATCCTCCCATTCGTCGCGGACCTGCTCCAGAAATGCCGCCACAACCGGTGCCACATCCACCAGCTTACCGCTGATCTCGACCTGAAACCCAAGCGAAAACCAGTCGTTGCCTTGGAACGCATTGCCCACCTCGACCTTGGTCGCGACGGTGAGTTCGGCGGTCTCGTCGCTCAGGCGGTAGGGCCATTTCGGCGTCTCGATCACCTCCCAGCCATCGCGCCGTAGCGCGGGCAACGTGTGAAAGGCAAACGCCATCGCCTCGCGCTCACTGGAAATCTCGAAGCTGTGCAGGTTCGTCTCGCCCTCAGCAAAGACGAAATCGCAGGCCATCATGCGCTCGCCCGGCCAATGAAGCTCAAGCTCCTCCACTGGCAGCGCGCCCGCCTCCATCAGCCGAGTGGCGCAAGCCACTTCCCAGGAGGGATCGCGGCTCAGGGTAACAATCTCGCCAGTACGCACCATGCGCGGCTCGGCGTCGTCCTCTGCGACCTCCTGACCCTCATAGACAAAACGCAGTGTCAGCGTCGGCAGCTGCAACGCAGCGCCAAAATAGCGCGGTCCGTCATGGGCTGTCTCAGCCCCGAGGGTCAGCCGGGCGACCCGCTGTTCTGCCTCGCGTCGTGTCTGGCGGACGACGCGAGGAGGCGGCAGTGGCAGTCCCACCAGCGTGTCGGGCAGCGCCTCAACAAGTGCCTCTGCCTCCTGCGGGGCAACCTCGGGGCTCGCCCTGACGAGACGCAGCGCCTCGATGTCCACCACCTGCGCCAGCGCCCCGAACAGGCCGTGTTCCCGATCAATCCAGAGCGTCGCCCCGTCCATTCCGCGCAAATCGAGCGGTTGGCCGCTTGCATCCTCGAAGCCCAGTTGCTGGCCGCCATTCGGTTCCATCCGCCAGCCCAGCCGGGGCTCGGGGCGTTCCTGGGACCAGGTCAGCTGTGCGTCGGGGGCAGTATCATGCAGAAATCGCCCGGTCTCGCCGAGACGGCGCAGCAGTGCTATGGCATCGTCTCCTTTCGGCCGGAACATGTCGGGCAGGCCGTAGCTGTAATGCGCCTCCCACATTCGGGCCTGTGCCAGCACCGGCAACAGCTCCAGATCCACAGGGCGGATGAACTTCGCCGGAGCGCCGCGCAGCGCATTCGCCGCATCATAGCGCCGGATCGACTGGTTGAGCGCGGTGCCCGCCGCATTGCTTCTACCCTTGCAGGTATCGATCTTCACCTGCGCATCATGCGGGCTCAACACGTAAAGAAGGCGCTCCCTGATGTTGTCCGGGTAGTCTTCTGGCCGGGCCTCCGGCAGTTGCCGTGCCTGTGTGCTCTGCCTCACCCGGCTGAGCCAGCCCTGCACCGGCGCGGCGAGGCTGGGGTGCTCCTGTTGCTGTGCCGCCCATGTCATCAGCACCGCGACCACATGCTTGCAGTTATAACCAACCGGACAAGAGCAGATACCGTCAACCAGAGCCCGGCGCATGGTGATGCGTTGTTGATAGCTCTTGCCACGTCCGTTCGAAACCCGACCTCGCAGCGCGCCGTCCAGCAGCGGTTCGACCGAAGCGACAAAACCGCGTTGCGCGTAGTCGCGCCCGCGTTCCAGCGTCACCCCGTCGAAATGATCCTTCAGTCGAATATCCATGCTGTCCCGTCATGATCGTTCTTGGCGACTCGGCGCCGGTTTGTCCCGAAGGCAACGTTAGTTTGCTCACCCTGCGCCCCGCGCGCAGCCGAGTTCTGCCCGATCAGGCACTGGCGTCAAGTGGCCTCACATATGATCTGCACCGAGATCGAGGTGGACCGTTTGGACCAGCTGGCCGAAGTGCTCGACGAGGGCGGCGCGGGTGTCGTCCTCGTCGACAATATGGATACGGCCGCCCGGCGCGAGGCAGTTGCGATGACCGCGGGGCGCTTGGTGCTCGAAGCCTCGGGCAACATGCGCATAGAGCGCATCGCCGAGGTCGCGGCGACGGGCGTCGACTATATCTCCTCCGGTGCGCTGACCCATTCGGCCCAGACGCTCGACCTCGGGTTGGACTTCTGAGAAAAACCGTCCTCGGGAAAGTACGTCCAAATACTCAGCAGATGACCGGCCCGTCGTAAGCCCGAACCGCGGGCAGTTCGTCTTGCCAAGCGACAACGTCAACCAAACAGCTGAGCGCAATCGGCCCCTGCGCCAATCGTGATGTGCCTTTGTCCGGCGTCAGGACGTTTGGATTGCCATTGCGACAAAGCCCACCGTCGGGATCATACCAGGCTCCGGTGGGCATCTGGACAACCCCTTTGCGAAGTGCGGCAGTTATCGTCAGACCTGCAAGGCAGGCACCGCGTCCATTGAAAACGCGCACGAGCTGCCCGTTTTCCAAACCACGGTCGGCGGCGTCTTCAGGGTTCATGCTCAGAACCTCGCGCCCCGCCACCTTGGCTGCGCGACTGACCGACCCGTGATCAAGCTGCGAATGCAACTTTGTGCTGGGTTGGTTGGACACAAGATGGAGTGGATAGTCCACCGTTCCGCCGAGCCATTCGAGGGGTTCCAACCACACCGGATGACCGGGACAATCCGCATATCCAAAAGCGGCGATTGTCTCGGAGAATATTTCGATTTTGCCGCTGGGAGTCTTGAGCGGATTGACCACGGGATCAGCACGAAAGGCCTGCATCATAATTATGGGTTCGGCCGGTTCGGCAAGCTTGAACCAACCTGTCTCCTGAAAACTGGCCCAATCAGGCATTTCGATTTGTTCCCGCGCTGCCGATTGTCGCGTTATGTCATAAAGCCAACGCTGCCAGTCTTCTGGCGATTTGCCTTCAGTAAAGGCCTCCTCCACCCCCATTTGCGCGGCTATTCCCTTGCATATGTCGTGATCGGATTTTGCGTCACCAACAGGTTCGATCACCTGATCCATGACCGTTTGATACGGATCATTTGGCGTCAAAGCGATGTCCGCCCGCTCTAAAGTTGTGGTGGCAGGCAATACAATATCGGCATGTCGCGCATTTGCATTCCAACACCAGTCATTGACAATAATCGTTTCAGGACGTGCCCAAGCTGCCCGCAGGTTGTTGAGGTCTTGATGGTGGTGAAATGGGTTACCCCCGGCCCACCAGACAAGCCTGACATCCGGATAGATGTGCTGCTTGCCGTTGTAGTCGAAAACGCCTTCGGGATTTTGTAACATGTCGGCAATCCGCGCGACTGGTATAAATTCGCTGACCGGGTTCACACCTTGCGGCATGGTGGCAACGGGGAATGGCCGCATGCTCAGCCCAACTTTATTTTCCGCACCATATCCAAAACCGATACCGCCGCCAGGCAAACCGATCTGACCCAGCATCGCAGCAAGTGTAATTGCGGCCCAATAAGGTTGTTCACCATGATCCTGTCGCGTCAGCGACCACGCGACTGCGATCATCGTTCGGTTGCGTGCCATACGGCGGGCCAGATCACGGATGTCCTGAACGGGTAAATCACAAATCTCCGCTGCCCATTCAGCTGACTTTGGGATGCCGTCCTCGTCGCCATTCAGATAACTAGAAAATGTGTCGAACCCGACGCTATGCGTGCTCAAAAACTCCTGATCATGTAAATTCTGCGACATGAGTTCGTGCGCGAGACCCAGCATCAAAGCGGTATCGGACGAGGGTCGCAGGGCCAACCAGTCTGCGCCGACCTCCTCCATCAAATCACCCCGCAGTGGCGAGATATTCACGAAGTCTACGCCCGCCGCTTTTGCACTGCGCAGACTAGCTTGTAGAATGTGTCGCCCTGTGCCGCCGGGCGAAATCTGCCCGTTCTTCAGAGCAACCCCGCCAAAGGCTACAAAGAGCGTGCAATCTTGTGCAATGGACCCCCAGCTGGTTGTATTGGAGACCATGCCCATGAATGAGCCGAGAACATGCGGAACCACAACTTCGGCAGCGGCATAGCTATAGGTATTAACTGACTTGGTGAAGCCACCGATGCAATTCAGAAACCGCTTGAGCTGGCTCTGAGCGTGGTGGAACCGTCCGGCACTAGCCCACCCGTATGATCCGGCAAAAATCGCCTGATTGCCAAAATCGCTGCGCACCCGTTCCAGTTCTTGAGCAACAAGCGCGTTAGCCTCTTCCCAGCTCACCCTGACGAAGGGCTCATCGCCTCTTCCTGTTTTGCGCCGACCTTCCAGCCACCCTTGCCGCACCATCGGACACGTGATCCGGGTGGGCCCGTCAATTACATCAACCATCCCCGGCCCAATGGGCGATGGATCGATATCTTCGCTAAAAGGATGAAGTCCACGCAACCGCCCTTCGACAACTTCAGGTTGGTAAACGCCCCAGTGGCTGTTTGTCAGCAACGGGCGGTCTGCTTTGTTCACTATTTTTACTCGCATCAGTACGGCCTTGCTGCATGGCTCCCCGCTCAGCTGATATCGGGTGCGGACTTTTCCGTTCAGGATGCTGTAGATGCCGCACAACTTCAACACTGATCGCCGTGACAAGATCCCCAAGCAGAAGCATCGGGTGACGAATTGGGCTGAGTACAATGAAAGCTTGCGACGGCGAGAGGGTCTTACGGTTTAGATTGGCGAAGAGGCGCTCGCTTTGTGGCCGGCGCCGCGCAGGACGAAGTCGGGTGGACAGCCTGTCTGTTCAGATCTGCGGGCGCGCGCTCTGCTTATTGGGAGTCAATGCACCCTGCCCTATAAGGGAGTACTTGCCGTATTTTTCATAATGAACCTTATGCAACATGACTTGTGTAGCCGCAAAGCGATAATGTCACCCCTGTGCAATTCAGGAATGTCACTCTCTTGTACAAACGAGCAACGGGAGATCGGACATGGGATGGGTGATGATGAGCGAGCGCGAGTTAAATCGCGTTGAACTTTTGGCACAGGTCGATGATGGGCGTTTGTGGCGAGTAGCTGAAATCTGATCCCGATTTGCCAGCCACCCGCCGTAACTTACTTTTCGGGAAGGTTAGCCAAATTGTCCTTCTTGGAGGCGTCAGGAATGTCTTGAACATATTCTTTGCCACCGCCTGTTTTGTTGACGCGAATGCCATCGGTCTTGCCCTGCTTCGTCATGTTTACAGCTTGATCTACCGGCGTCATTCTGTCTCGGTTTTTGAACTTAACATGTGTGATGTCGCCGTCCTTGTCCTTACGGACCGCAACAGGCTTTCCAGCGTTATCTGTCATGAGCATTCTCCATTCATGAGATTTGAAGCTGGCCCAATGAAGGACCAGCAAAAAATTGTTATTGGTTTGTAATCTGAGCAGCGCGATCTTTGAACATTTCATACTGCGCTGAAGCGTGCTTCTTTGCTTGAGCTGCTGTCGGACGGGGATACACGTATCCTGGAAAGACAGGGTATTCGTAAAACTCCACCACAGCCCTAAACTTAGTTAGTAAGCGCGCCATAGATACTTGCTTTGTTGATTGTCACCGAGAACTGACCCGGCATTGTCACCGAGACTTGACCCACCCAGTTGTTATGTTCTTTGCGTTATGATGGCGTCAATGCCGCTGTCTCCCTTCGTTTCTTTTTGGCTGTCGCGGAGCTGGCCTTGAACCGGTAGCTGTCATTGCCGGTCTCGAGAATGTGGCAACGATGTGTGAGGCGGTCGAGGAGCGCGGTGGTCATCTTTGCATCACCGAACACGCTGGCCCATTCGCTAAAGCTCAGGTTGGTTGTGATGACGACGCTGGTGCGCTCGTAGAGTTTACTCAGAAGGTGGAACAGCAACGCGCCACCCGAAGCGCTGAACGGCAGATATCCCAGCTCATCCAAGATCACCAAATCGGCTTTCACCAGCACCTCGGCGATTTTTCCTGCCTTGCCTTGGGCCTTTTCCTGCTCCAACGCATTGACCAACTCGACCGTGGAGAAGAAGCGCACACGCTTGCGATGATGCTCGATTGCTTGAATGCCGAGGGCGGTAGCGACATGCGATTTTCCCGTTCCAGGCCCCCCGATCAGCACTACATTCTCAGCCGCGTCCATGAACTCGCATCGGTGAAGTTGGCGCACTAATGCTTCGCGGACTTCGCTGGCGCCAAAGTCGAAGCCAGAGATGTCCTTGTATGCCGGAAAGCGTGCTGCCTTCATGTGGTAGGCGATGGAACGCACCTCACGTTCAGCTATCTCGGCCTTAAGCAGCTGCGACAACATGGGGATCGCTGCATCGAAAGCGGGCGATCCCTGCTCATGCAGGTCCTGCACGGCCTGTGCCATGCCCGGCATCTTCAGGCTGCGCATCATGATGACGATGGCAGCACCGGCGGGATCATGACGCATGACGAGTTCCTTCCGTGGTGCGTAGCCCGTCATATCGTGCGACATTGGCCTCGGGCTCCTTATTCAAAGAAAGGGCCGCAGGCGGGGTCACATCAGGCTGGTCTATCGGTGCGCCATCCACCAGCCTGTGAAGTAGGTTCAACACATGGGTTTTTGTTGGCACGCCCGCCTCCAGCGCCATTTCCACTGCGCAAAGCACGGCCTGTTCGTCATGGTGGAGCACCAAGGACAGGACGTCGACCATCCACTGACCGGCAGTCGATACGCAGTATCGATGAGAGGGACGCGGTCACCACCTGGCCTACGCAACATCTGATCCTGCAGCTTCCGGAACCCTTCTGGCATCTCAACGAAGGGCGCCCCGTTGCGCAGCGCGCCGGGTTTGCGTTGAACCACCGCCAGATAATGGTGCCAGTCATAAATAACGCGCCCTGGCTGACGGTGTGAGCGTTCAATAATGCGCTCATGCGTGCAGACCACGTAGCCTTCGGCGACGTCACGCCAAAGGCGCGCTTCCAGCACGATGACCAGCCGTTCAGGATAGATGCGGAGACTGACAGGACGGTTCGCAAAGCTGGCAGGCACTGAGTAGCGATTACGGTCGAATGCTATTAGACAAGTGGGGGACACCCGCTTGCTCTGCTCGACAAAGCCGTTAAACATTGTGGGCAGTGGCATCAGCGCGGCCTTCTCGGCGTCCCAGACATCCGCAATGTTGCCAGGCAATCTGCCATGCGGTGTCTCGGCCCACAGAAGCTTGCAGCGCTCCTCCAGCCATTCATTCAGCGCATTGAGGTTCGGAAAGGCGGGCATGAGTTGCCAAAGCCGATGGCGGGCGTCGCGCACACTCTTCTCAACCTGACCTTTCTCCCACCCTGCCGCAGGATTGCAGAACTCAGGGTCAAAGACATAATGGCTGGTCATCGCAAGGAACCGTGCGTTTACATCGCGCTTCTTGCCGACACCAATCCGGTCAACGGCTGTCTTCATGTTGTCATAGACCCCACGCCCCGGAACACCCTCAAACACCCGAAAGCCATGCCAGTGGGCATCGAACAGCATCTCATGCGTTTGCAGCAGATAGGCCCGCACCAGAAATGCGCGGCTGTGCGACAGCTTGATATGGGCGACCTGAAGCTTGAGGCGCTCGCCCCCGACATAGGCCCAGTCCTCGCTCCAATCAAATTGGAACGCCTCGCCCGGCTGAAAGACCAACGGCACGAAAACACCCCGGTCAGTCGTATGCTGAGCACGCTGTCGTTCGCCCTTCCAGTTCCGCACGAAGGCCGCGACACGCTCATATGAGCCATCAAAGCCGAGCTGAACCAGATCCGCATGCATCTGTTTGGCCGTTCGCCGTTCCTTCCGTGATTTACGCTGCTCAGACAGCAACCAGCCTGTCAGCTTCTCAGCGTAAGGGTCCAACTTGCTCGGTCGGTCCAAAATTTGGAACTCGGGCTCAACTATCCCTGTCCGCAGATACTTCTTGATCGTGTTGCGAGACACCCCTGTCCGGCGCGCAATCTCGCGGATGGGCATCTTGTCTCTCAGAGCCCATTTCCGAATAATCCTCAGAAATCCCATGTCTAACACTCCAATAGCTCCCAGCTGATTCAAGCAGGGGCAAGGTTGCACATGGGTCAATTCTCAATGACAATTTCTACAGTTGCCGGGTCAGTTCTCGGTGACAATCAACACCTATCAAGAAAAAAACGGCACCGTACATGTCATCATTGATGTACAGATATACGTTTTCTGCGCTGTGCAAACACACGTAATCTCTGTCGATCATTACCGCGCTCACCCTGCTTCACCTAAGATACTATCAGATCGCGTGCCTTGTGACCCAGCAGGCATTATTCATCAATGACGCCCACCCCGGCATCGTCCAGCTGCTCTCGATCTGGCAGATCGCGCAAGCTTTCGAGATCAAACGCCACCAGGAATTTTTCCGTCGTCACGAAGGTGTACGGAGCACCACGACGCGGACTGCGCGGCCCAGTGGTAATCAGGTCTTGGGTATGCAGTCGGCCAATCAAATCGCGGCTGATCTCCTTGCCAAAAATGTCCTTTAACCCATCACGCGTAATCGGCTGGTTGTAGGCCACGGCAGCCAGCACGGCGACGTCAAATTCGCGCAAATCCAAATCCTGTCCGCCCACATCCGCCGCAGCCCGGATCACAGCGGCGTATGTAGCACGCGTCCGCAGCATCCACCCTCCAGCAACGGCCGCAACCTCATAGGGCCGGTCGGCCACATCCGCGATGAGATCTTCAATCAACAGATCAACTGAACCCCCCTGCCCCACGACACGGGCCAAGTCTTCGCGCGGGACCGGCGCAGCACTTGCAAACAGCACTGCCTCGATCCGGCACATCCATTCGCGCCAACGCAGTTCAGGCGGTAGCTCCTCGAGCTCGCGGTCAATATCTGCGTCAGGCCGATCCTTTGCCATCTCAGACCCCGTACAATCGAAAGGTGTCGCGCCCGGTCAATTCCCGCACCACGCCCAGATCCACCAACCGATCACAGAGCCGCCGCGCTGCACGGTCGCTCAGCGGCAGCGCCGTAGGCATTAGCGCGTCATTGGACAGAAACAAGGCGACAGCATCCCCTGCCCCCTTGGCTCGCAGCTTTGGAATGACGGCCCGCAGATGAGCCGCCCGGCGGGTCAGATCGGCCACAACCGGAAGCGTTGCACCGATCGAAGAAACCAACGCTTTATGACAGGCCAACTGCAGGTCCGTGCCCCGTTTGCGCAGATCGCGTGATTTCAACACCACCGCCAGAAGCGGCAGAACGTGGGTCCATCCCAAAGACTGCGCCAAGACGGCATCGGCAACGATCAAGGCCATGACCTCCTCACGCGGATGCGTAGCTAGGACCGTTTCCAGCACAACCGCGGCGCGCATGACTGGCCCACCCTGCCCCGCATCCAGCAACGTGGCGATCTGTTCAGCAGAGATTGATGGTAAAGCACGCTGCAGCGCCCCAACCGAAATCGGTCGCGCCACCGACCGCTGCCATTGAAGGTAGATCGCCCCCGCCGGTCCAGGTTGGTCGCCCGGCCGCATCAGATGTACTGCGTCTCGGAGATCCCCGGCCCTTTCGGGCCTGCCCAACAGACGTACGCACGCCTCTGACGCAGTCAGGCTCAACCTGTTGCGCAACAAGTCGTGGGGGACATCCGCACGCTCCACCACAAGATGCAGCGTCGCGGCTTTGTTGCAGGGATCGTCGCACAGCTGATATCGAGGCATTCTGTTCGTTTCAGGATGCTGTAGATGCCGCACAAGTTCAACGCCGCTCATCGTGACAAGATCCCGAAGCATAAGCATCGGGTGACTAATTGGCCTGAGTACAATGAAGGTCTACGGCAGCGTGGTGATCTGACAGTTTGGATCAGCGAAGACGCACTTTCCTTGTGGTCGGCGCCGCGCCGTACCACGCGCGGCGGACAGCCGCACTATTCTGATTTGGCGATCGAGATGTGCCTGACGCTGGGTCTAGTCTTCAAGCAGCCTCTGCGTCAAACCCAAGGCTTGATGCGCTCTATTGCGCGGCTGCTGGGGGTTGCGATCGCAGTGCCGGATTTTTCCACCCTGTCGCGCCGTGGCAATGGGCTGACGTTCCGCCCTAAGCCTAAATCCAAGAGCGACAAACCAGTGCAACTGGTCATGGACAGTACTGGGGTAGATTCCGGTAGGGGGCAGGATGACACCCTAAGGCCCTTGGGCACTGTTTTTCGCCGCCTGTATTTGCCTGTTGAGCGCGGTGTGAGCCCGCCCAGGGCGTCACACTGGACGGATGCCTGCAACAGCCTGCGAAGTTGGCAAGATATAGGGGGTGATTACTTCACATGACAGTACGGGGCAGGATTGTCTCACAAGGCGGCCACGGTGCGCTTTGTCCACCTGTATTCGCCTGTGAGGAGGATGTGGGCCCATCCGAGAGGCGAGATGTGCCCCAGAAGCTCGTCAGAGTCATCGAGTCCGACGCGTTTTCGTGCCGCCACTGCCTGCCCGAGGCGTTTGGTGTTCCAGTAGATGATTATGGCCGCCAGCAGGTTCAGCCCTGCCATACGGTAGTGTTGACCTTCGACGGTCCGATCGCGGATTTCGCCCTGCCGCCCGATGCGCAGGGCGTTTTTCAGGGCGTGATGGGCCTCGCCCTTGTTGAGACCAATCTGGGCACGGCGCTGCATGTCGGCATCAAGCAGCCAGTCGACGATGAAGAGCGTGCGCTCGATGCGGCCGATTTCACGCAGGGCAAGTGCCAGCTCGTGCTGGCGTGGATAGGCTGCGAACTTTTTGAGCAACTGACTGGGCGGCATGATGCCCGCTGCCATCGTGGCCACGGCGCGTAGGATATCCGGCCAGTTCTGGATGATCAGGCCCTCTCTGATCTTACCGCCGATCAGACCGCGCAGCTCCTTTGGCGCGGCGGCCGGGTCGAAGAGATACAGCCGTTTCGAGGGGAGGTCCCGTATGCGCGGAATAAACCGGAAGGCCAGCAGCGAGGTGACGGCAAAGACGTGGTCGGTGAAGCCACCGGTGTCGGCATACTGCTCTTTGATCTTTCGGCCCGCTTCGTTCATCAGGAGCCCGTCCAGGATGTAGGGTGCTTCGCTCACGGTGGCGGGAATGTTCTGCGTTGCGAAGGGTCCAAACTGATCGGAGACATGCGTGTAAGCCTTTAGCCCTGGTTCAGATCCGTATTTGGCGTTGATCAAATTCATCGCTTCACCTTGCCTCGCGGCGGGGAAGAATTGTCCGTCGCTGGACGCGGTGACGCCGCCACCCCAGAACTTGGCCATGGGCAGGTTCGCTTGCGCATCGATCACCACTGCGAGCGCCCGGTTGATGGCATCGCTTTCGATGTGCCATCGCGACAGGCGCGAGAGCTGCATGTAATCGTGGGTGTTGGTGGCCTCGGCCATTTTGCTCAACCCAAGGTTTAACCCCTCGGCCAGCAATACGGTCAGCAGCCCAATGCGATCCGTGCAGGGGGAGCCAGTGCGCACGTTCGTGAAGGCATCCGTGAAGCCGATGTCTTCATCGACCTCCTGCAGCAAATCGGTGACACGCACGGCGGGCAGACGGTCATAGAGATCAAGCACCAGAGCCTCTGCTGCCTCGGGCACGGCTGCGGGCAGCCGGTCAACTTTCAGAACGCCGTTTTCTATGGAACCGCTGGGAATGGCCCCAGACCGCGCTGCCTTGGCCAGCCGGTCAAGCCCATCAGTCAGCCTCGCTTTGCGATCTGCAAGCCAGCTTTCCGGATCGAATGGGACCGTCAATCTTGGCGTTACCCGTGCGGCCTCAATCGGCACCAAAGCCTGTTTCAGGTCGGCATAGCGCCGTGAATGCGCCAACCAGATATCACCCGATCGAAACGCTTCGCGGAGATGAGACAAAACGGCCACCTCCCAAAGCCGGTGATCATCATCCGCCTCAGTGTTGAGGTGGCGGTGCCATTTTGAACTCCGCCGCAAAAAGCTGGTGGACTGGTGTTTGCCATTTCGGCCATCTGCAACAATTCGTCCCGCTTGCATCAAAGGCAGCGCCACAGGGGCCGCGTGGATGTCCAAAGCTCGCAGCATGCGTGGTGCGTATCGCCGGAACCGATGATACCCCTGCACGACGTGGGCGATTGGATCAGCGGCCATCGTATCCGTTAACTCTGCCGCGGTTGCCACAAGGCCTTCCAGCTGAAGCCAACCACAGGACGTTTCGGTCGCCACATCAAGAGATGCCTCATCCCCCTTGGCTTCCAAAAGCGCCGCCCCCAGGTTTTTGAAGGAGCAAAGCGTGTCGCGCAGGGCGGATTTCGCTTCCGTGATACGCGCGTCGCAAAGTCTCTTCGCTTCCTGCCAGGTTTTGCCTACGATCCGGTCATGGGTCTCAACCACCGCATCGGCGATTCCCGCGTGCCATTCCACCGCGCAGACCGTCAAAATGGCAAGGCGCCGATCGCTGGTGATGTCCCTCAGACCGTCCGCAAAGTACCTTTCGCCCTGACGACGCAGGCGTGTAATCCGATGGGGCGGCACTCCTTCCAGAATAACAGGCGACACCCCCAAACCCTGCAAGAATTCCAGACGATCCAGAAGGCGGCTGGCACCCGCTGAGTTTTTCCCCACCTCGAACTGCCGGAGCCAGATGAACCGGCTGACAGTGCCATCAACCATGTCCGTCAACAGATTATCCAACTGGCCCTTCAACCCCTCATCGAGATGAGCCACGATCCGGCCATCTATCCGCCGCTCAGCGGCAACAAGCGCGTCAGCGCAAAGGCGTTCGATGACAGACACACCGGGCAGGACCGTTTGGGTGCGGCGGCATTCCTCGATAAACCTCCGGGCAAGGTCTTCATTTGATCGAGCGGTTTCTGCCTCGCGTTCGAGCCAGCCTTTCAGATCACGCGCGCCACGACCAGCGAACATCTTGTAACCGTATATCGCTCGCAGGGCGTGCAGATGTTGCTGCCGAGTTTGACGCCGCGCTGCATAGGGCAGGATTTCATCACCTGTCAGACCCAGTTGGGCACCGATAAAGCGGATGACCTGCTCTGGGATGACTTCACCGGAAGATAGAAATCGACCAGGATAGCGCAAGGCGCAGAGCTGCAAGGCGAAACCAATCCGGTTTTCCGGCCGACGTCGTTCGTTGATGTGGTCAAGGTCATCGTCGGCCAACGTGTAATTATGCAGGATCGTCACCTCGTCGGTTGGCAGGTCGAGCAGGCTTGTGCGCTGTCGTTCGGTCAAAATGGAGCGTCTTGGCATGGTGCATTGTCCTTGTTAGTCATTAGTTTGTTTAGGACAATTTTGACCTCAACAAAATCAACGCCTTACAAGACCTAAATCCAAGGGGGTTCAATTGGGACAGCGCGCCGCCATCTATGCCCGGGTTTCCACCTCGGATCAGTCCTGCGAACGGCAGGTGGCAGAGTTGACAGCCTTTGCCGAACGCGGTGGCTTTGACGTGATTGGCATCTTTAAAGAAACCGCCTCTGGGACGTCCTCAAACCGGAGCGCCCGTAATCGCATCATCGACCTTGCACAAGCTCGTAAGATTGATGCAGTTCTTGTCACCGAACTGTCCCGCTGGGGCCGCTCGACCCAGGACTTGCTGGACACCCTCAACAGATTGGTAGGCTGGAATGTCTCTGTTGTCGCTATGAGCGGCATGACCTTCGAACTCGCCACGCCCCACGGCCGGATGATGGCTACCATGCTGGCTGGCATTGCCCAGTTCGAGCGTGACTTGCTGAGCGAACGCGTCAAATCCGGCCTCGCCGCCGCCCGCGCGAGGGGTAAGAAATTAGGCCGTCAACCAGGGCAGCGCCCTAAATCCGATAAGCTTGCACCAAAGGTCATTCAAGCCGTGACAGATGGTCGATCATATCGTTGGATTGCACGGGATCTCGGCATCAACAAAAATACCGTCCTGGATATCATGAAACGACATCGCAAAAACCCTTAGGGTGTCATTCTGCCCTCTACCGGAATGGACCCCA